>CANRCF010000008.1 GCA_947629045.1 uncultured Clostridia bacterium | reverse complement strand
ATTGTTACAATTGAAACTAACCCACAAGAATTAAGTTACCTAGCAAAAGGTGGAAAAGAAACTAAAGTATCTAAAAAATATAAAGATTCTATAGAACACTTTATGGGGGCTTAAAAATTATAAGCTTCGTCTAGCTTTGTTAACCTTCACAAATTTTTCTTCAACATACATTAGTATAGTTTCAGAAAAATTTGCTCGGTTGCCTCGCTATACTCGCTTCTAATTTCTAAGAGATAATAAATATCTAGTTTTAAAACTAGGAAAATAAAATTAAAAAGGAGAATTAAAATGGGAACAAAAAGATTTAAACCATATACACCATCAAGAAGAAACATGACAGTTTCTACATTTGATGAAGTAACAAAAAAAGAGCCAGAAAAATCTTTACTTGCAACAAAAAAGAAAAATGCAGGTAGAAACTCTTACGGAAGAATTACTGTAAGACATCAAGGTGGCGGAAATAGACAAAAATACAGAATAATTGATTTTAAAAGAAACAAAGAAAATGTGCCAGCTACTGTACTTGGAATTGAATATGATCCAAACAGAAGTGCAAATATTGCTTTAATCGAATATGAAGATGGAGAAAAAGCATATATCTTAGCACCAGTTGGTTTAAAAAATGGAGATAAAGTAATCTCTGGAGATAAAGCAGATATCAAACCAGGTAACTGCATGAAAATTGAAAATATTCCAGTAGGTACAATGATTCATAATATTGAATTAAATCCAGGTCAAGGTGGAAAAGCAGTTAGAGCTGCAGGTCAAGAAGCACAATTAATGGCAAAAGAAGGAAAATTTGCACATGTAAGACTTCCATCTGGAGAAATGAGATTAGTAATGGCTGTATGTAAAGCTACTATAGGAACAGTAGGAAATACTGACCATGAAAATGTTAAATTAGGTAAAGCAGGAAGAACAAGACATATGGGTATAAGACCAACAGTTAGAGGTTCTGTAATGAACCCAGTAGATCACCCTCATGGTGGTGGTGAAGGTAGAGCACCAGTAGGACACGCAGGACCAATGACACCTTGGGGCAAACCAGCATTAGGATATAAGACAAGAAAGAAAAATAAATCAACAAACAAATTTATAACAAAGAGAGCTAAGGCTTAATAAAAAATAAGCATAATAGATAAAATCCTAAAATGGTAAGAAAGAACAAAAATTAAAATAAGAACAAATCATGTTCTTGAAATGATAAAATACAATACCTTAAAAGAAAAGGAGGAAAAACCAAATGTCAAGATCAAGTAAAAAAGCTCCATTTATTGCACCAGAATTATTAAAGAGAGTAGAAGCAATGAATGCAAGTGGAAATAAAGAAGTAATTAAAACATGGTCTAGAGCTTCTACTATTTACCCACAAATGGTTGGACATACAATAGCTGTTCATGATGGTAGAAAACATGTACCTGTATACATTACAGAAGAAATGATTGGACATAAATTAGGTGAATTTGCACCAACAAGAACATTTAAAGGACATTCAGGAGACAAAGCAACAACTACTGAAAGCAAATAATTTTATAAATACAAGTAATTTTATAAGTAATAGTATTAAATAAAAAAATACAAAGTTATAATATTAGAAAATTATAAAAATTATGTCCTAATATAAAAAACTCAAAATAATGTAGATAGGAGGAAAAGAAAGTGGAAGATAAGCAAGAAACTTTAGTTCAAACAGCACAAGCTTCATTAAAATATGCTAGAATTTCAAGTAGAAAAGTTAAAATTGTAGCAGATTTAATTAGAGGAAAAAATATTGATGAAGCATTAGCTATCGTAAAATATGCACCAAAAGCATCAAGCGTTATTATAGAAAAATTATTAAAATCAGCAATCGCAAACGCTGAAAACAATCATCATATGTCACACGAAAAATTATATGTTGCTGAAATTTATGCAAATCAAGGTCCAACTCTAAAAAGAATTAGACCAGCTGCAAAAGGTAGTGCAGTAAGAATTAGAAAAAGAACAAGCCATATAACAATCGTGTTAAAAGAAAGAGATTAATAGAAAAGTAAGAAAGGAGGACTTAACAAAATGGGACAAAAAATGAATCCTAACGGATTAAGAGTAGGTGTTATTAGAGAATGGAATTCAAAGTGGTATGCAGATAAAAAGAATTTCAGTGATTATTTAGTAGAAGACCACAAAATCCGTGAATATGTTAAGAAAAAATTATATGTTGCAGGTATTTCAAAAATTGAAATCGAAAGAACTGCAAAATTTGTAAGAGTAAATGTTTACACCGCAAAACCAGGATTAGTAATTGGAAAAGGTGGAAACTTAGCTGAAGTATTAAAAGCTGAATTAGAAAAAATGATAGGAAAAACAGTAAACTTAAATATTGTTGAAGTAAATAATATTGATGTTGATGCTCAATTAGTAGCTGAAAACATTGCTAGTCAATTGGAAAAGAGGGTTTCTTTTAGAAGGGCTATGAAACAATGTATGCAAAAAACCTTAAAAGCAGGTGCATTAGGTATTAAAACTGCTGTATCTGGAAGACTTGGTGGTGCAGACATGGCAAGAACAGAATTCTATAAAGAAGGAACAATTCCACTTCAAACTTTAAGAGCTGATATTGACTATGGATTTGCAGAAGCAGATACAACATACGGAAAAATCGGTGTAAAAGTTTGGATTTATAAAGGAGAAATACTTCCAGCGAAAAAGAAGCAAATGGAAGGAGGAGACAAATAATGCCATTATTACCAAAAAGAACAAAATATAGAAAACAACAAAAAGGTAGAGTTAGAGGAAAAGCAACAAGAGGAAATAAAGTAACAGATGGAGAATATGGACTTCAAGCACAAGAAATCGGTTTAATTACTTCTAATCAAATAGAAGCAGCCCGTGTTGCTATGACTCGTTACATTAAAAGAGGAGGAAAAGTTTGGATTAAAATTTTCCCAGATAAACCAATGACTGCAAAACCTATTGGTACTCGTATGGGTAAAGGTAAAGGAGCAGTTGAATTTTGGGTAGCACCTGTAAAACCAGGAAGAGTAATGTTTGAAATTGCTGGTGTTCCAGAAGATGCAGCAAAAGAAGCACTTCGTTTAGCAGGTAACAAGCTATCTATAACAACAAAGTTTGTTAAAAGAGAAACCGAAAGTGTAGGTGATAGTGATGAAGATAAATAAAATTAAAGAAATGTCTTCACCAGATCTAGAAAAGGAATTAGTTGAACTAAAAAATGAGCTATTCAAATTAAGATTTAGTTTAGCAACAAACGGATTAGACAATCCTATGAAAATAAAAGATGTGAAGAAAGACATAGCAAGAATTAAAACAGTTCTAAGAGAAAGAGAACTAGTTGAGAAGAAAGGGGATTAACCAAATGGAAGAAAGAAATCTTCGTAAAGTAATGGTTGGCACAGTTGTTTCTAACAAAATGGATAAAACAGTTGTAGTAGCTGTTGAAACTAATGTTATGAACAAAATGTATGGAAAAATCCAAAAAAGAACATACAAATTAAAAGCTCATGACGAAAAAAATGAGTGCCAAGAAGGCGATAAAGTAAAAGTAATGGAAACAAGACCACTTTCTAAAGACAAGAGATTTAGAGTGGTAGAAATAGTAGAAAAAGCCATTATTAAATAGAAATTTAAAAAATTAGATAAAAGCTTTAAAATAGTAAAGAAGGAGGTAACCTTAAATGGTACAACAACAAAGTATTTTAAAAGTTGCTGACAATACTGGTGCAAGAGAAATTATGTGTATCAGATGTTTAGGTGGCTCATATAGAAGATATGCTGGAATCGGTGACATTATTGTTGCTTCTGTTAAAACAGCAATACCAGGTGGCGTTGTTAAAAAAGGTGATGTAGTAAAAGCAGTTGTAGTTAGAACTAAAAAGCCAGTTAGAAGAGCAGATGGTTCATATGTAAGATTTGATGAAAATGCAGCAGTTCTTATAAAAGATGATAAAACACCAAGAGGAACTCGTATTTTTGGGCCAGTAGCTAGAGAGTTAAGAGACGGAGATTATATGAAAATATTATCATTAGCTCCAGAAGTTTTATAAAAAACCGATAAACTAGTAAAAAAGAGGTGAAAACAAGTAATGAAAATTAGAAAAGGTGATACTGTTCAAGTTTTATCAGGAAATGATAAAGGAAAAACAGGAGAAGTTTTAGAAATAATTCCAAAAACAGAAAAAGTAATCGTAAAAGGTGTTAATGTTCGTAAGAAACATGTTAAACCAAGAAAACAAGGAGAAGAAGGCGGAATCATTCCAGTAGAATGCAGCATACATAGTAGCAAAGTAAATGTAGTTTGCCCAAAATGTAACAAACCAACAAGAGTTGGATATGTAGTAGAGGGAGACAAAAAAGTGCGTGTTTGCAAGAGATGTGGAAATAAATTAAAATAAGAAAGGAGGTCTATGTAAGGACTTATGGAAATATTAAGAGAACAATATGAAAAAGAAGTAGTACCAGCATTAATGAAAAAATTTAACTATAAATCAATTATGGAAGTTCCAAAATTAGAGAAAATAGTTATCAATGTTGGTTTAGGAGATATGAAAGATAATCCAAAAGCATTAGATAATACAATAAATGACCTAAGCATTATTACAGGTCAAAAACCAATAGTAACAAAAGCTAAGAAAGCTATAGCTGCTTTCAAAATTAGAGAAGGTGTTAATATTGGATGTAAAGTTACTTTAAGAAGTGGAAAAATGTATGATTTTGCATACAAACTATTCAATGTAGCTTTACCAAGAGTTAGAGATTTTAGAGGAGTTTCAAATAATTCATTTGATGGTAGAGGAAACTATTCAATGGGTGTTAAGGAACAATTAATTTTCCCTGAAATCGAATATGATAAAATTGATAAAATTAGAGGTATGGATATTATATTTGTTACTACTGCTAATACAGATGAAGAAGCAAAAGAATTGCTTTCATTATTAGGAATGCCATTCCAAAATAATTAATTAGTAGTGAGTTAAGAAAGGAGAAATTCATGGCTAAAACATCTTTAAAAGTAAAACAACAAAAACCACAAAAATATAAAACAAGAGAATATAATCGTTGTAAAATATGTGGAAGACCACATGCTTATATTAGAAAATATGGAATCTGCCGTGTTTGCTTTAGAGAATTAGCTCATAAGGGAGAAATTCCGGGAGTTAAGAAGGCAAGCTGGTAAAAATTTGATTGAAAATCAGCACAAAAATAAAAAAGGAGGGAAAAAATAAATGAATACAACAGACCCAATTGCAGATATGTTAACAAGAATTAGAAATGCGAATAGTCAAAAACATAAAACAGTAGATATACCTAGTTCAAATGTAAAAAAGGCAATTGCAGATATTCTATTCAAAGAAGGTTATATTGCTTCATATGAAGAGATAAATGACAATAGCCAAGGTGTTATTCGCATTACTTTAAAATATAATGAAAGAGGTAGTAGAGTAATTGAAGGTTTAAGAAGAATTAGTAAACCAGGACTAAGAGTATATGCATCTAAGGATGAATTACCACAAGTATTAAATGGTTTAGGAATCGCTTTAATTTCTACCTCAAAAGGAATTAAAACAGATAAAGAAGCAAGAGCAGAAGGACTAGGAGGAGAAGTTCTAGCTTATGTTTGGTAGAAAGGAGGAAAATAAAAATGTCAAGAATAGGCAATAAACATATTACAGTACCAGAAGGCGTTGAAGTTTCAATGAACGAAAATGTGATTACTGTAAAAGGTCCAAAAGGAACAATGTCAAAAGAAATTCATAAAAATATGAAAGTAGATATAAATGAAAATACTATTACTGTTACAAGACCAGATGATGAACCAGCAAATAGAAGTTTACATGGATTAACAAGAACTTTAATTAACAATATGATTGAGGGAGTTGTTCATGAATTTAAAAGAGAGCTAGAAATCAATGGTGTTGGTTACAGAGCACAAAAAAGAGGAAACACATTAGTAATGAACTTAGGTTATTCACATCCAGTAGAGATGGATCCACCACAAGGAATTACTTTTGATGTACCTGATCCAAACCACATTACAGTAAGAGGTATTGATAAAGAATTAGTTGGTCAAACAGCAGCTGTTGTAAGAACAAAAAGACCACCAGAAGTATATAGAGGTAAAGGTATTAAATATGCTGAAGAACATATTAGACGTAAGGAAGGTAAATCTGGTAAAAAATAAAATTAGAAATTTTAAGCTTCGTCTAACTTCGTTAACCTTCGCATAAAATTTTTTCGATGTACAACTCGTACTATCTCAAAAATTTTAGCTCGGTTGCCTTGTTATACTCGCTTTAAATTCCTAATTTAGAATTTACTAATTAAATTTAGTAGAAAGGAGAAAATCATGATTAAGAAAATAGACAGAAAAGCTGAAAGAGAAAGAAGACATGAAAGAGTACGTAATAAAGTTCTAGGAACACCAGAACGTCCAAGATTATGTGTTTTTAGAAGCAATAGTAATCTTTATGTTCAAGTTATAGATGATGTAAACGCTAACACTTTAGCACAGGCTTCTACATTAGATAAAGAAGTTAAAACAAAACATAGCAACAAAGAAGCTGCTAAAGAAGTAGGCGCACTAATTGCTAAGAAAGCTCTTGAAAAAAATATTAAAGAAGTTGTTTTTGATAGAGGTGGCTACATTTATCATGGTGTAGTAAAAGAATTAGCAGAAGCAGCAAGAGAAGGCGGATTAACATTCTAAGCTAAAAGGTAAATTCTTAAAAAGTAAGAAATTTTTATATTTCTTAAAAACGTATTTAAAGTAAGAAATGTTTATTATTTCTTTAAAATATATTTAAAGAAAACCTTTATAGTAGAACTTAAAAAGGTTCACAAGGGTAGGGGACAGATTCTAGCCCTAGTGAATAAAAATATAATAGAGTTAAAAGGTGTCCCCTAACAGATAAAAAAGGAGGGAAAATTAAAGTGCAATCAGAAAATACATCAGAATTAAAAGAAAAAGTAGTTGCAATTAACAGAGTAGCAAAAGTTGTAAAAGGTGGTAGAACCTTTAGATTTAGTGCTGTTGTTGTTGTTGGAGATGAAAATGGTCATATTGGTGTAGGAAATGGTAAAGCTTCTGAAGTTCCAGATGCAATTAAGAAAGCTATTGAAGATGCTAAAAAGAACTTAGTAGAAGTTCCAGTAGTAGGAACAACAATTCCTCATGAATATGTAGGTAAATTTGGAAGTGCAAGCGTTATGTTAAAACCAGCTGCAGAAGGTACTGGAGTTATTGCTGGTGGTAGTGTAAGACCAGTATTAGAGCTTGCAGGATACAAAGATATTAGAACAAAAGTTATAGGAACAAACAATCCTAGAAACGTTGTTTATGCTACAATAGAAGGATTAAAGAGCATGAGAACAATTGAACAAGTAGCAAATAAAAGAGGAAAAGCTGTATCAGATATTTTATAATTTTAACTTAAATAAAAGACTAATTTATAGACTTTATTAATTTTAAATATTAAAAGTACAATATATGATTAAATAAATTAAAATAGGAGGTGTACGCATAAATGAAATTAGACGAAATAAAACCAGCACAAAAAGTAAAAACAAGAACTAGAGTAGGTCGTGGAGTTGGTTCAGGTCTTGGAAAAACTTCAGGAAAAGGACATAAAGGACAAAAAGCTAGAAGCGGTGGTGGAGTAAGAAGAGGCTTTGAAGGTGGTCAAACTCCTTTATATAGAAGATTACCAAAAAGAGGCTTTACAAACGTTCATGCTAAAGATTATACAGAAGTAACACTTACAATGCTTAATAAAGCAACAACAGAAGATGTTACAGGAGAAAGCCTAGTAAAAGATGGTATTATTCGTAAAATAAAAGACGGTATAGTTATTATAGCAACAGGAAAATTAGACAAAAAAGTAAATGTAAAAGCTGTAAAATTTACTAAAGCTGCAAAAGAAAAAATTGAAGCTTTAGGAGGAAAGGCAGAGGTGATTTAATTGTTAAAAACTATTATTAATGCATTTAAAACACCAGATGTAAGAAAAAGAATATTATATACATTACTTTTAATTGTAATTTTTAGATTTGGATGCTTTATTACAATCCCAGGTGTTGATACAGTAGCATTAAACGATGCTATGTCAAGTTCTACAAATGGAATAGCAGGACTAATTGACTTGATTTCAGGTGGAGCTTTTTCAAGATTTTCTATCTTTGCAATGTCAATTACACCATATATTACAGCATCAATCGTTATTCAATTATTAGGAATGGTAATTCCTTCACTAGAAAGACTTATTAAAGAAGGCGGAGAAGAAGGAAGAAACAAAATGAACAAATATACCAAGTTATTAACTGTAGTTCTTGCATTAATAGAAGGTACAGGATTATATTTATCATATAGAGCTTCAGGAATATTTGTTGGAAATGGTTTCATGACTGGCTTCTTAGTAGTTATTTCACTTATGGCAGGAACAGCAATATTAACATGGCTTGGAGATGAAATTACAGATAAAGGAATCGGAAATGGTATTTCAACAATTATATTTGTAGGTATCGTTTCAGGATTACCATCAGCAGCAAGCATGATTTGGAACTTAATCATGGGAACAGGTGCATTCAGCACAACAGGATTACTTACAGCATTAGGAATTATAATAGGAGCAATTATTTTAATTGCAGGTGTTGTATTTGTCCAAGAAGCTGAAAGAAGAGTACCTGTACAATATGCAAAAAAAGTAGTTGGAAGAAAAATGGTAGGAGCACAAAATACGCATATACCACTTAAGCTTGCAATGGCAGGTGTTATGCCAATAATCTTTGCTTCTTCATTTATGACCTTCCCAGCAATGATTATACAAATATTTGTGCCAAATATAGCAACTCAAACAGGCTTCTGGTCAGTAATTTATAAATTCTCTATTGCAACCTCAACATCACAAGGAATTCATTGGGGTTACACAGTAGCAAATGCAATAGTATATTTATTATTGATAGTAGGATTTACATTCTTCTATACATACGCAACATTCAATCCAGCAGAAGTATCTAATAATATTAAGAAAAATGGTGGATTCATTCCAGGAATAAGAGCAGGAAAGCCAACAACAGAATATTTATCAGCTATATTATCTAAATTATTATGGTTTGGTGGACTTTTCTTAGCAGTAATTGCAATATTACCAATGCTTGTAAGATTTATTCCAGGACTTGACTTAGCCTTTGGTGGGACATCTATCTTAATCGTAGTAGGTGTAGCACTAGAAATGGTACAACAATTAGAATCTTTACTTGTAATGAGACATTACAAAGGATTCTTAGACTAATTAAAAAAATAATTGCCATTTGGGCGTCGTTAGAAATACTTTGAAACGCGGTTACATACAAAACGTATGCGCCCTTGCCTTTCAAAGCATTTCTGCCTAGCCAAATAACAATTCTTTTTTTAATAATAAATTAAAGCAAAATAGGACGGACGAGTATTTATTTTAAAATGCTAGTACCGTCCGAAATGCATGAAAAGGAGAAAAAGTTATGTATATTGTTATGTTAGGAGCTCCAGGAAGTGGAAAAGGAACAGCAGCAAAGATTTTAGCAAAGAGAACAAATTTACCTCATATTTCTACAGGAGATATGTTCAGAGAACAAATAAAAAGAGGAACAGAATTAGGAAAATTAGCTGAAAGCTATATGTCAAATGGAAAATTAGTACCAGATGAAGTAACTATCGGTATTGTTAAAGATAGATTAAATTCAGAAGATACTAAAGAAGGCGTTATTTTAGACGGCTTCCCAAGAACAAAAATGCAAGCAGAAGCTTTAGATGAAATATTAAAAGAGCAAGGCAAAAAAGTTGATATAGTACCAGAATTAATCATTCCAGATGATATTATTATTGATAGAATTTTAAACAGACAAACATGTTCAAATAAGGAATGTGGTGCAATTTATAATACAAAATACAAACCTTCAAAAGTAGCAGGTGTTTGTGATGTATGTGGTGCTCCATTATCTAGCAGAACAGACGATAACGAAGAAACAATTAAAAACAGACTAGAAGTTTACCGTGAAAACTCAAAAGATTTAATTGAGTATTATAAAGAAAAAGGTGTACTTACTCAAATTACACCAAAGGACCCAACAGCAGAAAATGCATCAGAGCAAGCAGTAGAAGAAATATTGTCAGCAAAATTATCATAATTTTCAAAAGCTTTATCTATATCTAAAATAGTTATTTTTAGGTTACTTCAAAATAACTATTTTAGAATAAAAAACTGACTAAAAAGGAAGTAATAAAATTGGTAACAATTAAGTCTCAAAAACAAATTGAAAAAATGAAGGAAGCATGTAAGATTACAGCCTTTGTTTATGAAGAAATAGGTAAGTTTATTAAGCCAGGAATTACAACAATGGACTTAGATAAATTTGCTGAAAAAATTATTAGAGAAAAAGGAGGAATTCCTGCACAAAAGGGTTATCCAAGTGGGCAAAAAGGAGTTCCTGCTTTTCCATGTACTTTATGTGTTTCTATTAACGACGAAATTATACACGGCATACCATCTACAAGAAGAATTATAAGGGATGGGGATGTCGTAAGTATTGATTTGGTGGTTTATAAAAATGGATTTAATGGAGATGCAGCAAGAACCTACATTGTAGGAAAAGCTACACCTGAAAAACAAAGGTTAGTAGATGTTACAAAGCAAGCATTTTATGAAGGAATTAAATATGCTGTAAAAGGAAATCGTGTTGGAGATATTTCACATGCAATAGGTGAATTTGTAGAAAAAAATGGTTTCAATGTTGTAAAAGAATTTCAAGGTCATGGAATAGGAGAAGAAATGCATGAAGACCCAGGCATTCCAAATTACGGAAAAGCTGGAAAAGGAATAAGACTAGAACCTGGCATGACACTTGCAGTAGAACCAATGGTAATGGCTGGAAAACCTAATATTTGCGTATTAGATGATGGATGGACAATAGTAACAGAGGATGAATCTTTATCAGCACATTATGAAAATACAATTTTAATTACAGAAAATAAGCCAGAAATATTGACATTATTATAAATTTGCAGTATAATATACAAGATATTGTACGTAAAAAGAAAGGAGATATGTTAACTTACAAAAAGTTAACATGGACAAAATATGTCAAAAGAGGATGTTATTGAAGTAGAAGGTACTGTTGTTGAAGCATTACCAAATACAAATTTCAAAGTTGAATTGGAAAACGGACATAAAATTCTAGCACATATTTCAGGAAAATTAAGAATGAATTACATTAAAATTTTACCTGGAGACAAAGTAAAAGTAGAATTATCTCCATATGACTTAAGCAAAGGTCGTATTACATGGAGAGCAAAATAGAATAAAGCAAAATAAAATATTTATAAAGCAAAAAATATAAGTTGCTAAGGTTTAAATATAAATAGTAAAAATATAACTAAATGGAGAGGTGAAAGAAATGAAAGTAAGACCATCAGT
Source organism: uncultured Clostridia bacterium (assembly GCA_947629045.1). Classification (GTDB taxonomy): domain Bacteria; phylum Bacillota; class Clostridia; order TANB77; family CAG-508; genus CAG-273. The sequence goes on along the minus strand of CANRCF010000008.1, from coordinate 39,208 downwards.
AAAGCCAATGTGTGAAAAATGCAAAGTTATTAAAAGAAAAGGAGTTATCAGAGTAATCTGTGAAAATCCTAAACACAAACAAAGACAAGGGTAAAACCTTAAAAAGTTTATAACACAAGTCATATGAATAGCGGCTGTAAGGCAAACTTGAAAAAATAATAAATATATAAACAAATTATATATTAAAAATTAATTAAAAGTTTCCTTATAATTCAGATTTGTGTTTATATATATGTCTAAAAGCTTATTGATTGGTTTTAAAAACCAATGCATTTCACCAATAAGAAATAAGACAAAAAGCAAAATTATAATTACAAAATTCAAAATAAACAAAAAGCTAAAAAGTAAAAAATCAAAAATTTTTAAAACTAAAAAGAAAAAGCAAAAAGAAAAAACAGCAAATTAAAAAACTATGGAGGTGCAAATAAAAATGGCTCGTTTAGCAGGAGTTGATTTACCTAGAGAAAAAAGAGTAGAAATTGGTCTAACATATATCTATGGAATAGGTTTAGCAAGTTCACAAAAAATATTAGCTAAAGCAAAAGTAAATCCAGATATAAGAGTTAAAGATTTAACAGATGACCAAGTACAAGCAATCAGAAATGCAATGGAAGGTTACGTAGTTGAAGGTGACTTACGTAGAGAAGTTGCATTAAATATTAAAAGACTAACTGAAATTGGATGTTATAGAGGAATTAGACATAGACGTGGTCTTCCTGTAAGAGGACAAAGAACAAAAACAAATGCCCGTACAAGAAAAGGTCCTAGAAAATTAGTTAGCAAAAGCAAGAAAGACTAAATAAGGAGGGAATATTAAAAAATGGCAAAAGCAACTGTAACTAAAAAAACAGTAACTAGAAGAAGAGATAGAAAAAACATTGAAAAAGGATTAGCACATATTCATTCTAGCTTCAATAATACAATCGTTACACTTACAGATGTTCAAGGAAATGTAATTTCTTGGGCAAGTGCTGGAGAACTTGGATTTAAAGGTTCTAGAAAAAGCACACCATTTGCAGCTGGAGAAGCAGCAGAAACAGCAGCTAAAGCAGCAATGGAACATGGCTTAAAAACAGTAGAAGTATTTGTAAAAGGACCAGGTTCTGGTCGTGAAGCAGCAATTAGGTCTTTACAATCAGCAGGATTGGAAATTAGTAGTATCAAAGATGTTACTCCAATACCTCACAATGGTTGTAGACCACCAAAAAGACGTAGAGTATAAAAGAATAGAAAGAAAGGTGAAACAAAGAAATGGCAAGATATAAAGACGAACAATGTCGTATTTGTCGTAGAGAAGGACAAAAATTGTTTTTAAAAGGATCAAGATGCTACACAGATAAATGCAGTATTTCAAGAAGAAATTATGCACCAGGACAAAATGGTCAAAAAAGAAAGAAACTTTCTGAATACGGTACACAGCTTAGAGAAAAACAAAAAACAAAATCTTTTTATGGTGTAGGAGAAAAACAATTTAGAAAATATTTTGAAATGGCATCTGCTACTCGTGGAAAAACAGGTGAAGTTTTATTACAAATTTTAGAAAGAAGATTAGATAACGTAGTATATCGTTTAGGATACGGTTCTTCAAGAGCACAAGCAAGAATGTTAATAACACATGGATGCTTTGAAGTAAACGGACAAAAAGTTGATATTCCATCTTATTTATTAAAAGAAGGAGATATCGTTACAGTAAGAGAAATTAGAAAAGATAATGGTGTAATTAAATTAAATGTTGAAGAAAACTCAGCAAGACCAGTACCAGAATGGTTACAAAAAGATGCTAATAACTTAAATGGTAAAGTAGTAAGACTACCAGTAAGAGAAGACGTAGATATCCCAGTTGAAGAACATTTAATAGTAGAGCTTTACTCTAAATAATAATTTGATTGTTATAATAGAAATAATTTTTTCTATGATTTATTAGGAGGTAAAAAATGATAGAATTTGAAAAGCCAAACATTAAATGCTTAGAAATGGACGAAGAAAAGAACTATGCAAAATTTGTATGTGAACCATTAGAAAGAGGATACGGAATTACAATAGGAAATTCTTTAAGAAGAATTTTATTATCTTCACTACCAGGAAGTGCAATTACAAGTGTAAAAATTGATGGAGTATTACATGAATTTGCTACAATTCCAAACGTAGTAGAAGATGTACCAGAAATTATCATTAACTTAAAAGGTGTTAGCTTAAAACAAGAGGATGTTGAAGAAAAAATATTAAGAATAGATTTTAAAGGACCTGGGGAAGTTAAAGCTGGTGACATCATAACAGATGGCACAATAGAAGTTTTAAACCCAGACTTACATATAGCAACTGTTGCAGAAGGTGGACATTTAGTTATGGAACTAACTGCTAACAAAGGTAGAGGTTACAATAATGCTGAAAAGAATAAAAAACCAGACCAAGCTTTAGGTGTACTTCCAATAGATTCTATTTATACACCTGTTAAGAAAGTAAACTACGCAGTAGAAAATACTAGAGTTGGACAAATGGTAGATTATGATAAACTAACAATAGAAGTTTGGACAAATGGTTCTTTAACACCAGATGAAGCTTTAAGTTTAGCAGCAAAAGTTATGACAGGTCACTTAGAATTATTCATAGACCTATCAGAAGCAACTAAAAACACTCAAGTAATGGTTGAAAAAGAAGAATCTAAGAAAGAAAAGGTTCTTGAAATGTCAATTGAAGACTTAGAATTATCAGTAAGATCATTCAATTGCTTAAAGAGAGCTAACATTTCAACAGTAGAAGATTTAACTAACAAGACTGAAGACGAAATGATGAAGGTAAGAAATCTTGGTAAAAAATCTTTAGATGAAGTAACAAATAAATTACATTCATTAGGATTAGATTTTGCTAAGGAAGAAGAATAATCCATATAAAATAAGTGATGAATTTAAATTTGTCACGAATAAGCTTAAATGCATATAAAGGAGGGAAATAAATTGGCTACAGATAGAAAATTAGGCAGAACAACAGATATTAGATTAGCAATGCTTAAAACATTAACAACAGATTTAATATTACATGGAAAAATTGAAACAACAGAGGCTAGAGCTAAAGAAGTTAAAGCAATTGCAGATAGTATAATTGCATTAGCTGTAAAAGAAAAAGACAATTTTGAAATGGTAGATGTTAAAGTATCTAAAGCAAAACTTGATAGCAAGGGAAATAAAGTAACAGAACTTGCAAAGAGTAAAAATGGTAAAGAATATTTAAAAGTAGTAAAAGAAGTAACTACTGAAAAAAGACAAAAAGATATGCCATCTAGACTAAATGCTAGAAGAAAAATGATGAAAACTATCAACAAAGTAAAAGATAGTGAAGGAAATAACATAGACTTAACTGCAAAATTATTTAATGAAATAGCTCCAAAATATGAAGGAAGAGTAGGAGGCTACACAAGCATCTTAAAGAAAGGTCCAAGAAAAGGAGATAATGCAGAAGTAGTTATTTTAAAACTAGTTTAAAATTTGCTCAAAATATTATGGTATAAGACATTAAATAGGAGAGTGTAGAATATGGAAATAGCAAAATATATTGTATTTGGTATATATAGTATTGTATGTATCGCGTTAATTATTTTAGTAACTATACAAAATAAAGATAAATCAGGAGCATCTGGAACAATTACAGGTTCTTCAACCAATAATTTTTATGAGCAAAATAAAGGAAGAACAAAGGAAGGCAAGCTAAAAAGATGGACAATTACATTAGGTGTTTTGTTTGTTGTATTAGCAGTTGCCTTAGGAATTCTATATTTAGTATAAAAAGTAGTAATAAAAGTGGCAGGAAATTTTTTCTGTCATTTTTTTTATTTAAGGTTATCTTCTTTTAAAAATATAGTAATTCTTCGCACCTTGTTGTCGCAGCCACAATATGTAATAAATTTAGCAATTTATTACATAATATAAGTAGGCTGCTCCAAGCGCACTTCGCTTACGCTTCGTTTGGCCGCTACGCGGTGCTTCAGAATTACTATATTTTTAAAAGCTATAAATAATTTAATAAAAAATGACAGAAAAAATTTGCTTGAGAGGATGAAAGATGAAAAAGGATTATAAAAGAGTATTTAAAGAAAAAAATAATTCTTCTAAAAGAAATGCTATAAATAAAAATAAAATTGTAAATCAAGAAGATTTGCAAAATACACGAATAGTAGGAGTTTTTCAAAAAAGTAGAAACTTCGGTTTTGTTGTGCCTGACGGCAAAAAAGTAACAAATGATATTTATATACCAAAAAAAGAATGTAAAAAAGTAAAAAATAGACAAAAGGTAGTAGTAGAAATTACAAAGCCAAGTATTTACGGCAAAAAAGCAGAAGGAAGAATAGTAGAAGTCATTGGCAATATTGATGAGGCAGGTGTAGATCTTTTATCATTAGTAAAAGAATATGACTTACCATATGAATTTCCAGAACAAGTGCTTCAAGAAGCAAAGGCAATAAAGCCAGAAATAGCAAAAAAAGATATTCCAAAAAGATTAGATTTAAGAGATAAAGAAATTTTTACAATAGATGGAGAAGATGCAAAGGACTTAGATGATGCAGTTGCAGTAGAAAAATTAAAAAATGGAAACTATTTATTAAATGTATCTATTGCAGATGTAAGCTACTATGTTAAAGAAGGCTCAAAAATAGATAAAGAAGCAATATTAAGAGGAACCAGTATATATATGTTAGATAGAGTAATACCAATGCTTCCAAAAGAATTATCTAATGGAATTTGTAGCTTAAATCAAAAAGAAGATAGGTTTGCTATTACTGTTTTAATGGAAATAGATAAAAATGGAAATGTAGTTTCATCAGATGTGCAGAAAAGTATAATAAATGTAACAAGAAGAATGAGCTACAAAGAAGTACAAGCTATATTAAATGAGATACAAAGTAGCAGTGAGGAAAAACAAAAAATAGATAAAGAAGAGAAAAAATCACAAGAAAAAGGCAAAAAAGATAAAATAGAAAAAGAGCAACTAGAAGAACAAGATGTAGAAGAATTATATACAAAAAAAGAAAATAATAAGAAAGAAAATAACGAGAAAGAAAATACTGAAGCGGAAGAACTATATTCAAAAGATAAAAGAGATAAACTATTAAAAGAATGTTATAAATATATAGCGCATTTTGAAAGAATGGCAGAGCTTGCTAAAATCTTAAAAAATAAAAGAAATCAAGCAGGTAGCTTAAACTTAGACATACCAGAAAGCAAGATAATATTAGATGAAAATGGTGTTGCAATAGATGTTAAAAAATATGAGTTATATTTTTCAAATGAAATAATAGAACAATTCATGTTAACAGCAAACGAAACTGTTGCTGAAAAATATAATTGGCTAGAACTACCATTTATTTATCGTGTCCATGAAGTTCCAGACATAGATAAAGTAAAAGAATTAAATCAATTTTTATGGAATTTAGGCTATAAAATAAAGATAACACAAGATACTGTTCATCCAACTGCATTTGCAGAAGTAATAAATGCTGTAAAAGGAAAGCCAGAAGAAAGAGTAGTTTCTAATCTGATTCTTCGAACTTTAAAAATAGCTAGGTATGAGAGTGAAAATAAGGGACACTTTGGAATAGCAAGTAAATATTATTGTCACTTCACATCACCAATTAGAAGATATCCAGATTTATTTATACACCGTATGATTTCTATGTTTTTAGAAACAAATTATCAAATAAAAGAAAGTCAGCTAGAAAAATATTATAAACAAGCAACTAGGTATGCAGAAAGCTCATCAGAATGTGAAAGAATAGCACAAAAGGTAGAAAGAGATGCAGACGATATGAAGAAAGCAGAATATATGCAAAGTAAAATAGGCGAAGAATATGATGGAATAATATCAAGTGTAACTTCATTTGGCATTTTTGTAGAGCTAGAAAATACAGTAGAAGGACTAATTAGGTTTGAAGATTTAGGAGATGAATACTTTTTCTATGATGAGCAAAATAAAATTTTGCGAGGAGAAAGAACGAATAAGGTATATAAAATAGGTGATAGAATAAAAATTAAAGTAAAATATGCGGACAAGCTTTCTAGAAAGATTGATTTTAGAATTTGTGAAAAGAAAGATAAGAAGAAAATAGAATACAAATACGAGGAAATTTAGACAAAAATGTAATTATGAGCAAAAACTGTCGAAAATTTAGAAGTTTTTGCTCATTTCAGCAAAAAAGTATATAAAAATTAGAAGTTTTTGCTCATTTCAGCAAAAAGTATATAAAAATTAAAAGTTTTTGCTCGTTTTAGCAAAAAAATCTCAAATGTCGAATTTACTCGAAGTTTGACGAACGATTTTTCTTGCTATTTAATAAATTGTGTGGTTTAATAATATAAATTGCAGTTTGCAATAAGTTATTTATTTTAATATTTTATATATTTAAGTTTATTTAAAAATCATTTTAATTTTTTTAGATTTAAAAAGATTTTATTTATCTATATTTAATCCTAAAAATTAAATTTATTCTTAAAAGAAAAAATCCAAAGTAAAAATTTAAAATCTTAAAAATTTATTCTTTAAAAAGTTTCTTTTAAAAATCCAAATTTAAATAAAAAGAATAAAATGAAAAACAAATTAGAAGGGAGGCAATAATTTAAACTATTATCTATTGCAAAGTGGCAGTTTAATATAATAAGGAAAGAGAGGAAAAATATTTGAGCGAAAAGAAATTATTATCTCCAAAAATAGATGTAGTATTTCAAGTATTATTTGGAGAAGTAGGAAGCGAAAGAATAACCAAAAGATTTTTAGAAAGTATATTAGAACAAAAGATAGATAGTATAGATTTAAGTAAAAATCAAATATTAAGAAGAGAAAAAGTATTAGACAAGCTAGGAATATTAGATGTAATAGCAACAATAAATGGAAAAGAAAAATGTAATATAGAGATGCAGTTAGAGTCAGAAACGACAATAAAAGAAAGAATACTATACTATTGGAGCAGAGTATATAGTAGGCAAATAAAAAAAGGAAATAAATATGAAAATTTACAAAAAACAATAGTAATATTAATAGCAGATTTTAAAGTAGAAGGATTAGAAGAGCTAGAATACATAACAAAATGGAAAATAATAGAGGAGAAAAACAGAAAGTTAATATTGACAGATAAGTTAGAGTTGTTTATAATAGAATTGCCAAAGATAATAGAGGACGAAGCAAGAAGTGAGTTAATAGACTGGTTATCATTTTTGGAAAATCCTAAATCGGAGAGGGTGAAGGAAAAAATGAAAGAAAATGAAGAATTAAATGAAGCAGTAAATAAACTAGAAGAAATGAGTGAAGATGAATATTTAGAGAGAATAGCAGATTTAAGAGAAAAGAAGATATTAGATGAAAATAGTAGATTAAGTGAAAGTTATAACAAGGGAATAAAAGAAGCAAAATTAGAAGATGCAAAGAAAATGTTAGAAAAAAATATTCCTTTAGAGACAATAATAGAAATTACAGGATTAAGCAAAGAAGAAATTATTAAAAATAAATAGATTAAACAGATAAAAACAGATAAAATTGCTTAAATTTTATTGACAAAAATAATAAGTTATATTATAAATTAGTTGTATACATGAGTGTGAAAATAATTGAATTGACGAATAGAATAAAAAATAACACTCATAATACTAAGTAAGAAAAAAGATAGATAATATGAAATATTTTAACTTATAATAAGTAGCTATGTAAAAATTGTAAAATATTATCTAAAAGAAGGAGGAGAACACATGAAAAACAAAAACGCTTGTGGCTCTAGAGAGAGAGAGAGAGAGAGAGCCGTAATTTAGTAAAAATAGAAGAAAGGGAAGGTTTATATAGCAAAAATAGACCGTTATTTATATGCACTACAAAGCTTACACAAGGTAAAAGTGTAAATGATAATGCAAGTAATATACTAAAAATGCAAAGTATTAGAAAAAATAATAGCATGAGAAGTACATTAAATGCAGTGTCAGGAATAACACTAATAGCCTTAGTAGTAACAATTGTAGTGCTTTTGATTTTGGCATCAGTAAGTATAACAGTGGTATTTGGAGATAATGGAATATTACAGCTTGCAAAAGAAGCAGGGGAAAAAACAAATGAAGCGGTAAAAAGTGATAAAGAAAATATAGGGTATATGACAAGTTATATAAAATCATTAAGTTGGGACTCAAGCAAAGTAACAGCAGTAACAACAAAAGATGGAGGAATAGTGCCAGTGCCAAAAGGATTTGTAGGTTCTGAAGCAGATGGAGAAAATACAATAAAAGATGGATTTGTAATATATGAAATAACAGACGTTATAAAATCTGTAACAAATGAAAATGTCGAAAGAGCAAGAACAGATTGTAACCAATTTGTATGGATACCAGCAGATGGTGTGAGTCTAGAATACAAGCAAGACCAAGAAACATGGAAAGATAAAACGTTGCAATATAATGAATATACAGATTGGACAGATGAAGAAAGTGAAGAAGAACAGAAAATTGTAAAAAGAGAAGAAAGTGTAGCGAAATACGGAGGCTTTTATGTAGGAAGATATGAAGCAGGAGTGCCAGAGAGTATAAACTATGATGAAACTACTAAATATACAGATAAAGCAAACGCAGCAAATAGAAATAAATCAGCTGACCAAGTAGAAGAAAAAGATTTACCAGCATCAAGAAAAGGATTACAAGCATGGAACTATATAAGTCAAATAAATGCAAAAGAATTATCAAAGAAAATATATCAGAATAATGATTCAGTAACAAGTAGACTAATAGACTCATACGCATGGGACACAATATGCACATGGTTAAGTAATGACGGAATAGATGTGTTAGATAGTACATCTTGGGGAAACAACATATCAGCAAAAGATTATATGATTAGTGGATTATATGCGGTCTTTACTTTTGATAATAACGTATGGAGTAATCCAACATACTATAGTAGAACTAGTGAGAATTCATACTTTGAAATAAAAAGAGGAGAATCCATAAAAGGATATGAACTAGCGACCGGAATAACAGAAAGAAACAAAGCAAAGAATATATACGACTTTGCGGGAAATATGTGGGAAATGACAACAGAAGAAGGGAAACATAAAACACAAAATGATTTAATGCCAACAGAAACCTATAAAGTTGGGCGCGGAGGTGGATATTTAAGTGCATCTGGAAATATTTATCCTGCGAGTGCGCGTGCAGGCGATACAGATACCACGACCGCTGGTTACCGAGATGCTGGGTTCAGAATTGTACTTTATGTAAAAGAATAACGTATATTTTTTTCTAAAACATAATAAACGTAAGCAATCGATATGATTTTATTGATTGCTTACGATAAAATAAAATATAAGTAAATTCTAGTTTATTTCATAGAATACACTATAATAGGCACAAAAAGAGCAATGGCAGAAAGAATAATTAAAATAATCCCACCAACTTTGTTATTATTAGAATAAATTTCATATAAACCATAAGATGCACTTTCTAAGCAAGCAGAAATGGAAAATATGATAAGTAAAATAGTTGGAACAAACATAGATTTAAAACCTCCGTATATAATATATTTTATTTATAAACATATTTTTTATAAATAACTTTAAATTTAAAATTAATTTTATAGTTACAATTCACAGTTTAAAATAAAACAATATAAAGCTGTGAATTGTAACATTTTATTGTTACTTAACAATTAATATAAAAATGCAATTATAATTAGGTACCAATTAGCAAGAAGTTAGATCTTACTTTAACTTCTGTGTTTACGTTAAAAAATGCATTATCAAAATTATCTAACCAGTTATATTCTTCAAATTCAGAACGAGTTTTAAAATTACCAATAGCATATTGACCTAAGCCAGAAATATCTGAATTAAATTCCTTTGAAGTTTTATATAAATAATTGCTAATATGAGTTTCTAAATAGTGAGAAGCATACCTTTCAATTTCAGTAATTCTTTCATCTGATATATCTTCTGAAATTTGATTTATAGACGAAATCCTTCCGTTCATTTTTACATCAATAGAAATATATGGTGTACCATTTAAAATGCTAACTTTAATTTTAGGCTTAGAATCAGCAGTTAAGAAAAAGTCAATAGCCTTGGTTTCATCCTCTGGGTCTGGAATAGAAAGTCTACAACTTTTTAGTTTATTTGTAATAATTAAATGGCTTAAAGTTTCTGTTTTAGATAGTGTTCCTACCATTTTATCATCTTTAAAAACTGCAAGACCTACATTTTCAATACCATTATCTGCTGGCAAGTTATCTTTTTTGCCAGAACCACTTTCTTCTGAGCCACCACCTTGTCCGCCAGAGCCGCTATCTCCTTGACCTTGAGATGCACCACCTTGTCCTTGTTGCTGAGTGCCTCCTTGACCGCCTTGACCGGTTTGACCGGTTTGACCTTGTTGCTGAGTGCCACCTTGGCCACTTTGTCCAGCTTGCCCTTGTGGCTGAGTTCCGCTTTCACCACCGCCTTGACCTGCTGTACTTTGGCTAGGTACAGAGCCTTCGCTAGATGCATTTCCACCACCACTACCACTACTAGAAGTAGAAGTACCAGTAATACTTGCAGAAACTGCATGACCTAAAATTGCAACAGGCTCAGTAGCTTTACTTTCTAAATTTCTAAAAAAATCAATTAGCTGAATATCAGATGTAAAACCAGTATATTCACTAGAACGAGGCAAAATTTCATAGAACTTAGCAACTAAATTTTCCAAACCCGGTTTTACACTTTCTATATATTCTTGAGCAGTAGTAGTACTAATAATAACATTACTGTCAGGTCTTACTTGTACTTTGTTCATTAAACTATAAATTTCTTTACTAATGCCAGATCTAGCAAGCTCTTCTGAAATAACAATTACCTTGCAATGTGAAAGATTAACTTCTTTGCTGACAAATGTATTTACCAAGTTAACAGCAGAATCTATACAAGCAGCTTCAACTGTATCTATTACAGCAGGTGCAGTTTCACCAGCATTATTTTCACCACTAGAATTAGGCATAGTAAATTGAAATGTAACTTTTATACGCTCAGTTTCTCCAACATCAATGCCAATAGCAACAGCATAAGCTAAATCATCTACACTTTGAATATTATTAGCTCCAACAAATCCAGAAGAAAAAATTATAGCAATAACAATAATAGCAATGTATTTATATAGATGCTTTATCAATCGAAACTACTCCTTTCCTTTTTTCTAAAATAATATATTTAATATTTGCAAACACAAGAAGTGCAAGGGCAAGAACGAATATTAAACTCAAAACAACATATTGATAAACTGTGTTTTCAATAAAAATAATTTGGTACATATTTTCCGGAAGTATTGAAACAGTAAATATAAATAAAGTAAATAGGGCAGTATACCACTTAGTGTATTTAAAGTTTAACATTTTTTGAAATACTTTAGTTGCAAAGAAAAATGAAATACTTAAATATGCTGTAAGCGAAATAATCCAAATTAGTAAAAATACTGCATCTAGCCTTTGAAAAAATCTACCAAATTGAATATTACGTGAAGCTAAGTAAAGAGGGAAAACTTCTTCAGTAGTAATAACGCTAGGGGCTATAAAAAGTAGAGTAGCTACGCTAATTAGAAGGCAGATAGCAGATAAACCAATGGAAATAAGACCTACTCTTTTTTGAGATTTACTGTCTTTTAAATATGGTGGAATAAAATATAAATAGCAAATTCCACTAAATGCAAATAAATTACTTAAACCAGAAAATAGCGTAGTGTAAATGCCATTTCCAAGTAAAGGAAGACAGCGTTCTAATGTAAAATTTCCAATATTTGCAAAGAAAATAAAGAATATTGTAAATAGAAAAATTGGCATCATAAATAAATTAGAACGAATAATTGCATTAAATCCTAATTTGTTTGTAATGACAATAGTTAGCAAGAAAAGTATAATAATAATTGCAACAGTACTTCTGGGAAAGAAGATAATTTTTAACCCCTCACAAAAGCTTCTAAGTATAATGCTAACAGTAAAAAGAAAATATGCTAAAAATAATATGCCAGTTATATTTTTAAGCCATTTACCACCTAAAAACTCTGAAATATCTAAGATGTCTAAGCTAGGAAATCTTTCTAATAATTTACTTATAATAAAAACAATTAATAATGCAACAATACTAATAAATATAACATTTACAATACTTCCAGAAGAAGTTGAAGCAATAATGCTTTTAGGCAAATTTAAAACGACATGATTTACCATAACTGTAAGCACAAGTGCAATTGCTTCAAAACTTCCAATTTTGCTCTCTGACATAGTTAATCCTCCTTTTAAGCTTATAAAAATCTATACTCTGTCTTTAAATTTTTCCTTTAATATTGTTTAAAGAAATAATACTAATTTTTTAAGTTTTATATCTCCACTTCATACTAATATGTGCTTGGGATTTTTCCTTTTTAGTATTTAAATAATCCGGTCTTTCTTCACGCCTCCAAACTGGGTCTAAGAAATATCCATTGTGATTTACATGAGTAACAGGCGCATAAGGCACCATATATGGAACACCAAAAGACTTTAGGCTTGTCAAAATACATAAATAAACAAAAATACCTAAACCAATTCCAAAAAAACCTGCAATATAACCGAGTATTATAAAAATAAATCTCATAAGTCTTAAATGAAAACCAAAAGAAAAGTCTGGAATAGCAAATGATGCAACAGCAGTAATAGCAACAACAATTACTAAAATAGGACTTACTATACTTGCACTAACTGCAGCTTGTCCGGATAACTAATGCGCCAACAATACCAATGGTAGAGCCAAGAGGGGATGGAACCCTAATTCCAGCTTCACGAATAAGCTCAAAAGAAATTTCCATAATCAAAATTTCAAATATAACTGGAAAAGGTACATTTTCCCTAGAAGCCATTAGGGCAAAGAGCAGTTCGGTCGGAAGTAACTCTTGATGAAAGTCAGTAACTGCAACATAAAGTGCAGGTAAAAACAAAGTAATAAAAATTGCAAGTAAACGCAAAAACTTCAAAAAGTTAGAAAACTGGAACTTTAAATTTGTATCTTCAGGAGAAGCAATAAAATCAATTAAAGTAGCAGGCATAATTAAACAATAAGGGTTTCCACTAATTAAAACAGCAACTCTACCGCTATACAAATATTTTGTTGTTTTATCAGGTCTTTCAGTAGATAACATTTGAGGAATACTATATTTATTATTTTCCTCAATTAATTGCTCTAACTCTCCAGAAGAAAGAAGTGAATCAATGTCTAAGTTATTTATTCTATATTTTACTTCAGAAACTAAATCGCTATTTGCAATATTATCAATGTAACAAATGGCACATTTAGTTTTGCTTATTTTTCCAACCTCCACGTTTTCAATAATTAAGTGCTCACTATTAACAAGCCTTCTTAATAAAGAAGTGTTAGTCCTAATGTTTTCCACAAATGCTTCTTGTGGACCTTTAATAATAATTTCATTATTAGGTGTACTTACTTCTCTTTGCTTAAAACCTTTTACATCAATGTCAAATGCAACGCTAAGTGTATCTACAAAAAGAAGACAGTTTCCAATATTTACACCTTCAAAAGCTTTTGAAAAGGTAGAAACTTTTTTAACATTGTTTTGAGGAAGCAAGCTATCAAAAATATAATCCTCTAAATTAAACTTTTTTACTTTTCTTACAGTAATATTATTAGTTTTAGCTTCTGATATTACTTGGTCTTGATCTCTGTTAAACATATTAGCTCTATTTCTCATCATCAAAGCTTCTAAAACATTATCATTTATAAGCTCAGAATCAACCATACCATCTATAAAAAATAGTAGAGCTTTATATTGCCTATTTCTAGCAGTTAGAGTAAACTCACGAGTAATAATGTCACTATTAATTGAAGTATTATATTTTTCTTTTATATATTCTAAGCTAACATCAAGATTGTCAAAAATATTTTTTGCTTCAAAACTATTTTCGTTTTGAGGTTTGCCATTATTTGAGGTATTAGCATAATTACTATTGCTAGAATTATCGCTACTGTTATTATTGTTGCCATTTTTACTGCTATTGTTATAGGAATTAGAATCGCTATTGTTGTTATTCTTCTTAGAAGGCTCATTAAGAGTAAAGTTATAATCATGTCTCTTAGAAGAATCAAAAATATATTCTAATTTTTCAGTTAGTATTTGCTTGAAATTAGAATTGTCTTTATTTTGCTTATTTTCAGTATTTGAAAGACTCATTTTATTATCAATCCTTTATATTTATACTTGTTTATATTATTTTCCATAAAATGAAAAAATATTCAGAAAATAAAAAAATGTGTATTGACAATAAAAACGATTTATATTATAAATAAATTATACACATGAGTGCGAAAATAATTGCAATTAACGAATAGAATAAAAAATAACACTCATAATACTAAATAAGAAAAAAGGAATAGATAATATAATGTAATTTAGTGTTATGAAACTAAAAACATATAATTACAAAATATTATCTAAAAGAAGGAGGAGAACACATGAAAACTAAAAACGCTTGTGGCTCTAGAGAGAGAGAGAGAGAGAGAGCCGTAATTTAAGAAAAATAGAAGAAAGGAAAGGTTTATATAACTTAAATAGACCGTTATTTATATGCACTACAAAGCTTACGCAAGGTAGAAGTGTAAATGATAATGCAAGCAATATACTAAAAATGCAAAGTATTAGAAAAGATAATAGCATGAAAAGTACATTAAATGCAGTTTCAGGAATAACACTAATAGCCTTAGTAGTAACAATTGTAGTGCTTTTGATTTTGGCATCGGTAAGTATAACAGTAGTGTTTGGAGATAATGGAATATTACAATTAGCCAAAGAAGCAGGAGAGAAGACAAAACTTACAAGTGAAAAAGAAGTATTACAAGTTTCTGTAGCATCTTATCAACTGGGAAAATTTTCAGGAAATAAAGAGGAACTTTTAGGAAAGAGCCTACTAGATAAAGAATTAAAAAATAGCAGTACATGGGATATAGTAGTAGAAAAAACAGGAGATAAAAATTCTTATGGTACAGGATGGAATTTTTTAGAAAAAGGAACGGAATTAAAAGGTTATGGAAAAGCAGAACATAGTTTTTTAATAAATTATGAAACAGGAGAAATAAAACAATTAGAAGAAGATAATTATATACGTTTATCAGCAGGAGATATGTTAGCAGTAAAAGATGATAGTTTAATAATAAATATAGATTCATCAATAGTAGACACAGACATTGAACCAACCAAAGAAAATCTTGAAAAACAATTTGGAGAAGGTGTAGAATTACATGGTTTCGACTTAGAAAATCCAAGTGAAAATAGTGGTTTAACTAATAAATCATTTAATTTTGATGGGGAAGATGACTGGATTGAAGTTAATTATTATAATAAGGAAAGAAAAGATGAGTTAATTGAAAAGGGCTTTACTTTTGAATTTTATGGAGATACCACAAAAGCTCTTTTCGTGTATGATGTTGGGAACGGTGAAGTGGAAAAGAAAACTACGAGTACTGGTGGTGGATTTGGTTGGTGGAATGGTGATGAGAAGGATTATGCCGATTTGCATTTTAATTTGCTCCGAAATGGTAATGAATTAGGTGTTGTGTGGACAGCTGGTGTGAAGGGGAATGAAAGATACCCTGAAATAGGGCCTAGTGATAGAGAAGTGTGGGGAGTATCAGGTAATAGTGACGGTAGTCGGTTTGGGATGGAACGCAACGGCCGTAGCTAGATTAGAAAGGGAAGGTGATTTCTATGTAAGTGTTACGTTCAATCCTAAAATAGAAAAACAGTTAAACAATGAAACAGTTTTTGAAATAAAACTATATGTAAATGGAAAATACATCGGAAATGGTTGGTATTATAAAAGATATTGGGATAATTTAAAAAATAGAATTGATAGTTTAAATAAGATTTGTATAGGACGTACGAGTATGAATGGCGCCGGTAGTTGGATTTACCCTAATATGAAAGTTTATGCAATGAGATTATATAGTAGAGCATTAACAGATGAAGAATTAAATGAAAATTATGAAAAATCAGTAGAATATCATTCTTTGTTAGAAAGTAAGTAAAAATAAAATACTTGTTATACACGTTAAACTATATTAATGCTGTCAATTTTTGAATTTATATTGATGAAAAAATTCTTAATTTGACAGCATATTAGGTATCATATGAAATTTTAGTTAAAATGCAGGTAATTATAGTAAGCAGATATAAAAAGATATAGTGTATTAAAATAAACAAAAAAATACACTTTTATCTTGCATTTTTTAATCATTATCTATATAATTCTTATAGTAAAATTTTTAAGAAAATTATAAATTAACAAAATTACAAAGCAAAATTTATAAACTAATCAAAATTGCAAACAAATAAAAGATATATAGGTGATAAAAAATGGAAAGCACAGAAGAAGAGAAGAGTAATATTAAACTATATCCCATATATAAAATGTTATCATGGGACTTACTATTTTATTATTCCATAATATTTATTTTCTTAGTTCAAATAAAGCACATCAGCCCTGCAGATGTGCTTTTAGGCGAAGCTTTTTACCCATTCTTT
The DNA here is from genome assembly GCA_947629045.1 of uncultured Clostridia bacterium. Taxonomy (GTDB): domain Bacteria; phylum Bacillota; class Clostridia; order TANB77; family CAG-508; genus CAG-273. Next base: position 22,661 of record CANRCF010000008.1, on the reverse strand, counting down.
AAATTTATACTTTTAATGCCAATGACAGCACTTATAGAAAAAATAGGCAAGAGAAAAAGTTTAATTCTAGCTAATTCGGCAAACGCAATTTCAATTCTATGTTATATAATAGCACAAAATTTCACTTATGTTTTAGTAGGACAATTTTTCGCAGCTATAGCATTTGTCATCAAAGGAATAGCAGAGACTAATATGCTATATGATAATTTACCAAGAGGAGAAGGAAGAGGTTCACAATTTTCAAAAATAGATGGGATGGCAACTTCTTGGTATTACTATATAGATGCAATTACCTCCATAGCGTCTGGCTTTTTATATGTTATAAATGGTTATTTACCACTAATATTATGCTTTGTATGTTGCCTAATATCTGTACTTATTTCATTTAAATTTAAAGAAACAGAAAGAACTAAAGAATTAAAAAATACTAATACTAGAGAATACATTAGAAATTTGAGACATTCTTTTAAATACATATTGCAATCAAAAAGATTAAGATATTTGATAATATTTGGTGCTATATTTTCAGGATTTTTATCTGTATTAGTAAGTCTAAGAAGTGGTGTACTAGAACAAATTAAAATGCCAGAGCAATACTTTGGCGTAATATTTGCTGTTTTAGGAGTTATCTCAGGAATTTCAGCAAAAAATGAAGCAAGATTTCATAATAGATTAAGAAATAAAACACTTGCAGTATTAGCTATGCCAGTAGCTATTTCATGCATTATTATTGGCTTTGTAGTAGCATTTAATTTACCTTATGGGGCTTTAGTAGCAGTTATTTTGTTAATGTATCTAGTTCAGTTTATAGCTAGAGGTCCATTTTATACATTAATAAGAAGGTATTTAAATAACTTTACAACACATACAATAAGAAATAAAATTTCATCATCATATAATTTAATAGAAAGTATAGCAAGAACTTTAATAGCACTTTTATCATCATTCTTATTAAGAATCACAACGTCTTCAGGAGCATTATTAGTATTAGGATGTATTACTACAATTGCTTTTGTTTTATTACTAGACAGAATGAGAACTAGAGTTGGTTTAAAACCAGAGCAGTATAAAAAGGAAGAAATAGAATTTACAGAAATTAAGTAGCACGCAGTTAAAAATAAGTGTAAATTAAAATATGAAATGCAATTATGAAAAAGCAAATGCAAAAGAACAATTAAATACAATTTAAGCTAAAATTTTAATTTAAAAATCGATTGACAAATTATACAGATTAATAGATAATATAAAAAGAAAAAATAGTAAACAAAAGTATATTGAAAATAAGAATTACCAAGGAGGAAATAGAATTATGTACGTATTTAACCATATCACAGTAAATCCACAATTACCAAAAAGAATTGAAAGACTATCAGAAATAGGATATAACCTATGGTGGTCTTGGAATACTGAATTTTTAAGATTATTTAAACAATTAGATATTGATTTATGGGAAAAAGTAGATAAAAATCCTATTGAATTTTTGAAATTAGTAACTCAGGAAAAGCTTGAAAAAGCAGCTCAAGATAATGAGTTTTTAAAAGCATACGATAAAGTAGTAGAAAATTTTGATGATTATATGAAAAGTAAAAATACATGGTTTGCTAAAAAATATCCATCAAATACAAATGATTTGATAGCATATTTTTCAGCAGAATATGGTTTAGATCAAATATTACCAATTTATTCAGGTGGTCTTGGCATTTTATCAGGTGATCATTTAAAATCTGCAAGTGATTTAGGTGTACCACTAGTAGCAGTAGGTTTATTGTATAAAAATGGATATTTCCATCAAAAAATAAATGGAAGTGGTGTACAAGAAACAGAATACCGCAATATTAATATATCTAACTTACCACTTAAAAAAGTAACAGATGAAGAAGGAAAGAACTTAACTGTAATGCTTAGACTTCCTAGAAGAAACTTACACTTAAATGCTTGGTGCTTAAATGTAGGTAGAATTAAGTTATATTTATTAGACTCTGATATAGAAGAAAATCCACCAGAATATAAAGAAATTACAAAAACACTTTATGGTGGCGACCAAGAAATGAGAATTATGCAAGAGATAGTTTTAGGTCAAGGTGGTGTAGCACTTTTAAAAGCATTAAAGTTAGATCCAACAGTATACCACATGAATGAAGGACACTCATCCTTCTTAATCTTAGAACTTATATATACTCTAATGAAAGAAAAGAAAATTTCATTCCAAATGGCAAGAGACATTGTATCTTCAAAAACAGTATTTACGACTCATACACCAGTTCCAGCAGGTAATGATATTTTCCCACTAGCATTGGTAGAAAAATATTTTAAAGGCTTTTGGGATAAACTTGGAATTACAAAGCAAGAATTTTTCCAAATGGGAATGAAGCCAGAAGCACCACTTGATAATGGATTTAACATGGGAATTTTAGCATTAAAAGTAGCAGGTAAGAAGAATGGTGTAAGTAAGTTACATGGTGCTGTTTCAAGAGAGCTATTTGGAGAGGTATGGCCAGAAATAGCTGCAAATGAATCTCCAATTACATATGTAACAAATGGTATACATACTTGCTCATGGCTTGCACCAACACTTAAAAGGTTATATAACAAATATTTAATTCCATATTGGCAAGATAGAATTTATGATGATGAAGTATGGAAGAAAATTGCTGATATACCAGATAAAGAGCTTTGGAAAGCTCATCAAGAGAGAAAACAAAGAATGCTTCAAATGGTAAAAGAAAATACCATTGAGCGTTTAAGAAGAAGCGGATATCCATATGAAGAAATAATGAATATTGTTTCTAACCTAGACCCAGAGGCATTAACAATAGGATTTGCAAGAAGATTTGCTACATATAAAAGGGCAACTTTAATATTTAAAGATTTAGAAAGAATTACACAAATATTAAATAACAAAAATAGAAAAGTACAAATTATTTTTGCAGGAAAAGCACATCCAGCTGATAAAGAAGGTCAGGACTTAATAAAATACATACATGAAATATCAATGAAACCACAATTCAAAGGTAAAATATTTGTGTTAGAAAACTACAATATTGCTATGTCAAGATATTTAATAAGTGGTGTTGATGTATGGCTTAACACACCAAGAAGACCAATGGAAGCATCTGGTACAAGTGGACAAAAGGCATCAGTTAATGGTGTAATAAACTTCAGTGTTTTAGACGGTTGGTGGGCAGAAGGATACAATTCAAAAAATGGTTGGTATATTGGAAGTAATGCAGAATATATAGATTATGAAGCACAAGATAGAGCTGATAGTCAAAGTATTTATGAAACATTAGAAAATAAAATTATACCAATGTACTACGACAAGAATAATAATGGAATTTCAGAGAAATGGATGCAATATATGAAAGAATCTATCATTTCTACAGGTGGTAGGTTTAGTACATCAAGAATGCTTACAGACTATGTAGATAAACTTTATATGCCATTATGCAATTTATATAATGAGCATTATACAGACCTAGAAAAAGTAGCAAGATATAATGAATGGAAAGAAGCATTATATAATGAATGGGATCAAATAGAAATTACACAAGAGCATAATATAGATAATATTACGATTGATGCCGGTAATAATATAGAAGTAAAATGCAAAGTTAAATTACCAAATATTAAAGAAGAAAATATTGAGGCACAAGTATATTATGGCAAAATAGATGAAAATGGTGTAGTAGATGATATTACTATTATTCCAATGGATTTAGAAGGAAAAGATGAAGAAAGTAGAACATATACTTATAAGGCAAAGGTAAATTTAGTAAATGGTGGAAACTATGGTTATACATTTAGAGTAATGCCAAAACATGAAATGCTATTAGATTCTGAAAATTTAAACTTAGTAAAGTGGATTACGAAATAAAATTAATATAATAAAAATATAAAATAAAAAACGAAATAAAACTTGCAAATATAAATATTTAGAGTAATAGAATATATTGAATTTGGAATAACATTTTAAAATACAGAGTTGTGCTTTAAATTAAAGTTAAAGCAGAAAGGAATGGAATTATAATGAAAAAAACCAAAATCATTTGTACATTAGGTCCAGCAGTTGATGATGTAAAAGTATTGGAAGATTTAATCTTAGCAGGAATGGATGTCGCTAGAATAAACTTTTCACATGGAAATTATCAAGACCAAGAAGAAAGAATTGAAAATGTAAAAAAAGCAAGAGAAAATGTAGGTAAATCAGTAGCCCTACTATTAGACACAAAGGGACCAGAAATTAGAATTGGTAAATTTGAAGAAGGCAGAATAGAGCTAAATGAAGGAGACATCTTTACATTAGTAAATGATGATAGTTTAGGAAACAAAGAAAAAGTATCTATTACGTATAAAAATTTATATAATGAAGTAACACCTGGAACTAATATATTAATAAATGATGGACTTATTAGAATAGAAGTTTTAAGAATAGAGGGAACAAATATTGTTTGTAAAGTAATAAATGGTGGAGAATTAACAAATACTAAGAGTATTAACATTCCAGGAAAAATAATAAACTTACCAAGCCCAACTGAAAAAGACATAGAAGACATTATATTTGGTATTAAAGCAGGTTTTGACTATATCGCCGCATCATTTGTTAGAAGTGCACAAGATGTATTAAATATTAGAAAAGTTTTAGAAGAAAATAACGGAACACATATTAAAATTATTTCTAAAATTGAAAATAGACAAGGAATTGATAATTTTGATAGCATTCTAGAAGTATCAGACGGAATAATGGTTGCAAGAGGAGACCTAGGTGTAGAGATTCCTATGGAAGAAGTTCCAATTAGGCAAAAAGAATTTATTAAAAAATGTAATAAAGCAGGAAAGCCAGTTGTAATTGCAACACAAATGCTAGAATCAATGATTCACAACCCTAGACCAACAAGAGCAGAGGTTAGTGATGTTGCAAATGCTGTTTATGATATGGCAAGCTGCATCATGCTATCAGGCGAATCTGCAATGGGAGAATATCCAATAGAATGCGTAAAAACAATGGTTAGAATATGCGAAGCAATAGAAGGTTCTATTAGATATTGGAATAGATTTAAGAAGATGGAAAGAGATTGCACAGTAGAAGATTATGAATGTAACTTAAATTATTCTACATGTTCTACAGCAATGGACTTAAATGCAAAAGCAATATTTGCATACACAGATACGGGAAGAACAGCTAAAATGATAGCAGGTTTTATGCCAGAATGCCCAATATATGTAATAACAGCAAATAAAGAAATAGAAAAACAATTATCATTAGTATGGAATGTTTATACAATATTAGTAGAACAAAAAGAAAGCATTGATGAAATGATAGATGACGGAATACAAAAAGCAAAAGAAGAAGGCTACATTACAGAAGGAGATATTGTTGTAATTGCAGGTGGAGCATCAATCTTAGCAGGACACAAGCACGCTAAATTAAACAAAACTATCGGCGGAGTTTTAAAGGTGTAAAGGGACCAGGTCCGCTTTCCCATTTTTGGGGTAGTTGGGACAGGTCAGCATAAGGTTCATATAGGAGGAAAATAATGCCTAAAGAAATTGCAGAAGATAAATTAAAAGAAAAGCTAGATTATATAGGTTTGAATTTGGAGAAAATACCTAAATTTTTAAAGGAATTTACTCCTTTTTCTTTCAGACCTTTAAAATCTTATGATGACATGGGCTATAAAGTATATCAATATGTAGATGTTACAGATATTGAAATACTACTTACTCCAACAGATAGATTGACAAACTTAAACGAAAAATATAAATTATCAGCACATATTTCAAATTATTTAGATTCAGAAAGTGAAGAAAATATAGAAAGATATAACACATTTCTTAGTATGTTAAGTAACACAGAAATAGAGGAAATAAGGGACTTAGAAGACGAGCAAGAAAAATTAAAAAAACAAATTCCATATGAAGTAAAATATGCAAACAATTATATATGGCAAATTTATTATTCAGATATTTCAAATAAATATTTCATGTTAGTACCAACTAATGAATATAACAATTCTGCTTTATTTTATATACTAAAAAAACAAATAGAAGCTCAAAAAACAAGAAGAAAAGAATATGTATTTGTTCCTATAAGTCACCAAGAATATTCAGGGGAATATCTTTTAAAAAGCCAGATAGCAGATTTAGAAAATTATTTATGGTACTTTACAAAACAGTGGCCTAATATTTTTGAAGTATATGACTTAAGAAAAAACATGACTTTAAAAATAGTAGGTGAAACAAAAGTATACGAAAAGCTAGAAAGCACATATGTTATATCATTAGAAAATAAAGATGAAGCATTAGAATTATATAAACTTATAAAAGCCCTATTTATTATAGCAACAGGGCTTCCAGAGGATTATAAATTTAAGGCAGAAATTAGCGAAAATGGAGAGCTTAACTTTTTACTAAAAGATGTGTTAAAAACAAATAATAAAAAAGAACTTAAAATAAATGATAATAAAAAAGATAAACTTAATGTAGAAGATGATAAAGCAGAACAATCACAAGATATTGATGAAAAAGAATTTAAACAAGCTGAGAACATAATTACGTATTCTAATCTAATATATTTTATTCAAAATGAAATGAGCAAAAAACGATTATTAATAGGCTTAGAAGATAAGAAAATTACAGAAGAACAAGAAAAATTAAAAGTTTTAAAAGAAGAAGTGCAAGAGCAAACACAAGAATACTTAAATAGAGAAAGGCAAATCTCTACATTTTTAGAGTGCAAAAAAAGTTTTATTGGAAAAGTCAAATATTATTTTTCTAATAGAAAAAAAGATTTTAAAAATGCAAATAAAAAACGTATGCAAAAATCTGCTAAAAAGCAAGCAGAAGATATGGAAGCAAAATTAAAAACAAATGAAGAAGATAATAACAAAGATGTAAGCAAATTATCAAATGAAGCGGAATTAAAACAAGAACTTTTAAATCAAAATAATGGCCCATACACAATAGAAGATTTAATTGAAATATGTACAAAGTTAGACGGAAGAAGAAAACTAGTAAAAGACTTAAAATCTGATGTTAAAGCTCAAGAACTTAAAAAAATCAATTTAGAAAGAAAAATAAAAAATGCAAATACTTATTTAAATGAAATTGAACTTCATAAAAAAAGTATTTTTGAATTTTGGAAATTTACTAATAAAGATGAATTACCTAGCTTAAATGAAGGAGAGGAACAAGACGAACAAAACAAAGAAAAGATAGGCAAAACCTTTGACTATGAAGAAGATTTTGAAGACTTAGGAAAACAGGTAGATGAACTTCAAAAAAGGAAACTTTCTAAAAATGAAACAGATGGTATTTTCGCAATGAAGCAAGTTCTTCCATCTATTCAAATATTAAATCATACTAAAAGTAATGAGCTAAATAAAGAGCAAGAAGAAAAAATAAATGCAGAGCTAGAAAATTTAAAAAAATCTTATGAAAATGATATAGACTTAATAAAGGCAAAAGACTTTGACATTTTTGGTGGAATGTCAGAAGATAAAACAAAAATAAAAATGATAAATAATCAAAAACATAGAGAGGTAGAAAAAGACAAATATAATGTACTTAGCATAACCCCTCAAACAGAAGAAAGCATATATATAGATAATTTAAGAAATTATTTGAAACTAATAAAAGAAGCCTTTTGCAAAATCAAATCACCATATGAAACTAATATTTATTTAGCAAGCCCAAAAGAAATAGAATTAGATAATTTACAAATATTTCATTTAAGCGAAGCAAATGCAGTCGAAAAACAGTTACAACTAAAAGAGAAGTTTGACGAAGAATTAGGAACGAACATTGAATTCAATAAAGAAAAAAAAGACAATGTAAAATTAAAAGATGTAAAAGAATTATATTTATATAAAATAACTTTACCAGAAGATACTAAAATTTTATATTACTCAAACATCATATTTTTTGATAACTTTAATCAAACTTTGCCTTCAGGAATGGATTTATCAGATGAAGTTGCAGTAGATTTAGATAGTTTAAAACTAGAAAAAACTTTACAAGAAGAATTTAACTTAAATTATGTTGTAGATGAATATACAAATAAGATTATTAAAATAAATGTATATGAGTATAAAGTAGAAAATCAGAATAAAAAAGAGTAAGAAAATCTTACTCTTTTTTATATTTCCGCCTTTTAACTTTGTATCCACGCTTCGTAAGTTCATCTATAAGTTCTTCATTAGAAAATTCATATAGATACTTCTTGGAAAGCGATCCTGACTGTGGCGAATCTGGAGGAGAAGCAGAAAATTCAGTACAATTGTCACGAATTGAATATGTAAATCCACAACAATCGCACTTTGTAGTTCTATTTTCAGATTCTAAAAATCCTAACTCAGAAAGAAATTTATGAGTTTTCAAAGAACCACAGCTTGGACACCTTGTTTTTGCAGAACAATACATAAGTTTACCTCCTTAAAATTTTCCGGAGGCATTGCCCCCGAATATCAAATATTGGGGACACCAACTAACTTATATATATATTCTAACACATATTTACATAAAGCACAAGAAGTTTTATATTTATTTAAATTTATTATTGCTTAATGTTGACATTTAAAAAACAGTAAATTAGAATAAAAGAAAGTAGTAATTTAAGTTAAAAGCAAGAAAGGAATGATTTTAATATGAAAATACTAGCAGTAGGAGATCTTGTAGGAGAAAACGGCTTAGACAAATTGAAGCAAGTATTACCAAAATTAAAAGAAGAATTAAAGATAGATTTTGTTATAGTAAACGCTGAAAATGTATCACAAGGTATGGGAATTGGTTTAAAGAACTGGAATGACATATTAAAATTACCAGTAGATTCTGTAACAATGGGAAATCATACTTGGGCAAAAAAAGATATATTTACATTTATAGATCATCCAAAGCTAATAAGACCAGCAAACTATTCAAAAGGTGTGCCGGGAAAAGGATATGGCATATATGAGTGCAACAATAAGAAAATTGCGGTTATAAACTTAATTGGTAGAACAGATATGAGCGTACTATCTGAAAATCCATTTACAGTGATAGAAGAATTAATTGAGAAAATTAAAAATGATGTAGATATAATATTAGTAGATTTCCACGCAGAAGCAACAGCAGAAAAAATTGCTATGAAATATTTTTTAGATGGCAAGGTAACAGCATTAGTAGGAACACATACTCATGTTCAGACAGCAGATGAAGAAATTACTGAAAATGGAATGGGGTATATTACAGATTTAGGAATGACAGGTCCAAAAAAATCAATAATTGGTATGGAGGTAGAAGCATCTATAAAAAGATTTTTGACCTCACTTCCAGAAAGATATAAATTAGCAGAAGGTGAATGTATATTTAATGGTTGCATGTTTGAAATAAATGACGAAAATTGTAAAGTAGAGAAAATAGAAAGAATATATTTGAAGTAAATTAAAATAAATGACAAAAAATGTAAAAAAAGCTCGATAAAAACTTCCACTTTTTTCCAAAAAACAGTAGACAAATTTTAAAAAATGTATTATAACTATAAATGTTCTTGAACAAAAAAATAAATTATAGGAGGCAAAAATGGAAGTTTTAAAAATCTCATCAAAATCAAATCCAAATTCAGTAGCAGGAGCGATAGCTGGTTTGGTAAAGGAATCTAATAAGGCAGAAATGCAAGCAATCGGAGCAGGAGCACTAAATCAAGCAGTAAAGGCTATTGCAATAGCAAGGGGCTTTGTAGCACCAGCAGGAGTAGATTTGGTATGTATACCAGCCTTTGCAGAAGTAGAGGTAGAAGGCGAGGACAGAACAGGTATTAAACTCATAGTAGAAAGCAGAAAATAGAAATACAATAATGATAGTGGTAAAATAAAATTCTACAATAAAAATGCTACAATAAAAGATGGTAGCAAAAAAATATTTTGAAACTAGTTTAAAATTTAATATAGGGGGCATAAAAATAGAAAATAAATCTATTTTTGTGTCCCCATTAGTTTTAGTAAATGGTAGCAATTTAAAGCTTAATAATATAAAGCTTAATAATATAAAGCTAAGTAAGTGCGTGAATTATAAGAATAAGTAAGTATGTCAAACTAAAGAAATAATCATTTGCTAAATTTTACTAAAAATTGTATATCAAATTAAAAGATGAAAATAATATAAGTAAATAAGAAAGGAGAGATGCCAAATTAAACTATTTTATAAAAAGAAGCATATGAAAAAAGACAGATTAGAAATTTTAGTCAGTATTTTTGTTCTACTAATTGTATCAGGTGTAATATATTTTTTAGTTCAAAACTATTCTAAAGGTGAAACAACAGATTCAAATATAAAATATGAAACAATAAGCGTAAATTCAAATATTAAACTTGGAATTTCAGAATATGACGATATTAATCCATACACTACAAAAAATAAATATATTCTTTACTTAGATCAATTAATATATGAGCCATTATTAACGATTTCAAGCGATTATAATATTGAAAATTGTCTAGCTAATGAAATTTCCAAAATAGATAGTAAAGTATATATAATAAAATTAAAAGAAGATGTTATGTGGTCTGATGGGACAAGTTTGTCTTCAAAGGATATAGATTTTTCTATAAATGAATTAAAACAAAATAATGATAGCCCATATTATGAAAATGTGAAGGATATAGAAAAAGTAGAACTTATAGATGCACATACAATAAGAATTGAACTAAATAAAGAAATTCCATTTTTTGAATATAACTTAATTTTTCCAATAATTTGTGTGAATCAAGAAGAAAACAATATACCGATAGGAACAGGAAGATATAAAATTAATCAAATAGATAATAATAAAATAGAAATATGTTTAAATGAGAATTATAGAGAGATAAGCAAAGAATATAAAAATACAATTACTGTATATTTATATAACTCAATGGGAGAGTTATATAATGCTTTCAAAAATGAAGATATTGATTTAATATATACTCAAAATACAAATATAGAAGAATATATAGGAAGTATAGGTTATGAGAAAAAAGAATATCCAGGAAGGGAATATGATTATATAGCATTTAATTTAGAAAATAGTATTTTAAAAAATATTGAAGTAAGGCAAGCTATACTTTTAGGATTACAGCCAGAAAAAATAGTAAATTCTGTATTGGAGAGTAAAGCATATACAGCGTATTTCCCTTTGGAAGAAAACAATTATTTAATAGGAAACACAACCAATTTTCAATATGAAGAAAATACTGAAAAAGCTAAAAAAGTATTAGATTCAGCAGGATGGGATTACGAAAATGGTGATTGGAAAAAAGAGATAAATGGAAAAATAGAAAGATTAAATATAAAATTATCAGTGAATTCTAATAACAAACAGAGAATAGATGTTGCGAAAGAAATAGCTATGCAATTAAAAGAAATAGGAATTAATATAGTAGTAGAAGAAGTATCAGAAGCACAATATAAAAACTATTTAGAAAATCATAATTATGAAATATTATTAACAGGTATATATAGTTCATTATCACCTGATTTAACATACTTTTTTGGAGATGGCAATTTAGCTAATTATAAAAATGACGAAATAAGTAGTATATTAAGTGAATTGAAAAATATTAAAGATAAAAAATTAATTAAACAAAAATATAGTAAAATAATAGAACTTTATAATAAGGATATACCATATATAGGACTATATCGTAATAAAAATTTGATAGCATATTCAAGTAACCTTAGAGGAGAAATTACACCGAACAATTATGGCATTTATTATAATATAAATGAATGGTATATACAAAATTAATTTTGGTATTGTTTTTTCAAAATTGGTTTGATAAAATAAACAATATCATTTATAACTTAATATTGAAAAATACCATAGTTTTTGCACCTTGCTGTCGCAACCTTCAATATAAATAAATTATAAGAAGGTTGCTCCAAGCGCACTTCGCTTACGCTTCGCTTGAACGCTGCGCGGTGCTACAAACTATAATATTTTTCAATTAAAATTAAATAAAAAAATTTTTAAAAAAGTCTTGACAATAAATTTTATTAGTATATAATAAATACAAACATACGTTTTGAATTAATAGGAGGAGAAAATAATGAATAATGAAAATCCAGAAAAAATGAAAGCATTAGAAGCAGCACTTGGTCAAATTGAAAAACAATTTGGAAAAGGTTCTGTAATGAAACTAGGAGACTTTACAGCAATGAATGTAGAAGCAATTCCAACAGGAGCATTAAGCTTAGATATAGCTTTAGGAATAGGTGGTATTCCTAGAGGAAGAATAATAGAGGTATTTGGTCCAGAATCATCTGGAAAAACAACAATAGCACTTCATATGATTGCGGAAGCACAAAAAATGGGTGGAGAAGCGGCATTTATAGATGCAGAGCATGCATTAGACCCAGTATATGCAAAACACTTAGGTGTTGATATTGATAATTTAATAGTATCTCAACCAGATACAGGTGAGCAAGCATTAGAAATAGCAGAAGCTTTAGTTAGAAGCGGTGCATTAGATATTATAGTTGTAGACTCTGTTGCAGCATTAGTACCAAAAGCAGAAATTGATGGAGATATGGGAGATAGCCATGTTGGTTTACAAGCCAGATTAATGTCACAAGCTTTAAGAAAATTAGCCGGTGTAATAAACAAATCAAAATGTGTTATAGTATTCATAAACCAATTAAGAGAAAAAGTTGGTGTTATGTTTGGTAACCCAGAAACAACACCAGGTGGTAGAGCATTAAAATTCTATGCATCTGTTAGATTAGATATTAGAAGAATAGAAAGCATTAAACAAGATGGTGAAGTTATAGGAAATCGTACAAGAGTAAAAGTAGTAAAAAACAAAGTTGCACCACCATTTAGAGAGGCAGAATTTGATATTATTTATGGTAAAGGTGTATCAAAAGAAGGCAACATATTAGACATAGCAGTTAACCTAAATATTATAGAAAAGAGTGGTTCATGGTTTAACTATAATGGTGAAAGAATTGGACAAGGTAGAGAAAATGCAAAAGCATATTTATTAGAAAATCCTAAAATATTAGAAGAAGTAGAAAAGAAAATTAGAGACAATTATGAAACAGCTTTTGAAAAAAGTTTAGGTGACAATGAAGAAGTAGACCCAGAGCAAGAAACAGAGCCAGAAGAGTAAAATAGAATTATAATAATAAAAAGCTAGAACTAAAAAGCAAAAAAAGAAGAATAAAAGCTTTGAAAAATGAGTAGAAGAACTTAAAAATAAGGGAGTAATTCTTGAATGAAAAACCTTGAAGATTTCATGAAGGAACATGGGATAGATGGACTAAATGATAAAAAAAGCCAAGAAATATGCACAAAGCAAGAAGTAAAAAAAACATCAAATCAAAAAGTAAATACAGAGAGGTATAATACAGAGAAATATAAAGAGCTAGAAGAATTTGATGTAGCAAAAACGAAAGTACTAAGATATGTTTTGTATAAAAAAAGGACAGAGCAAGAAGTAAGGCAAAAATTTTCTTCAACAATAGATGAAAATTTATTAGAAGATGTTATACAAAATTTAATAGATAATGGCTATATTAGTGATGAAAATTATATTGAAAGGGCAGTAAATGAATTCTTGGCAATAAAAACACTTTCAATAAAAGAAATAAGAATGAAACTATATGCAAAAGGAATTGATAGTGATACAATAGATGCATATTTTTCTAATCACCAAGAACAGTTAGAAGAATATGAAATAGCTTGTGCTAAAAAAATAATAATTAAAAAGAGACAACAAATGGAAGATGAAGACATAGAAAGCTTTTTATATAAGAAAGGCTATAAACAAGAAAATATTAAACTTGCATTTGAAAATATAACGGAGGAAATAAATATTTATGCCAAACATACTAACATTAGAAACAAACAAATATAGTGTAAAAATAGATAATTTTGAAGGACCATTAGATTTACTATGTCACTTAATAGACAAGAACAAAATGGATATTTATGATATAAAGATAAGTGATATAGCAGATCAATATATAAGTTATTTAAATGCTATGGAGGAGTTAAATTTAGAAATAGCAAGTGAATTTTTAGTAATGGCATCTACTTTATTATACTTAAAATCTAAAAATCTTTTGCCTAATGAAGTTGAAGACGAAAAAGAACTGACAGAAGAGGAATTGTTAAGAAGAATTATAGAGTATAAAAAGTATAAAGAAATTACAAAAGCATTTAAAGATATGTTAGAAAAAAATGAAAATAAAGTATTTAAAAATCCAGAAGTAATAGAACTTCCAAAACAAAAGTTAGAGCCAACTTATACAAAAGAGCAAATTATAGAAGTATATCAAAATATAGTAACTGCAAATGAAGAAAAGATAAATGAAAACGCAAAAAATATTGAAAAAATAGCAATAGTAGATACATATACAGTAGAAAGCAAAGTAAAAGTAATGTTTAAAGAGCTAATTCGTAAAAAGAAATTTATATTTAACAAGCTATTTTCACTTAACAAATGTAATAATCAAGAAGTAGTTACTGCATTTACAGGACTTTTAGAATTATCTAGAAGAAGCAAAGTGACAACAAGTCAAGAAAAATTATTTGGTGACATTACCGTAGAGAAAATAAAAAGAGGGCAATAATAAAAGAAAAGGTTAAACTCAAAATAGCAAAGCAAAATAGTTAAAAAAGTAATAAGCTTAAAAATAAAAAGTAAAATATGTTTAAAATTTCAATAAAATGGTAAAACTAATATCAAAATAACTTTACAAAACAAAAGCCTAAACAAAAGCTTAAAAAGCTCAAAAATTTAGAGCAAAGGAGGTTATTATGGTATTAGTTTTTATTTTTTTAGCAGTACTAATTTTACTATTATTAGTAGTATTTTTAATAATTAATTCATCTCTAGTAATAAATGTAAAAGAACTTTTAGCAAGCAATATTCCAGAAAAGCAAAAAACACATTATAAAATAGAAATTTCACTAAAAGCTTTTAAATACATTAAGTGGTTAAAAATATCTTTAAATGAAGAAAAAGTTAAAAAATTATTAGAAAAACCACTAGCAAAGATAGACCTTAAAAAATTTGAAAAAGATTTTAAATTAGAAGATCTTAAAGTACTAAAAAAATTAGTACCAGAAGTTTCATACTTAAATTTATATGCAGAAATAGGACTAGAAAGCCCTATAACCACAGCATTTACAGTAGCTTTAGTTGCATCTATTATTTCTATAATACTTCCGAACATTATTCCAAAATCAGAAAAATTACAAAATAGTTATAAGTACCAAATAAATCCAATATTCCAAAATAAAAATTTATACAAAATTAACTTAAATTGTATAATTCAGTTAAAAATGGTACATATTATAAATGTAATATATATCTTTTCAAAGAAAGGAAGAAGTGATAAAAATGAACGAACAACATCCAATAGAAAATCTTATGGTTACAGCTATGAATAGTATTCAAGACATGATAGATGTAAATACTATTATAGGAGAACCAATAGAAACTAGCAATAATATTGTTATCATACCAATTTCAAAAGTCGGATTCGGATTTGCAGCAGGTGGAAGTGAATTTAAAGGAGAAACTATTGACGAATATACTAAAAAGGAAAAAGAGGAAGCAATTCAGTACAGACTTCCATTTGGTGGTGGTAGCGGAGCAGGTGTGTCAATTTCTCCAGTTGCATTTTTAGTGGTACAACAAAATAACGTAAAATTATTACCAGTAGAGCATTGTTCATCTATAGACAAGCTATTAGATTATGTACCAGACTTATTAGAAAAAGCAAATGCAATGCTTAACAAAACAATGCAAAATAAGAAAGAGGAAAAGAGAGAAGAAAGAAAAGAAGAACAAAGAAGCAAAGATAAAATAAGAAGGGAAGTTAAAGAAACTTTAGAGGATATGCAAGAAGATAATGAAGCTTATAACAGCGTTATAACAAAAACAAGGCCAAAACGCACAAAAATACTAAGACCAGAAACTACACCAATATATGATTATGAATACGACGAAACTGAAGATGTAGATTCAGGCGATTATGATGAATAATTAAAAATAAATGTAGTAAATAATAGAGAGAATATTTGTCCATTTATTTACTACATTTTTTTGTTATAAAATTTATAAATTATATTAAGATACTTTGAATCTATTTGTCATAGGACCAAGAAATTCCATTACATCAATATTTAATGCAACAGCAAGTGCACAAATTTCATAATCCCTGACAGTCCTTTGATTGTTTTCTATTCTATGTAAACAAGTTACGGGTATATTAACACCTAGTAAAAGTAACTTTGTAGAAAGGACTTCAAGGGATATTTTTTTTTCTTTACGTTTTTCCCTCAAAATAGATCCAATAACATTTAGATTGTCTTCATATTTACCACAATTTTTCATGAATCAAACCTTCTTTTTTTAATCTATATATTTCATAAAAATTATATATAAAATATGTCGATACCGTGTTAACACTAGTGTGAAAAGTGCATAAAGGCTTATATATAAACAAAAATATTAACTTATATTTAAAAATAATAATTTCACTTAATGTTATAAAATTACCATAAAATGTAAAATAGTATTGTATAAATTTAAAAAACAATATATAATTTAAGTGTTAATTTGAACTTGCAAAAATATGTAGAATAAAAAGTAGTAATATAAGGAGATGAGTTCGTTTGGATGAATTAGTGCTAAAGGCTAAGAAAGGAGATAAAGAAGCTTTTACAAACCTAATTCTAGAGATAAGAAATGACTTATATAAAATAGCAAAATCTAGATTATCAATAGAAGAAGATATACAGGATGTAATACAAGAAACAATGATAGAAGCTTATAGAAATATAAAACAGTTAAAAGATCCGTCAAAGTTTAAACCTTGGATATCAAAAATATTAATTAATAATTGCAATAAAAAATACAAAAAGAAGAAAAAAGAAAATGAAACGCATGAAGATTTTGATGAATCGTATGCGTATATAACAGAAGAGAATGATATAGATGCAATTAACAATACTTTAGATTTTAATGAAATGATTAAAGATTTAAGCTATGAAGAAAGAATGGTCATAATTTTATCTTATAACGAAAATTATACTACTAAGGAAATAAGTAAAATATTAAATATGAAAGAAAATACAGTAAAAAGTAAACTTTCAAGAGCAAGAAAGAATATAAAAATGAATTATAAAGGAGGGATAAAGGCATGAATGATAACAACGACATAGAAAAAGAAATTTCAAGAGTAATTTCAGGCAAAATTTATGAACCAAAAGAGTACAAAATTGCAATTGAAAAAGCTTTATATGCAAATGATAAAAAAATGAAAAATACTTATGTTTATAAAATGATTGCGGCAATTTGTTGTAGTTTAATTTTATTATCAGGCATTGTTTATGCAGGTTATTCCATAATTCAGAATGTATTTAATAATAGAAAAGGCGTTGATACAGCAATTAGCAATAATTATATAATGGATGGATTAGAGTCTTATCAAGAATCTAATGGTATAGCAGTAAAAATAAATAATATGCTTATTGATGATTATAATTTAGACATTAGTTTTAATGTTAAGTTTGATAATGGACAAGAGGTAGAAAATATAAAATTATTACAATTTGAAAAGATAATTATTCTTGACGAAGAAAATAGAATTTTATTTCATACTAGAGGAAAAGAGGTTCTAAATGATTTTATAGAAAGTAATAAATTAGATATTAACGTAAAAGAATTTAGCGATAACAATATTAACACAAGTGCAGGATTTAAAGTAAGAAATCAGCAAAATAATCAATTAGATTTAATATATAATTTATCAACAAATGACATTGAATATCCGAGAAGTAAGGAAATTATAATTTATGCAGAAAATATGATTTTAAATGATATTGATAAAATTAATGGAAAATGGCAAATAAAACAGAAAATTGAAGAAAAGATTTATAATAGAAAAAGCATTTATTATTCTTATGAATATAAAGAAAATAATGATATTGAAAATATAGAAGTGACAACATATGAAACAGGAACCAATATATCTATAACTATGTTATTTAATGAAAAAATAAGTAATGAAAAAAATTTGCAGAAAATATTAGATGAGATAGAAAAACAAGCTACGAATGAAAATTTAAATGAATCAAAAAGTTATACAAATGAACTAATAACTAAATTAATTAATGAGTCAGATGATACATATAAAATATTCAAAGATATATATATTGAAAATTCAAATGGAACCAAATTTTATGTAACAAACAGTCTGAATGAAAATGGAGAAGAATATATAGTAAAAGATGAAAATAAAATTATATATTATAATATTGTAGATATGACTTTATATGATTACACAGATGAAATTAAAATACATTTTATATATAATGAAAAAGAATATAATATTAAATTAAAAAGATAAAAAGCTAAGAGGGTGTTCTATTTTGAACCCCCCCTTAGTTTAAAAGAAATTTAATTACAAGGTCATAAAAAATAGTAAGTTAAAACAAAAAATTAGAGATATATTAAGTTGATAATAGATAATAGATACTTACATTAGCATCATTAACAGGAAAAGTTACATATGACATATATATTTGTATTTGCTGTCCCTTAACAACATCAAGTGAAACAGAGTAAGCTTGTTGACTACTGGTACGAGGAGTAGTAGTAGTTTCAGCAATAACTCCTCCGGTACTATAATCGATTATTTGAACTCTAATCCACCATGGATTGCCGTTATTTTCTGCATTGGCAAATCCATATACACGAAGCTTACCATTTGCACCCATTGTTTTTACTGGAGTGATATTGCCACCTTCAAGAGTAAAACTTCCAACATATCTTCCTCCAGCGTCCCATGTTTCTCTTCCTGCAAGCGGCATAATGCGGCCTTCGGCATAGACGGTGCTAGTAAAACTCAAAGTAACTACTAACACCAAGACGAGTGTTAAAACTTTCCGCAAAGTTTTTTTCATAAAGAATACCTCCTTAAGTTGCTTGTTTGCTTTGCTTTTTGACCTTTTCTATGACCTTGTAATATATCCTATAATAAGAGCAAATAATGCTCTTAAATAAGAACGAGAGTAATAAAACTCTTGACGAAATTTTAACACCAAATACCAAAAAATTCAAGAATTTACCAAAAAAATCCAACAATATTACGTAAACAATACAAATTTTTACCTAAACAACAAAATAATTACTCAAAAATAAAGAAAAATTACTTTTATAGATAAAAATTCTAATAAAAAAAATTTTTTTTATATTTTTTGCAACTTTTTTCAAAGAAAAGATATCTTTATAAATAGAGGAGAAAAAGAGAAAGGTGGAGGTAAAAATGGTGAATATATTTGAACAGTATTTATTGAAAAAGGATAATGGTGTTAGAAGGAGAATAATAGTGGATTCGACATTGTATAAGAAACTAGAGGAACTTTCAAAAAATTATGAAGCATCAATAAATAAAATGGTTAATGTTTCAATAATAGAATTAATAAAAAATGAAGATGTTAGAATTTATCCAAGACCAGAAAACGAAAAAACAGAACCACATAATTTTCTTATTAGAGAAAGTTCTTACAAAGAACTAGAAAAAATGAAAGAAAAATATGGCTTATCAATTTTCAAATTAATTAATATTGCTATTTATAATGCTGTAAATATTTAAACAATAGTATGATACCCTAATTGTTAAAGAGTTAAACAATTAGGGTTTATTTATATCTAATAAAAAAGATATAATTTAACTACTATAAGGGTTGATTTTTTTGAAAATAAAAAATATAATAATATGTAGAATTATGGAAAAAATAATTATTAAAGGGGGATATTTATGAAAAGCATAGGAATAGTAAGAAAAATAGACGAGCTAGGCAGAATTGTTTTACCAATGGAACTAAGAAACAAATTTGGAATTGAGGAGAAAACAGAGTTAGAGATTTATGTTGATGGAGCTTCAATTATTTTAAGAAAACATGAGCCTAATTGTACATTTTGTGGAAATACTAAAAATTTGTATGAATATAAGGGAAAACTAATTTGTGAAAAATGCCTAGAAAAGTTGAATGATGTAAAAGAAAAAGTAGACTAATTTGTTTTTATAATTTAGAAGAGCAAGATAAACTCTGTAACGAAATAAGAAATTCACATAAAATATTTAAAAAAGCTACCATTAGTCGAAAAAACATGATATAATAACAAAAACTAAAAAGGAGAATAATAAAATATGGACAAAAATATTGAAGAAAAGAAAGAAGAGATATTAAAAAAAGGTAGCAAAACATTTTCAGAGTTTAAAAAATTTATAGCTAAAGGGAATGTAATGGACTTAGCAGTTGGTGTAATTATAGGTTCAGCATTTGGGAAAATAGTATCATCAATAGTAGATGATATATTAATGCCAATAATTGGTGTAATAATTGGAGGAATAAACTTTTCAAACTTAAATATTAAAATAGGAGAAGCAACAATAACTTATGGAAACTTCTTACAAAATGTAATAGACTTTTTAATTATAGCTGTTTGTATATTCTTTATTGTAAAAATTATGAAAAAATTTACTAAGAAAGAAGAAGAGCCAGCTCCAGAGCCTGTAAAAGAGCCAAATACAGTTCTACTAGAAGAAATAAGAGATTTATTAAAAGAAAAACAAGAAGTAAAATAAATTAATTTTTTAGAAAAATAAAACTAAAAAAGAAGTATAAAAAAGCTTGATATGAGCTTAATTATACTTCTTTTATTTATGTTTAAAAAAATTATGATTTTTAATATTTGTTTTTTCAAATTTATACTTTTAGCATTTTTCTAATATTTGTATTTGTGATATCTATGTTCTTCAAGTGTTTAGACTCTGAAAAGTGTGAACCACTTTAAATAAACATGCTCAATCATAGAAACTAAGCCAATTCTTTCAATAGAATTTTCCGCTATAACATTTACTTTTCCAATTTCTTCTCCATTTAGAGTGTATGTAATATTTCCAAGAATATCTCCTTTAGTAATAGGACTAGAAACAATATCAGGTAACTCTATAATTTGCTCTATGTCTTTGTTTTGACCTTTTTCAATTAAAACACCACTATCAGTTTCCAAAATTCCATTTACTTGTGACTCAATACCTTTATTAACAATAATAGATTTTACAGCTTCACCTTTGCTAGCAAGCTTTTTATATTCATAATGATTAAATCCATAATCTAATAACTTTTGAGCCTCTGCAAAACGAACTTTGGTGCTTGGAGCTTTCATTATAACAGCAATTAAAGATAAGTCATCACGAGTAGCACTAGCAGATAAATTATATAAAGCAACAGAAGTTGAGCCAGTTTTTAAACCAGTTGCACCTTTATAATTACGAATTAATTTATTAGTATTAACTAATTCTGATTTACCATCTCTTAAAGAATCCATCCAAATAGTAGTATATTTAGTAATATCAGGGTGTTTAGTCAAAAGCTCTCTAGACATTAGTGCAATATCATAAGGCGAAGTTACATGACCATCTTCATCAATACCATGACAGTTTTTGAATGTAGTATCATTCATACCAAGGCTTTTTGCCTTTTCGTTCATTTTTTGAACAAAAGCTTCTTCTGAGCCTGCCAAGTATTCTGCCATTGCAACAGTGCAATCATTTGCTGAAACTACACAAATAGCTTTTAGCATTTCATCAACAGTTAATTCTTCTCGTACATCTAACCAAATTTGTGAGCCACCCATACTAGCTGCATTTTCAGAGCAAGGAATTTTATCAGTGTATGAAATAGTGCCAGAATCAATAGCTTCCATTATAAGCAAAATTGTCATTACTTTTGTTACACTTGCAGGCCTTAATTGCTCGTGCATATTATGATCATATAAAACTTTTCCAGAATTCTGTTCAATTAAAACAGCACCACCTGATTCTAAACTTAAATCAGTAGGAGAAGTGGAAGTTTGATGAGTTTCATTACTTGATGAAATCGAAGATGAAACCTCATTATTTGTTTTTAATTCTGATGATTCGGAAGACCACACATAGACACTATCTTGAGCATATATAATTGGAGAAAATATAAATAAAAATAAAAGCATTATAGTTATTATTTTATAATTTTTTAGAAAAATATTATTGTTTTTGTGCATAAAAGTGGATTTTTTCAACATAAAAACCTCCATAAATAAGATGTTATTAAATCTTATTTATGGAAGTTCAATTTTAGACCAAATTTTAATAGATTAGCTATTTATTAGCTCTACAATTTTAACATTTATTTTTTCTTCTGTAACATCAACATACAATTTAATTGCGTTCTCTAAATTGTTTTTAAATTTTAAATCTAATTCATCATAGACAACTGTTGCATCTTTTCCTTGCTTAACATATCCAACTTCTTTCCCATGTTCATGCCTTTCAGTTACTTCTAAACCTTTTACTTTTAGAACAGCATCATAAATAGTGGTACTCACTTGACAATTTCCACCACCATAGCCTTTTTCCTTTTTGCCATTTACAAATATACCAGCTTTTTCATAACCTTTATCAGGTGTGGGGTTTCCAGCAATTTCATTAAAAGAAAAAGTTTCATTTGGATTAATAACAGTTCCATTTATTTTAGAAGCAGTTAACTTTAAATTTGTATCTCTGTTATCATCATCAATAAGAATTTTTGTAGAAAAATTACTTATTTCTTTTTCTTCGGGCATAATATTAGTATCTTGATTTTG
>CANRCF010000007.1 GCA_947629045.1 uncultured Clostridia bacterium | reverse complement strand
GAAGAAATTTTTAAAGCAAAAGAAGAAATTATGAATGCCAGAAAAGACTTAGATCAAGAGATTAGAGAAAGAAGAGGCGAAGTTCAAAACCAAGAAAAAAGATTAATTCAGAAAGAAGAAAATTTAGAAAGAAAACAAGACATAGTAGAAAAGAAAGAAAAAGAACTAGAAGATAAGTACCAAGAATTAGAAAACAAAAAAGCAGAAATAGAAGAAACATTAAATAAACAAATTGCTGAATTACAAAGAATTTCTGGATTATCAAGAGATGAAGCTAAGAAAATTTTACTTGCAGAAGTTGAAAAACAATTAACAGCAGAAAAGGCAAACTTAATTCATGACATGGAAGTTAAGGTTAAGGAAGAATCAGAAAAAAATGCAAAAGAAGTAATTGGCTATGCAATTCAAAAATGTGCAGCAGACCACACTTCAGAAACTACTGTATCTATAGTAGCCCTTCCAAATGACGACATGAAGGGAAGAATTATAGGTAGAGAGGGTAGAAACATTAAAACTTTAGAAACCTTAACAGGTATCGATTTAATCATTGATGACACACCAGAAGCAGTTGTTATCTCAGGCTTTGATCCATTAAGAAGAGAAGTTGCAAGAATAGCACTTCAAAAATTAATTGATGATGGAAGAATCCATCCAGCAAAAATTGAAGAAATGGTAGAAAAAGCAAAAGAAGAATTAGAGCAAACTATTAAAGAAGAAGGAGAGAGAGCTGTATTAGAAACAGGCGTTATAGGCTTACATCCAGATTTAGTAAAATTAATAGGTAAACTTAAATTTAGGACAAGCTATGGTCAAAATGTTTTAAATCACTCTATTGAAGTATCTAACTTAGCAAGAATTATGGCAGACGAATTAGGATTAGATACTAAACTTGCAAGACGTGCAGGCTTACTACATGATATTGGAAAAGCTTTAGACCATGACATGGAAGGAACACACGTTGAGCTAGGTGTTGACATTTTAAAGAAATACAAAGAAAATGAAAATGTTATAAATGCTGTTGAAGCACACCATGGTGATGTAGAGCCAAAAACAATAGAAGCTGTTCTTGTACAAGCAGCAGATGCTATTTCAGCATCAAGACCAGGTGCAAGAAGAGAAACATTAGAAGCATACATCAAGAGACTAGAGCAACTAGAAAGTATAGCAGATTCTTTTGAAGGTGTTGATAAATCTTTCGCTATCCAAGCAGGTAGAGAAATTAGAATTATCGTTAAACCAGAAAAAATTAATGACGACCAAATGACTTTAATGGCTAGAGATATTGCTAAGAAAGTAGAAGAAGAAATGGAATATCCTGGACAAATTAAAGTAAACGTTGTTAGAGAAACTAGAGTAATCGATTATGCAAAATAATATTATAGATGTAGTTGTTATATAAACAGCTACATCTTTTTTTAAAATAATATAAATATACACCTAAGAATATTATGTTTTTTGCACCTTACTGTCGCAACCTTTTATTACATACTTGTAAGTAGGTTGCTCCAAGCGCACTTCGCTTACGCTCCGTTTGGTCGCTGCGCGGTGCTTACAAAACATAATATTCTTAGCTTTTAATAATATAATAATAAAAAATTTAATAAAAATGTTGTGATTTTTTTAATTTCAATATATAATAGTAATGTTAATTTTAAGAATATGAATTTAAAATATAAATAGACAAAATTTTAAATCATATGATTTCTATATACATAAAAGGAGGAAGCAAAATGGCTTTTATAGAATCAATAAAACAAAAAGCAAAACAAGATATTAAAACAATTATTCTTCCAGAAAGTGAAGATATAAGAGTATTAAAAGCAGCAGAAAAAGCATTAAAAGAAGAATATGCTAAAATTATTTTAATAGGTAATGTAGAAGAAGTACAAAACAGAGCAAAAGAAAATAATGTAGATATTTCAAATGCTCAAATAATTGACCCTAATACATCAGAAAAATACGAAGAATATGTTAATTTATTTTATGAATTAAGAAAGAATAAAGGAATAACACCAGAAGATGCTAAAAAAATTATATTAGAACCTATTTATTTTGGAATGATGATGCTTAAAAATGGGGAAGCAGATGGCTTAGTATCTGGTGCTTGCCATACAACAGCAAATACATTAAGACCAGCACTTCAAATTTTAAAAACGGCACCTGGAACTAAATTAGTATCAGCATTCTTTACAATGGTAGTACCAAACTGTGAATATGGAGAAGATGGTGTATTTGTTTTCGGAGATTGTGGATTAGTTGAAAATCCAACAGCTGACGAATTATCAGAAATTGCAATATCATCAAGCAAAAGCTTTGAGCAATTAACTGGAAAAGAATCAAGAGTAGCATTACTTTCTTATTCAAGTCATGGAAGTGCTCATTCAGAATTAACAGAAAAAGTAGTTGAAGCTACAAAACTATTAAAAGAAAAAGAGCCTAATTTAAAATGTGATGGAGAGTTACAATTAGATGCAGCAATAGTTCCTGAAATAGCAGCATCAAAAGCTCCAAATAGTGAAATTCAAGGAAATGCAAATACATTAATATTCCCAGATTTAAATGCTGGAAACATTGGCTATAAACTAGTACAAAGATTAGGAAAAGCAGAAGCTTATGGTCCACTTTGCCAAGGAATTGCAAAACCAGTAAATGATTTATCAAGAGGCTGTAATGTAGATGATATAGCTGGTGTAATAGCAATTACTTGCGTGCAAGCACAAGAAAGATAAACTATGCTACGCGTAATAAAAAATTATAAAGAAAGGAATGTATAATATTTATAAATATTATATGAGGAAATGAAAATGAAAATTTTAGTTGTAAATTGTGGAAGCTCATCTATTAAATATCAATTAATAGATATGGAAAATGAAAGTTTAATGGCAAAAGGTTACTTAGAAAGAATAGGTTTAGCAGATTCCTTCTTAACACACACAGTAAATGGAGAAAAGCATAAAATAGAAAAGGCTGTAAATACACATGAAGAAGGAATGACATTAGTTTTAGAGCAATTAACACACCCAGAATATGGTGTTATTAGTAGCTTAAAAGAAATAGATGCTATAGGACATAGAGTATTACACGGTGGAGAAAAATTAAGCGAATCGGTTTTAATTACAGATGAAGTAATTGATGTTATAAAAGAGTGTATTCCTTTAGGACCTTTACACAACCCAGCACAAATTAAAGGAATTGAAGCTTGTAGAGAAGTAATGGGAGATATTCCAATGGTTGCTGTATTTGATACTGCTTTCCATCAAACATTACCTAAAAAAGCATATATATATCCAATCCCATATGAATACTATGAAAAATATGGGGTTAGAAAATATGGATTCCATGGAACATCACATAGATTTGTTGCAAAAAGAGTAGCAGAGTTAATGAATAAACCTGAAGAAGATTTAAAAATAATTGCTTGCCATTTAGGACAAGGAGCAAGTTTATGTGCAATTAAAGGTGGAAAATCTGTTGATACAACTATGGGATTAACACCACTTGCAGGTGTACCTATGGGAACAAGATCAGGAGATATAGATCCATCAATAGTTACATTCTTAATGAAAAAAGAAAATTTAACACCTGATGAGATGGATACTATATTAAACAAAAAATCTGGAAAATTAGCACTTTCAGGAATTAGCTTTGATGATAGAGATATAGAAAAAGCAGCAGCTGAAGGAAATGAAAGAGCAAAATTATCAATAGATGTATTTGTTTACCAAGTAATTGGAGCAATTGGAAAATATGTTGCTCAAATGAATGGCGTAGATGTAATTACTTTTGCTGGTGGAGTAGGAGAGAACGGAATAGAAGTTAGAAAACAAATATGTGAATCACTTAGCTATTTAGGAATAAAAATTGATGATGAAAAAAACAACTGCAGAGGAAAAGAAGTAGAAATAACTACACCAGATTCTAAAGTAAAAGTATTTGTTGTTCCAACAAACGAAGAATTAATGATTGCAAGAGATACAAAAGATATAGTAAGCAAAAAATAATAATTATTTTCAAATAGTTAGAAAAAGATGGTTTCTAATATAAATAATTAAAATTTTATTAATTAAGAAATAAATAGAAAGGCGAAGTTTTAAGTACTTCGTCTTTTTGTATAAAAGAAGGTACTTTCCTTATTTTTAAAAAACAAACATTTTTTTGTAAAAAACTATTGACAAGAAACTTTTGTTCTATTATAATGTAAACACAATAAGAAATAAATGTTCGCTAATAATATAATTTAATCAAAATTATATTAACTTTATAAATTATTGAAAATTAAATAAAAAGGGAAGGTATAAGTTATGAAAAAATTTAGAATAACAAATAAAAAGAAGTTTATAAGAAGTATGAGCATTATGTTTTTAATTATAATAGGAATAATATTATTATTTTCAAAATCTAGCTTATCACATAATGAACACACCAGTTATGATACTATAATTGTAGTTAGAGGAGATACTTTATGGCAAATTGCCTTAGACCAACAAAAAAACAATCCTTATTATGAGAATAAGGATGTTAGAGATATCATTCAAAATATTAAAAATATAAATGAGCTTACTAATAGTGGATTAATGGTGGGACAAGAATTAAAAATTCCAACTATTTAATTTATAAAATATATTAAATAAAAAATATTACACATTAGAAAAAAGCATTACGCATTAAATACAAACTATTACATGAAAAATTTAAACTATATATTTAAAGGGTTACTCTCAACGGCATTTCTTACTTGCTCATTTTCTACGTGAGTATAAATTTGAGTAGTAGAAATGTTTTGATGTCCTAGTAAAACTTGTAAAGCTCTAATATCTACATTTCCATATTGGTACATTAATGTAGCTGCTGTATGTCTTAGTTTGTGTGTAGAATATTTAGTGATGTCTAGTCCAGCTTTTAATAGCTCTCTTTTTACTATTTCTTGAACCATTCTATTACTAATTCGTTCTTTTCTTTTACTTAAGAAAAGGGCATCTCTATCTTCAGATTTAACACCATCATGTGGTCTGACTGCAAGATAATCATTTATAGCAACGATGCAGGCTTTATTTAAGTAAATAGTACGTTCTTTATTACCTTTACCAATTACAGTCATTTTATTTTCACTAAAATCTATATTTTTTATATTGATTCCAACAAGTTCAGATAAACGCATACCACAATTTAAAAATAAAGTAATAATAGCAAAATCTCTTTCTTTAAATTCAGATTCTTCATTTTTAGTTACTTCTAAAAGTTTTTGACTATTTTCTAAAGATAAATACTTAGGTAATCTCTTTTCTTGTTTAGGAGTTTCCAAACCAATAGTAGGGTCTTTATCTAAAGCCCTTTCTTTATTAGTCAAATATTTAAAGAAAACACGAATACTGGCCACTTTTCTAGCTCTTGTAGCAGATTTACTTTTATAAGTATTAGTTAAATAAAATAGAAAAGCATGAATATCATCTAATTGTATTTTCTTTATAGTTTCCATTTTCATATGACTTATATCTATATCTTTAATGTTTTCTTCATTTGACATACCATAATGATGCATAATAAACTTTAAAAAGTGGTTTAAATCATAGTTATATTCTTTTACAGTATTTTCTGATTTATTTAAAATAGTAGCTATATATTGAAGAAAAGCATTTAAAAAGTCTGGATTATTGGTGGTATCTATCATATATAAATCATTCCTTTCTGTATATATTTTAGCACAGTTTAATAGAAAAACAAGATAAGTATTATAAAATTTCTTAATATGTATACTTATTTTAAGAGCTAAAAAAAATGCCTACATTACTTTTAATATATTTACAATAACTTACTTCTTTGTTATACTTTAATCAAATAAATAGTAATTTAATTGCGGAGAAAAATGATGAAAGAAAAAGTATATGAGTTTTTAAGATCCATTCCAAAAGGAAAAGTAGTAACTTATGGGCAAATAGCAGAATATTTAGGAAACAAACAACTTGCAAGAGTTGTTGGAAATATTCTTCATAATAATCCAGATGAATATAAATATCCTTGCTATAAAGTTGTAGATAGCAAAGGAAATTTATCAAGACATTTTGCTTTTGGTGGAATAGAGAAGCAAAAAGAAAAATTGGAAAGAGAAGGAATAGTTGTTAGAGATTATAAAGTTGATTTAGATAAATATCTTTTGATAACACAAACTAAATTATGAATAAAATAGTTATATAAATAATAATTGATAGAGGTGATAAAATGAGTAAACCGATTATTGGAATAATAGGAAAAGTTCAGCCACAATATGAAAAAGACATATGGCATAGAATTGAGATGATACAATTTTAAATGATGAACAAAAAAATGAATTATATAGGCAAATAGACTTATGTGATGGTTTTATACTACAGGGAGGACTATACAGTTCAAATTATGAAATAGAAATTGCTAAAAGATTTATCTAATAATACAAATCTCTCTATGGCTATTCGGAAATTTCCTATTTTGAAAAAACTTGTAAAAAAATATAAATTTTCTTTACAAGAAATTGAAAGATGCCGAAAAGAATGCCATGAATTTGTATTTTCAGAAGGAGAGGAAATTTGGCAACTCAAGTAGAGTAGGGGGAATAGTGGATTTTTTGTGTAATATTAAATTTTTAAAAATTCGATTTTAAAATTTAAAAAGCGAACATTTGTTGTAATTTAAATTTTTACAAATTTAAATGTAATTTTTATAAATATTTAATAAAATTATTAAAATAAATTTCTAATTATAATATTATAAAATAATTTCATTTTATAACGCTTCAAAATCGATTTTAAGACATTTTTATATTTAACTAATAAAGTTAATCGTCTAAAACTTATTTTAAATATTTAAGATTTACTATTTGTATAATGTAAAATTGTTAAAATATTGTAAAATCAACGGTTTTTAAAAAGTGTTGAAAAACGGTTTAAAAAACAACGCACGAGAATCGATTTTAAGGCGTTTTTATTTTTTAGACATATAATTTGTTGTCTAAAAAATTAGGCAAAATACTGAAATATAAGGATTTTAGAATTTTTAGTAAAAATATTATAAGATAACTAAAAATTTTATATAACTAATTAATAAATTATAAAATTATAATAAGTAATCTAAGTAAGTAAAAAATATTGACGCAATAGAATCAATTTTAAGAGGTTTTTATAAAAAAGACATATAGTTTTGTTGAGTAAGAAAAACCATAAAAGCTATAAAAAATAGCGAGATAGGACCTTATCTTCCAAAAGTCCTACTTCTAATTGTACAAAAGTTTCATTTTGCGCAATTAAATATTCATAATTAGAAAGGCAATCTTTGGTATGCCCTACTTTATAAACATTTTAAACAATAAATTTATAACATATCTATTATATATAATATAATTATTTTTTTGTCAAGCTATATACAAAATGTCTAGTATCTATTATAAAATTTAATATTTACTAGACATTTTATATATATAATTTTTATTTAACATTTTTTAAAAAATAATTCATTTTTTCTAAAAATTCTGCATTATTCTTAGTTTGCATTATTTGTGTAATAAGCTCTTCAGTTACATCTGCAACAGACATTGTAGACATTGCTTTTCTTAGAGCAAAGACTGTTTCAAGTTCTTTTGGAGAAAGTAAAAGCTCTTCCCTTCTGGTTCCGGATTTATTTATATCAATTGCAGGGAAAATTCTCTTTTCAGATAATTTTCTATCTAAGTGAACTTCCATATTACCTGTACCTTTAAATTCTTCAAATATAACATCATCCATTCTGCTTCCTGTTTCTATTAAAGCTGTAGCAAGAATTGTAAGACTTCCCCCATTTTCTATATTTCTAGCTGCTCCAAAGAATTTTTTAGGTTTGTGTAAAGCACTAGGATCTAAACCACCTGATAATGTTCTTCCTGATGATGGAATAACTAAGTTATATGCTCTTGCTAAACGAGTAATACTATCTAATAATATAACAACATCCTTCTTTTGCTCTGTCAATCTTTTTGCTCTTTCAAGTACCATTTCTGCTACTTTTACATGATGCTCTGGAAGTTCATCAAAAGTAGAATATATAACATCGCCTTTAATGCTTCTTCTCATATCTGTAACTTCTTCTGGACGTTCGTCTATTAAAAGAACTATTAATTCAATTTCAGGATTGTTTGTAGTTATACTATTTGCTATTTTCTTTAATAATGTAGTTTTACCAACTTTAGGTGGAGCAACTATCATACCCCTTTGGCCTTTTCCTATTGGTGACATTAAGTCAATAATTCTCATAGCATATTCATTTGGTACTGTTTCTAATAATATTCTTTCGTCTGGATAAATTGGTGTTAAATCATCAAATTTTGTTCTACGATAAGCATTTTCTGGTGCTTCTCCATTTACTTCACCAACATAAATTAAAGCAGGAAATTTTTCTCCTTCTTTTGGAAGTCTTGATATACCTTTTATCTTATCTCCTTTATCTAGACGAAATCTTTTAATTTGAACAGGTGATATGTATACATCTTTAGGAGTTGATAGGTAGTTTTCTCCTCTTAAAAATCCATAACCATCTGGCAAAACCTCTAATATTCCTTCTACTATTTGGTCGTCTGCATTTGTTATTTTATAGCCTACATTTGGCTCACTTACATAATTACCATCATCAGTATTGCTTTCACTATTAGTATTATTTGCATTCATACTATTTTCTTTATTTGAATTATTTTTATAACCATTGTTATTGATTTCTTCATTCATATCTTCTTTTACAATGTTTTCTACTTCTCTATCAGAATTTTTTTCATATTCATACGTTTCCTCAGATTGGTTTGAAGCTTGTCTTTTTTCTGCATCTAAAATTGGATTAAGCTCTTCAATTAATTCCTCCTTCTTTAATTTTGATGTGTTCTTTATACCTTTCTCTTTGGCAAGTTGACGTAGTTCAACTAATGTACATTTTTCTAAATTCATATATACCCCCTATTTACATTTATAAATTGACCTTTATTTTTATAATATAAATGCTTACTTCAATTTAAAATATTATTCTTAATTTGTAATATACATATTTAACTTTACTTTATGAATGGTGTTTCATGAGATTTTTATAAAATAAAGATAAAATAAATTTCGAATATAAATATATTTAAGATAAAATTAAAGTAGAATAATGAGGATGCTTAAATCATCCTCATGTATGTTTCATTTTTAGTAATATTTTTTGTATAAATATATATTTTTCTATGAATATATTTTTTTATTTATATACCATAACTTTTATTTATTTATATCAATATATACCTTTTCATTAGGTAAATACATATCTAAGCTTTCTCTTGCAATTTCTTCAATATACTCTTTTGAATTTATATTAGCTTTTGTTTGATTTAATTCTTCTTTTCTTTCTTCTTCAGCTAATATCTGTTCTTCGTATCTTTCTTGATCTGCTTTATATTCATTTAGTGTTTTTTGTTGTGAAAGGAAAATACTAATAACATAAATTGCAATTCCAAAAATTACAAGTCTTTTTAATATTAAATTAAGTTTTTTATTCTTCATTCGTATTTCATTCCTTTATCAATTCATTACATGATTATAACATACTATATTTATTTTTTCTACATTTTTCCTAAAATTCCTCTTTTTTCTTTCAATTTTATTGAAAATTTTGAAAAAAGTTTATTATCCTTTGTCGTATTTTGTTGTTTTTTGTTGATTTTTTTACTTTTACTTATTTCATTTATATCATTTGCTACATTCATTGTGTTTATTTTATTTGTTTCATCTGTTTTACTTTTCTTATTCTTTTTATTAATATCATTTATTTTATTTACTTTTTTCTTTTGGTTTGTTTTAATTGCAACTTTAATATTATTATTTATAAAGTTTGAAATTGGCTTAACAATAATTTTATGAAAAATGTTATATACAAATTGTAAAGGAATTAAAATGAGTTTTTTCATTGTTTGAAGTATTGATACTAAAAATTTTACAACTATTTTGCTAAGTGTTATTGCATATAGTAAAATTCCAATAAAAATGCCTAAAAAGACATAAATTCTAATTTCACCTTGATTGAATTTAAAAATTGAAAACAATGTAATCATTCCAGCAAGAAACCAAAATACAATATCTTGTAAATAGGTAATAAAGTCTGCTGTTTTGAAACATTTTCTTAACACTCTGAAAATGTCAAATAAAATTCCTATTACAATTCCAGTTATAATAAATAATGATAAACTTAATAATTGGCTATAAACTTCCCCCATGCTTTCACCTACTTAAAGATTTTGCCGAGTAGACCTCCTCCACCCTTTTCCATCTTTTCCTTTTCACTGTATGATAACTGGCTTATTTCTCCATCAACAGTTACTTCTGATGTGTCTAGGCTTAGTTTATTTATTCTAATATTTTCGCCTTTTACTGTAAGTAGTCCAAGTTCTGTTTCTAAAATAACAATTTGATCATCAAAGCTTAATACATCTAGAACGCCTGTAATATTTAACTTTTCTCTGTTTTCTAATATAATATTTTGAACTACATTTGCCATATTTGACATTGTTTTTCTCTCATCTACTGTCATATGTGCACCACTCCTTAAAAAATAGTATATTTATATATATTCAGGTCTTGTCTATTTTAGAACATTTTTTTAAGTTGATTCATTTGTTTTAAGATAAAATTAAATTATAATATCATTTAGTTGCTTATATAAAAAAACAACGAAGCCTTATTCTTCATTGTTTTTTTATATAATATATCATTTATTCATAATATATAATACTGTTCTAAATCCTGTTTGAACGCTAGATTTAGTAATATCCCAGAGCGAATACCTAGAACCAACTTTCGCTGAATCAACAAATGCCGATCCTCTAACAACACTTGCTGTATCATAATTCCAATCTAATTCGCGAACATTTCCAATTTCTGATGTCCATTCAGCAAGATTTCCTGCTAAATCATATATATTTTTTTTGCAATTTCTATCTGTAATGCCAGTTGAAAGTTCGACATATTCTTCTTTGTTAGTCCAAGAAGTCCATTTTACAGTGTGATTGCCTTTTTTATATGAAATTGCCATATCATCTTTTTGCCATTCGGTACCATATATATGTTTGTGTAATGCATACAATCCGTTTATTTCAAATTGTTCACTAGTAGTTACAACACTTCCCCATGATGCACAATCATTTACTTCAATTCCATTATTTTCTAACCATTTTGTCATTGTATCCCACGCATATGAATCCATTAAACTACTTTTTACACATTCATTGTTATACATTTGTTGCGATAAATTTTTAGCGTTAATTTGATTTATAAAGTTCCATGCTTGAAATCCTTTTCTTACTACTGGCATTCCAACATCTGTTTTATTTCTAGTTTCTTCACTTGCTTCATAAGATTGTCCATCTTCATATTTATCACTGCCTGGAAAACCTGCTTCATATCTTCCTACATAAAATCCACCATATGTTTTTACACTTTCTTTTCGAAAGTCAATATCTTCTTCATCTTTCCAAATATCATGGTCAGTATAATATTCAGTACCTCCCCAACCTGTTTTTTCTTGCTCATACTTCAAATTTTCACCATCTACTGGAATCCATACAAATTGATTTCTTGTTGTTTTAGCTTGTTCTACATTTTCATTTGTTACAGGAGATGTACCTTCATAAATTACAAACCCTCCTGATACTGTATTTTCTCCATTGGCGTTGGAACCTACAAAACCTTTTGGCACTGGTACCATTTTCCCGTCTGCACTCATTGTTGCTGTTACCTTACTTATGCTCCAACCATTGTTTACTATATCACCTATCGTATTTTCTAAATTTTTCATATCTTCTAAATCACTTTTTACTGCCTCATTTGTTTTTTCTCCTGCCTCTTTTGCAAGTTCTAATATTCCGTTATCTCCAAATACTACTGTTATGCTTACTGATGCTAAAATTAAAAGCACTACAATTGTTACTACTAGTGCAATAAGTGTTATGCCACTTTCTTTTCTAATTTTTAAGTATTTCATAAATTTCATATTCCTTTCTCTTTTGATTTTTTGAACTAGTCATTTAAAAGTCTTAGTATAAGTAATAGTAAATTTTTATATTGCGACTGTTCGCAATAATTATATATTAGTAATTTTTTAATGTCAATAATTTATTTGCGATTGTTCGCAAATTTTTATATTTCATATTTGATATAATTTTTTTATCAAAAGAGGTGATTAATGATGCAACTTTCTGAGGCTGTGCAAAAAAGAATTATCAATTTATGCAAAGAGCAAAATATAACTTTAAATAAATTATCTACAAATTCTGGTTTACCTTATTCCACAGTATTTAGTATATTTTATGGAAAAAGCAAAAGTCCTAAATTAGCTACTATTTTGCATATTTGTGAAGGCTTTAATATTGAATTAACAGATTTTTTTAAAGACCCACTTTTTAAAGATGTTGAGTTTGAAGATGAATAAAAAAACAATTACTATATTTTAAATACGGTAATTGTTTTTTTGTTTATTAATTCAAAATCTTATAACAAAGATCCTATTTTGACATTTTTGAAATTAAATTTCAAGAATCCTATTAGTACGCTCTAAATGGCAAATTACTATTCCTACAATAAAAATAAATATAGAAAGGACTTGTGAAATTGATAGCCACATATAACTATTACTTACTCTTAAAAATTCCAAAACAAATCTGAAAAAGCCAAATAAAATGCAGGATAAATATATTTTACTATATGCGCTATTTTTTCTTAAAAGTATAAAAAGATATATAGCAAAATATGTTATTGATTCTATTAATTGAATTGGCACTGTGTAATTCATAATAGTTATTCCACCACAGCAACCATTTAGATAACAGCCTATTTTTGAAACGGAATATATAATAAGAAGATTTGGAATAAAAATATTACAAAGCATTTTTAAATCTTTTTTTGATATGAAAGAGTAAACTAATATACTAATAAATCCTCCGAATGCTCCAAAAATAAATGTATATCCGCTTGTTAATATATTAAAAAACATATTATTATTTATATAATTTAAATAGACATCATAATTCATTATGATGTCTATAATTTTGGCACCTAAAATTATGCCTACAGTTTCTATTATTCCACATTGTATAATTTCTCTTACTTGTAATTTGTTTTTTTCATTATAAGATGTTTTTGCAACATGAGTTGCAAGTATAATATTGAAAACAAATGATAAAAATATAAAAAATAAATATTTAGAAGTGATTATTTTAATTATCATAATTTTCTCCTGTTACGTTATAAACTTCTCCTGTAATTTCAATATCATCAATATCAGTTATTTTAAAAGTTTTTTCATATATATGTATATATTTATCTCTATATTGTAAATTTACCCATACACTATTTCCTTGTAGTGCATCTATAATATTGTTGTAAAGCTCTATAAAATTGTTACTATCATTATAAGAAACATTTTCAAATGTTTTATTTGTTTTTATTATAATTGAATCATAGTTTGAATATATATCAATCTTATAATCACTATCTAAAAATTGCTTTAATTTATTCTTTATTCCTATTTTTGGTTCAATATTCTCTTGTTTTCTATAAATAGTAATCTCTGTATCTGCATATTTTAAAAACATTTCTATACTTCTATCTTTTAGTAATTTTGAAACATCGGTATATAATTTTTCAAATTCGTCTGTCATCATAATTGACGCATATGATAAGTATGTTTCTGCAGTAATTCTATCATCTTCACCATATAGGTCTATTTCATAGTTGTTACCCAAATATTCTCTAAGCATATCTTTAATTTCTTGCTTTTCATTAAAACTTCGTAAATGTGCACTATTCAATATTAGTGTTTTATCCCAATACTTTAATGTTATTGCAATATATTTATCGTTAAGTAAATTTATAAGATTTTTATATAAATCATTAAATTCATCGGTTTTTGATACATTTTCATATAGATTCTCTCCTTTTGGAGTAACTATAATGTGAGTTACATCAGAATATAAATCTATTTTGTAATTTTCTCCTAAATATTGCTCTAGTTTATCTTTTATTTCTTGCTTTTCATTGTAATACTTTGAACTTTCTTCATATGTATAAATAATTTTTGGATATTTAACTAATTCTGATGATTTTTGAGGATATTTAGATAAATCTGTTAACTCTTCAATTTCTTTAGTATTTTCTTTGGTATCTTTACAATATACTATATAATAATTTATATCATCTTTTGTTTTAGGTGAAAAAGTATATACATATCCTATTTTATTGATATTAATGCAACATCCCATATAAGTATCTTCCCATATAGGAATTGCTTGATTTGCTTTATATAAAAAAGTTATATCAAATTTTTCGTTGTATTTTTCTTCTAAGTATTTTGATACCTCTCTTTTATATTTATTTTCTTCATATTTGCCTGGAATAAATTTATATCCAAAAATAATAGCAATAAATAACACAATTACAATAATTATAATTGTAGATAATTTTACTTTGTTTTTTGATGTTTGTTTTGAATATGCTTGTTGCTGATTATTTATATTAGAAGATGTATTTTGTTGTGTAATTGCCTGATAATTTTCTAATTTATTACCACAATTATTACAAAATTTTTCTCCATCATTTACTTTAAATCCACATTTATTGCAAAACATATTATTAAAATCCCCTCTTTTGTATCTTATACATTACTACATTATTTTGTATTTTTTCCATTTAATAAAAAACAAAATAGATATTGCAATTAAAGCACCAATTATTAGTATATTTACTAAATTTTCTGTTCCTGTTTGTGGCAATTTACCTGATATCACGCTGTTATCTTGATTTTGTGTATTATTAGGCTGAGTAATATTTTCTGTATTTTCAGTAGTGTTGTTATTACCAATAACATTTTCAGTATTAGTTTTATCATCTCCATCACTAATATCGTCATCTATTTTCCACTCAAATCCAAAACCATTCGTATTATTCAAAATATAGCCACCATAATTATCAACTTCTGCTTGATATAAACCAATATCATATAATGGGATATATTTTCCATCCATAGTATCTAGTTCTAAATAAACAAAATAATAGCCATTATTAACAAAGTTTATATCTGTAAAAGTAAAATCCATAAAATTAGATAAGTCCGCAATACCTTCCTTACTCTCATTTGTATTTTTACTAAAATTTAATAATTCATCATATTTACTTGTTCCATTTTCTTTTAAAATTTTTAATAGATTACTATCTTTTACTTGACCTATTTTGTATTTTATATTTCTAGGTTCATTGCCTGGAAGTTCACTGAATTTTATATTGCTACCAATGGTTGTAAATACTGCTGAAATTCTTTGTCCTAAAGGCAATTGACTAGGTTTTTCTAATTTTATAGGTGTTTGAAATTCATATATTTCTTCTGTATCAGCTTCTGAAAACCAAACATATATATCTTCTGATAATGGTAAAAGCTCCATAAGTTCACCATCTTGTGACTTTCCATTTTCTATACTATGCCACTTGCTTTCTTCTAATGTTGCTGTCGCAGAGTTTGTATATTGAATACTGTAACCATTATTTGGATTAAAAGTTACTCCTGTTATAGTCAAAGATGGCTGTAAATGTGTATCGTCAGAATAAGTTACTGTTACAACTGCCTTACTAAAATCTACAAGTTCAGCAGCATAAACTGTATTATTAGCTACTATAAATAACAT
This sequence comes from uncultured Clostridia bacterium, assembly GCA_947629045.1. Classification (GTDB taxonomy): domain Bacteria; phylum Bacillota; class Clostridia; order TANB77; family CAG-508; genus CAG-273. The sequence continues at coordinate 47,777 of CANRCF010000007.1, read as the reverse complement.
AAGTAAAATCAATATTACAATTAGCTTTAATAAAGTATTTTTCATAAAAACCTCCATATTACATTTATAAAATAAATTTTTCTACTATTTTCAAACTTATTATAACATCTTTTATTATTGTTTAGTTAAAAGTAATATAAAAGTAATCTAATTGTAATTTTACTGTAATATTTTATTTTACACAGCTTCCCCCATCATTTCCATTAGTAGAATTTACTATGATTTCAATTCCATATTTCTGTGCAATTTTGATGCATCTTCCATGTAAAACCTTTGCCCCACTTTCTACTAATTTTGTCATATCTTCATAAGAAATTTGTTCAATTTTTTTAGCATTTTTGTATTTATGAGGGTCTTTATCATAAATTCCGTTTACATCTGTAAAAATGTAACATTTGTCTTGATTTAATGCTGCAGAAATTGATACAGCTGTTGTATCAGAACCATCTCTACCTAATGTTGTAATATCTTTATTTACATCTATTCCTTGAAAGCCTGCTATTACAACTATTTGATTTGTTTCTAATAACTCCCATATTCTATCTGTATATATATTCTGTATTTTTGCTTGTGTATAATTAGAATCAGTTAAAATTCCTGCTTGCCAGCCTGTAAGTGATGTTGCTTTATACCCCATACTTTGTAAAGCTATGGTAAATTTACTACATGCAACTTGCTCTCCAGTAGATAATAACATATCTAATTCTCTTTTGTCTGGCTTATTATTAAGCTCTTTTGCTTCTTTTAATAATTTATCAGTTGTATTTCCCTGTGCTGAAACAATTACTACTACTTTTTCATAATCATTTAAAAAGCTTATGGCTTTTTTAGCTGATTGAATTAATTTTGTGTTTCCATCAAGGGAACTTCCACCAAATTTTATAACTACTAAATTCATAAGAATCACAAATCCTTAAATAAAAAATACAAGTCAATTTAATTTTAAATTTGACTTGTATATTATATGCTATACTTTTAAAAATGTTTATTTTTTATAGTTTAAAATATTATGTTTTGCAGCACCGCGCAGCGTTCAAGCGAAGCGCGTTTGGAGCAACTTTATGTTGCGACAGCAAGGTGCAAAAAACATAATATTTTAAACTATACTAATTATTTATTTCTTTATGATAAATTTCAAATAGCTATCGATAAATCCATTCAAATCTCCGTCCATTACACCTTGAACATTTCCTACTTCGTAATTAGTTCTATGGTCTTTTACAAGTGTATATGGGCAAAATACATATGAACGAATTTGGCTTCCCCAAGCAATATCCATTTGCACACCTTTTAGTTCATCTATTGTATCTTTTTGTTCTTGCTCTTTTAAAGTTAATAATTTCGATTTTAGCATTTTCATTGCTGTTTCTCTATTTTGTATTTGTGAACGTTCTGATTGACAAGCAACTACAATATTTGTTGGTAAATGTGTTATTCTAACTGCTGATGAGGTTTTATTTATATGTTGGCCTCCTGCACCTGAGGACCTATAAGTATCTATTCTTAAATCATCTGGATTTATATCTATTTCTATATCTTCTGTAATTTCTGGTAAAACTTCAACAGATGCAAAAGAAGTATGTCTTCTTCCTCCTGCATCAAAAGGAGATATTCTAACTAGTCTGTGAACCCCCATCTCTCCTTTTAAATATCCATAAGCAAATTCTCCTGATACTGAAAATGTTACACTTTTTAAACCTGCTTCTTCTCCCTCTAAATAATCTAGTTCTTTAACCTCGTAACCATTTGCTGCTCCCCATCTTGTATACATACGATAAAGCATCTCTGCCCAGTCTTGTGCTTCTGTTCCACCTGCTCCGGGGTGAATAGTAAGTATTGCATTATTAGCATCATACTTTCCAGATAGCAAAGTTGTTATTTCTAACTTTTCAATTTCTCTTTGTAAATTAGGTGTTGCTTTCAAAACCTCTTTTGCCATTTCATCATCTGGCTCTACTGATAAAAGCTCACTCATTTCAATAATATTGTTTATTTCATTTTCTATTTTGTTATAACCTTCTATTTTGTTTTTTAGCTGATTTATTTGTTTTAATATGATAGAACTATTTTTACTGTCAAGCCAAAAGTCTTGATTTGTTGTTTGATCTTCTAATGTTGATAAGTCATTTTTTAATTTAGTGATGTCAAAGTGAATCACCTATCTGTTGTAATTTTTGTTTTAGTTCTTGTAAAAGTTTATTATTTTCTTCTAGCTCTAACATTTCTTCACGCTCCTTCATAAAAATAAAATTAGTTTATTATATTTTAATCATTCATTCACTAGAATTAACTTATTATTTTTAATCATTAAGACTCTATTATTTGCATTTAATATATCAAATAATAGTAGCACTTAGCAATACTTTTATAAAAAATAAATGAACAACTTGTTAAAGCTGTTCATTTATTGGAACTATTCATCTGTTTCTATCAGGCAAACTAATGTATCCACATAGCAATCATCAGATGTTTCTTTGACAGCTCTGTCGTTATAGAGCATTTTGATAACAACATCCTCACCGAACTCATCTACAAGCGCTTGGCTAGTAGTTTTAATGTCGGAATGGTTAGATTTTCTTCCTTCTCTAAACATGATTGTCAGATTGGTAATGCGCTTATTAGAGTTTTCTCTCTTATAGCTAGAATAATTTACTATTTCATCCCGTCCTAAAACATTAAGTTCCCGTAACTTCCTGATTACCTCTACAGATCTTGATAACAAAGTTCCGTCCATTTTGTTTCCTCCTAAAATTTTAAAATAAATTTTTCGAGGGAAACTTTTTTGTCAGTCTGCCCTCAAAATTTGTTTGAGAGCATTAAAAAAGCTCATAACATTATTGTAACATAATTTTGAGCTTTTTTCAAGTTGAAGTAAACTAGTTATATATTTTCATAGTGTGACCACATACTTAATATTCTTACCGTTTTTTTATCTTCTAATACTTCATATACAAGTCTATGTTGTATATTTATTCTTCTTGAATATAAATCTTTTAAATCTCCTAATAATTTTTCATAAGGCGGAGGATTTTGAAATGGATTATCTTTTAGTATTTCAATTAAAGACTTGGTTTTCTTTGCTAAATTGCTTTTCTTTAACTTTTCAATATCTTTTAATGCATTTTTATGATATACAATTTTATACATTTACCACTCCACCTCATCTTCTGATACAAAATCTTCATCAGATGAATTTTTTCTTTCAATAAGTTCTTCTTTTAATTTAGGTATAGATGAAATATATACTGTTTCCATTAAACTGTTATAATCTTCTTCAGATAAAATAACAGCATTACCACTTTTGGTAGATACATTTATTGGTTCATTGTATTTTATAGCATTTTCTAATAATTTATAAATATCTTTTCTAAAATTTGTTATATTTGTGTTAGTCATCTTAGGCACCTCCTATATAATAATATTTTACCATACGTTTTTACGTACGTCAATATTATTATACTCTTTTTTATGAATAATATACATATTTAATTATTTTCCAATAAACATCTGCACAAAAATTTTACCATACTTAGGGCTACTAACTACTCCGATTCCAGTATAATTATAACTAGAATTTAAAATATTGGCTTTATGTCCTGATGAATTCATCCATGCATTAACAGCACCACTATTACTTGAATTTCCCGCTATATTCTCTCCTGCAGTTTTATATGATATTTTAAAGCTTTTTAACATATCAAATGGAGAGCCATATATTGGTGATGTATGAGAAAAGTAATTATTGTCTACCATATCTTGGGCTTTTATTCTTGCTACTCTTTGCACTTCTTCATCTACTTTTAATGCCGTTAAGCCGTTATTAATTCTTTGCTGATTAATTAAATTAAAAACTTCCTTCTCATCTGAATTCATAGTAGATGATGTTTGTGTATTTCCTGTATTGTTATTTGTATTTCCACTATTTGATGAGCTTGGATAAATTGGTTTTACATATTTTTTATTTACTGCTCCAACATAATCTCCTTCTATTTGTACAATATACCAATCACCAACTCCCGCAAAAACTCTAATATATTCGTTTTTATTTACAGTTGCAATGACTTTATATTGTATTCCAGGTCCATTTCTTACATTAAGAGTGCTTGCAGTTACTAATCCTGTTGAAAAGTCAACATTATAATAATGCTGCATACCAAATGAAGTTGTAAACATTGCCATTACTAATATAAATGATATTATAGCCGTAGCTTTTAAAAATTTTTTTCTTTTCATAGTAATTACTTTCATAATATACTCCTTTTATTTTCTTTATTTAAGTATATTATGCTTGGAATGTCCTATATACCAACAATTTTTGATTTTTGTTATATAAGAACCTCACCCACCATCACAATCAAAGCTTGTGGGTGGGTACCCGAGAACCTTGTTGTTTCGCAATAAAAAATTAGAGCTATGTTCCCATAGCTCCTATAAACTTTTGGTTATCTGGCAGGTGTGCCAAATCCTGCATCTCTTTTGACCTATTAGGTGTGTGGATGGCACTATTGTCCACCTCAAATAACTTACTTACTCTATTGATTTCTTCCACAACAATTCTTATACTTCTTACCGGCTTCCACATGGGCAGGGGTCGTTCCTTCCTACTTTTGGTCCATTATTTACAACAGTTGTGCTTTCTGCACCAGATTTTCTAGGAACACCATTATTTAATTCATTTCCTGCATCTTGTAAACCTTGGCTTGTAATTTTTATACTGCTAGTTCTTTGCATATCATTTTCTCTTTTTCTTGCATTCATAAGGAATTTTACAACATCTGTCTTAATGTCATTTATCATTTGGTCAAACATATCAGCGCCCTCTATTCTGTATTGAACAACAGGGTCTTTTTGACCATAAGCACGAAGACCAATTCCGTCTTTTAATTCATCCATTGCATCAATGTGGTCCATCCATCTTTCATCAACGATTTTTAGCATAATTACTCTTTCAAGTTCTCTTATATTGCTTTCACCAATTTCTTGCTCTTTTTCTTCATATATTTTGTGTGCTCTTTCTTTCAACTCTTCTGCTACTTTATTTGCATTTACATGTTTATCATCTATTGAATCCAAATTTGAAATTCCAAAGGTTGCTTTTACATCTTGAAGGAAAGAATCTATATTTATATTATCTTCGTCTGCTAAATATGCTTGTGCTGTTTCATCTGCCAAAGAATCTATCATGTTAGTAATATGTTCTTTTAGGTTTTCTCCGTCTAAAACTTTTCTTCTTTCATCATAAATAATTCCTCTTTGAACATTCATAACATCATCATAGCTTAATACATTTTTACGAATACTAAAGTTTCTGCCTTCAACTTTTCTTTGTGCAGATTCTACTGCATTAGAAAGTATTTTTGCTTGAATTGGCATATCTTCATCTGCACCTAGGGTATTATATACTTTTGTAATTGTATCTCCACCAAATATCTTCATTAAGTCATCATCTAGTCCGATATAGAATCTAGATTCTCCAGGGTCTCCTTGACGACCACTACGACCACGAAGCTGGTTATCAATTCTTCTTGATTCATGTCTTTCTGTACCTATAATTTTTAAGCCACCTACTGCAATTACTTTTTCTTTTTCTTCTTTTATCTCTTTATCAAATTTATCTTTTAATTCTTTGAATTTATTTCTAGATGATAGAATTTCCTCATCATCTGTTTCATTGAAAGCTGTAGCCATTTCTATTTGTTCCTCTGTGTATCCTTGCTTTCTCATTTCTTCTTTTGCTAAATATTCACTATTACCGCCAAGCATAATATCGGTACCACGACCAGCCATGTTTGTTGCTATTGTAACAGCACCATATTTACCAGCTTGTGCAATAATTTGAGCTTCTTTTTCATGGAATTTAGCATTTAATACTTCATGTTTTATTCCTTCTCTTTTTAAAATATTGCTTAATTTTTCAGATTTCTCAATAGATACTGTACCTACTAGAACTGGTTGACCTTTTTCGTGGCTCTCTTTTATATCTTGTACTACTGCTCTAAATTTAGCATTTTCATTTTTATATATAATATCATTATGGTCATCACGAATCATTGGTTTATTTGTTGGAATTTCAATAACATCTAGTCTGTATATTTCTTGGAATTCATCAGCTTCAGTCATTGCAGTACCAGTCATACCTGCAAGTTTATGATACATTCTAAAATAATTTTGGAAGGTAATTGTTGCAAGTGTTTTAGATTCATCTGCAATTTTAACATTTTCTTTTGCTTCTATTGCTTGATGTAATCCGTTGTTATATCTTCTTCCATACATAATTCTTCCTGTAAACTCATCTACGATTAACACTTCTCCATCTTTTACAATGTAGTCAATATCTCTTTTCATAACTCCATGTGCACGAAGTGCTTGATTTACATTATGTACTAATTCAGAATTTTCAATATCATTAAAGTTTTCTAGGTTAAATTCTTGTTCTGCTTTTTTAATACCTTTTTGTGTTAAAGATGCAGATTTTGCCTTTAAGTCTACAATGTAATCATAATTTTCATTGTCTTCTGCTTGTTCTTCATTTTTTATATCTTCTTCAACTATTACTTTTGGTGTTAATTTTCTTACAAATCTATCTGCTTTTTTATATAATTCAGAAGATTGTGCTCCTCTACCAGATATAATTAAAGGTGTACGAGCTTCATCAATTAAAATACTATCTATCTCGTCTACAATAGCATAATTTAGCTCTCTTTGTACTAATTGATTTTTATAAATTACCATGTTGTCTCTTAAATAATCAAATCCAAATTCATTATTAGTACCATAAGTAATATCGCAAGCATATGCTTTTCTTTTATCTTCTGGCTCCATTCCAGCTACAACTAAGCCAACAGTTAGCCCTAAGAATTTATATAGTTTTCCCATCCATTCACTATCTCTTCTTGCTAAGTAGTCATTAACTGTAACAACATGAACGCCTTTTCCTGTTAATGCATTTAAATATACAGGCAAAGTTGCAACTAGGGTTTTTCCTTCACCAGTCTTCATTTCTGCAATTCTACCTTGGTGCATAACAATACCACCTATTAATTGCACATCAAAATGCCTCATTCCTAAAACTCTTTTTGATGCCTCTCTTACTACTGCAAATGCTTCTGGTAAAATTTCATCTAGCGTTTTTCCTTCTTCTAATTTCTTTTTAAATTCTGTTGTTTTTTCTCTTAACTCATTATCAGTTAATTTTTCTATTTCAGGCTCCAATTTGTTTATTTTTTCAACAATTGGTTTTAATCTTTTAACTTCTTTTTCACTATAGCTTTTAAATAATCCCATGGCTTCTTTCCTTGCTTTTTATATATTTAGGTTTTTTATGGATTTACCTATAAACCATAACTTTAATCAAATGCTTTTTAAAATTGACATTTGCATTAAATACTATATCACTTTTCTTCAAAAATCGCAAGGAATTTTGGTTTATTGCTTACACTATTTTAAATTATTTATATAAATAACAAAAAAACGCAATATTTTAAGCTAGTCAAACTTAGGTATATTTTTAATAAAATGTACATACATTTAATTAACTAAAGTTTAAAAGGTGGTTAATATGTTTATTTGTAATTTAAAAGTAGATGGAAACAAATTAGGAAAAATATTTTTAGGAATATTGTTTGTTTTAATAATAATTATAACTTTAATTGTAACTTATAAAATTTTAGGTAATAACTTTTTTAAAACTAATGACACTATAAAAGAGCAAGAAGTATACAATTTAACTGCATCTAATTACACAAATGTTTTAAAAAGTGTGCATGACAATCCAAAGCAATATGTAGGGCAAGTTGTAAAGTTTTCTGGGTATGTGTATCGTCTATTTGATTTTTCTGAAAAACAATTTGTTCTTGCAAGAGATATGGTTATTTCTTCTGATTTTCAAACTGTAGTTGTTGGCTTTCTTTGTGAATATGATTTAGCAAAACAGTTCGAGGATAGCGCTTGGGTTCAAATTGAAGGTGAAATAACTCTTGGAAATTATTATGGTGATATGCCAATTCTTAAAATTTTAAAGATTGAAAAAATAGATAAACCATCTGATGAATATGTATATCCTCCAGATGATTCATTTGTACCAACTTCTACGGTATTATAGCTTATTAAATTTATCTTTTGTTATTAATTTATAGCTGTTTTTATATAATTCAATGGTATCAGCATCTACAATCCCTATTCGAAACAAAATCTGTGAATTTAATATTTTATATACTTCGTCTGTTTTTACAATGCTATCTACTTGAAGACCATTAGTTTCACTTTTAGGTAATAATTTGTTAGAAGAATACTTCGTTTTTTCTATAATATTCTTTTGGCTCTGATATTATATTTTCAACTTTTCCTTCGTGCCATTCTTCTTCTACTGGATATTTTATGAAAGCTTCTGATACATCTTTTACTTCATTATTTTCATAAATTGATTTTACAAAATCACTATTTTTTTCTTCCATTTTTACTCATTCCTTTCTTGTTTATATTTGAAACACTTAATATTATATATAATTTTTAATTCATTTATATTAATAAAGATATATGTTTAGTCACCTTATATGTTAATAATAACATATAAGGTGACTATAATCAAGAAATTTCGTCCGACTTTATTCGACAATGTGTAATATAATAAAATTATATTACTGCTCAAATATTGACTTAAACACCCCTTTATCAATAAAAGTAGCAAATATATTTTTTAACACAATTAAAATAATCGGTCCTATAAACATTCCTAAAACGCCAATAAACTTAAAACCTGTATACATTGCAATTAAAGTAAAAATAGGATGTATTCCAATACTTCCACTAATTATCTTCGGTTCTAATAATTGCCTTGTAACAGACATTATTCCCCATAATACTAATATTGCAATTCCTAGTTTTATATCACCTGAGCAAGCAGAAATTATAGCCCATGGAATCATAAAAGTTCCTGAGCCAAAAATTGGCAATAAATCAACAAACCCTATTAGAACTGCCATAAGTAATGGGTATTCAATATTAAAACCTATAAAGTGTAGTATATAAAGTCCGAATTAAACAAATAATAGTAGAAATAAGAACTAAGGTAGCTTCAGCTTTTAAATAACCGCCCAAGGACTTAACAAGCTCTTTTAAATGAATTCCTATTTTCTTTACCCATAATTCTGGCATATGATGTTCTAATTGGTCTATCATATATACTTTATCTACACACATAAAATATAAAGCTATTAAAGTAATAACAATATATATACCAATTGTAGGTACTGATGTTAAAAAGTTAATTGCACCAGTAAGTACATTTTTTGCCCAATCAGATATAGTTTCTAAAAAATTAGCAGTAGAGTTTTGAATTGTACTCATAATATTTTCAGGAATCTGTATATTTTTAAAATCAAATTTGCTTAGCAAATTTTGAATTAAACTATACCCTTTTTCAATGTATTCATTTAAGCTACCAAGTAAGTTCGAAGCTTCTGAAACAAGAGTGATTAAAAGCCATACAATAAGTGCAACTATAAGAATAATTGAAATTGTAAAAACAATTATAGAACTTGTTTTTCTTTTTAATTTAACTTTTCTCATTAGTAGTCTAATTATTGGCTCTAATAACAGAGAAAGTACAAAAGCAATTAAAAATGGCAAATAAAAAAAAGCTAATCTAAATCCTAAATAAACACCAATTATAGTTATTACTAATATAATAATGTTTTTTACTACTTTTCCCCAGTAATTCATATCTATTATCATATTGTACTTTTTCTCCTCTTTATTATACAATCTTCAAATTTATTTTATGTAAATTTCAGAAGTTATTCTTAATACATATGTATTAAAATTTATTATTTTATATGCCAACTTCTCCTGCTTTATTCATAAACTCAGGAGAAATTAACATATTTTAATTAGATTACATTTTTATAATATTTAAATTTTATACTTATTTTTATAATTATAGTAACTATTTAAAAATTATAAAATTTTACTCTGCATTTTTGTCATTACATCCACAAATATTATTCAATGTGTTTGTAACACCACTATTTTCTACTTGTTCATTTGCTGATAAATCACCTAAAGTTAATATTCCTACGATTTTGTTGCCATCAACTACTGGTATTCTTCTAATTTGATATTGAGACATTAAATTTTCTGCTTCTGTAATATCATTTTCAGAATTACAACAGCATACTTTACATGTCATAATTTCGCTTACTGGTGTAGTATTTACATCTTTGTCACAAGCTATTCCTCTTAAAATAATATCACGATCTGTTACTAGACCTACTACATTTTTTGAATTATCACATACAGGAACACAACCAACATGTTTATTAGACATAATAGTAGCACAATCTTTTATAGTGCTTTGTGGGTTTACACAACAAACTTCTTGACACATACAATCTTTAACTTTCATTTTTAATCCTACCTTGTAAAAAATATTTAGGTTTTTAATAAAGGATTTACCTATAAACCTTTTGTATAATAAGAAATTTATATAATATTATTTTGAACAAATATAAAAAAGATATGCAAAGATTTTTTGCATATCGAAATAAAATTTTTTCAAAAATTATAATAATTGTTATTTATTCTATGGTGTGGTCTTCTATTTCTTAGTAGTTGTTGTATGATAAGAATTTTTATTAAATCTCTTAAATACGGATTAGTTCTCCTCTCGACCCTATCTTCTTGCCTTTTAGGTGTTCTTTGCAACTCATTTGGTCTTGTTGGTGTTCGTGTATCACCTGTTCTTAATGGTGTTCTTTGTGAATTGTTTTGTTTTATAATTGTATTATTAAAATTATTTTCTCCCCTTCTTGTATCTTGAGGTACTATATTTTCACTTTTTTGCTCAATTTTTACATTTATTATATTAGTATTATTATCTACTGCTTGATATACTTCATCAGTCATTCTATCAATTAATTCTTTACTGATTGGCTCGTTATTTTGCTCACATTTATTGCAAATAATTGGATAAATAGAATGATATATTTCCGGATAATATTCTTGTGCCTCATCTTCTAAAAGTTGGTCCATAAATTCATTTCTATCATATGTAGGCTCATAAATAGGGTCTGGTGCATAAATGTTAGGATTTTTACTTGAGTAACCTAAAACTTGTTGCATATACTCTTCATAATTTCGGTATTCCATCTCTTACCTCCTAGTATAGTTTTGTTTTATTATATGCATAGTTTTAGGTGATAGTGTATGTACTATTTATAATTGTTTTACCGCATCTTTAAATTTATTTCCTCTATCAGCAAAATTTTTATATAAATCAAAGCTTGCACTTGCAGGAGATAACAATACTACATCACCTGATCTTGCAACTTCATTTGCTAAATTTACAGCCTCTTGTATATTACTACAGTAATAAAATTCTATTTTTTTACCATTTAAATGAGCTTTTGTAGCTTCTTCTATTTTGCTAGAGGTTGGACCTGTTAATATTAAAGTTCCAACTTTTTCTGCTATCATCCTTCCTACTTCTGAATAATCTAAGCCTTTGTCAGAGCCACCAGCTAATAAAATGATATTTTCATCAAATGATTTTAAACCGGCTATTGTACTAGCAGGGCTAGTTCCAATAGAATCATTATACCATTTTACTCCATTTAGTTCTCTTACAAATTCTAGTCTGTGCTCAACGCCATTAAATTCTTTAATTGCTTTGGTTTGTTTTTCTATATCTACTATCGAACTGGTTGCAGCTAAAACTGCACAGATATTTTCATAATTGTGAATTCCTCTTAATTTTATATCTTGTTTTTTGATTATATGCCTTCTTAAACCATCTTCACAATATTTAATAACACCATCAGTATTGTCATAAATGTAGCCATTTTCTAATTTTTCTTTACTACTAAAGAAAATAACTTTTCCATTTGCTTCTTTTGCAAATTCTCTTGTAAATTCATTATCATAATTTAAAACCAAAATTCCATTGCTATCCTGATATTTAAATATATTTTTCTTTGCTTCTCTATATTCTTCGTAAGACTTATGTACATCTAAGTGGTCTGGATAAATATTAGTAACAACAGAAATTTGTGGGCTAACATCCATATCTATTAGTTGAAAACTGCTTAGTTCTAATACAACTATGTCATCTTTAGTCATGTTTTCTACTTCTGTGAAAAGTGGCTTTCCAATATTTCCACCTAAATAGCATCTTCTGCCAGTACTTTGAACTACTGAATATATAATTGATGAAGTAGTTGTTTTTCCTTCTGTTCCTGTTATTCCTATTACAGTAGCTGGGCATAGTTTAAGTAGCATTTCAATTTCTGTAGTAAGTATTGCCCCTCTTTCTACTTCTTCAACTATTTCTTTAGTGTCTGGCATACAGCTTGGTGAACGGAATATAAGTGAAAAGCCTACTAAATGTGATAATGCATTTTCACCTGTATAAAGTTCAAAATGATATTGCTCTATTTTTTGAAGTGCTTCTTTATCTAAGACTTCCTTCTCTCTTTTATCAAATATAGTAACTTTGGCTTTTCGAGTATAGAAATAATCCAATAATGGAATATTGCTAACACCTAAGCCAATTATTGCAATTTTTTTGCCTATAATGTATCTTTCAAATTCTTCTAATCTTTCATTCTTATGTATTCTTTCATTTATCTCTGCTTTTTCGCTTTTTTCTATTTTTTCGTTTGCTAATTTTATCTCATTATTTCTTAAATTTTCGTTTATGTTTTCACTCATTTTTTAGTTTAGGTTAGTTTATACTAACTCTTCCTCCTTCCTTTTATTAAACTGTTTGTAAAGTAAGGCTTTTATTTACATATTGAAGTATTTTTTCTGCTCCTTCTTCTATTGTTTCACAATCTGTAACATCTACTACTATTGTTTTTTCATATTTTTTATAAAAACCTGATTTTTCTTGTAATTCATCACGCTTAATAATATTTTCTCTTACCTTTTCTTCAGGTACTTCTCCGTTATATTTTATGCATTTTCTTCTAACACGTTCATCTAAAGAAGCAGTTACTAAAAAATGATAATCTAAGTTAGGGTAAATTTCCATTAAAGCTCTGCCTGATACTATTACATTATATTTTTCTTTAAACCCATCTATTAGTTTTCTGGCAAATATAAATAAGCTTGTATTATCAGCAATATGACTTACTTCTGAAACTGCTATGGAAGCATTTGTAGATTGCAAGCTTTCTTCGTCTATTTTTTTGCCATCTAGGTAAATAACTGTATCTCTATTTTCTATTGAAATTGTAATTTTTAATTTTTCCATAATTTCTTTAATGTCTACATTATTCATGTTTTTCTTTAATTCTTCTAGACTTGCTCCAGAGCTCATTAATCCATAAACTATTGCTCTATACAAGTTTCCACCTTGTAACAACATACTATTAGGTATTTTATTTAGTAGTTCTTTACATATTGCAGTTTTTCCAGCACCAACTAGGCCTTCTATTCCAATAACTATATTTTCCATTTGTTTCATCCTTTTAAATAATTTATAAATATTATTTTTGTTGTCTTCTTCTTAACTAATTTTTAATATTAATTTTTTACTAATGTTGATATTCTTCATAAGTGCCTGTTAATTGTCCCCATTTTTTATTTTTCAATATACTATTCATTTTTGAAGATTGTGTTATTTGTATTGCTTGTTTTAATATTCTTTGCTGTTTTTCTGAAATATTTTCTATATTTTCAGCTTCTTTTAATAATTGTTTTGCTTTTTCTGCTAAATTCAAATGTGTATATGCTTCTGCAAGTAGCATTTTTCTATCAAATTCTGGTATGCTTGATATTTCCGTTTCAAAATCGCTGATATTTTCTAAGGTTATTTCTCCATTATATATTTGTTTTCTAAAGCTTTTTATAGCTTCTTTTTGTGTTTTATTGCCATTTATTAATGTATTATCTTTTGCTTCAGAATTTTTATCATTTGAGCTATCATTTTGTTCTTTTATTTTTTTATTAGTCATTGTAGGAATATTTTCTTTTTTCATTTTCCTATACATTTTCGTAAAAAAATCAATGCGTTCTATTTTGATAGAATCATTTTTGCCTGACTGTTTTAATTCTTCAATTATTTTTTCAGCTTGCTCTTCTTTACCTTGATTATAGTAAATTATAACTAATTGTATTCTTGCAGGTATATTGTTAGGGTCTAATTCTAATATTTCATTTTCTGATTTTTCAGCTTCTTGTAATCTATTTTGCTTTATATATATTTTAGTTAATTGTACTTTTACAGCTATGTTATTAGGATTAAATTGTAATATTTTATCTGCTAGTTTTTCAGCCTCTTGTAATCTATTTTGTTTTGTATATATTGTAATCAATTGTCCTTCTGTAGCTATGTTATCTGGATTTGATTGTAATATTTCTTTGGCTAACTCTTCAGCTTCTTGTAATCTATTTTGCTTTATATATATTGTAGTTAATTGTACTCTTGTAGCTATATTATTTGGATTTGATTGTAATATTTCATTTGCTAATTTTTCAGCCTCTTGTAATCTTTTTTGTCTTATATATATTGTAGTTAATTGTACTCTTGCATATATATCTTTTGAATCTTTATTTAATATTTCATTTGTTAGAATTTCTGCTTTTCTTATTTGTCCAGCTTTAATAAATCTTTCTACTTCTTGGCTTTTTCCTCTTGCATCTTCAAAGTCTTTTTTCCATTTATATAATGTTGATCTTGATATATTTGACATTAGCTTAATAGATGCTACTTTTTCACCTTTTTTGAAAAGCTCTATTATTTTGTTTTTTTCTGCCAAAGAATACATATTTTTCCTCCTACATTTATACAACAAATTTTTTATATTATAATTTGTTTTCCTATTATATCATACTTTTTTGTTTTTTTGAATAGTTTATAAATTTTTGGGCAAAATAGTATCATATAAGAAATGGAGGTGCTTTTTATGTCAGAAAATCAAAATAAGCAAAACAACAAAAATAATAACAACAATAACAACAGCAAAAACAACCAAAACAATAATAACAATGAAAGAAATAACAACAATAACTGCAGATAGTTAGAGTTATTTTATTTTAAAATTTTTTAAAAAATATAGTAAGTTTTTGCAAATTAACTTACTATATTTTTATTTATACTTACATCAAGTTAAAAATATTATGTTTTTTGCACCTTGCTGTCGCACCAAAAGGTGCTCCAAACGCGCTTCGCTTGAACGCTGCGCGGTGCTGTAAAACATAATATTTTTAACTTTAAACTATACTATTTCTCTAAATACTTCTTTAAAAATTTACCCGTATAGCTTTGCTCATTTTTTACAATTTGTTCTGGTGAACCTACTGCAATTACTTGTCCACCTTTTTCTCCGCCTTCTGGCCCTAAGTCTATAATGTAATCAGCTGTTTTTATTAAATCTAAATTATGCTCAATAACGATAATGCTATTTCCTGTGTCTACTAATCTTTGTAAAATATCTACTAGTTTATGAACATCTGCAATATGAAGTCCTGTTGTTGGCTCATCTAAAATGTATAAAGTTTTTCCTGTTGCTTTTTTAGAAAGCTCTGTTGCAAGTTTAACACGCTGTGCCTCTCCACCAGATAAAGTTGTAGAAGGTTGTCCAAGTTTAATATAACCAAGGCCTACATCATATAAAGTTTGGATCTTATTTCTAATTCTAGGTAGATTTTTGAAAAACTCTAATGCTTCTTCAACTGTCATATCTAAAACATCACTAATTGTTTTGCCCTTATACTTTACTTCTAATGTTTCTCTGTTATATCTTTTTCCTTTGCAAACTTCACAAGGTACATATATGTCTGGCAAGAAATGCATTTCTATTTTAAGAACACCATCACCAGTACAAGCTTCACACCTACCTCCTGAAACATTGAAGCTAAATCTTCCTTTGTCATATCCACGAATTTTGGCTTCTTCTGTTGAGGCAAAAATATCACGAATCATGTCAAATACGCCAGTATATGTTGCAGGGTTAGAACGAGGTGTTCTACCTATTGGAGATTGGTCAATATTTATAATTTTATCTATATTTTCAATACCTTTAATCTCTTTACATTTTCCCGGCTTTTCGTTTGAATCATATAGCTCTTTTGCTACTGTTCTATATAATATCTCATTTACTAATGTACTTTTTCCTGAGCCTGAAACACCTGTTACGCAAATGAATTGACCTAGTGGAAATTTTACATTTACATTTTTCAAATTGTGCTCTTCTGCACCTTTTACTTCTATTGCTTTTCCATTAGATTTTCTTCTTTTCTTAGGAACTGTAATTTGCTTTTTACCACTTAAATACTGCCCTGTAATAGATTCTGGAACTTTTTTAATTTCTTCTGCTGTTCCTTGGGCTATTACATTACCCCCATGTACACCCGGACCAGGTCCAATATCTATTATTTGGTCTGCGGCATACATTGTATCTTCATCATGCTCAACTACTAAAACACTATTTCCTAAATCTCTTAATTTCTTTAAAGTTGCGAGCAATTTGTCATTGTCTCTTTGGTGAAGACCTATGCTAGGTTCATCTAAAATGTATAATACTCCTGTTAAGCCAGAGCCTATTTGTGTTGCTAAACGAATACGTTGAGCCTCTCCACCTGATAAACTTCCAGCACTTCTTGATAGCGTCAAATAATCTAATCCAACATCTATTAAGAATTGTAATCTTTTATTTAGTTCTTTTAAAATTTGGTCTGCTATTAATTTTTCTTGATTTTTTAATTCTAGTGAATTTAAAAAGTCCTTTATTTTATCAATTGACATATCTGTTAATTCATTTATGTTTTTACCACCAACTTTAACAGATAAGCTTTCTTTTTTAAGCCTTGCACCATGGCAAGTTTGGCAAGGGCTTTCACTCATATACATTTCGTAAAAATCCCTCATTCCTTGAGACTTTGTTTCATTGTATCTTCTATCTAATGTAGGAAGCACCCCTTCAAAAGGTGTACTAAATCTTCTTGTTCCTGCATAAGATGTATATTCAAAATCAATTACTTCATCACCTGTACCATATAGTATTTTTTCCAAGAACCACCTTGGAAGCTTTTTAATAGGTACTTTAATATCAACACCATAATGCTTTCCAATGCTTTCAAAATACATTTTAGCCATAGTTTCATTTTTCTTCATTGTACTAGCACCAAAAGCTCTTACACCATCATAAAGTGTTTTGTTTTTATCTGGAATAATTAAGTCTTCATCCATTTTCATCAAATAACCTATACCAGTACAAGTTGGACAGGCACCAAATGGGTTATTAAAAGAAAACATTCTAGGTGTTAGTTCTTCTATACTAATTCCACAATCAGGGCAGGCATAATTCTGGCTATATAATATTTCTTTATCTCCCGGAATATCGATAGTAACTAAATTATTTGCGTGCTTTAATGCAATTTCTACTGATTCTGTAAGCCTTGTTCTAATATCTTCTTTAATAACTAATCTATCAACTATTACGTCAATATTATGCTTTTTCTTTCTATCTATTTCAATATCATCTGTAAGCTCATAAGTAGTTCCATCTATTCTTACACGAACAAAACCTTCTTTTTGAAAGTCTTGTAAAAGTTTAGTATATTCTCCTTTTTTTCCACGAATAACAGGTGCTAATACTTGAATTTTAGTACCTTCATCTAAACTCATTACATTATCTATAATTTGGTCTATTGTTTGTTTTTCAATTTTCTTTCCACAGTTTGGACAATATGGAACACCAATGCGTGCATACAATAAACGAATATAATCATATATTTCTGTAACAGTCCCTACTGTTGAACGTGGGTTACGAGAGGTTGTTTTTTGGTCTATTGATATTGCTGGTGAAAGCCCTTCTATAGATTCTACTTCTGGTTTTTCCATTAGGCCTAAAAATTGCCTTGCATAAGAAGATAAGCTTTCTACATACCTTCTTTGTCCTTCTGCATATAAAGTGTCAAAAGCTAATGATGATTTTCCTGAGCCTGAAAGCCCTGTAATAACTACTAATTTGTCTCTTGGTATTTCTAAATTTATATCTTTTAAATTGTGTTCTTTTGCACCTTTTATTATAATACTGTTTTGCATTTTATAATAATGCCCCCTAAATTAAAATTCTAACATATAGATTATAAAACATTAGTTTGTAAAAGTCAATGTTATTTAGTGGAAATTTTAAAAGGTTTTTGCATATTGAAAAATTTATAACAATATTATTAATTAAAAGCCTTTTTAATCTTCTTACTAGTTAAGTTTGTACCATAAAAATCTTTTCTTGAACATCCTGCTCTACCACTTCCAGCACAGGCACACGCGCAACTACTATGAGCACAGCTACTGTGTGCACAAGCGCATGCACAACTACTATGTACACAGCCTCCATAGTAGCCACCACCATAATATCCTCCACCGAAACCACGATGCCTATAATATCCATTTCTTCTACCTGTAAATATTGAAAAAATTGCTGATAAAATCATTAAACCAAAAATGAAAATAAACATTATGCCATCGGAGCTACTACCTTTATACGTTTGTGTTTCTACTAATCCTGTAAATGCAGTTTTTTCATATTTAACTTCTGCTGTTACTTTTGCGCCTTTTGATAAATTTGTTTTATTCCAAATTAAATAGTTTCCATCTTCTTTGCTACTGTTACTTGATTTTACTTGATCTTTATTCCATTTTATTGTTATGTTATTTACTACAATATCTGTAAACCATGCAGGTGTAAATTTATATTCGCAATTCTTCCCAGAAGTTGTATACATATTAGGTTGGTGTATTGAATATCTAAAGGTTATTTCTTCTCCTGCATAATATTTTTTTGTAAAGTCAATTCTTACATTTGAACCATTATATTTTTTTATACTTTTTATATTATTTGTTTTAGCTGTCGCTGAGTCAAAGTAACTATTTGGCGTACCTATTGTAACCCATTCTAATGGTCCTTCTGTATCTGAATCTAATACTACCCAAGTTAATTCATAAGTAATGTCTAATGAACCATCATTCATTCGTGGTTCTACTGTTATAGTATAATTTTTAATTCTATCTAAATCAGCAGCATATGCTTTTGTTCCTATTGTTAGAATTATAAAAAATAAGAATATTAAAGTTAATAATATGTATTTCTTCTTCATAGTAAACTTAGCAACCTCCTTCGTTCTTTAATGGGCATTTTCCAGTTCCTTTTGCAGAGTAAACTCTGTGCTTTTTACATTTACTGCTGTTCCATATATTTTCCCATTTTGTAGTTAGCATATTTCCTAATCCGGCATCTTCACTTAGCCAACTTTGGCAAGGCACAACTTCGCCATCAGGTGCTATTGCCATATTACTTAAACAAGCACCACAGTTAGGAACAGAAAGACCTAGCTCTCTTATCTTCTTTTCTTCTAACCATCCTGGAGATGTAAAGCTTATTTCCATTAAATTATCTTTGGTGTATTCACATGCTTCTTTCAAGATACTATATAATTCATCTTCTGAAAGCTGAGTATTTTTTGATTCATCCTTTGTAGCATTACCTGTTATGATTAATCCAGAACAAGTAACATACTTTACACCTAATTCATGTAGGAATTTTAAAGTTTCTACATAATTTTTATTTAACAAGCAAAGTGGTGTATTTATGCTTATTGGTAAATCTGCTTTAATTGCATTTTTTATACCTTCAACTGTTTTTTCATAGTTATTTGCTCCAACTAATTTATTGTGTTCATCTGGATTTGATGAATAGAAAGTTACTTGCACACTATCTAAACTTGCATCATGCAATTTCTTGCATAATTCTTCTGTTAATAATACACCATTAGTATTTAACCTAGTTATAAACCATTTTGAATAATCTATAAGTTCTACCAAATCATCTCTTTTAGTTGGTTCTCCACCTGTAAATGTAAGTTGTGGAATCCCAACTTTTCTACATTTATCAATAATTTTTTTCCAATCCTCAGTTGACAATTCTTTTTTATCTGCATAATTTTGACCTGCTGCATAACAATGCAAACATTTTTGATTGCAATTCCAATGTCCGTCTTTTTTCATACTGCTAACCATTAAATCCATTCTATGTGGTGCTTTCATTTGAGAAGCATATACTCCTATCGGCAATTGACCTATTTTTTCTTTTGGCTCTTTTCCTTCTGCTATATCAATAAATACAGATAAAATTCTGTTTAAATCTTCTGTTAATGTTTCTTTTCCTGGCAATTTATATATTTTAAGTGCTTTATCAACAGTATTTTGAATAACAGTTTTTAATTCTTCCTCTGTAACCTCTTTTCCATTAAATGAATTTACTTCTTTAATAAATATTGCAAGTAATATTGTCCAAGATAATTGAATTGGTAAAATGTCTTTTCCATTTAATATAACCACACTTGGATTTGACTTTAAAGGATTATACTTTGCTGGAACTAAATGTATTCTTACGACACCTGGTTCATAGGGATTTAAAGTTGTGTGTAATACTTCATTAAGATTTTCTTTGTAAAATTTTCTTTCTTTATTAGTCATTTGTAATTTGTTAGCTTTTTGATTTTTCATCATTTAATCTGCATTTAATTTCTATGGCATAAAAACAAGCTAACTTCCCCTTTCTTTTATTTTTTAACTTATTCATATTAGTAGCTTAATTCCACTTTTTGTTATATTTTACTATAAATAAATTCTAATAACAACAAAATTTTATTACAAAATTATTACATTTATTTTACAAAAATTTAAAATATGTTACATAAAAATTACAAAAGGTTTACAAAAAATATTTTTCCACAGTATTGTGGAAATTGTGGATAACTTTGTGAATAACTATAAATAGGCATTAAAAATTGTGGATAACTTTTAAAAATTATTTGTTATTATTTTATGAAAACTTATTATTGTTATTTTTCGATTTTTGTATTTTACATATATTTCCATTTATTTTAGCTATTCTTTTAATGTTATAATACACATATACCTCATTATAAATAAATATTACTAAAATGGCTTTTATTCAAGTATTTTTATATAAAAATTTATTTGTTATTGTTATAACCATTGACTTTTACATAAATTCTGGTATAATAAATATTACATCTTTATTGTTTTTTTCCTCCTCTATTACTTTTATGGAAAACTGCAAAAAGAAATAATTATTAGGGGGACTTTGCTATGATTGACATAGCGCGCATATCTGAAGAAGTTGTGTTTCAGCTTGAAGGAAATGGGGGTGGATATTCGTTTTCAACGAGTTCAGATTTACCTTCAAAATTACCACAAGGAGCTCAGTTTTATCAAAAAATAAGGTCAATCATCTTGGCTAAATCACCAGATTTTATTTACCAAGAAATTGATATTATGCCTTTGCGGAAAGCTTTTAAAGTTAATTCAAGGAAGCATCTTATAAGAAGAGTACCTGATGACTTTAAAATATCTACTCACAAAGATTTCGTATTCCTAAAGTATAGCAATGAAATGCTTCCATATGAAATTTTTGAAATAACAAAAAAATATGGAATGGCATGCTACTGGGATTGTGAAACTTTAGTCTTTTGTGCGATAAATAAGTATCAGTCTATAATTGAAAACATTTATAGACTATTTAAATCTCACAGAGTAAGGATTGAGCTTGATCCGAGGCATCCTGAGCTAAAAACTGACAATCGTGACCTTTGGATATGGAAAATGTAAAGAAGAGAAAAGCGTAGTATATTAAACTACGCTTTTTTTTACTTTCAAGTACCCAAAGTTATTTTTAGAAGATAATTATTCATTAATTAAATATAGAAAATCTATTTTTTCAATGTAATATAATCTTCAAAATCAATATAATTTCACAAATTAGAATTACGGGAAAACCTATTACGAACTTCATTTTTTGTGTTTTGTGTCTAAATATATACATACCTGCTATTCCGCCTATTCCTCCACCTAGTAAAACTAAAAGTAATAAAGTATTTTCAGGTATTCTCCATTTTCCCATTTTTGCTTTTCTTTTATCAAGCCACATTACAAAAAATGTAATTATATTAATTACTACAAAATAAATAATTATATTTTGCACTGTAAATATATTTTCAAAATGTATTGTATTATTCATATATATCACCTTTTATAAAATTTAGCCTAAAAATATTATGGTTTGTAGCACCGCGCAGCGTTCAAGCGAAGCGCGTTTGGAGCAACTTTATGTTGCGACAGCAAGGTGCAAAAAACATAATATTTTTAGGGTATTTTAATTATATTATTTTAATTTTTACCCAAACAAGCTCATTTGATTGCTTTGGCTCATGCCTTTTAAGCAACCTACTTTTTCCAATAGTTCTATTACAGATTTTCCTATTTTAGAGCGAAGCCTCATATCGTCTATTGACATGAATTTTCCGTCTTTTTTTGCTTCATCTATTCCCTCTGCTGCCACAGTTCCAAGACCTGGAATGCTGTTTAGAGGTGGTCTTATTTCTGTATCTGATTCCATTATAAATTTAGTAGCATGGCTTTTGTAAAGGTCAATTGGTAAGAAGGTTATTCCTCTTTCATACATCTCTAAAACTAATTCTAGGATTGCATACATATTTTTATCTTTTGTTGTAGCACTGTTTCCTTGTAAATCAATTTCTTTCATTTTGTTTTTTACTTTTTCTACACCATAACACATAATGTCGCTGTCAAATTCATCTGCACGAATTGTGAAAAATGCCGTATAATATGCTGCTGGTTTATGTACTTTAAACCAAGCTATACGAAAGGCGTTTGTTACATATGCTGCCGCATGGGCCTTTGGGAACATATATTTAATTTTTTTACAAGAACCTATATACCATTCTGGAATATTGTATTCTCTCATTGTTTGCTCAAATTCTTTCCATTTTTCTGGGTCTGCCGATGGTTTTCCTTTACGAACAAATTCCATTATTTTAAATGCTGGCTTTGGTGGCATTCCTTGTTTTATTAAGTAAAGCATAATATCATCACGAGTACATATTGCATCTTGTAATTTAATTGTTCCTTCTTCTATTAAGGTTTGTGCATTGTTAAGCCATACATCAGTACCATGTGATAAACCAGAAATACGAAGTAACTCCTCAAATGTTGTTGGCTTTGTATCTACTAACATTCCTCTTACGAATTTAGTACCAAATTCAGGTATTCCGTAAGTTCCAACTTCTGAATGTATTTGCTCTGGGGTAACACCTAATATTTCAGTAGATGCAAATATTGACATTGTGTCTTTATCATCTAACGGTACTTTGGTTGGGTCAATTCCTGTTATATCATATAGCATACGAATCATGGTTGGATCATCATGACCTAGTATATCAAGTTTTAATAGGTTTTGGTCTATTGAGTGGTAATCAAAGTGTGTTGTTATGATGTCTGAGTTAGGGTCATCTGCTGGGTGTTGTACTGGTGTAAATTCATATATCTCCCTTCCTTTTGGTACAACTATAATACCACCGTGGGTGCTGTCCTGTTGTTCTTTTAATTCCAGTACAACCTTGTGATAGCCTTAAAATTTCTGCATTGCTAACTGGAATGCCTCTTTCTTCATAATATTTTTTAACATATCCATAAGCTGTTTTATCTGCTACTGTACCTACTGTTCCTGCTTTGAAGGTAGTTCCTTTTCCAAATATAACTTCTGTGTAACGATGCGCTTTCGCTTGATATTCTCCTGAGAAGTTTAAGTCAATATCAGGCTCTTTATCTCCATCAAATCCTAAGAAGGTTTCAAATGGAATGTCCATACCATCTTTTGCTAGCTTATGACCACATTTTGGACAATCTTTGTCAGGCAAATCAAATCCGTTTTTATAACCATAATCTGTAAAGTCTGAATATTTACAGTTAGGGCATCTATAATGTGGTGGAAGTGAATTTACTTCTGTAATACCTGTCATATTTGCAACAAACGAAGAACCTACTGAACCTCTTGAACCAACAATGTAGCCATCTTCATTTGATTTCCATACTAACTTTTGTGCAATAATGTACATAACTGAGAAGCCATTTTTTATAATTGAATTTAACTCTTTATCTAATCTTGTTTGTACTAATTCTGGTAAGGGGTCTCCATATAATTCATGTGCTTTGTTATAAGCAATTTCTTTAATTGTTTGCTCGCAACCTTCAATATATGGAGGGCATTTTTCTGGAGAAATTGGGCTTATTTTTTCGCACATATCTGCAATTTTATTTGTATTAGTTACAACTACTTCGTAAGCTTTTTCTTCTCCTAAATATTCAAATTCTTTTAGCATTTCTTCTGTTGTTCTTAAATATAATGGTGCTTGCTCGTCTGCATCATCATAGCCTTGACCTGCCATTAAAATTCTACGATAAACCTCATCTTGTGGGTCCATAAAGTGAACATCACAAGTTGCAACTACTGGTTTTTGCAATCTTTCTCCTAAGGCTACAATTTTACGGTTAATATCTTGCAAATCTTCTACCGATTTTACAGTTTCATTTCTAACCATAAACATATTATTTCCATTTGGTTGAATTTCCAAATAATCATAATCTGAAGCGATTTCTTCTAACTCTTCATCTGTTTTTCCTGCAATAATTGCTCTATAAAGCTCTCCTGCTTCACATGCACTTCCAAGCATAAGTCCTTCAGAATATTTTTTATATATTGATTTTAAAATACGAGGTTTTTTGTAAAAATAATCTAAGTGAGAAATAGAAATTAGTTTATATAAGTTTCTTAATCCCACATAATCTTTTGCTAAAATAATAGCATGGTAAGTTGGAAGTGACTTATAGTCTGCTGTTCCACTTAATTTTTCATCTATCTCATCTAAGGTTGATATTCCCTTTCCTTTTAGCATATCTAACATAATATTAAATACTTTAACTGTTGTATCTACATCATCTAAAGCTCTGTGAGCAACTTCTACTTTAATACCTAAATTTTCAGCAATAATTCCCAATTTATATTTTTTATATTCTGGGAATAAATCTTTTGCTAAACGCAAAGTATCTATATAAGTATTTCCTAATTTTAATCCTAATTCAGAGCAATTATGTTTTAAAAATCCTATATCAAAATCTGCATTATGTGCAACTAAAACGCTATCGTCTACAAATTCTAGAACTTTTGGTAAAACTTCTTCAATAGTTGGTGCATCTTTTACCATTTCATCTGTAATATTAGTTACTTCTACTACTTTTTGAGGAATAGGTTTTTCAGGATTTACAAATGTGCTAAATTCTTCTATTACCTCGTGATTTTTTACCTTCATAATTCCTATTTCTGTTATTTTTTCTGTTCTAAAAGAAAGACCTGTTGTTTCTAAGTCTAATACGCAATAAGTTGCATCTTCAATAATTTGTCCCCTCGAAAAAGAAACTGATGGTGTTTTATCAGGTGCTAAATATGCCTCCACACCATAAATAACCTTCAAATCAGGCTTAGCTTTTTCTAAATATTTATGTGCATCTGGAAAAGCTTGTACTACTCCGTGGTCTGTAATTGCTATTGACTTCATTCCCCATTTTACAGCTCGTTTAAGTAAATCTGTAACTGCTGTCATTCCATCCATTTGGCTCATTTGTGTATGCATATGAAGCTCAACTCTTTTTTCTTTTGCATCATCACTTCTAGTTTCTCTTTTAATTCCAGTAGATTCAATAATTACATTTGCAATTATTCCTAATTCTTTTGCAAAAGGGTCAAATTGCGCATTTCCATTTACCTTCACACCCTTAACGCTTTTTAATCTTTTAACAATACTATCATGTTTATCTGCCTCAACAAAAGCTTTACAAGTAATTGTCGTGGTTCCATCATATACATCAAAAGTAACTAAAAACTTACCTGATTTTAGTTCTCTTGAATCTGTATTTAAAATTTCTCCATCTATTAGTACTTTTCCACTATCTACACTTATATCTGCAATTTTGCTTAATTCTTCTTTTATTTTTAAACTTCTACCTAAAATTAAAGGTGAATTTTCTTCTTCATTTGAGTCAGAAGATTTGTCTGATGAATTGTCACTACTTGCAGTGCTTCCATTATTTGAGCCATTAGAGCCACCATTACCTGATGAGCCATTTTGCCCTCCACCTTGTCCGTTTGAAGAGCTATTTGAAGCATTATTTGAATTATTATTTAAGCTACCATTTGAAGAATTATTTTGACTATTATTAGAAAAACTATTTGAACCTTCTTCTATTAAAGCATCATTTGCTCTTTGCTCAGCTTCTCTTTGCGCCTCAGTTTGAGCTAATAAAACTGCTTGTTTTTCTAACTCTTTTGCATATTCTTCATAATTTCTTAGCATTTCTTCTGTAATTTCTTCTTTATATGTAACAATATATTTTTTTGAATATAAATCATCAAGCTTAGTTTCTAATATTTTCTCAAAGCCTCTTGCAGATAAAATAGCTTGTCCTTTTCTTGCAAGCTTTACAGTAAGCTTATTTTCATTTATTTCCACTATGCTATCTTTTAATAAAGCTTTTGTTAAAGGATGCTTATATGCCATATATTCTACAATATATGGCCACTCACTTTTAATTTTACTAGATATATCGTCATTTTCATCTTTACTTTCGTTTTCAATCTTTATTTCAATCTCTTTAAAAGCGAATCTTTTGCTTAAATATTTTTCAAACTCTAATAAATCCTTTACAGGAATAGAAGAAGCAGCCTTTAGCTTTATTTCCAAAGTACCAGTTTTTTTATACACATTAATACAAGCAACTTTGCCTTCACTTAAAGCAAAACTGTTTGTATTATAATCTTTAAAAACTTGTTTTACAGTCTTTAACACAGTAACTTCTTCCATTGTATTTCTCCTTTTGTTTGTTGTGAAATTTGACTTTTCATTGTGTTTAACTTTTTTCAAAAATACTTTAATTTTGATAAATATTTTATATCATTTTTTAATAAAAAAGTAAATTGAAATTATAAAAGTTTGTAAATTTTTATCTTACTATGAATGACATTATGTTAAATGTTTTATTAAATTAGGAAATCACAATTACCCAATTTAATATTATTGAGAAATAAAAAAAATTAATGTAGGTATTTGCCCACATTAATTTTACACTTACTATGATTGCTAATTTTCTTGCATGATTTCTTCTTTAGTTAATCCTGTAATCCTAATAATAATTTCTATATCTATATTTTCTTCTAACATTTTCTTTGCTGTTTCTTTTTTGTTTTTTAATTCTCCTTCTGTTATTCCTTTGTTATAACTTTCATGTAATCTAGTATTTTCATCTAATATCTTCTTTTCCCTTAAGTCTGCTATTCTTTCTAAATATTCATCTTCACTCATTTCTTCTAGCTTATTTACTGCTTCATTTAATTCTTCATTTTCTTTCATTTTTTTCTTCACCCTCTCTGATTTAGGATTTTCCAAAAATGATAACCAGTCTATTAACTCACTTCTTGCTTCGTCCTCTATTATCTTTGGCAATTCTATTATAATCAACTCTAATTTATCTGTCAATATTAACTTTCTGTTTTTTTCTTCTATTATTTTCCATTTTGTTATGTATTCTAGTTCTTCTAATCCTTCAACTTTAAAATCTGCTATTAATATTACTATCGTTTTTTGTAAATTTTCATAGTCATCTCCTTTTTTTATTTGCTTACTGTACACCCTGCTCCAATAGTATAGTATTCTTTCTTTTATTGTTTTTTCTGGTTCTATTTGTAGCTCTATATTACATTTTTCTTTTCCATTTATTGTTGCTATTACATCTAATATTCCTAGCTTGTCTAGTACTTTTTCTCGCCTTAATATTTGATTTTTGCTTAAATCTATACTATCTATCTTTTGTTCTAAAATACTTTCTAAAAATCTTTTAGTTATTCTTTCGCTTCCTACTTCTCCAAATAATACTTGAAATACTACATCTATTTTTGGAGATAATAATTTCTTTTCAGTTAAAATTTTCCTTACCTTCTTTCACTTATAAATTAAACTGCTAGTTTGCAATATATAATTTTAACTACTGCCTCCTTCCATTTTTTATCTTCATATTTAATTTGGATTTTTCTTTAAGGAATAAATTTTTAAGATTTTAAATTTTTACTTTGGATTTTTTTAAGAATAAATTTTAAATTTAATTTTTAAATTAAATTTAGATAAATAAAACAAATCTAAAATAAATTAAAATGACTTTTAAATAAACTTAAATATATAAAATATTAAAAAAATAATCTATTGCAAACTGCAATTTGTATTATTAAATCACAAATTTTATTATATTGCAAGAAAAATCGTTCGACGATTTTTTGCATTTTTTTACAATACAAAAAGCTACTTAAAAAGATTTTTCTTCTAAGTAGCCTTTTATATTTAACACACTATATTATACAGTCTCATTTTACCACTTACTCAACCTCGAAAAACGACATTTTTCTTTGCCACTTTCTGCATATTAATTTATCTTTATATTTTTGTAAATTTTCAGTCACTATTTTAGGTAAAGCACGGCACGAAATCCCCAACGTGACTTACCCACTTCTTCAATCGTCGCATAATCTCGAAAACTTGCCGGTATTAGTCCACCCGGACCAGTGAAGCTACCACCACGAACAACAAAACCCGTATTTTCACTCACCTCTGTTGTATATTCCCACATATTTCCTGCAAAATCATATATGTTCTTTGCTTTATTTCTTTCTGATATTCCTGTTGCTAACTCGTATATATCTATTTTTCCTGCTGTACGATCTCTTGCTTCAAAACTTACTTTACCTCTTCCATAATTCCCATCATTGTCTGTTGGAGGCCATCCACCTTTTGCTAATTCATGCTTTGAATATAATCCATTTACGTTTTCTCCTGAGTCTGCATCAGTATAATTTCCCCATGAGGTGCTATCTGTCACATTTATGCCACTATTACTAAACCAACGACAAATTGTGTCCCATGCGTATGAATCTATTAATCTACTTGTTACTGATGTGCTATCTGCATACATATTCTCTGATAGATCCTTTGCATTTGTTGGGCTTACATAGTTCCATGCTTGTAATCCTTTCCTTGATGCTGGTAAATTTTCTTTTGTTACTTGGTCAGCTGATTTATTTCTATTTGCTAGATTTGATTCTCCTTTATAATTAGTTTCTTCACCATATTCTATACTCCCTGGCACTCCAGCTTCATATCTTGCTACGTAAAATCCTCCATATTTTTTTACACTTTCTTTTCTAAAATCAATTTCTTCTTCGTCCCACCAATCGTTATAATCATTGTAATCATCACTTTCTTCTTCTTTCCATGTTTCTTTATCTTGTTTATATTCCAAGTTCACGCCATCTGCTGGTACCCATACAAATTGATTTCTTTCTTCTCTTGCTTTACTTGTATCTACATTTTCATTTGTTACAGCACTGTCTCCCTCATATATTACAAAGCCATCTTTTATTGTATTTTCCCCGTCTACTTCAGAGCCTACAAATCCTTTTGGTACTGGTACTATCGCTCCATCTTTTGTTGTTACTGCTGTTACTTTTGTAGTGTCCCAACTTAATGATTTAATATAATTTGTTGCATTTCCTATGTTTTCTTTATCATTTTGTACTGCTTCATTTGTTTTTTCTCCTGCCTCTTTTGCAAGTTGCAATATTCCATTATCTCCAAATACCACCGTTATACTTACCGATGCCAAAATTAAAAGTACTACTATTGTTACTACTAAGGCTATTAGCGTTATACCTCGGTTAGTAGTCTCTTGATTTTCTTCAAGCATTTTAAAATTTTCTCTTAAATTCTCCCTTCTTTTTCTCATTTTACCTTTTCCTCCTTAGTCTTGTAAATTTTAATAGAATTTACTTTATTTATAATTCTTATATATTTTTTATTCTTTTAAACTTTGCTAATTAAAGTCATATTTTCAAAGAATAAAATATTAAAATCTAACATAATTTTTCTTCATTTTTTGAAAAAAACTAATAATCACAAGTTATTCATTTACAAACAACAAAAAGGACAGGCTACTTTATTTTTATAAAATAGTCTATCCTTCTTATTATTTATATCTCTTAAATTATTTACTTCTTTATTATTTTTTTCTTCTACTAAAACATTAGCTATTATTCCAAATAGCTTAATTTCTTTTTTATTTAAATTACGGCTCTCTCTCTCTCTCTCTCTCTAGAGCCACAAGCATTTTCTAATTTCATCTGTTTTCTCCTATTTTTCTTTTGATTATTTATTTTATACTATATTTTCAAGTGGTTGTCAATACAGTTTTTTTATAATCTTCTAACATTTTCTTAGAATACCCTCAAAATATCATTATAAGTTACCAAAATAGATAGTCCAATTAAAATTGCAAAACCAACCATTTGAATTGTAATCTCAGTCTTTTCATTTAAGGGTTTTCTTCTTATTGCTTCTATTATTAATAATACTATTTTTCCTCCGTCTAATGGTGGGAATGGTAATAAATTAGTAAATCCTAGCGAAATAGAAACTAATGCTAGTATATAAATAAAATCTGCTAAGCCATTTGTTTCTGCAACTACGCCACCTATTCCGACAGGTCCCATCATTTGGTCTATTGTAACGTTTCCAGTAAATAATAATTTTAAATTATCTATTATAGAAAAGGCAAATTCTCCTGTTTCAAAAACAGCATAATATAAATTATTTCCTAGGTTGTTTTCTGCCATTTTCATATAAACACCTAAATAATAATTTGAACGAACTTCTGGATTTATTTCAAGTTTAACTATTTCTTCTTGTCTTTTTACTTCTAATTCTATTTTTTCTCCAACTACCTTACTTATTTCTGAAGATAATTTTTGAACATCGCCCTCTACTTCTATTCCATTTATAGAAACTATAATATCATTTACTTGTAAGCCTTGCTCTTGTGCTGGGCTCTTAGGGTAAAGTGCTGTAACTTTTGTTTTTTCATCTCCACTATTTGAAATGGCAATTCCTGTGTAATTATATTTTTCTTCTATTGGTTT
Source organism: uncultured Clostridia bacterium (assembly GCA_947629045.1). Classification (GTDB taxonomy): domain Bacteria; phylum Bacillota; class Clostridia; order TANB77; family CAG-508; genus CAG-273. Next base: position 16,881 of record CANRCF010000007.1, on the reverse strand, counting down.
AAAGTTAAAGGTTTGTTTTGTTCCATCAGGCTTTTCTACAACTACTTCTATTTCGCTTCCATTACATTTTTTAAGTGCATTATCTAAATCTGTTTTATAATGAATAGTTTTTCCATTTACCTTTACAATTTTATCATTTGCTTCAATACCAACCTTACTTGCTTCTGTATCAGGAATTGTAGAATCTATTGTTGTAGAAATATTATTTCCTGTACAACTCATTAAAATAAAATACACAATTAAGGCAAATATAATATTTACAAGTCCACCTGCTACTACAACTGCGATTCTTTTAGGAATACTTGCTTTGCTAAAAGAACCCTCTGCGTCAGAGCGTTCTTCTTCGCCCTCCATATTAACAAATCCACCTAATGGAATTAGTCTTAATGCATATTTAGTTTCTTTTCCTTGTTTTCTCCATACTGTTGGTCCAAAGCCTATTGCAAATTCATTAACTTTTATTTTGCATAGTTTTGCAACTAAAAAATGTCCGCCTTCATGTATGAATACAAGAAGTCCTAAAATAATAATTATTTTTATTGCTGCTATAATAAAACTTAGCAATTTTGTCTCTCCTTTTTTGACTTAATCATTTTATATTTTATATTTTCTATTTTCTATTATATATTTTGCAATGACGCGCAGTTTGAAGGAGCATTTTAATCATTTAAACTTAGAAAATATTGTTTAGTTAGATAACAATATTTATTAATTCATTATTCTGTGCGACGACAGCAAGTCATAAAAAATATATAATAGAAAATATAAATAAAATTTATAAATATGCTTTTATACTAATAGCATGAACAAGAAGTATGCAAAAGGTGCAATAAACACGATGCTATCAATTCTATCTAACATTCCACCATGCCCAGGAATTAAGTTGCTAAAATCTTTAATTCCAGTGTACCTCTTAACAGCTGATGCTGATAAATCTCCAATTTGGCTAAGTACACTAAGTACAAGTGAAATTAAAATAACAATTATATAATTAAATTCTACATGGAAGATATATTGACAAGCCACAGTATAAAGTGTTACTAAAATAACTGCTCCTATTATTCCTCCAATGCAACCTTCTATAGTTTTGTTTGGGCTAATGTCTGTAAAATGATGTTTTCCAAAGTTTTTGCCTATTATGTATGCAAATATATCAGTTCCCCATGCCGCAAAGAATAGATACCAGATTAAAAATTTTCCGTTTTCTAAATTTTCCCTAATTATTGATATGAACATTAAAAATATTGCAATATAGAAAATTCCAAAAAGTGTAACTGACATATCAATTATATTTATTTTTAATTTACTAAATATTGTATGTAAAAATAAAATTAATATAATAGTAGGTATTAAAATTCCAATTATCATTAGTAGCATTTGTTTTGGAAATACATGTATTATAGAAATTGTTGCTGCTGCAATATAACCGGAGCCATGTGATTGGTTTTGCTTTATTGCTTGTATAGAAGGCTTTATAGAATTCATGTATACTCATAACAGCAATTACCGCAATCACAGAATCTACCACATATTTATTTCCATATACCATTATAATTGCTACTATTGGAAATAGGATTAAACCTGATACAACTCTCTTAAAACTCATTTTTTATTCCTCTCTGTTTTTTAAATTTGTTCTCATTTGTTTGAAGTTTTTATTTATGTTTTTATTATAAAGTTAAATATCATTTATTTTTTTACTTTCAAATATTTAATTTATTTGCATTTATTCTAAATAAATCTATTTTCCTCCAAATTTGCGATTTCTATTTTCAAAAGTTAAAATAGCATCATCCAAATCTTTTTCTGTAAAATCTGGCCAATATTTAGGTATGAATAAAAATTCTGTATAAGCTAATTGCCAAGGAAGATAATTACTAATTCGTTGCTCTCCGCCTGGTCTTATTAAAAGGTCTGGATCCGGCTGACCTGCTGTATAAAGAGAGTTTGAAACCAAATCTTCATTAATTTCATCTATTTGTAACTCGCCATTTTTAACTTTTGTAGATATTTTTTGTACTGCTTTTACAATTTCATCTCTACCACCATAATTAAATGCAATGTTTAAAGTAAGCCCTGTATTTGAACTTGTTTTTTCTACTATTCTTTGTATACTTTTTTGCAAACCTAAATCTAATTTAGAAATATCTCCTAAAATATTTATTTTTATGTTATCCATATTTTTGTCAGTTAGGAAATCTTCTACATACTTTTGAAGTAATAGCATAAGCGCTCCTACTTCTTCTTTAGTTCTTTTCCAATTTTCTGTTGAAAAAGCATACACAGTTAAATATCGAATGCCAATTTTATTTGCATATTTTGCAATTCTTTTTAAGTTTTCTGCACCTTCTTTATGTCCTAATTTTGTTTCTAAATTTCTTTCTCTTGCCCATCTTCTATTGCCATCCATAATAATTGCAATATGCTGTGGTAATAGTTTTTCCTCCATTTGGTATTCCTTTCTTTTTACTAAATAATTCTATTTAACTTTTTATTATTCTATTCTTATATAAATTAAATACTTGTAATTTTTTATTTTTAATAAATAGATTATAAACTATATACTCATAACTTCTTTTTCTTTTGCTTCTAATAATTTATCAACTTCTTCTACTTTTTTATCTGTTAATTTTTGAATTTGATCTTCTTCATTTTTTAATTCATCTTCTGTTATTTCAGATTTTTTCTCTTTTTCTTTTGCTTCATCTATTGCATCTCTTCTAATAGAACGAATAGCTACTTTTGCATCTTCAGCTAATTTTCTAATGTCTTTTACTATTTCTTTTCTTCTTTCTTCATTTAGTTCTGGGAAAGTTAATCTTATAACTTTTCCATCATTATTTGGATTTATTCCAATATCTGATTTTAATATCTCTTTTTCTATTTCTTTTAATAAACTCATATCCCATGGTTGTATTAAAATCATTCTTGCTTCTGGTACAGAAATACCAGCTACTTGATTTATAGGTGTTGGTACACCATAATAATCTACTGTGATTTTATTTAAAATTGCAGGATTTGCTCTACCTGCTCTAATTTCTGATAAGCTTTCTCTAAAAACGCTTATTGTTTTATCCATTTTTTCTTCGAAAATACTATTCATCATTTTTTTATTTTGTATAACCTTTAATAATTATTCTTACTTTTTAATTTTATATTATTTAAGTAGGTTATACTCTCCTTTCTCTTATTTTTTTAAATTATAATTTCTATGTATTTTAATTATTTAATGTTATGATTTGATATTTTTTAACGATTACTAGTTCTCTATAATTGTTCCTACTTTTTCTCCTAATATAGCTTTTACCATATTATCAGGATTATCTATTCCAAATACTATTAATGGAATGTTATTGTCTCTACATAAAGATGTAGCAGTAGAATCCATTACTTTTAAATTTTTGTTTAAAATATCTAAATAACTAATTTTGTCATATTTTACTGCATCTTTGTTTATTTTTGGATCATCAGAATATACACCATCTATTGTTTTTCCTACTAATATTACTTCTGCATTAATTTCTGCTGCTCTTAAAGCTGCTGCCGTATCTGTTGTGAAATATGGATTCCCAGTTCCACAGCTAAATATAACTACTCTTTTTTTGCTTAAATGTTTATCTGCTTTTCTTTTTATATATGGTTCTGCAATTTCTCTCATTTCAATTGCTGTTTGAAGTCTTGTGTAAACACCTCTTGCTTCTAATGAATTTTGAAGTGCTAACCCATTCATACAAGTTGCAAGCATTCCCATATAGTCAGATGTAGTTCTCTCCATTTCAGAGCCATACTTTCCTCTCCAAAAATTTCCTCCGCCAACTACGATTGCAACCTCTGCACCTAAATCTATTAATTCTTTAATTTTGTCGCAAATTTTTCCTATCGTTTTAGCATCTATTCCGTGTTTATCTTCTCCTGCTAATGCTTCTCCACTTAACTTTAGTAAAACTCTTTTATACTTTAAACTTGGCAATAATATCCACTCTCCTTAAATCAAATTTTATATTTGTATTCTATCATAGATTATCTATTTTTACATCTTTTTTTGAAAAAAATTAGTAAAATTTTTATAAATATTTTTATTTAGAAGGTTAATACTAAATAAGAAGAATAAATTTATAGTTTATAAGGTGGTATTATGAATCAGATTATAGCATCTAACAATATCATGAGCGAAGAAAATACGTGGAAAACTGACAAAAAAATTAAAAATACAAACAAATATCGAATTCAATTTTTTATTTCACTTAGTTTTGCAGTTATTTTTATTTTTGTTTTAATTTATCATTTTTATGAAAATAGTGAAAAAGAAAAATTATCAAAACTACTTTTAAAAAATTATACATTAACTACATTATATCAAAATAATGCATTAAGCACGCCTGATATCGAAGCTACCTCTTTGGAGGATTATGACGATTTTTCAAATATAGAAAGTTCTAATGTAATAGAAAATCCATTTGTTATAGGAATGTTATGTATTGATAAAATAAATTTAAATTATCCAATTTTATCTGAAAGTAATAAAGAACTTTTAAAAATTTCATTATGCAGATTTGCAGGGCCTATGCCGAACGAATATGGAAATTTATGTATTGCTGGACATAACTATGTAGATAACAGGTTTTTTAGTAAATTAAATCGATTATCTAAAAATGATATAATAGATATATACGATTTAAAAGGCATTAAAGTTGAATATGTAGTTTTTGATAAATATGAAGTTAACATTAATGATCTTTCTTGTACAAATCAAGATGTTGGAAACGAGAAGGTTATTACTCTACTTACATGCAATAATGTAAATGGAAAAAGAACAATTATTAAAGCTAAAGCATATAAATAATAAATAAAATATAATAAATAACAAATAATAAATAATAAATAAAAAATAAAAAATATAAAATATAAATACAAATAAAAACTGTAGAAATCCTCTGCAGTTTTTATTCAAATATTTTATTATTAAATTAACTAATTAAACATTTTTATAATTTCTAATTTTTACAAATGCATATATTGCTGATATAACGCAAATTGTAATAAATACAAATAATGTTGCATCTTCTGTTACACCTGTTTGTGGTAATGTGTTATTTGTTGCACCTGTTTGATTGTTTGTTGGTAAAGCAGTGTTATTAGTTGGTACATTATTTTGTACTTGGTTGTTGTTTTCTACGTTTGTTTGTTGTGTATTGTTAGCATCTGGTGGTAATTCTATTTGTAGTGAATTATTTGTTGCTTGTACTAAACCTGTCATAATTAATAAAAATACTGCTATTAATACAAATACTAAAGTAATTTTTTGATTTTTCATTTTTTTATCTCCTTTTTTCTTTTGATGTATTTATTTTTATTATCTCTAAAAATAATAAAACTTATACATAGATTTCTTATTTATTGATATTTTATACTTACATTTTTAAATAGTCAAGTTTTTTTGCTATTTTTTATAATATTTTTTTCATATTTTTACTTTAAATTTAAATTTTAGTCATATTTCAACATTTTTAATGTATTTTTAATTTTAAACATTTAATTTTTTACCATTTAAATTTCGTTATTTTTACACATTAAATCTAAATACTACCACATCTCCGTCTTGCATTATGTAATCTTTTCCTTCTGACCTCATTAATCCTTTTTCTTTTACGTTGTTTATTGAACCTTCTCTAATTAAGTCATCATAAGAAACAATTTCAGCTCTTATAAATCCTCTTTCTATATCGCTATGAATTTTTCCAGCAGCCTTTGGAGCCTTTGTTCCTTTTTGTATTGTCCATGCTCTTACTTCTGGCTCTCCTGCTGTTAAAAATGACATCAATCCTAACAAATCATAACTTGCTTTTATTACTTTGTCCAAGCCAGATTCTTCTAACCCTAAAGCACCTAGCATTTCTTTTTGTTCAGCTTCTTCTAAACTTGCAAGTTCTTCTTCTATTTTTACACAAAGTGCAATTGCTTCTGCGTTTTCACTTTTTGCATACTCTACTACTTGTTTGACATATTTATCATTTTCTGCTTGTGATAATTGCTCTTCTGAAACATTTGCTACATATAATATTGGCTTCATTGTTAATAAAAAAGAATCTTTAATAAGTAATCTTTCTTCTTCATTTAAATTAAGTGACCTTGCTGGTTTTCCTTCTTCTAAGCATTTTTTGATTTTTTCTAACAAATCTATTTCTTCTTGATATTTTTTATCTGCTTTTAGCTTCTTTTTAGCATTATCAAGTCTTTTTTCTATTGTTTCCATATCTGCAAATATTAATTCCAAATTAATTGTTTCAATATCACGTATTGGATTTATTCCTCCGTCTACGTGCACTATATTGCTATTTTCAAAGCATCTTACTACTTCTATTATACTATCAACTTCTCTTATATGCGATAAGAATTTGTTTCCCAATCCTTCTCCATGGCTAGCGCCCTTCACTAATCCAGCGATATCTACGAATTCAATTACTGCTGGTGTAACTTTTTCTGGATGATATATTTCTGCTAATTTATCAAGTCTTTCATCTGGTACTGCAACCACCCCAACATTTGGCTCTATTGTGCAAAATGGGTAATTTGCACATTCTGCACCAGCTTTTGTTATTGCATTAAATAAAGTACTCTTTCCAACGTTTGGAAGTCCTACTATTCCCATTCTCATGATGCATTTTTCCTCCTATATTTCAAATTAAATCACTTGTTTTATACATTTTCGCCTTGGGTATTGTCTCCATCGCTTTGGTTATTTTCATTATTTTTATTTTCTTCACTACTTTGATTATTTTCAGTATTTGTATTGCTTTCACTATTTTGATTGTTTTCGGTATTTGTATCATTTCCATCTACTGCTTCGTTGTTAGTGTTTCCTCCTGCTGTTTCATTATTTTGACTATTTCCACCTGTTACTTCACTATTAGTGTTTCCACTATCACCGGTTGTAGACCCACTATTTGGGTTATTTCCACCAGTAGTTTCATTGTTTTCTATGTTTCCGCCTTGTGAAGTATTTCCACCGCCTTGGTTGTTTTCAGTATTTGTATCATTTATGCTTCCTTGATTATTTTCTACATTTGAACTACTTCCACTGCTTTGATTATTTTCTGTATTATTTACGCTTGGATTTTGAGTATTTGCTTCATTTTTGCTGGTATTTTCACTTTGTGAATTGTATTTTATCCAAGGATTATTAGGATCTGGATCTGTTGGATCCCATCCTCTTAAATATGATGGTGCACTTGAAATTTTTGGTGCAGATGGTTTTCCTAAAGGACCTGGATTAGAGCTTGAATAAAATTCAACTGATGTTCCTGCTGGTACATTGTCAAAAAGCCATTTTGCATCTCTTGTAGTTAACCTAATACATCCCATTGATGCCTTTGTGCCCAATTTATCATATTCCCAATATTCTAATGTATGGTTATTTTTTTCTAAGAATGGTACTGAATGGAATAATATATTGCCAACAATCTGTGTACAATAATGTGCCCACACATCTCCAAACATATGACACCATACCATTTTAACAGGTGTTTTATATACGCCAGATCTAGGTGTTTCAGTTCCTGTAGAACATACCATTGCTCTTACTGGAACTGTATAATTTCCTTTACTATCATAAGTATATACTGTAACTACTTGTGCGCCATAATTTACTTTAATGTAATATTTGTTTTTAGATTTTTTTGTAGAGCTATTATTTTTTTGTTTATTTTCAGATTTTTTTATTTCCTTTTCATTAAGCTCTTTTAGTTCCTCTTCTGTTTTATTTTCTACAGCTTCAAAATTTTCTAATGATGAGCTTTCAATTATGTTTTCTTCACCAGCTGCACTTGTTAATGCTGATTTTTTTAAATGGTTTGCAATAACTACACCAATTCCAGAACCAATAATAGCTACTACCAAAATTGAAACTAAAATAGACCATTTAATAACATTTGATTTGTTTGTGCATTTTCCTTTTGTTTCCATTTTTAAATATTTCATCCCCTTGTATATATGTCATTGGAGCTTCCAGCCGGAATCGAACCGGCGACCCCAGCCTTACCATGGCTGTGCTCTACCTACTGAGCTATAGAAGCATACTAATTTGACTCATCTAGTATTTCCTTAATTGCCTTTTTACGAATTCTTTGAATAGCATTATCAATAGATTTAACAGGCGTATCTAATTTTTCTGCAATTTGTACATAGCTTTCGCCCTGTATATATTGGTTTAATACTTTTTTCTCAAAGTCACTTAGAGTATTATTTATTGTTGTTTCAATCGTTTTATAATATTCTTTTTGTGTAATTGTGTCTAATGGATCTTCTATTAAATTTGTATTTAATACTTCTAATAATTCTGCATTGCTATTATTCCCGTCTTCTTCATTATCATAAGCACTACTATTTAGAGATAAATAGGAATTAAGAGGCATATGCTTTTGTCTATTTGAACTTTTAATTGCCGTAATTAACTGTCTTTCAATGCACATACTTGCAAAAGTTTTAAAAGAATTTTGTTTGTCTGCTTGAAAGTTTTTAATTGCCTTAAATAATCCAATTAGTCCTTCTTGCTCTATATCTTCTTTTTCAGCACCTATAATGTAATATCTGCCTACCTTCATGTTAACTAGGCCTTTATAACGATTTATTAGGTGCTCTAGGGCACATTTATCATCAGATTTAATTAAAGTAATTAAATCTTCATCTGATATGTCATTATAATTTAGATTTGATGAATAATATACATCAGTTTTGCCCATTCTAAAAGTTACCTCCTGCAAGCCACTTCATTACTATGGATTATTATATCTACTCTCTTTTTTTCTGTCAATAGAAAATGTTGAAAAAGTTGATAAATTCTATAAAATATGGTATTATTTTATCGTTATATTGTAAGTTTTACTTACACTTTAATTAAAATATATTTTTTCTAAGAAAGGAGATCTTATGGCTTTTGATGGCTTAGTTTTAAATACTATTGTAGAAGAATTGAAAAATCATTTAATTGGTGGAAAAGTTCAAAAGATTTATCAGCCAAGTCAAAATGAAATTTTATTTAGTGTATATTCAAATGGTTTACAATATGCACTTTGTTTAAATGTTTCTTCTAACTTTTATTGTGCTCATTTAACAACTTCTAAAAGAGAAAATCCAACAGTTGCTCCTAACTTTTGTATGCTTCTTAGAAAACATTTAATTAATTCTAAAATTACTAATATATATACAAATGGTTTAGAAAGAATTATGATAATAGAATTTTCTGATGATAATGAAGTTTTATGTAATAAAAAATTGATAATAGAGCTTATGGGAAAATATAGCAATATTCTACTTTTAGGAAAATCTAACGTAATAATTGATGCTATTAAGCATTTTTCCACTGATACTGGCGCAAATCGTAATATTTTTCCAAATGAATATTATGAATTTCCTACTTCTAATAAAATCGATATTTCAAATTATTTTGAACTTGAAAATAAATTGCCTATTAATACATCCTTATCAGATTTTTTTATTAATACTTTTACAGGAATTAGTAAAAGTTTTATAGAATATACTATTAAAACTTTAAAAATGTCAGATGATCTTAACAAAGAAAACTATAAAAATTTAGCTAAATATATTATAAATTTGAAGGAAAATATAGTATTAAATAATGTAGAATTAATAAAATTAGATAACGATTATACTATATCTTATTCAAGCTCTAAAGAACCATTACAAGCTAATTTCTTTTTAGATGATTACTACTCTTCAAGGCAAATAGAAGAACAATTTTTAACATATAGAAATAGTCTACTTAATTTTATATCTGCCAAATTAAAGAAAATAGAAAAAAAGTTAGTTACTTTAAATAATAAGCTGGAAGAATGTTCTCATATGGAGAAATACAAATTATACGGCGAATTGCTTACTACATACTTGTATCAAATTCCAAAAGAGCATATTAGTCATATTACTCTTAACAATTACTATTCAAATGATATGGCTTTAATAGATATTCCTTTAGATATATCAATTTTGCCTAATGATAATGCAAAAAAATATTTTAAAAAATATCATAAATTAAAAAATTCTTATTCGATTGTTCAAGAACAAAAAGTTGAACTAGAAAAGGAAATTAATTATTTAGAAAGTATTGTTTATGAAATACAATCTGCAGTTTCTACAAAAGATTTAGATAATGTTTATGATGAAATTCAAGAAAATTTCGTACTTAATAATAGTAAAAATAAGATGAATTATAAAGGTAATACTAAAACAAAAAAATCAAAAATCTCAAAGAATAATTCCAATGCAGAAAAGCCAATTTCATGCACTATAGATAATTTTAAAATACTAATTGGACGAAATAATAAGCAAAATGATGAACTAACATTTAAAATTGCTAATAAAGATGACATTTGGTTTCACGTTAAAGACATTCATGGAAGTCATGTTGTTTTACAAACTAACCGGCAAAAATCCATCACAAGAAACAATAAATAAATGTGCATCAATTACTGCATATTATAGTAAGGCTGTTCATTCTTCTAATGTTCCTGTTGATTATACTCTCATAAAATATGTAAAAAAACCTTCTAAGGCTAAACCTGGTATGGTTATTTACACAAATCAGGAAACGGTAAATGTTAACCCTGAAAATTATAACTAATTTAACACTTGCATATAAAATTTAAAAGCCCCTCTTTGTGAGGGACTTTTTATTGTCTAAGAATACTTAGCCAATGATAAGAGCGCCGTTTAGGATGATTTTCTTGCAATCCGGAAAACTGTTTTGAAGAACTTCTTTGACCTTTTTGGTACATAAGGCATAATTGCCTAACCTATTTTTTAAGTCTATATAGAGTGTATCGCCTTCGACACTTCCTCCATCTACACTTAGGCCGTCGTTTCTGAACTGTTCGTTCATGTACTCTGTCTCCTGCTCAGTTAACCGATTAACGTTGTTTGTGCTCATGTTGTAGCACTCCTTTCAAAAATTTGTATAATTTATTATAGCACATTTTTTATAAATTTGCAATTTTTTTACTTTCAAATTGTTTCTTTAACTTTCAAATTGTTTTTTATTTTCTTAATTTATTTTTTAAAGTTTTATTATTAATCTTTCTTTTTTGAGGCTTTATTCTTTATTTATATTTTCTAATCTATTATTCCTACTTTATACTCAATATCTTCCATGTGTGGAAACATTTCTTTTACTCGCTTAAAAGTAAGCATGCTATTTCTTGGCTGTGGATTTTTTTCATCTACTGATAATAGTTTTTGTGTGTAACAATTATCTGCTGTTTTAAATAATAAATATCTATTTCTTACATAAGTAAAATAAATTTGATAACCATCTTCTAAATTTTGATAAAATTGTTTAAATGTATATTTTCCTTCCATTTGCTCTCCTTTTGTTTTTATTTAATGCAAATTTTAAATCATAATTGTTATTTTTCTAACTATTCGCTAATAATAGAATATTCTAATATTCTATTATTTTATTATTTTAATATTTTATATTTTTACTATTTTATTCTTCCATTAGAATTTAGCTAATCATAGTAATAAACTCTTCTTCCGAAATAACTGTTATACCTAATTCTTCTGCCTTTTTTAATTTACTTCCAGCATCTTCTCCTGCTAATACATAATCTGTTTTTTTAGAAACAGCTGATGACGTTTTTCCTCCGAAATCTTCTATAAGTTTAGTAGCTTCTTCCCTTGTATAGTTTTTCAAACTACCTGTTAATACAAAAGTTTTTCCATCAAACTTATTCTTTGAACGTTTTGCTTTTATAGCCTTCATATTCAATCCAGCCTGTTTTAATTTTTCAATTAAATCAATAGTTTGTTGTTGTTTAAAAAATTCATAAATTGTACGTGCTGTAATTGCTCCCACATCATCAATCATTCTTAATTCTTCATACGAGCTATTCATTAAATCATCAATATCTTTATAATATTTAGTTAAAGTTTTGGCAAGTTTTATTCCAACGTGTCTTATTCCTAAAGAGCTAATTAAGCAATATAAATCCTTATGTTTGCTTTCTTCAATAGCATTCATCATATTTTGTGCAAACTTCTTACCATTTTTCTTTAATGATGCAATATCATCAAAAGTTAATTTGTAGATGTCTGCAATGTTAGAAATAAGCTTTCTTTCAATTAATTCACCAATAATATTTTCTCCTAGGCCTTCAATATCCATAGCATCCTTAGAAGCAAAATGAATAATACTTCTATAAAGTTTAGCTGGGCACTCAACTCCAATACAACGCCAAACTGCTTCTCCTTCTTCTCTAACAGCTTGTGCACCACAAACAGGGCATACCTCTGGCATATGAAATTTTTTTTGAGTTCCGTTTCTTTTTTCTTTTACTACACCCACTACCTCAGGAATAACATCTCCGGCTTTTTGAATAATTACTCTATCTCCTACTCGTATATCATTTTGTTTTATATAATCTTCATTATGAAGTGTAGTTTTTGAAATTTTAGAACCTGCAACATTTACTGGCTCTAATATTGCCATTGGTGTAATTGCTCCTGTTCTACCTACTTGGCATACTATATCTTTTAATAATGTTTCTTTTCTTTCTGGAGGATATTTATATGCAACTGCCCACTTTGGTGTTTTAAATGTAGTTCCTACTTTTTCTCTTAATTCTAAGTCATTTACCTTTACAACTGCACCATCTATTCCAAAGTCTAGCTCGTCCCTCATTTTTCCAATATCTTCTATAGCTTGTCTTACCTCTTCCATATTCTTGCATAAAATTTTAACTGGATTTACATTAAACCCAAGTTTTTCTAAGTATAGTAAACTTTCGTAATGTGTTTCAAAATTGATATCATCACATTTTTGTACATTAAACATAAAAATATTTAATGGTCTTGAAGCAGTTATTTTACTATCTAGCTGACGAAGTGAGCCTGCTGCTGCATTTCTTGCATTTGCAAATTGTTCTTGTTCATCTAATAATCTATTTTCATTTAATTTTTCAAAATCTTCTTTTCCAATGAAAACCTCACCACGAACAGTAATTGAAATTGGCTCATTTAAAGTTTTTGGCACAGTTTTTATTGTGCTAATATTGTCGGTTACATCTTCACCAACTAAGCCATCTCCTCTTGTAGCGCCTTTTACCAATTTTCCGTCTCTATATTCTATTGCAGAAGATAAACCATCTATTTTAGTTTCTACTACATAATCTAAGGGTCTACCAAACTCTTCTGCTGCTTTTTGCATTTTTTCATCAAATTCTTCTACTTCTTCAAAACTAAAAACATCTTGAAGGCTTTGAAGTGGTACCTCATGTGTAACCTTTTCAAAACCCTTCTTTATACTACTTCCAACTCTTTGCGTTGGAGAATCTTCTGTAATAAGCTCTGGAAATTCTTTTTCAATTTGCTTTAATTCTCGCATTAACATATCATATTCATAATCGCTTACAACCTGCTCATCATCAAAATATTTTTGTGTATAATATTTTAATAGTGGTCTTAGCTCTTCTGCTCTTTTTTTCGCTTGCTCTTTATCCATGTTTTACTCCTTTTAAATTTATTTAAATTCATTACAGATATATAATATTATGTTTTTGTAGTGAAAAAAACATAATATTATATATATTTTACATAGAATTTTTAAATAAATCTTTTCCACCTTTTATGTATTCCCAACCTGAGAATATTGTTGCAACTATTGAAACACTCATTATTATTGTAACTAATAAATTTATAATAAATTCGTAGCCTGTTAATGTGCCATTAAATATTGTTCCATAAGCATTTGGATCAATAAACGCAAAGATAACTGCTACCATTTGAGTTACAGTTTTTAATTTTCCCCACATGTTTGCAGGAATTACTTTTCCGTTCTTTTCTACTGCAATTAAACGATAACCAGATACAACAAATTCTCTAAATATAACTATAATTGGAATCCAAGCTGGCAAATGATTAAATTCTACAAGCATAACCATTGCAGTTATTACTACTATTTTGTCTGCTATTGGGTCTAAAAATTTTCCAAATGTTGTTATTTGATTTCTTGACCTTGCTATGTAACCATCTAACTTATCTGTTATTGCAGCAATTATAAAGATTACGTCTATTACTATATATGTGATTGGTATTCCCCACAAATCTCCTTCTATATTTAAAAACGGGATTATTACCATGATTGGTACTAAAAGAATTCTTAAAATAGTTAATTTGTTTGCTAAGTTCATTATTTTTCCACCTTTATATTATTTTTATTTTAATATTATATTCTTGTTTGTTACATTATATATAAAGTTTGGAAAAAAATAAATAGGAATTGAAGATTTTTTATTTTTTCCTATTTATCTATTTTGCACAATTTCTATAATATCTGCAATATAATCTCCTATAACTGGAATATTTAAAGTTACAATTTTTTGAAGTATTATTACTAGAATTGCAGTTAAAATAGTAAAACCAATTCCAATACCTATACCCTTTGAAATTCCTGTCATTAAGTTTCGTATTAGCAATTGTTTTTTATTCCCTAATAACTCTGTAAATTCTAATATATTGTTTTTGGTTAATGTATTATTTATTTGTTCTAGATTTTTTAATAATTGCTTTTCTAGTTTGTTTTTCCTAAACATGAAAAATCCTCCATACTATTAAGATGGAGAATTTTTATAGTTTTATACAAAATATTTTCATAATTTGAAAATTTAAGTATATATAAATTTTATATTTTTATATTTTTTGTCAATATTTTTTATAAAAACTATACTAACTTAATTTTTTTTGATATAATTCACTTCTAGAAAACAATTTTTAAAAAGAGGTATTAAAAAATGGCTATTTTAGAGAAAAAATATATGGTGGATTTGGAATATGTTGGAAGCACTAATATGCTTTCAAATCATGGAATTTTAAGTTTATTAGAAAATATAGGTTGCGTACATTCTAACAATGTTGGACTTGGAATAAATCAAATTGAACAAACTCATCTTACTTGGGTTTTGCTTCATTGGAAGGTTAAGGTTTTCAAAAGAGTTTGCTATAATTCAATGGTAACTGTAAAAACTTGGGCTAGAGCTTGTAATCGTTTTTCTACTTTGCGTGATTTTGAAATTTACGATGAAGATGGAAATTTACTATGTATTGCAAGTTCTAAATGGGCTTTAATTGATATTAAACAAAATGGTATTACAAAAATTACAGATGATATTTTAAATTTATATGAATGTGAAGAAAAAAGTGTGTTTAATGAAACAGATATAGCAAAATTAAAACAACCTATTTTAAATGATACACCTAATTTTACATTTAAAGTTTTAAGACGTGATATTGACGTAAATGAACATATGCATAACCTATATTATTTAGATTATGCATATGAAACTTTGCCTGAAAATGTTTATAGCTTAGGCGAAGCAAATGAATTTGAAATAATGTATAAAACTGGTGCTAAACTTGGTAATACAGTTTGCTCTTTTTATACGAAAGAAGATGATAGCCATTTTGTTATAATGAAAAGCGAAGATGGAAATAGTCTAAACGCGATTATCAAGTTCGCATTTTAAAGTAAGATATTAGATTTTTATATGATATTTTCCGTAAATTCCTTATGTATATTTTATTTACAAGTACAAAAATGAGGCATATATAATCTGCCTCATTCATTTTTTTATATATTACAATTATTGTTGCCAACTTAATATAGGGTAACCGTCATTTATATTATTTGTGTCTTGTTTCCATGGATTTCCTTCTTGTCCTTCGTTTAATGAATTAACAAAATCTTCACTTTTCATAAATTCTTCTGTTTCAACTGTCGCATAATCAGAATTGATATCAATATGAACATTTTCTTTATTCCATTCTTCATCAATACTACTATCTAGATAATAACAATTTGATGCAATTGAATGTTCAGTACCGTTCCAACCAAATGTGCGAACAGTTATACCTTGAACTTTATCTACATCGATCTTAATCTTATCTACGGCATATGAGTTCTCTATATTTCCAGAATTTGTTCCTACGCCTAATCCAACGTGTACGTCCCAGTTCTTACTAATATTATTATGGTAAATAGTACCTTTGGAATAGACATTTTTTATTGTACCACCTGAATTACATGAACCAGCAATTAATCCTTCATTTATAGCATTCCTATTACCCAATATCGTTATATCAACATCGCTATAGCTATCATAAATTTTCCCACCATTTCCACCAACTAAGCCACCAATATCGCAATTTCCAACAGTACCAACAATCTTTCCAGATACATGACACCTACTAATTATAGCTCCGGAACAATTCTGATGAGCTATAATTCCTACCCAGCTCCATTCTTTATTTTCTATATTAGCATCTATATTAGCATTCTCAACACCTAAGTCTTGAATAGTTCCATAATTAAAGCTAAACATTCCAACACCAAACTGCATAGTTGTTTCCAATATTTCTTCTTTGCTTATTCTTAAATTGTATATAATATTACCATCTCCATCAAAAGTTCCATGAAAAGTTTTTTTAGGATGTTCTTCTTCACTTAATGCTTCCTGTGTTCCTATTGGAATAAATCCACTTTCATTTAGTAGTTTCTTTAATTCTCCATCATACCCATATTTTCCATAATCTGTCCTATTTGCATCTACATATGATTTTGTTGATGCAAAATCTAAGCTTAAACCTAATTTTACAGTTTTATCTTTATAATTATTTTCACCACTTGTTACATTATGTGAAAATACTACTAAATCCTCTATACTATTTATTGTAAATAAATTTCTATCTGAAGCATCTACTTCTAATTCTCCCGGATTTGCATCTTGTACTCTTTCTACTATTATTCCTGTTTGTGTTTCATGTAATATATCTTCTAATTCTCCTATACTAGATATGTCATTTTTTACTGCTTCATTT
>CANRCF010000006.1 GCA_947629045.1 uncultured Clostridia bacterium | reverse complement strand
TATTAAACAAATTGCAAAAGATAGAAAAGTTTCAAAAAATGAGATTTATCAAAAATTTTTAGAAAAATAATAAAAAAATAATTATTAATAATAAGTATGATAAAAATATATAACAATTAAAATAGAATTAATTAAATAATAAAATAAGGTTGTCATAAAATAGAACATTAAAAATAGATAATATAAATTCTTTTTTATGATAACCTTATTTTAAATTTATATAATATTTTTATTTATTTTCTGTTGTTATATCTGCTAACTTTGATAAGCATTTATCACAAACTAATTTACTTTTGTACTCTGATAATTTTTTTGTGTTGCCACAAAAAATACAGTTAGGCTCAAATTTTTTTAGTACAATAGAAGATCCATCTACATATATTTCAATTGGATCTTTTTCTGCTATTCCAAATTTATTCCTTAGTTCAATTGGTAAAACAACTCTACCCAATTCGTCTACTTTTCTAACAATTCCTGTTGATTTCATAATGGAAACCTCCTTAAAACAACATTTTTCGACAAAATTATCGTATCTATATAATATCATAAAGGGACATAAAAAGCAACCAAAATTAACCAATTTTTGTAATTTATATACATATTAAAAAATAAAGTTCGGAAATAAAAAAATGAAGTACAAGTAAATTATAAGAAATGTAAGCTTTAATTATATTTAAAATCATGAAGAATATTTTAAATAAATATATACATAAAATTATTAAAAAAGTCAAGGCTATTAACATAAAAAACAGAAAATATATGAGCATAAAAATATAAGATAAGAATAATATAAAAGTATAAATAATAATAGAAAGTGGTGAAGAAATTGCTTAATATTATTTGGCCTATTTTTATTTTAGGAGCCATTTGTTATGCACTTTTTACAGGAAATATAGAAAATGTAAGCAATGGAATTTTTGATTCAGCAAAGTCAGCAGTGGAGCTTACTATAACATTTTTTGGAACAATTTGCTTATGGAATGGGGTTATGGAAATAGCTAAAAGAACAAGCTTGATGGACAAATTAACTAAACTTCTAAGACCACTTATAAAGTTTTTATTTCCTGATTTAGATAAAAATAAGCAAGCAAAAGAAGAAATATCAATGAATATGGTAGCAAATTTATTAGGACTTGGTAATGCAGCAACTCCACTTGGACTAAAAGCAATGAAAACAATGCAAAAAGAAAACTTTAAAAAGGACACTTTAACAAATGCAATGGCAATGTTTATTGTTATAAATACAGCCTCACTTCAAATTATACCTACGAATGTAATTGCAATTAGAAGCTCTCTCGGCTCACAAAACCCTAGTGGAATTATTTTGCAAGTTTGGGTAGCTACAATTGTGGCAGCAATAGTGGGAATTACTGCTACAAAAATTTTAATGAAAAGGTTTTAAAAAATGAATATTGTAAATTTTTTATCAGCAGGTGCAATACCAATAATTATTGTAATTGTAATTATTTATGGATTAAAAGAAAAACAAAAAGTATTTGATATATTTTTAGATGGTGCAAAAGAAGGGATGGAAATAGTAATTGGACTTTTTCCAACTTTACTTGGAATTTTTTTAGCAATAGGTTTGCTTAGAAATTCTGGAATTTTAGATTTTATAATTAGTATAATATCACCAATAACTAATTTATTAAAAGTGCCAAGTCAAATACTTCCTCTTGCTATGTTAAGGCCAATTTCAGGAAGTGCATCAATGGGAATAGCAGTAGATATAATGGAAAAGTATGGTGTAGATAGTTTAATTGGTAAAATTACATCTACAATTATGGGCTCTACTGAAACTACTTTTTATACTATTGCAATTTATACAGCATCTGTTAAAATTAAAAAAATTCGTTTTGTATTAGTAGCAGCATTACTTGCAGATTTGGCTGGAATGATTACATCTGTCATAATTTGTCAGTTAATGTCGTAAAGTTTTTGTTGACAAATTATGGAAATGGTAGTAATATAATAATGCATTTAGAAAAATAGGAAGGACAGTTTATGATATTTATAATTTTATTTTCAATTATCTTTTATTTTATTCTTAGATATTTTATTTCTAGAATATTAGCAAAAAAAATTCTAAAAAAAATTTCTCAAGATTAAATTTATAATTTTATAATAAAACTTTAAACTATTATAAAAAATTATAATGATAAAAATTAATTAAGAATAGGAATAAAAACGATTTTATTTTTGTAAAGGAGATTTCCCTCTAAATTCTATATATTCCCCTAAGTATATAATGAATTTTAAAAATATAAAAAATATAAATATAAAGATAGCCCCTAATTTTGTCTTTTAAATGAAGTTTTTCTTTTTAGAAATCTCCTTTACAATTCATAATATATAAAAATTTAATGATGATAAGTTTCGTTATTTTGTATTTTAAAATTTCTAAATAATTGTTCTAATAAAAATACACGAATAAGCTGATGTGGGAAAGTCATTTTAGAAAAACAAAGTAATTCATTCGCATAATCTAAAAGCTTTTTTGACATACCAAGTGTTCCACCAATTAAAAAAGTAATGTGTGAATATGAAAAGGTATATTGTCTCATTTTTTCAGAAAATTCTTCAGATGTATATTGTTTTCCATGTAAATCTAAAGCAATTACATAACTATTTTCTTTAATATGTGAAAGAATATTATTACTTTCCTTTTCAATAATTTTTTCTTTTTCAGTTTCATTTAAAATAGCAGGAACTTTCTCATCAGGAAGCTCTACAATATTTAAAATGCAATATTTAGAAAGCCTTTTTGCATATTCCAATATTGCATTTTTCAAATAATCTTCTTTTAATTTTCCAACACAAACTATATCAATATGTAACATTTTCTACCTCTAAATTTAGAACAGGACTAGGGTTGCTTCTACTTGCAACACCAATTTTAACATTATTCTCATCAAAGTTTTGGCTCATAAGTTCATCTACCACAGTTTTGTATGCAAGTTCAGGAAAGTTATTTTCCTTACTTAGATGACCAAGCATTACATTATTAAGTCCACTATGTATTAAATAAGATATTGCCTTTCCAGCCATTTCATTTGATAGATGTCCATTTGGCCCGGCAATCCTTTGTTTTAAGGAATATGGATATCTAGAACATTTTAAAATATTAGGATCATAATTTGCTTCTAGTAAAATAAATGAACTTCCTTCTAAATTTTTAATAAGCTTTGAATCGATATGACCTAAATCTGTTGCTATACTTATTTTTTGATCTTCATAGCAAATATTAAAACCACAAGGATTAGCAGCATCATGTGGAATAGAAAAAGGAAGAATTTTTAAATTTCCAATTTCAAAATTTTCACCATTTACAAATAAATTTTTTTGAGGCTCAGATACTTGCTCAGAAACCTCTGGCATAGCCTCCCAAGTTTCACTATTTGCATAAATAGGAAGATTAAATTTTTTTGATAAACTATGTAAACCTCTAATATGATCAGAATGTTCATGTGTGACTAAAATAGCGTCAATATCTTTAATAGATACATTAATACTATTTAGAGCCGTTTCAATTTTCTTCGCACTTTCTCCCGCATCTATTAAAATTTTAGTATCTGGTGTTTCAACATATAAACTGTTTCCGCTACTCCCACTATATAAACTACAAAATTTAAACATATATGTATTTCCTTTTTGTTTTTCATTTGATTTTATTTAATTTTTATTTATTAATCAAAATTTATTTTAGTATAATTAATAAGTATAATAAGTTTTAGCAATCAATCTTTGCATCCGGTTCAGAAACTCTTTTAATATCAGCACCTAAATTTCTAAACTTTTCTTCAATATTTTCATAGCCTCTATCAATATGTTCTATATTATATAATTGAGTTTCTCCATCTGCAATTATACCAGCAATTATAAGGGCTGCTCCAGCTCTTAAATCAGTTGCGTATACTGGTGCACCAGATAAACTTTTAACACCTTCAAAAACGGCAGACTTACCTTGTGCTGTTATTTTAGCTCCCATTTTGTTTAATTCAAATGTGTATTGAAATCTTGATTCCCAAATGCTTTCATGAAGTACGCTTGTACCATCAGAAATTGAAAGAACAACACCCATTTGTGGTTGTAAATCTGTTGGGTATCCTGGATATGGAAGTGTTTTTACAGTTGCTTTATTTGGCCTTTTATTCATAGTAACACGAATAGAATCGCCATAATCTTCTACTGTTCCACCAATTTCTATAATTTTTGCAGTAATACAATCCAAATGCTCAGGAATACAATTTTTTATTAAAATATCTCCTTTAGAAGCTACTGCGGCAAGCATGAAAGTACCTGCTTCTATTTGATCTGGAACAATTGAATATGTTGCATTTGAACGAAGCTCTTTTACACCATTTATTTTGATAACGTCAGTACCAGCACCACGAATATCTGCTCCCATTGTATTTAAAAAGTTAGCAACATCAACTATATGTGGCTCTTTAGCTGCATTATCAATTGTAGTTGTGCCTTCTGCAAGAACACTTGCAAGAATTGTATTTATAGTAGCGCCAACAGAAACTATGTCCATATAAATAGAAGTGCCAACTAATTTTTTAGCTTTAGCTGTAATTTTTCCTTGTGAAACATCAACTTTAGCGCCTAAAGCTTCAAAAGCTTTAATATGTTGGTCAATAGGTCTTGCACCTAAATTACATCCGCCAGGAAGACCTACCTCAGCATTTCCACATCTTCCTAAAAGTGAGCCTAATAAATAATAGGAAGCTCTAAATTTACTAGTCATATCTAATGGAGCTTGTGCACAAGTAACCCCAGTAGTATCTATTTCAATTTCATTTTCCGTAATCCATGTAATCTTTGCACCTAATGTTTCAAGAATTTTGCAATATACTTTTACATCACTTATATTAGGTAGATTTTCAAGCTTGCAAATACCGTTAATTAGTAAAGTTGCAGGTAAAATTGCAACAGCTGCATTTTTTGCGCCACTAATTGTTACTTCTCCTTTTAATCTTGTTGGTCCATTTATAACTAATTTATCCAAGTAAATTACCCCCAATAAAAATATACTTTTTTAACAACTACTTTATAACATAAAATATAAAATTTGGCAAGTAATTCCGTTGTAAACTATTCAAAATATAGCTATAAATTTAGTTTAGTCCTAATTTTAAATTTAAGAAATCATATAAAATCTAATTTAATCATAATTTAAAATTTGCGAAATCATAGAATATCTAATTTAATCCTAATTTTAAACCTTGGAAAAACTCTATAAGTTTAAATTTAAAAGAAACTTCTTCATTTTCAATATTGCTTATTAAATCATATTCTTCATCATTTAAATTTTCTTTCATTTCTTGCTTAGAACTATCAGGAACAATACCAGAACTTACATCAACAAAACAAAGGGGAGGGAACATTACACACCACCAATTATGACCTTCAGCATTACCTAAGGTTACTTTTAATGCATCATAAGTGCCAGAAGGAAGTGCAATATCTCCATAATATTTAGTAGGAAAATCAGAAGAACCTATTTCAACATTAACATCATAATCAAAGTTGTTTAAGCGAACTACATTGTTTGCAATTTCCTTGAATTTATCTTTATGAGCCTTAGCAAGTTCAATTACTTCCTCTTTAGATGTACAATTTTTAGAAATATCATTCATATATGAAAGAAGTTCATCACGAACTTTTAGTTTCAAAGATTGGTCTTCTTCAGAATCACTATTTGCGATTATATGCAAACGGAAAACGCTATCTGCAATATCATTTGAAACAGCAGTTACATAAGAGATTGCAGAAATAAAAATATAGAGAGTTAATAATAAAATAATTACCAAAAAAGGTTTTATTTTAGAAAAATTAATTAAATTTTTTAAAGCTTTCATTTTTATTTTTCCTTTCATTATACTAAAAGAAAAATTAAATATTATTTTTCAAACTTTTCCTTTGTATATCAAAAATTTTTATTTAATACAATTATTGACAACTTTTTAATAATTTATACATTGTTGGAAAGAATAATTTTAAATTCAAAAAAATTGATAAAAAATAAAAATTATGAACTCTTAGAAATACTTAAATTTATTTCCAAAATGTCGAATAAAGACGTACGATTCTTCTTGAAAATGCTTGACTTTTTACACATAAAAATGGTAAAATTTACCATATCAAAAAACAAATAACAGGGGGTTATTTTTTATGAAAAAGGAAAGCAAAAAAGTAGAGAAACTATGTAGTTTTTATGTGAGTAATTGGCATTTAGTAACAATGTTATTACCATATATAAATGAACAAATTGAAAAAAATACAAAAATAATAACAATCCTGGAAAATAATATAGAAGAAAATATCAAAAAATTATTAGAAAGATTAAATTTAAAAAATAAAGAAAAAATATTAAAAATAAATTGGAAAAATTTTAATAGCAAAAAATATGAAGAAATTTCAGAATATTTAAGTGAGCAAAATAAAAATATAGAAAATATAATTATAAAGGAAGAAAATAAAAATTCAAAAAACGTAATTAATAATAGCAAAAACTCAGAAGGTGTAATTATATTAGTAAATGGAACAAAAGAAAATATTGAAGAAAATAATTTAATTATTCAAAAATGGCTTAAAAAAGCCAAAATAAACAAAGCAAAAATTATTAATTTCTTTGAAGTAACAGAGTTTAATAATAAAATTTCTGAAATATTAGATAACCATGATAAAATATTTAATACATCTGGTGAAAGAGAAATTTCAGAAGTTTTTGAAGGTTATGAAAAAAAGAAAAAGGTTATAGGAGAAAATTAAAGTAATTCATGTAATAGTTGACTAAACAAAAGTTATAATATAAGATATAGTAAAAAAAGAAAGGATGAAAATTATGGAAGAAAAATTAGAAAGAGCAAAACAAATACTTGAAAAATATGGACAAGAGCATTTATTAAAATTTTATTCAGAACTTTCAGACGAAAAAAAATCAAAATTATTAGATGATATTTTAACAATAGATTTTAAACAATTACAAGAATTATATGAAAGTACAAAAACAAAACAAAATTATGAAAATGGCAAAATAGAGCCAATAGCATATAAATCTAAAGAAAATTTAAGTCAAGAAGATTTAGAAAAATATACTAAAATAGGAGAAGAAGCTATAAGACAAGGAAAATTAGCAGTAGTAACAATGGCAGGAGGACAAGGTACAAGACTTGGTCATTCAGGACCAAAAGGAACTTATGATATAGGTTTAGCATCACATAAAAGTATTTTTGAAATATTATGTGATAATTTTAAAGAAGCAAAAGAAAAATATCAAGTTACAATACCATGGTATCTAATGACAAGTGAAGAAAATAATGATGATACTATTGCATTTTTTGAGCAAAATAATTATTTTGGTTATCCAAAAGAAGCAGTTAAATTCTTTAAACAAGGAACTTTACCAATGATAGATACAAATGGAAAAATTTTATTAAATGAAGAAAAAATGATTAAACAAGCAGCAGATGGTCATGGTGGAGTTTTTGAAGCTATGAGAAAAAACGGAATTATTTATGATATGTCTCAAAAAGGAATTGAATGGGTATTTATTAGTGGCGTAGATAATGTGTTAGTAAAGCCTATTGATGCAGTTCTTACTGGTTTAGCAACAGATGAAGGAATGTTAATGGCAGCAAAAAGTATAGTAAAAGCAGGACCAGATGAGAAAGTAGGGGTATTCTGCAAGAAAGATGGAAAACCTTATGTAGTAGAATATATAGATATTTCTGAAGAAATGGCAAATCAAAGAGATGAAAACGGCGAGTTAGTTTATGGAGAATCACATATTTTATGTAATCAATTTAATATTAAAGTATTAGAAAAACTTGCAAGTAATAAATTGCCATACCATGTAGCTTTCAAAAAAGCAAGCTATATAAATGAGAATGGAGAAATGGTAAAACCAGAACAACCAAATTCATATAAATTTGAATCATTTTTATTTGATGCTTTTTCACTTCTTCCAGATATAGCAATTTTAAGAGTAAAGAGAGAAGAAGAATTTGCTCCAGTAAAAAATGCTACAGGTGTAGATAGTGCAGAAAGTGCAAGAGAATTATATAATAAATTTCATAATTTATAAAATTCTTAAATAAAAAAAGTTTTTATATCTTATAAAAATAAAATGATTTTTGCACATTGTTGTAGCAATTCAAAAAAATCTAATAGAAGGGAGAAAATCGTATTATTATACGAGGAAAAAACATGGAACATTATAGAGAAATGTATGAAAAATGGCTTAATGACCCAGCAATAGCAGAAGAAGATAAAAAAGAATTAAGAGAAATTGCAAATAATGAAAAAGAAATAGAAGATAGATTTTATAAAGACATAGAATTTGGAACAGCAGGTTTAAGAGGAATTATAGGAATTGGAACTAATCGTATGAACTATTACACCGTAAGAAAAGCAACTCAAGGGTTAGCAAATTATATTATAGAAAAATGTGGACAAAATAGAGGAGTCGCAATAGCTTATGACTCTAGAAATATGTCAAAAGAATTTAGCAATGAAGCAGCATTATGCTTAAATGCAAATGGAATAAAAACATATCTTTTCGACTCATTAAGGCCAACACCTGAACTATCTTATGCTGTAAGGCAATTAGGTTGCATAGCAGGAATAGTAGTTACAGCAAGCCATAACCCAGCAGAATATAATGGATATAAAGTTTACTGGGAGGATGGAGCACAAATTGTAGAGCCAACAGATAAAGAAATTATAAATAGAGTAAATGCTGTTACAGATTTAAGCTCAATAAAAACTATGGAAAAAAGCGAAGCAATAGAAAAAGGATTATACACAATTATTGGAGAAGAAATTGATAAAAAATATATAGAAGAATTAAAAAAGTTAGTAGTAAATAAAAAAGCAATAGAGGATGAACAAAAAAATATTAAAATTGTATATACGCCACTTCATGGAACAGGAAATATTCCAGCACAAACTATTTTAAAAGAATTAGGTTTTGAAAATGTATATGTAGTACCAGAGCAAGAAAAACCAGACGGAAATTTCCCAACTGTAAGCTATCCAAATCCAGAGGACTTAAAAGCATTTAAGTTAGCATTAGATTTAGCAAAAGAAAAAGATGCAGATATAGTGCTTGCAAATGACCCAGATGCAGATAGATTAGGCGTTTATGTAAAAGATACAAAAACAGGAGAATATATTAAATTTACTGGAAATATGTCTGGAAATTTACTTGCAGAATACATTTTATCTCAAAAGAAAGAAAATGGCACTTTACCAAGCAATGGAGCAATAATTACAACAATAGTATCTTCTAATTTAAGTAATGCAATAGCAAAAGAATATGGGGTAAAATTATTTACTACATTAACAGGTTTTAAAAATATTGCAAAAATAATTAGAGGGGTTGAAGAAAGAAACAATGAATATACTTGCCTATTTTCTTATGAAGAAAGCTATGGATGCTTAATAGGAACACACGCAAGAGATAAAGACGGAATAGTTGCAATTATGGCTTTATGTGAAGCGGCATGTTATTATAAACAAAAAAATATGACTTTATGGGATGCAATGTTAGAAATCTATGAAAAATATGGATACTATAAAGAAGATCAATTTTCTATTACATTAAAAGGTTCAGAAGGAGCAGAGCAAATAAAAAAAATGATGGAAAATATGAGAAAAAATGCACCTCAAAAAATAGGAGATTATAAAGTATTATCAGTAGGAGATTATGAAGCACAAACTATAATTTCTAATGTAACAGGAGAAAAAACATCTACAAATTTACCAAAATCAAATGTGTTATATTACGAACTTGAAAATGATAATTGGTGCTGTGTTCGTCCATCTGGAACAGAGCCAAAAATAAAATTCTATATGGGCATTAAAGGTAACAGCTTAGAAGATGCTGATAAAAAACTAAAAGATTTAGAGCAAGTAGTTAGAAAATTTGTAGAATAATATATATAATCTTTAAAAAAGGTTAATATATAGATAATAAGCAAAAATAAAAATATATAAATCATAAAAATAAATAAGTAAAAAATAATATAAAATAAAGAAAGAATGCAACGTTTAAAGAAGAATTGAAAGGACTAAAATTGTAATGATAGATTTTGATGTAGCACAAAAAGTATTTAAAGAATTTTTAAAAGATTTTGATGTAGCACAAGATAAAGTAAGATTAAAAATTATTCATACCTATCATGTAGTAGATTTTGCAGAATATATTGCAAAAGATTTAAAATTATCTAATGAAGATATTGAACTTGCAAAATTAATTGGTCTGCTACATGATATAGGAAGATTTGACCAAGCAAAAAAATATAATGATTTTAGAGACATGAACACATTAGACCATGCAGAATTAGGTGTAAAAATATTATTTGAAGAAAATAAAATAAGAGATTTTATTAAAGATGATAAATATGATAATATTATTTACAAAGCTATTTTAAATCATAATAAATTAAAAATAGAAGATGGTTTAAATGAAAAAGAATTATTGCATGCTAAAATAATAAGAGACGCTGATAAAACTGATAACTTTAGAGTAAAGCAAGACGAAAAAGTAGAAACTATGCTTTACATGGAAAGTCTAGAAAAAATTGAAAATGGAGTTATTACAGATAAAATATACGAAGATTTTATGAATAATAAAATAATAAAAAATGAAGAAAGAGTTACACCTCTTGATTATTGGGTTTCTTATATTGCATTTTTATATGATTTTAATTTTAATTCAGGATTAAAATATGTTATGGAGCAAGACTATATAAATAGAAATATTGATAAAATTAATTATAAAAACCCTGAAACAAGAAAAAGAATGGAAAATGTAAGACAACATGCTTTAGAATATGTGAGCAAAAGAATAGCATAATAAATAGAAGTTGCTTTAAAATATTATTTTTAGAGCGACTTTATTTTTTTATGTTTTATTAATTTCAAAAATTTAGGAAAGCATTAAATAATTGTATATTTTAAATGAGTAGATTAAATAGGACTTGATAAAATTAAAAAAGTATTGTAATATATATAAGTAAAATATGTGTCTGTAGCTCAGTAGGATAGAGCACTCGCCTCCTAAGCGGGGGGTCGCTGGTTCGATTCCAGTCAGGCACACCAAAAATTTAAGTCGTGTAAATATTGAAATATCAATATCATACACGACTTTTGTTTATTAAAGTAATGCAATAGTAATGCAATAGCCATTTTAATTTATTTTTTTAAACTGTTCAAAAGCAAATTCTTGTGAAGTATCAATATAGACATCATCTGTTATTTCGCTTCCTTCTATATGTCCTGCCAGATATTGAATAGCTTTTATATCCATACCTGCTTCTCGCCATTGTGTTAATCTATCATGCCTTAATCTATGATTGTGTAATGTTCCAGTACATATTTTATATTTTATATTAATTCTTCTTAACCATGCATTTATTTCTTTGTCAGAAATAAAATTATTATTCTGATAATCCCAAAATAGTAATTTATAAATATTAGTTATTTTTTGCGAAAGTTGTGCATCTATTATTTTCTCTAACTCAGGGAAAATAGGAAATTCTCTTTCACCATTATCTATACCTGTTGATTTGTTATATGTTTTTGTGTGCTCGCCAAGTATGGTTTTGCCATTTTCGTCTCTAGTAAGAGTATTATGGATGTGCAATTTAGTTTTATTTTCTATAATATCATCTGTAGAACGAGCAAGAACTTCTCCAATTCGCATACCTGTAAGCCATTCCATTTTTACGATATTTCTATATTCATGTTCTTTTTCTTCATTGTCTAATATTTTTGTCAATTTTTCTCTTTCATCTTTTGACAAAGGCTTTATTTTTCTAGTTTTCTTTTCTCCAATAGGTTTCTTTAAATTTTCATCATTCATAATATTAAATATAATTAATCTATTAGAAGGCGAAGATGCAATAGAAAAAGCTTTTTTTAGTAATCGCCACATTCTACTTATACCTGAAGGAGCATATTGTTTCATAATTTCTTTTGACACTTGAATATCATCCAAAGTAACTTTTTGGATAGGTTTGTCCAGGAAGTTGTTACAACATTTCTCAATTTGTTTTAAAGTGTCTTTGTCTCTATTAAAAGAACTACCTTTTGTAATTCCATCATTGAATTTTTGATTAATGTGCTTTTCAAGAATATTTTTAATTGTTTCTTGCGTAGCTTCTATATAAGTTCCTTGATTAATTGAACTTAAAATATTTCTAAATCTATCTTTAAAATCGCCTATTTTTTCATTTTTCTTTTGGTATACAGAATGTCTTTTTCCGTTCGTAACATATTGACCAACATATAATCCAGTTTTACTGGATTTATAGATTGTGCCTTCACCATTTCCTTTTTCTTTATTCTTTTGATTTCTCTTTTCTTTATTTTCATTCATAAAAAAATACCTCCTAAACAAATTTTTGCTACTTGTAAAAGGTATTTCATTTTGGTATAATAAAAATACCTTACAAGCGATTTTCGTTTGTATTTCGGGTAGATAATGTATAAAGTTTGGCGACAGAGTACATTATCTATTTTTGCATAATATTAAATTGTTTTTCATATAATAATAATGTCAGATATTTGACATGTTAAATATTTTATGCTAAAATATATTTAACAAGCAGGGAGTAGTAGGTTCCTCGTCAGGAGCCTAAAGGATTTTTCTCAAAATCGCTCCTTGCATATTTTTATTTAAAGTAAAAATCAATTTTATCAAAAGGGATAGAAGCTCTTTTCTGACCTAATATACTGTTATTAAGTTTTTCATACATATTTATACAATGTTTCCTTTTAAAATCGTCCATAGTGCTATAATTGTCTTTTATACAATTGTATTTGTTAATATAGAAAGAACATATATCAGCAATTTGTATAAAATTGTTTTTCTTTGAGTCTAAATAAAAAGTTTTTTCTATGATATTTTTATTGTTAATTTGCAATTTTGGATATAAAATTTCTAAACTTTTTTCCATATTTTTTAATTCATCACAAAAAACTATTCCAAAATCATTTTCAGTTTCTAACACTTCATTGAATTTTTCATAAAGCATAGAAAAAGAATATAGATATGGGTCAATAACAATGTTGTTTCCGAAATGTTTTTTATAAGTTTTTTTTAATAATTTTACATTGCTGACAGGAATATTCAAACTAGATACTAGATTTACTAGTTTCTCTAAAATCGCAAAATTGTCTTTCCAATTATTTTTATAGAAAGGTGATTTTTTATTTGTATTAAATAATTCGTTTGTATGTATTTCTATATTTTTTAAATCAGGACATATTTTTATTTTTTCTTCTTCAAAATAGTCATTTATTTCATGCCATTTTTTATCTTCAACACAAACTCCTGCTAAAATAAAGTATGGTTGATTTTTATTGTCTAGGTCGAGCCCAGTACTGCCGCTTTCATCTACATATAATAATCTCATATTCTACTCCTATTATCTATCTAATTTATCATTAATAGACTGCAACAAATCTATAATTGTTATGAATATTTGAAGCGTGATGCAAAGAATAACTCCAGAAACTATTGAAACAGCGATAAGTACATAAGCATGTGTAAAAAATTCAATTAATACTGAGAAGATTGAAATTCCAAGTATAATTACTTGAATAGTGCTTAAATAATCACTCTTAGGCTTTTGATTTTGATTATCCTTCATTTTTTATTTCCTCCTTGTTCGAAAAAATTTTATTATTTATTTTTTTCTTCTTAATTCAACAACTTTACCGATTATTTTAATAGGTAGTCGTTCAATTTGTTCATTTGTATATATCAAAGGCTGATATTCTGGATTAAGTGGTTGCAATATAATACCATTTTCATTTTTGAATACTCTTTTAAATGTGCCATCATTACCGTTAATCATAACGATGCAATCTTGTCCACTTTCACAATCTTCTACTTTTTCTAATATTAAAACATCTCCGTCAAGATATTCTGGATACATAGAATTGCCTTTTACTTTAAGACCAAAGTATTGCTTACCACCTTTTAACATATCAGATGGAATTTCTTCTGTATCAATAATATCTTCTATACATTCAATAGGTGTTCCAGCTGGAATAGTACCATATATAAATACGACAGCAGAACCTTCTGATTTTTTATCCATGCCTCGAATATTTTTATCTATTTTTTCCTTTTCAGCTAGATCAATAAAACCAGCTTTTTCTAATAAGTCTATATAATCTATATCATATACTTTTGAAAGTTCTTTAAGAGTAAGAGGAGTTGCTTTCCTAACTCCCTTTTCTATCATAGACAAATGACTATAAGAAACATCAGATTTATAATCTACTTGTCTCAAGCTTAGGTTTCTGGATTTTCTTATATTTTCTAAATATTCTCCAAGTTCTTTATTAGTAAGCATATTCTTGTTCCTCCTATGTTCACATTATAGCACATATGTTCACATTTGTAAAATATTTTTATAAAATTTCAAAAAAAGTGTTGACAAAAAGAAACTGCAAATATATAATGTTCACAGAACGAAACAAGGAGGCGAAAAAATGGTAACAGTTATAAACAAAGAAAAATTAAAAGAAGATATTGCTAGAGCAGGCTTTACGCTCACAGGTTTAGCTAAAAATATAAAATGTTCTAAGGCACATATAAGTTCAATTGTTAATCATGAAAGAAACCCTAGTGCAACAATTGCTGTTAAAATTTGTGAACAAATAAAAGGACAATTTGACACTTATTTTTTTATAGAAAGTGTTCACAAAAAGAAACAAATTACAACGAACAAATAAAAATTAAGAATAGGAGGAAGGTATGGGAGATAAGTCAAAAAGAAATGAATTACTAACAACATTAGCAGATTTAGATGAATTAATTGAAGATTTAGAAAGTGAGAGAAGATCAAAAGACGAAGTAACAGACATTACATATCAATTACTTCGTTGCTATGAATTAAAAATAAACATATTAAAGATTATATAACTTCAATATGAGTATCTAAAAGTAATGAATTTTCTGCTGAATGATATTTTAGATTATCAAAAGTGTGAATATGTAATTCATATTTAGAACAAGTTTCTTTTAATAAGTTATATTCTTCATCTGCAATATTAGATTTTACATTTCCTGAATATATGGCAGTATATAGAGGTGTAAAAAATACATATATAAATGATTTATGGTCTTTAGAGGTATTAGCAAAAGAAATAGAAGGATAACTTAAGTTTGAAGAAGCAAATACACACTGATTTTTAATTCCTTGTCCAATAGAAATATTTATTAATTCACAGAAATCTTTAATAGTCTTACAATTAATGTTCATATAATCACCACCATTCTTAAATAAGATAGGTAGATTATACAAAATTTTTACAAATAAG
This sequence comes from uncultured Clostridia bacterium, assembly GCA_947629045.1. Classification (GTDB taxonomy): domain Bacteria; phylum Bacillota; class Clostridia; order TANB77; family CAG-508; genus CAG-273. Next base: position 52,195 of record CANRCF010000006.1, on the reverse strand, counting down.
TAAAGGAGGCGATACAATGGAAAAATTATTAGAAGAGCAACAAAAGACAAACGAATTATTACAACAGCTGGTAGATAAAGAAATAGGGCAAAACGAATTACTTACAGCAGAACAAGTACATAAAGAGTTTGATATTGGAATCAATAAGGTAAGAAAAATGTTTAACGACCCTAAATTACCTGTTCAAACTTATACAATACCATTTAAAGTAACAAGAAAAGCAGTGGAAAATTATATCAACGAAAGACATGATTACTTATGCGAAAAATAAAAGAAAGGAGCTGAGGAAAATGAAAAAAACAAAAGAAATATTAAGTGATATGGCAAAAATAACATTTTTATGCGGTACGCTAACAGGTTTAATGATTATAGCTAATTTGTTGGCAAATTTAATTTAAAGAAAGGAGATGTTAAAATTGGAGATTTTTGCTTTTATTTTACTAATAATCGCATCCATTTTATTTATTGTTGCAATAAAAAGAACGAATAGTTTAGTGAAGGAATACGAAAAAGAAAACGAAGAATTGAAAAAAATAAGATTAGAAGCGGTTCATGAAAATGATGTACTTCTTAAAAGAAACATAAAATTAAGCAAAGCTATGAACAAACTTAAAGAATTAGCAAATGAGCAGCAATATGGTAGCGTGAAAAATATTCAAAATAAAATAAAAAGCATATTAAATGACGCTCAAAAATCAATTTAATATGCAAAGTAAACAAATTATATAAATTCACTCTACTATTATATTAACACTAAAAATATAGTGTTGTCAAGGAAAGGAGAGAAAATGTTAGATAAAGCAAATCAAAAAGATTATGAAGAATATCAATTAAAAAGAAAAATAGGAATTTTTTTAGATAAACTTCAAATGAAACGCTCATCAATAGGCTACTGCTACTGGCAAAACGCCATTTTGTATTACTTAAAAGAATTGAAAAAAGAAAATGCATCTATAAAGATGGAAAAAATCTATGATTATATATCAAAAATCTATGAAACAACAAGGAATAATACAGAGAGGGCTATGAGAATGAGCAGAAAAAATAGTAAATACTTACAAGAATTTTCACAATATTCTTATAAAATAACAAATAAAGAGTTCCTAATCCTTTGTGCTGAAAGACTTCAAGAAAATGTTTCATAAGAAGCGGCGCTTTTTGTCGAAAAAATGAAATGCCAATATTTAAGAGTAAGAAGTGAAAAATATCAAAAGTATTACTATTGTTTTAAACAAAAAAAGAAAATAAATATATCTTCTTGTGCTGATTGTAAAGACAAGGCTTTTAAAAATTATAGCAAAATGAAAAATAGAAGTAAAAAATTATCAAAACTGGAGCGAGAAAGAGACAAAAATATTATTAAATTCGGTCAATGTGAATATTGTCACAAAGAATTTAAACATTTAGACCCACACGAAGTATATGGAGGAAGTAACAGAAAAAGAAGCATAGAAAAAGGTTTTATAAAAAAGTTATGCAGAAAATGTCATTCAGACGAGAAAATAATTAATCAATTAAAAATTGATGCTCAAATAGAGTTTGAAAAAACTCATTCAAGAGAAGAATTTATCAAATTAATAGGAAAAAGTTATTTAAAAAATGAATAGGAGGAAGTAAAAAATGGTTTTATTAACAATATTTTTAGAAATTATATTATTAGGATTTATGGTTTTATTCTTTTATTTATCAGAAGAAAACTATCAACATGAATTTTTATTTGGAGGAATTGCAGTAGTTTTATTATTTGCATTACTTATAGTTCCATTATCAATAGGAATATTTCATGGCTATATTGATTATGTAGAAAGCAACGATAGAGATAAGGCTAGAATAACAGCAGTAACGCAAGAACAAGATTTATTTAAAACATATTACAAAGTAGAAGTTGAATATCTAACTAATACGCCTACACAAAGTGGTATGATTACAAATTACAATATTGAAAAAGACACATTTTATTGTTACATAACAGATACCGAGTTAGTTAACAAATTAAAAGACAATATGTACAAAGAATTATGGATAATATCAGGTTATAAAGGTGGCTATGAAAACTATAAGGATTTTGGAAGTAAATTAATTAAAGATATAGAGTTTATAGAAGATAAAAAATAAACAACTAGGGCTAGGCAAATAACTTAGCCCATTCTTTACGAAAGGAGAAAAACAGTGGATTACGAAAAACAGTTAGACAGTTTTTATACTAAGCTCAATTTTAATAAGCTATCCACAAATGCTATTGCATTGTATCAAGCAATAGTGCATATAGCTAAAGGAGCTAGCTGGATTAAAGAATTGAGTATAGCTAATATAACTCTAATGAGTATATGTAATTTAACTATTAAAGAATTGCAAAATGCTAGAAACGAATTAATAAATAAAAAATTTTTAGAATATAAAAAAGGTAGAAACCAAAATGAAGCACCTAAATATTATCTCATAAGGCTTTACGAGGTTTGCACGAAAGAAATAAGACAACCAGAAGGACAAGCACAAGGTAAACCAGTAGGGCAAGCAGTAAGGCAAGCACAGGGTATAACACAGGGCTATATTAATACACTACACTTTAACACTACACTAGATTCTTTTTTTGATTATATAAATAATAGCGCGCAAGATTTTTTTGACAATGGCAAAGACCAGATTAATCTTCAAGATAAAGCGATAATAATTATGCATTTAAAAAGATTGGGAATTTTAGTAGAGAATCAAAGTATTTTAGAACTTTTTACTGAAAATAAATTAATCGAAACGAAGATTTTTTATTGGGTAATAAAAGAAATTTATTTTAGTTCATACAGGATATTTTTAAACAATCTAACTTATAACAACTTATGTTTACGCTTTTTGAAATCAAAAGAGTATGTTTCTGGAGAAGAAGGTATAGATGTAGAAAGGTTAATTCCATATTTTATTAAATGCATTCAAACGGACATGAAAGAGGAGAAAGTTAAATGGAAAGAATAGTTGATAATTTAAATAAATATTCAAAAGCTCCAAAAACACATGAAAAGTATGAATATTTAGAACAAAAAAGTCAAATTGTAAAAAATAGAAAAACAAAAAAGTATGATTACTATATTTGCGATTATTGTGGAAAAGAAATCGTTATAGAAAAAGACAAGACGAAAATGACAGGAGGTATAGTTCAAATACCTAAAACGCTATCAAAAGTTAATAAGAATATTAATTTAGCATTGTGCAATAAATGTGTGAAACCAGTAATTAATCAGTTTGAAAAAAAGAGGTGAAAAACAAATGAATAAAAAGATAGATATAGAAAATTATTTATCTAGCATAAAATATACAACCAGAAAAGAACTAGTAGAAAAAACAGGTTTAAGTGATAGGACTATAAGAAATTTGATTAGTGAACTAAAAACTAAAAGAGTTGTAATTTATAGCAGCAAAACAAAAGGATATAGACTTGCAAAAGAAATTAAAACTATGTCAGACATAGAAAAAGAGGAAGAAACAAGATTAGTAGAACACAGCTTGAACGATTGCAAATCAAGAACAAAGCAGTTGAATAGGCAAAAAAGAAAATATATAGCATATTTAAAGAAGATGGAACAAATACAGTTAGAAGAACAAAATTATAACCATATACCAAGAATAGATTAGGATTTGGAGAAAGAGCAATGGGAGATAAAATTGAAGTTGGAGAATATGTAAAAACTAACGATGGAATATTTGGAAAGCTTTTAAGAATTGAAAGAGACGATATAGATACATCGTTAAAATGGTATGTATTATATGTTCCTAATAGTCCATTTGCTAAAGGAGAACTATACACAAATAAACCATATATAGTCAAACATTCAAAATATAAACTAGAATTAATAGAACAGGGCGACTATGTAAATGGTTATAAAGTATTGGAAATAAGAAAACATTTTGAAGTACAGCCATATAGAATAAGTATTATGGTTTATAAAACAAAAGATGCAGAATTTTGGAAAAGTTTAGAAGAACAAGACATAAAAGATATTGTTACACATGAACAATTTGATAGTGTGAAATATATAACAGAGGAGGAGAAAAAATGCGAGAAATAGAGTTTAGAGGGAAAAGAAAAGACAATGGCGAGTGGGTATATGGATATCTAATAGTAGATGAAATGTCAGATAAATATTATATTTTTTCAAAAGGAAATTCTTGTAATGAAACAGATAGAATTGGAGAAGAAGGTTTATTACATATATTAACTTTTGAAGTAATCCCAGAAACACTAGGACAATACACAGGACTAAAAGATAAAAACGGAAAGAAGATATTTGAAGATGATGTGCTAGATATAACAAGACCATGCGTATATGAACAAGGAGTAGTAATATTCAAAAATGGATGTTTTTTCATAAAGTCAAAAGAAACATTATTAGCACTATACCAGTGTGAAATAAACAATTACAAATTAAAAGTAATAGGCAATATATATGACAATCCAGAATTATTGGAGGTACAAGATGAGTAAAGCAGATGAAATAGAAGAATTAGATATACCAATATGGGACAGAACTAAACAATTAGAATTAGGTATTTGTTTTGAATGTGGTAAAAGAAAAGCAAAATTTCAATGTGATTACATAACAGGAAAAACATTTGACATGTATGGGAAAGGTGTAATTAAAGAAAGCACTTGTGATAAATATTTATGTGAAAAATGCACAAATAAACTAAACAAAAGAGATTATTGTAAAAAACATTATGAAGAATTAAAACAAGAGATAAAAGGAGCTAGGGTGGAATGAGTAAAGATAATGAAGAATTAAGAAAATTAATACAGGAAAATCCAGATTTACCTTTGGTATTTAATATATATACAGATAATATAGATACAGATTACTGTTGCCAAGTATTTGAAGGAACTGTAAGTTGTAAAGTAGAAACAGTATATTTTACAGATGATAGAAGTTATGATGACTTTGATGACATATTAGATGATTTAATGTGTGATTTAGCAGATGAAGATGAATATAAAAATTTATCTGATGAAGAATATGAAGAAGCTATTAAAAAGTATATAGAAGATAATATAAGACATTATAAGGCAATAGTAGTAAGTGTGGGGTATTAAATATGATAAGAGAAACAAATTTAGTGGATTTAGGGAAAGTTACACTAGACAATCCTTCTACCTGGAATGAACGAATAAAATATGAAATTCCAAGACAATGGGGTATTAATAAAATAAAATCAAAGACTAAAATAATTAAAACAGAAGAAGAAAAAATACGACACATTAAGGAATATCAACATAATTATTATATGCAAGTAACTAAAGTAAAGAGAAAGCAAAAGAAAGGAGAAAAAGATGCCAAGTGAAGAAGAAATAGAAAAAGCAAAAGAGTATATACAACAATTTATAGGTATTAAAAAAGAATATAAATATAAACCAATAAAAGTAAAAACATTGATAAATACAAGACAGGCAATAGAAATACTTTTACAATATATAGACCAACTAGAACAAGAAAATAAAGAATTAAAAGAAATTAAAGGTATGAAAGAAGCAATAGAATTAGCAGGAATGAAGATAGACGATTTCTATAAAGCTATTAGAACTTATCATCAATTAGAAAAAGAAAATAATAAGCTAAATAAAATAAATGATGAAATGGCAAAACAATTAGATGAATTACATAATATATCAGATAGTGATTGTTTTATTCCACGAGAATATTCAGATATAAATGATTGTGTAAAAAAAACAAGTTGCAAAGATTGTATAAAACAATATTTTGAAAAGAAGGTAGATGAAAATGTTAAATAAAGAAAAAGCAGATAAGGCTAGAGAAGTATTAAAACCATTATCAATAGGAGATTTTACAACTTGGTTTAATTCTGACGGAATTGTAAAAATGGAAGCATCTATGCAGACATTATTTGAATATATAGACCAACTTGAACAAGAGAAAAATAAGGTAAATAATATAATTGATGAAGTTACTGACACAATTGTTAGCGATGAAAAAATTTTAGCATTGACATGTAAACATATTATAAAAAAGACTGATGAAGAATGTGAAAAACAAAATCTATTGTGTGATGAATGCATAAAACAATATTTTGAAAAGAAAGTAGGCGAGAAATAATGTTAAAAATAAAAGATGATGTGAATTTGAAAGAGTTAGAAAAGTTTGGATTTACATATTTTGATGATAAAAGAAGTTGCAGATATGGTTGTTTAGACCTACAAAAAGATTATTTAGAAATTTTTATAAACAATGCTAGAGTTATAACTATAGCAAGTGATACAAGAGCTTTTAATTTAGACGTGATATATGACTTAATAAAAGCAGATTTAGTAGAGAAAGTAGAGGAAAAATAAATGGATATAAGAGTAGGAGATAGAGTTACATATATATATGATAATGAAGAACGACAAAGAATAATATCAAATAAAGGAGAAAGAGATTATTATAGTGAAAATACAAAAATTATAAAAATAGAGCGCCCACACTATGAAGTAGTAGAAGAAAAGAAAGAATTATTAACAGAAGAAGAAAAGAAATATTTAAAAAATGTAATTGAACCTTTAAAGCAAAAAAAAAATTAAGGTAAGAAAAACATTAGGCTCTGATATGTATGTAGAAATTATAATTTTTAAAGATGATGATGACGATACTTTATGTTTGCCATATATAAAAAATTTAAAAAATCTTGAATTTAAAAATTTAGAAGAAGATAAAGAATATACACTAGAAGAACTAGGATTGGAGGAAATATGAACGAAGATAAAAGAATTAAAAAAGCAATAGAAACTATAAAAAATAGTTATGTGATGTCTACAAAGCATTGTTTAGACGATGAAAATGTACAACTAAGACAAGCCATAGAAGCAGTATTAAAAGAATTAGAAAATAGCATACCTAAAGATGTTATAAGACAAAAAATTAATGAAAGACAATTTGAATTACAGCAAGAGTATAAAGATTTTAAAGATGATATAAGATTAAATACTTTACAAGAAATATATTATTTGCAGGAGGACTAGCTATGAATAACATAGAAAAATCATTTAAAAATTTATCAGAAATAGTAGAATCATGTGAAGATGACATTAAGAGCAACAATAAGAATATAACAGCAATTTTAGATTTAGAAGATTTAAAATCTTTAAAGGCAATGTTATTAGAATTTGATAAATTAAAAAAAGATAATTATAAACTAGACAGAGAAAACCAATTATTATTTGAAAAGCAAGTACCAATAAAAAGATGCAAGTGTTGTGAGTATATACAAGAATTAAAAAAAATTAAAAAAGAAATGTCTTATCTAAAATCTCCAGATATAAAAGAAAAGTGGAAAGCAGTAATAGCAAACTATACATATAGAAAAGGATTAAGAAAACCAGTAGGAATAATTGAATATAAGTCTTATGATTTAAATTATTGCCCAATGTGTGGGGAAAAAATAAACAATAAATAAAGGAGGGATACAAATGACCGAAAAAGAAGAACAATATAGAAAAATAAATAATAACTATACAAATTTCTCATATATGTTTTACGAAAGCATGAGAAAAAACGGACAATATAGCAAAACTGATGTAGATAGGCAAATAGATAGACTTATTAGAAGTTTAACAGCTCTAAAAAATATATAATAGGAGGTACAGAAGAAATGTCAAAGCAAAAAAGAATTTTAACAGAAGAAGAAAAAATAAAAATAGCAGAAGCTAAAAAAGAATTGAATGAATATAGAGAAAATATTAAATACATAGAAGAAAGATTTAATGATGCTGAAGAAGTTAGAGCTAAGGCCGAAAAAATAACGCCTACATTATCGTTAACAAAAACTAATAGTTCAAGTGAAAGTCCAGACAAATTTGCAGATGCTATAAGCAGATTGGAAGAATTAAAATTGGATTCAGCCGAAAAAATGAAAGAATTATTAATGAAAAAATTTGTTATAGACAAGAAGATAGAATCAATAGAACAACCTTATAGGAACATATTATTTTTTAGATACACAAGAGGAAAGAGTTGGGAAGAAGTTGCTGAAAAATTAGGATATAGCAGAGATTATGCTTGTGAATTACATGGAGAGGCACTATATTTATATTCAAAAAATTAAAGTACCCACAAAATCCCATTGAATCCCACATTTAAAATATGGTTTAATTATAATGCAGAAAAAAATAAAGCACATCTAAAGATGAGTTGTCTATATTATGATATGTAAAAATTTTAAAGAGTTTATCAGAAGATAGGCTCTTTTATTTGCAAAATTAACATAAAAATGGTATAATAACATTAGAAGTTGCATAAAGTGTATACAAAATATATGTAAAAATGCATAAAAAGTCATAAAAAAATGAAAAAAGTCGACAAAAAAGTATAAAAATGAACAAAAAGTGTTGATTTTTATAAATAACTCTAGTATAATATAGGAACAGAGAAGAAAGAGAATATCATTTTTATCTTCCTTTCTAAATTCTGTAAGCAAGCATTAAAAGAATTTATCTATAAAAGGAGAACAAAAAATACTAGAGTGGCTAGACTCTAGTATTTTTGTATGTAGAACTTATTTAAATAAGGACAAGATTAAATAAATAAGAACTAATACAGCAAGCATTATTAGCTTATCCATCATATCACCACCTTTCAACAGATAAGCAATATGGGAGACAAGCACATTATATAATAAAACGACATTTAAATCAACGAAATAGGTGAAATAATTAGGAAAAAATTACAGGCAAGAGCTTATTATATGTAGGCTCTTTTTTAGTTGCAATCAATATGCTAGGTAATTGATATAGATTTCTGGCAAATCTCCTTTATTAGAATAGCAAGAACTTTCCTAGCGAGTTCTTTGAATAAAACAAAAAAAGCATCAATATGATGCTTTATATATAACAAGTTAAACTTGATAATTTACACATACGGGATTTGAACCCGTATATAATCGTTAGTTGGACGATTGCTCTATCCGTTAAGCTAATGTGGTATATACAAAACATATTATAAGATGTAAAAATACAAAAGTCAATATGGAGATTAAGAAAAGTGGAATGTTTATTAGATAAATACAAACGAGAAATATGTATAAATTGTATAAATCCGAATTGTAACAATAACATAAAAGAAACTAAATATCAGGAAGTAGCAGCAGACCAAATTAGCACTACAACAGTAGTAAAATGTGATGGATTTATAGTAAAAAATAAAAGAGAATCAAAACCAATACTTGTGAAAGGATTAATAGACATTGAAAAAAAGAAGAACTAGAAGAAAATATTACAACTGGGTTAAAGAAATAGCAAAAGGTAACACTGACAAATTTTATAATTCTACTGCTTGGGATGAACTAAGAGAAAAAGTATTAGAAAGAGATAAAGGAAAGTGTCAATTCTTTTTAGGCAAATGGAATGATGGAAAACATTTTCCAGACAAAATAAAAATAATAGATGCAGATACAGTGCATCATATTGTACCAATAAAAGAAAGACCAGACTTAGCATTAGATATTAACAATTGTATAAGCTTAAGTTTTGAAGCACATGAAATAATAGAAGAAAGACATAGATGGAGTTGGAGAAAAAAGAAAAAGCCACTAACAAAGGAGAGATGGTAGTATGAAATTAGAACATTTACTTCAGGCATATAAATTAAATAAAATAGATGCAACAGTAAAAGATATGAGTAACGAAGATGAAAGAGCAGGGGTAATAAATTTTGCAAATGGAATATCAGCAAGTTATTTATTAGATGATGAAGATATAGTAATTGTCATGAAAATATTTTTTAATTGTTTAGCAAGAGGAAGCACGAAGTTAAATGCTCAATTAAGTCATGTAATTAAGGTAATACAAGTAATGCAAAATACAATAATGTTGTTAGCCAATATTCCACAGAAAGAATGCAATATGATATTAGAAAAGTTAGGGCTATTTGATAATACATTTCAGAAGCGGAAAGAGAATAAAACATTTAGAACATAGTTATGAGATAGAAGTAATAGATGGTCTATTATGTTTAAGTATAAATGAAATAGAAGTAATGAAAGGGATAAGAGAACATGAATAATGTAGATGATTTAGTATTAAGAGAAAATGTAAGTAAATATGAGCAAACAAGAAAGAGACTTTCAAATATGGATTCAAAATATAAATTTTGTAGCGATAAAGAAATAATAGAGTATTTAGCTGAAGAAATAGAACAGTATAGAAATAGAATCGATAATCAAAAAAGAATAATAGATAATTTAAGCAAGGTAAAAGAAAATGAAGAGAAAATTGACTATTCACAGAATTTAAAAGAACTACAAGAGAAAGCTATAAAAGAAATAATAACAACAGATTTTTTAAGAGAAGGAGAGATTGTAAAGACAATAACACAATATAAATTTGAAGATGAAAACATAAACAAAGAGTCAGATGCAATAGATGTAAATTCAATTATTAATATAGATAAATTAATAGCAATATATAAAGCTGATATATTTGAATACGGAAGTGGAAGAACAGAGATAAGTTATGTATGTGATAAAGATAGAAACAAAGAATGTTCAAAGAGTTGCTGTACAGATGACTTTTGTACACATACACTAGATAAAAAATATGCAAAAAATTTTATAGAAAGTTGGGAAACACCCCCGGTCAAAATCTAGGTTTAAAATGAGCTTAAGGAGAGCGGGTGTGTGGTCTAGACTGTTCAACTTTTTCTATTTTCTCACGCGAAAGGGGGTATATTATGACCAAAGAGAGCGAAGAAATAAAACAAATGAGGGAAGATTTGCTAAATCAACTAATAGAACAAAACAAATTTGGAAAACATTTTGAAAGTTTAGTTGAGGATTATATAAATTTGGAAAAATTAAAAAGAAAAATACAGCGAGACATAGATAAGAATGGTTTAAGAGTTAAAGTAATGACGGGAAATGGATTTGAATCAGAAAAACCTAATGAAAGCGTGCAAAACATTTTAAAAGTTAATGGACAACAACTAAAAATATTGCAAGACTTAGAACTAAAAGAACCATCTCAGACACCGAAAGAGGGTGCGGGAGATGATTTGTTGTAAAGAAATTGACGAATACATAAAATTTGTTGAAGAAAATCCAGATGAAACAGATAACGAAATAAAATTATTGATAAAAAATATTATAAAACCGACATTGTCAAGAGACGATGTCTTTTTTGATGAAGAGACATTTCATAATGCAGTAAAATATTGTGAAAAATGGTATTATAAATTATTTCCATATCAAAAATTTGCCTATGCATTATTTTTCATGTATGACAAAAACAATACAGACATAGTAATATTTCCAGACATTTTAATACTTATGGCCAGGGGAAATGGAAAAGATGGAATGATAATGCCATTAGCTAATTTTTTACAGACTCATTATTATGGTGTAAAAAATTATCATATAGATATAGTTGCAACTTCAGAAGAACAAGCTTTAAATTCATTTAATGTCGTTTATAATATGCTAGAAGCCAATAAAAACATAATGAAAAAGTATTTTTATTGGAATAAAACAGAGGTAATAAACAAGATAACACATTCTATTTTAAGATATAACACAGCTAATGCCAAAACAAAAGATGGAAAGCAAACAGGAATGATAATCTTTAATGAATTGCACGCCTACGAAGATTATAAACAAATAAATGTATATAGTTCTGGGCTAGGCAAAATCAAACATTCAAGAACAGTAACAATAACAACAAACGGAACTGTTAGAGACGGACCTTTAGACGAAAAATTGGCTATGGCAAAATTAATTTTGAATGGAGAAAATAACTTTTTAGGTTTGTTGCCAATTATATACAAAATAAATGATGCAGAAACAGTAGATATACCTATGAAGAAATTCCTAGAAACAGGAAATAAAGAAGATATAGATATAACAGTCTGGGTTCAAGCAAATCCTAGTTTAAGATATATGCCAATACTTAAAAATGAGCTAATTAGAGACTATTTGAAAATGAAAAAGCAAAAATCTTATAAAGTAGAATTTTATGCTAAAAGAATGAATTTACCGCAACAAGATGAAGAAGATGTAGTAACAGATTGGCAAAACATTTTAAGAGCATCTTATGAAGATATAGATAAGCAAATTCCAAGAAAAACGGGAGATATAGAAGGTAAAAAAGCAATAATTGGTATAGATTATGCTTCACTAAATGATTTTGCAAGTGCAGGATTCTTATTTAAAGTAAATGGAGAATATATTTGGAGGCAAAGGACATGGGTATGTTCAAAAAGTAAATTCTTTGGCGATATTAATTTTCCATTTCAAAATATTGGACAAGAGGGATTTGAGGATTTTGTTATAGTAGATACACAAACTATAGATGCTGAAGAAATTGTAATATGGCTTATTCAAGAAATGTCAAAATACAATATACAAAAATGGATTATGGATATGTATAGATTTCTTTTATTAAAACAAGTATTTGAAAAGTTCAATATATCAATAGAAACAAAAGAAAATCCTTATGGACAAATAAGAATGATAAGAAGATTTGATAGTATTACAGCTATTGTGGCACCTAGAATTGAAATAGCATTTTCAGAAGGAAAAATTAATATAGGTGATAGTGCAATTATGAGATGGGCAATAAATAACACTGCAATACAAATTGGAAAAGATGGAAATAAAAAATATGTGAAAATAGAGCCAAAATTAAGAAAAAACGACCCTTTTATGGCATTTGTTGCTGCGATGAGCGGGCAAGAACTGCTAGATGAAGAGGTCATTTATGTTTAGGAGGTGAAAAAGTGTTCTTTGATAAGAAAAACGATAAACGGAGAGTATATATTTGATATTTTATTAGGAAACAATAAAGGAAATGAATATATATATACATTAGCAGAAGCTCATGCAATAGATTTAATAGCGAAAACAATTTCAAAATGCGAGATACAAGTATTTAAAAAGGATTATAAAAGCAATCAAATAAAAGAAACAAAAAATGATACATATTGGCTTTTAAACTTACAACCTAATTATCATGAGAATGGAACTAGGTTTATATATAAATTAATGGTAAACTTGCTAACAAAAAAACAAGCCTTAGTTTTAATAAATCAAAACCTGAAGCGGAGATTATTTACTTTATGTAGCAGATGATTTTATTATGAGTGATTCTATACTATATGGAAAGACTTTTTCAAACATAACGATTTCTGATGATGAAGGAAATATCATTCCGATGATTAAAACATATAACATAGAAAATTCAATATATTATTCAATAAAAAATGATAAACTTACTACTGCTTCAAATAATTTTAGCAAAAATACTGCTAAAATATTAAGTACAGCTTCTAAAAGTTTCATAAAGGCTAATACGCCAAAATGGAGATTAAAATTTCCAGGTGGACAACCTACCATGATGGACATAGAAACAAAGCAGCCGATTAGTTATGATGATTATAAAAAGAAAATAACGGAAGGATTAATTAGTGAAGAAGAAGCGATTGTTTTGCTTTCAGAAGCATTTGATTTAATAAATTTAAACAAAGAAAGTAATAAAAACCTAGATGATTTTGACAAAACTGTGAAATCAATAGGTGATACAGTAGCTAGAAATTGGAATATTCCATTAGATATTTTTTATGGAAGTAAGACCGAAAAATCAACTGGAACTAATGATTTTATTAGTTTAGCAGTAGAACCTCACTGCAAAAATCTAGAAGATGGATTTAATATTGGTTTTGTTGGAAAAAATGATTACTTAAAAGGTGAATATATTTCGATTAATAGAAACGACATAATACACAAAGATATTTTAGAATGTGCAAATGGAATAGATAAATTAACAGCAGATGGATTTAGCAGAAATGAAATAAATAAGTTATTAGGTTTACCAAGGATAGATGAACCTTGGGCAGATGAACATAATTTAACAAAAAATTACGGAAAAATGAAGGGAGGTGCAAAGGAAGATGGAAAATAATTATCTTAATTTTAGAAAAAAGAATGAGAACGAAACTGAACTATATATATACGGTCCAATTGAAGAAAAAACATGGATTGACGATTGGTTTGGGGATGGAAATGATAAAGTAGGAGCTTTTACATTAAAAGAAGCATTAAAAAGAGTAGATACACCAAATTTAACAGTAAGAATTAATTCATATGGAGGTAATGTTTCAGATGGATTAGCAATATATAGCTTATTGTCTGAATTTGAAGGACATTTAAAAACTATTGTTGATGGTTTCGCTTGTAGTGCTGCATCAGTTATTTTTATGGCTGGAGAAGAGAGAATTGTACCAGAAAATGGATTGCTTATGATACATAATGCTTGGGCAGAAGTTAGAGGAGATTCAAATACAATGCAAAAGGCATCTGAAGACTTAGCAAAAATAACACAACCATCATTAAATATTTATGCAAAAAAGACAAAATTATCTGAGAAAGAACTAAAAGAAATGATGGATAGAGAAGAATGGATTACGTCTCAAGAAGCATATGAATGGGGCTTTTCTACTTCACAAGAAAGAAAAGGTGAATATATGCAAGCCTTAGAAGCAGATTTCGTTCATGATTTAGTCCTAAAAAATAAAGAACTTCAAAAAGAGATTAAAGAATTACAACAAAGTAATTCTGATATCGCACAAGTAGTTAAAAAAGCTACTAAAGAGACATTTGACGAACAAATAAAGGAGCTTGAACAAGAATTATTTAATTGTTCAAACAAAAATCAGATTAAAGAAGATGCGTGGGCATCTTTTTTTAATACAAAAAAATAAGAAAAAGGAAGGTAAAAAAATATGAAAATTGACAAAAAAACAATTGAAGATTTAGTGAAAGAACTAAATGAAGCTCCAGCGGAGCAAAAATCAGAAAAAATTATTGAAACAATACAAAGTATTGTAGACCAAGAATATTCAACATTAATTAACCAATATCAAAAAGAATTTGAAGAATATTCTGCATCAAAAGAAAACGACAAAAAATTTGGATTACGTTCTCTAACAGAAGCTGAGAAACAATGGATTGATAGAGCAATCAAACAAGAAGATTCAAGTTTAACAGGTAAAGAAATTGATTATTTACCAGAAACAACAGTAAGTTATATCTTTGAAGATTTAAAAACTGCTCATCCATTATTCCAATATATTGATTGGGCACCAGCAGGAGCACAAAAATGGTTTCTATCTGAAAGAAGCGGAAAGGCTACTTGGGGAAAATTAACAAGAGCTATTGTTGACAAAATAGAAGCAGGAATTGAACCATTAAACTTAGATGTTAATTCATTATCTGCATTTATGTTTGTTCCAAAAGCTATTATTAACATGGGATATAAATGGATAGACAAATTTGTTAGAACTGTTTTATTAGAAGTAAATGAAGAAGGAATTGAAGAAGGCATTATTGCTGGAAATGGAAAAGAAGCACCAATTGGACTATTAAAAGATTTAAAAGGCTCTGTACAAGAGGGTGTTTATCCAGATAAAAAGGCTGTTGAAATAACAGATTTAGGTCCAGATAGTTTTGGAACAAAAGTTTTACCAACATTAAATAGAGGTGGAAAAAGAAATGTAGATACAATAGTTATTATTGCAAACCAAAATGAAATAGATACTAAAATCTACAAAGCAACTCATGTACTAAGTTTTAATGGATATGTTAAAGCAGATAATTACAAAAACTTTGTATATGTAGCAAGTCCATCTGTTCCAGAAAATAAAGCAATTGCATACTTACCAAAGAAATATACTTGTGGTATTTCAAGAATGGGAATTGATTTTAGCGACCATTATAAATTCTTAGAGCAATTAAGAACTTATGCTATATTAACTTATGGAAACGGCAGATTAAAAGCAAATGACGATGCAGTAGTATTAGACATAACAAATTTAAAAGCTTTAAAGCCTATTGTTCAAACAGAAACAGTTACACCCTAGCCCAGCCACCTCAAAAGTGGCAATTCCAAGTAATGAAACACAATTACTAGGCGAAAAGACAGTTCAGGATTTATGCGAAAATTTAAGCATTGAAGGAGATAATGTCAAAGGTACATTAAATTATGTTGAAAATTGGACTGAATTTTCAAATGATAGTTCAGAAAATACGGGAAACTTCATACCTTTATACTTTGAAGAAGCAAAAGGAGCTAAAAAAGGAGCAGTAAAAGTAGAATTAAAAGGTACTGGTGCAAAACTTAAAAAACCAGTAGCAGTAGATGAAAAGGATGGTTTAATAGTTTTCCAAGTTCACGACAAAGATAATACACTTGAAATTACAAGTGAAGGAAAAGAAACTAGAACATTAATATTAGAAGGATTAACCTTAAAACAATTGCCAGGAGCTTAGAAATAAGCTCCTTTAGTTTATAAGAAAGGAGAAAAATAAAATGGAAGAAAAAGAGGAAAAGTACGAAGTAATTGAGAGTTTTAGAGACTTAAAAGATGACGAACATGTCTATCTAAAAAATGTAGAAGGAAAAAATGTCTATCCTCGTGAAGGGCTAAAACCAAACAAAGAAAGAATTGAAGAATTGTCTAGTGACAAAAATCAAATTGGAAAACCTTTAATTAGGAAAATAGAAGAAAAAGCTAAGAATAAGCAAGAAGAAAAAATAAAAACAGAACAAAAAGAAAAAACATCAGAAAATAGCAAAGAAAACAAATCTAAAGAATAGAGGTGCTTTTTATGGCTATGAAAGATGCTCAAATAGAAAAAATTTTGCAAGAAGTAAAAATGGAACAACACACATCACCATTTAAAGATGATAAAGAAATTATAGGTTATATTAAAGAAGCGGAATATGATATTAACTATATATGTGGTGCTGAAATTGATTATGAAACTGATTTAGATGCAAGAAGTCTATTAAAAAATCGTGTTTTATATGCTGACCATAAAAGGTTAGCAGAATTTAAAGAATTGTATGGTGCAGAATATGCAGCACTTCAAGCCAAGTATTACAACCCTACCGACATATAATGATGGCAAATTTAGACTTTTTGAAATAAAACAAGCTGATACTGAATTTCCAACAGAATATTTAAAAGATACTGGAAAAGAAATTTGGTTTGAAGAATTATCAATTTCAGACAAATTGAAATTTGATGCTGAAGAAAGAGAAAAGAAAATAACCTATAAATTAAGAATACCTCAAACAAAGCAAATTAATTCGTTATGTGTAGTTAAAATCGGCGATAAATATCACAAAGTTTTTAATACATATCATTTTACTAATAAAGAAGGCTATAAACAAACAGATTTAACTTTAGAAGAATATCCAAGACCAAAATTAGAAGGAGAAATATAATGAATGAACAATCAACAATGACTAAAGAGGATTTAGTTAAATTACTAAAAGAATTAGATGTACCTCTTAGCGAATCAACACCACGAGACGAAGAAATGGAAGAAGAAATAAGAATACATTATTGGGATTATATATGGGAAGATTTAATGGCGAGTGGAGAAAACTATAATTCTATAGTAACATATCAAATTTCTGCGGTAGCTAATAAACCTAGACATCCGAAGCTTTTAGAATTAAAAAGAAAGTTAAATTCTAAAGGTTTACATCCAGTAATTCAACACGAATATTTTCCAGAAAAAAGGAGAGTACACTCATTTTTTTCTGTAGAGGTTTTAGAAAATGTCTAATAGTTATGAATTTGAAGGCTTTCAAGAGCTAAGTGATATGTTAGAAAATTATATTAATAAAGCTGATAATGTTATAGATGTTTTAGAAAGTGGAGCAAAAGAATTTATAAATGATGCTTTAAAATTGCCAAAGCCAATTTCTAAAATAAGAAAAGCAGGTTATACACACTTAATCAACACTTTTGCATATAGAAAGAAAGCAAAAGAAATAGAAGCTGGTTGGGGAAAATATTATGGCCCTATGGTAGAAAACGGAACTTATAATATGAATGCAGTTCCTCATTTATATCCATTATGGGAAAAAAATAAAGAAAAATATTACAAAGTTATGATTACTAAATTAGGTTTAACGGCTTAATTTAGTATTTTTTTAAATTTTAAAAAGAAAGAAGGAATAAAAAATGGCAATAACAACAAAAAAACCGATGATTAAAGAAACTGTCGGAGGAATGTATTATTGTTTTAATACAAAGGAAGAAAAGACAGATTATGATGCAGAAAACTACGAAGAAAATGTTACAAAATGTAATGTTGTAAAAAACATAGCAACAACTGAAAATGCAGAAGCAACAACAGTTAGAGCTAGTGGTGAAGACTATGAAACAATCAATCAAGCTTCTAGTGTTGATATGGCAATAGAAGTAGTAGCATTTGATGCAGCAGATTTAGCAAAAATGAGAGGAGAAGATACCTCAGATAAGGGTGGGTTAATCCTATCTGGAGCACCATCAAGAAGACCATACTTTGCGTTTGGAAAAGTAGTAAAAAAGATTGGTGGAGTAGTAGAATATGCTTGGTATCCTAAATGTCAATTAGTAGAAAATACTGATGATATAGCAACATCAGAAGATACTTTTTCGGAGCAAAATGATACTGTTACTATTAGAGCTTATGCATTTGATGACAAAAAACAAAAGAAAGCGTATGTAAATAGTGAAACAGAAAACTTCCCAAAAGGATTAACTGAAGAGAAGTTCTTTGCAAAACCAATTCTAACTAAAGAGGATTTAGCAGCAGCAGTAGCACCAGTTATCTAAAAAATGAGGCTCTAAAATCGATTTAGAGCCTTTTTTAAAATTTATTAAACAAATTATATGGAGGAAAACATGGAAATAGAATTAAAAAATGGAGAAGTAATAACTTTAGAAGTATCGCCACTAATTTTAGAATATGTTGAAGAATATGAAGGTGGACAAAAGCAATTAGAAAAAGATTCACAAGGACAATTAGATAGTAATGGATATAGCAGAAGAATGCGAGCAACTAACCATCTAATTTATTCTGCAATTGCATCTAATTACAGTTCAAATTTAACATATAGACAAGCGGTAAGACTTGTGAAGTTAGAAGATGTAGAAAAAATATTAACTTTTATAGCACAAAATGTACCAGGATTAGAAAATATAAACAAAGGTCCAGCAAATCATAGAATGTAATAAAAAATAAATTTACTCTTGTAAATATTTGTAAAATTTTGTAAAATATCTGCAGGAGGGGATGAAAATGGAAGATAATAAAAACAATGTAGGCAAGAAGAAAAGTTTTTTTGAAAGACCTGCTTTTTGGATTGTTTTATTTGTAGTAATTATAATTTGCCTTGCATTTAAAATGTCAGAAGATTATGAAAAAAATACAATTTTAGGCAGTGCATTAGCTGGTAACTTAGATAATATACAAAATACAGAAGCAAAAACAAATATAATTAATTCTAAAAATAAAAATACAAACAATGCAAAGCCTAGTTCAAGTAACAATACTGTAGAACAAAAAACAAATCAAAATAATTCAACAAGCAAACAAACACCTACAGAACAAACAATTACAAAGAATAATTCTACAACAAACCAAAACAACAAACAACAGGATAACAATAATCAGACAGAAAACAAAGTAACAACACAAAGCAATACTCAAAACAATAATGAAGAAAAGAAGCAACCAACAGCACAAACACAAAAAGAAGATACTAGCAGTACAGTAACTTTAGGAGAAAAAAACGCATTATCAAAAGCAAAAAGTTATTTGAGCATAATGGCTTTTTCAAAAAACGGATTAAAAGAACAACTAAAATATGATGGTTTCACAGATAAGGAATCAAGTTATGCTATAAATCAGTGTGGAGCAGATTGGAAAGAGCAGTCTTTGAAAAAAGCCAAAGAATATTTAAGAGTAATGGCTTTTTCTAAAAAGGGACTTAAGGACCAATTAGAATACGATAAATTTACAAGCGATGAAGCAACTTATGGTTCGAATAATTGTGGTGCAAACTGGAATGAACAAGCAGCAAAAAAAGCAAAATCATATATAGACATAATGTCATTCTCAAAAAGTAAATTGATTGAACAACTAGAATATGATGGATTTAGTTCAAGTGAAGCGGAATATGGAGCAAAATCTGTAGGATACTAAAATTAATAGTTATTTTAAAATATAAAAGACAAGCATCAGTAAAAATACTGGTGCTTTTATTATGCTCGAAAAGGAAGTGAAAAAAAGTGGCCAATGATTTAAAGCGTGTAGGCTTGGTTTTCAAAGAAGAAGGAGCAATAGACTTTAAAAAATCTTTACAAGAAATAAATATAGAAATGCAAAAGAACTATAATCAGTTTAAATTAACACAGGCACAGTGGGATAGTTCTACTAAAACTACTGAAAAATTAAGAGCAGAACAAGAGTATCTAAAAAATGCTTATGAAATTCAAGAAGATAAAGTAAAAACTTTAAGAATGCAATTAAGTGATTTGGAAAATGCAGAAAATAAAAATACTACAGCAATCAAAAAGAAACAAAACGAACTAACAAATGCAGAGCTTAAATTAGAAAGTTATAATAAAAAAATAAAAGAAATAGAAAGCCAACTAAATAATACAGGCAAAAAAATAGAAGAGTTTGGGCAAAAAGTAGAAAATGCTGGTGGAAAAATAGAAGGAGCAGGCAAGAAATTGTCTGCTTTTTCAGCAGCAACAACAACTGCTTTAGTAGCTAGTGCAAAAAGTGCAATAGATTTTGAAGATGCTTTTACTGGTGTAGAAAAAACAGTTGATGGTACAGAAGAACAAATGGCAGAATTAAAACAAGGCATAAGAGACATGGCAAAAGAAATTCCATCTAGCACAACAGAAATATCAGCAGTAGCAGAAGCAGCAGGACAATTAGGAATTAAAACAGAAGATATATTATCATTTACAAAAGTAATGATAGATTTAGGAAATTCTACTAACTTATCGGCTGAAGAAGCAGCCAGTTCTTTAGCAAAATTTGCAAATGTAACAAAGATGAATGCTAAAGATTATGATAAATTAGGTTCTACTATTGTTGCTCTAGGAAATAATTTTGCTACTACAGAAGCGGACATAGTATCTATGTCAACTAGATTAGCAGCAACAGGAGAATTAGCAGGTTTAAGTCAATCTCAAATATTGTCATTAGCAACTGCAATGTCTAGTGTGGGAATTGAAGCAGAAGCTGGTGGTTCTGCAATGTCGAAATTATTAAAACAAATACAAGTAGCAGTAGAAACTGGTTCAAATGATTTAGATAATTTTGCAAAAGTTGCAGGAATGACAAGTAAAGAGTTTAAAAAATCTTTTGAAAAAGATGCAGTAGAAGCATTAAGTGCTTTTATTTCAGGATTAAATGATACAGAAAGAAACGGAAAATCAGCAATATCTATATTAAATGACATGGGAATAAAAGAGGTAAGATTATCTAATACAATTTTATCGTTAGCAAATTCAAGCGATATAATGAATAAAGCTGTTAAACTAGGAAATGAAGCATGGGAAGATAACACAGCTTTGACAAATGAAGCAAATAAAAGATATGATACTTTAAAAAGTAAAATTACTATGGCTGTAAATAAATTAAAAGACATGGCTATAACTGTTGGAAACAAATTAATGCCAACAATTGAAAAAATAATAACAGGATTAGGAAAATGGATTGATAAATTTGATAAATTATCTGATAAAGAAGTAGATACAATTGTTAATATAGGCTTAATTGTAGCAGCTATTGGACCTCTACTAACAATTGTAGGAAAGTTAACTTCTACTATAGGTGGATTTACAGAAGGAATAGGAACGGTAGTACAAGCCATTGGTGTAATGCAAGGAAATATTACAGCAACGTCTACTGCTGCAACTGGATTAGCTAAAGTATTTAGTGGATTAACTAGTCCGATAGGAATAGCTTGCATAGCAATAGGAGCTTCAATAGCAGGAATAGCAGGAGCGTGGACTTTGTTGACATCTGAAACTAGAAATGCTTTAAATGAAGCAAAAGATTTTGCAGATAGTGTTGAAACTCAAAAAAAGGCAATGGAAGACTATAATAAAAGTATTGATGAAACAAGAGATTCAAACTTAGCTCAAATTGATTCAGTAAAAGAATTAAAAGATGAGCTACTAAAATTGGTAGATACAAATGGAAAAGTCAAAGAAGGTTATGAAGGAAGAGTTTCATTTATACTTAATGAATTAAATAATGCACTTGGTACAGAGTACAAATTAACTGATAATGTGATAGACAATTACAAACAATTAAAAACAAGTATTGAAGAAGTTATAGATAAAAAAAGAGCAAGTATTATATTAAATGCAAGTGAAGAAAAATATAAAGATGCCATAACTCGAGAAGAAGAAGCTACTAATCAATTAAAACAAGCTACTGATAATCTTAACATGAGTAGAGAAGAAGCAATTGAAAAAATCGAAGAATTAAAAAAGAAAAAAGAAGAACAAGGTTATATGAGTGGATGGGTTGCGGTAATGGAAATGCAAAACACTCAAAATGAAATCGATACTTTAGAAAATAAAATAAAAGCTTATGATGATGCAAATGCAAATTTAAAAACAATATATGATAATTGGCAAGCTTACGAAACTAATTATGCAGCATTTACGGAAGGAAAATATACTGAAATATCAAATACTATTATAGGAAAAACAAAAGATTGGACAAGCAAATCTTTAGAAGAATTAAGAAATACAATAACAGAAGAAGAAAAAAATTTAAATATGTATTCAAAAATATATGAAGAAACAGGAAATGAAATCGCATTAAAAAGACAACAGCAAGCACAAAAGAGTCTCGAAGAATTAGCAAAAGAATTATCTACAAGAGCATCAACAGTAAAAGAATTAGGAGAAGATGAAAAAGAAGCATGGAAACAATTAGCAACTAGTTCTTATAGTATTTATTATGATACGATTTCAAGATTACCGCCAGAATTAGCAAAGAAGATTCAAGAAATGACAGGTGTTACAGCAGAAAAAACCCCAGAGCTAGTAGAAGAAACTAGCAAGATGAGTCAAAAAGTTATAGAGCAAATAAAAGCTAGTCCAGAGTTTAAGAAAGAAGCTATTAACAATTTAAAAGCAATGCTAAAAGGATTAGAAGATGAAGATTTAAGGCAATTATTATATGATGCTGGTGTAGACAATGTAGAGGAAGTTATGAAAGGTATAAAAAAAGGAGATTTAGCAGAAGAAAAAGGTACTAATATATTAGAAAATTTAAATAAAGGATTAAAAAATCAAGATTGGAAAAGTAAATTATGGAATACAGCAAGAAATATAGCTTCAACATTATCTGGATTATTAACAGTAAAAGCAAGCGTAAATGGAAAGACTTCCACTTTGCCAGGACATAAGTTAGGATTAGATTATGTGCCAAAAGATAATTATGTTGCGAGACTACATAAGGGTGAAAGAGTTTTAACAAAGGAAGAAAATGAAAGCTATACCGAGGCAGAGCAAAGAAGCAAGAGAAGCGGAAGTAGTAATTCAGTTTTTGCTACAGAAATTGACTATAATAAAATGGCAAATGCAATGACAAAAGCATTGACAAGTTGTAAGTTTACTTTAGATGAAGATGGTTTTGCAAAAATCGTAAAAGATGAACTATATAAGGTGGTGTAGTATGTTTAAATTTAAGGGAATATCAAGTATTGATATGGAAGTAGTAATCGAAGAAGAAGAACTTTTCATTGCAAAAGCAGAGCAAAGATATGATATTACCGAAATAGACGGAAGAAATGGAGCAATATTTGAGCCATTAGGTTATTCGTATATCAATAGACCAATTTATGTACAGTGTCTTAATACAAGCAAAATAGATTTAATCCTTGCATGGCTTGATGGAGAAGGAGAATTTGAATATAAAGGAAGAAAAACTATAGCAAGATTTTATAGTTCGCTAGAACCTCAGAGAAGTGCTTGTATAAGAATTATAGATACTACATTTATTAGAAATCCGTTTTGGAACAAAATTAATGATGATTTTATAGAAATAAAAGATTTAGCCTATAATGCAGGAAATATATACAGTGAACCTATAATACGATTGGAAAAGATAGATAGTGAAAATGTTGATATTTCGGTAGGAAATATAAGATTTCAATATGATTTTAATAATGAAGAATATGTTGAAATTGACTGCGAAAATAAAAATGTATTATATGAAGGCTTGAATAGAAACAGGCAAATAAAAATGGGATACGATTTTCCGATTTTAAGTCCAGGAGAAAATAATGTAGTTGTTCATAGTGGAAATGTGGTTATTAAAATAAAAAAGAAGGATAGATGGCTATGATTAAGATTTTTAATGCTAATGATACCGATTTTTCGTCTAACGGAGAGATTATCATTAATCCAATTAAATGCATAGAAACTAAAAAAAAATCTCTGAATGGTTGGTATTTAGATGTCGAGATTTCTATTAAATATGCAGAATATATAGAGCAAGATAAATTATGCGTAGTTCAAACGAAATCTAAGTTAAATCCACAAGCATTTAGAATTGGAGAAAATATAGAATATACCAACAGAAAAATAAAATTTACTGCAAACCATGTAATGTTTGATGCAAGAGATTATATATTAGTAGATGTAAGACCAACTGATAGAAATGGTATCAATACTTTAAATTACATAAATGAAAGGACTGATAAAACCAGTCCTTTTAATATGTTTTCAAATGTACAAAATACAAATACTGCATATTTTATAAGGAAAAATTTATTAGAAGCTTGGCAAACCGTTGAAGAAAGATGGAATGGTGTATTTGATGCTGATAACTGGGATATTAGTTTTCTTCAAAAAGTAGGGCATGATAATGGAGAAAGTGTAATATATGGTAAAAATATGCAGTCTATGAAAATTTTTGAGGACTGGTCAGGAGTATGTACAAGAATATATCCTGTAGGCTATGATGGAATTATTTTACCAGAAAAGTTCATAGATAGCGATATTCAATATGAAAAACCTTATTCTAGAGTAGTTGATTTTCAAACAAATTTAGAACAAGAAGAACAAACAGAAGAAAATCTAATTTCAGAATTAAGAGAAAATGCTCAAAAATATCTAGAACAAAATAAATATCCTAAAGTAAGCTATACTACTGTATCTAATATTAACAATAAAATGGAAATAGGCGATACAATTCAAGTATTACATCCTTTAGTAACAGTTATGACTGAAGTTATAGAGTATCAATATGACATTGTTTCAAAAAAGATAAAATCATTAACCTTTGGAAATTATACAAGAGATGTCAAAGCAAAATTTAACAACATTAAAGAAACTATAAATACGCTTAATCAACAGTTGTCTAAGCAGGATATTGTAATAAAACAACAAACTGATTTGATAAATTCACTTAACAAAAATGGATATGTATATATAGATGACAACGAAATCCTAATTTTAGATACATTACCAAAAGAAAAAGCAAAGAATGTATGGAGATTTGGTTTAGGTGGAATAGGTTTTAGTTCAAATGGATATGAAGGACCTTTTGAAACTGCAATAACAATGGATGGACAAATAAATGCAAAATTCATAACAACTGGTACGATGTCAGTAAATAGAATAGAAGGACTTTCAGATACATTAAATGGCCTTAAAAGTTCTATTGAATTAAATGAAGGCAATATAACAATGTTGGTAGAACAGCAAACCGAAACCTCAAAAAAATTAAAGGAAGAAATATCTACAGCTAAACAAGATGCTATAGATAGCGCTAATGCTAATACAGATACAAAGCTGGAAGAATACACAACAACAGTGCAGTCGCTGATAGACCAAAAAGGAGATAGTATTTTAGCGTCTGTAAAAGGCGACTATGCAACTAAAACTGAATTAGGAGAAACTAAAACATCTTTACAAGCATCTATAGAACTAAAATTAAATAAAAAAGATGTTGTAAGTGAAATCAATGCTAGTGCTGACCAAATTAAATTAAATGCTGGAAGATTGATAATTACAGCTGGCAATTTCCAGTTAGATGACAAAGGAAATATAACGGCAACAAATGCAACAATTAAAGGTGGAAATATAGAATTGTATGATACAGGTGAAACCTCTAGTGATCCCTCAATAAAAATTGTTGGAAATAAAAATTATACAAGTAATTTCTCATCATATAGAATGAGATTTTCTTCTAGTAACGTATCGAAAAATCCTGTTTCGACTTTTATGTGTTCTGGATTTGATATAAAAAATGATGATGCAGAAATTTTCGCAACAGCTAATATGCTTGAATTGATGAACTCGAAATATAACACAACAACAATATCAGCAGATGGAATATATAGTCCCGTTATTTCACAAACATCTTTGAAGTCAAAGAAAAAGAATATACGAAAACTTAACATAAATGCAATAGATTTAGTAAAAAATGCAGATATCTGTATTTATAACTTTAAAGGAGAGAAGAAAGGTGCTAAAAAACATCTAGGCTTAGTTATAGGCAAAGGCTATAACTGTCCAAATTTAGTTATTTCAGAAAATGGAGAGGCAATAGAGCAATATTCTTATACGTCATTATTATACAAAGCGTTTCAACAATTAATTTTAAGAGTAGAAAAATTAGAAGAGGTGAATTAAATGGAAGAGCTTATTTTGAAAGAAAGAGAATTTAAAGAAAAGATAGTAGAAGTTATAAATAATTCAGGATTGCCAGCATTTGTCGTTAAACCTACATTAAAAGAACTATTAGGACAAGTTGAATTGCTAGAACAGCAACAATATCAACAAGCACTTAAAGAGAAAGAAGAAAAAGAAATAAAAAAAGATAAATCCAAAAAATAGGAGGAACTCGCCATGAAAAGAACACTTAATATTACAATAGATTTAAAAACTAAAATATATAATACTATATTTTTAAAGCAAATGGATACTACTGTTTTTAATGTAAAAATTATTGATGACAGTAAAGTTATCGATTTTACTTCTCAAACAATAGATATTATATTTACTAAACCAAATGGCACTATAGTTCAACAATTAGCCTCTGAAATAGATAATAAAAGAGGAATAGCAACAATACCTTTGCAAGCGGAATGTTTAAGACAAGATGGACAAGCTAAAATGGAAATTGAAGTAAAAAATACAAATGAGGAAGTAATATCATCTTTTTATATTCCGATTAAAATTGAAAAAACTAGCAAAGGAAATATCACAGCAGAAGACCATCCAGGCTACTTTGAAGAATTTGCAAAAAAGATAGATGAATTTAAAGCAAAAGAAGATGAAAGAAATTTAGCAGAACAGCAAAGGCAAACAGCAGAAACTACTCGTGATACTGCTGAGAAGCAAAGAAACTCTGCAGAAGAAAGCAGAAAAACTGCAGAGGAAAATAGAGTTACTGCAGAGAATATAAGAAATACTGCAGAAGAAACACGTAATAGCAATGAAGAGACTAGAAATATAAACGAAAATACAAGACAAAGTAGTGAAGAAGAACGTGTAGATGCAGAAAAAGGAAGGGAAGCTAATGAAAGACTAAGAAAGGAATCGGAAGAAACAAGAAAAACTGCAGAAGAAAATCGTGTTACAAGTGAACAAGAAAGAGTCAATGCTGAAAATGCAAGGGAAGAATACATAACAGACTTAAAAGAACAAGTAAATAATGGAGAATTTAAAGGAGATCCTAATGTGCTAAAAATAGGAAAAGTCGAAAAAGGTGATAATGCTCAAGCAACTATTGAAGGAGATAGTCCAAATCAAACACTTAATTTAGTTTTGCCAAAAGGAGATAAGGGAGATGCTTTTAGATATGAAGACTTTACAGCGGAACAATTATTAGCATTAAAAGGAGAAAAAGGCAATCCAGGTGAACAAGGAAAGCAAGGTATTCAAGGTGAACAAGGACCTGCTGGAAAAGATTTTTCTATATATAGAACATATACTTCTATTGCCAATATGAATGCAGATATAGCAAATGTTCCTGAAGGTAATTTCGTAATGATTACTTCAAATGTAGAAGACCCAGATAATGCAAAATTATATGTAAAAGGAGCAACCGATTTTAAATTTTTAACAGATATGTCTGGAACTCAAGGAATGAAGGGTGACCAAGGCAAACAGCGGTATTCAAGGACCACAAGGAGAACCAGGACAACAAGGTAATCCAGGACCTTCAAATGTATTAACAATAGGGACGGTATCTAGTGGAACAACAGCAAGTGCAACAATTACTGGAACATCACCAAGTCAAAAGTTAAACCTTGTACTTCCAAAGGGAGATACTGGATCTCCTGGTACAAATGGCACAAATGGAACTAATGGAAAAGATGGTGCAAAAGGAGATGAAGGACTAGGTATATGGAGAAGCTCAACATCAACATCTACATCAACTACTTCAATTTCGATTTCAAGTATAACAATTCCGTCTGGTAGAAGTGTTAAAGTAGGAGACTTAATAATCGCAAATAACACTTATAGCTATTTATACAGAGTAACAGCAGTCTCGTCAACAACTGCCACAGTAAGTTATATCACAAGTTTAAGAGGTGCTACTGGTGCTAATGCTACAACTACAGCTACAGCTACTCAGTCCTCTAATGGATTAATGAGTAGCACTGATAAGAAAAAATTAGATGGAATAGAAGCAGAACATTGCTATAGATTAGATGTAAGTCAAACGATAGCAGATAATTCAGAAATAACAATTCCTTGCAAATATAAAGTAGGAAATGACAGCTTAACGGTATTTTTGAACGGCGAAAAATTAATTAGAGCAACGTCTACGCAAGATGGTAGTTACAAAGAAGTTGGAAGTTCAGGCACAACATCGTCAAAGATACAAATATATGAATGGGGTTGCACAGCTGACCCAGGAGATGTTTTCGAATTTGTAGTGAAAGGGGTGTATAGTTAATGCCTTTTGGAAAAGATTTATTAAATAGAGTTAAAAAATTAGAGGGATATGGACATATTATTGAGAAAGTTTCGAATGCAAATGGAACAGCAATAAAATTCAGTGATGGAACTATGATATGTTTTTTTAGGAAAAGGGTTACCGACCAACCCATAAATGTTACTTATGGTTCATTATACGAAGGTGTTAGAGAATGGAATTATCCAGTTAATTTCATAAGCACGCCCACAGTAATTTGTTCAGAATTTTTTTGGGGAACAGGCGCTTCTTGGGGAAGCGTAAGATTGACAAGAGAAAATTCTTGTCAATTAATTGGATACGATGCGTACCCTAGACCAGAAGGAGAAGTAGTGCAAATTTCTGCGATGGCGATTGGTAGATGGAAATAGAAAGGAGAATAAGATGAAACAGCAAAACACTGATACTCTAAGAGAGAGAGAGAGAGAGAGAGAGAGCTATAATCTAAAGAAGAAAAGAGGTGCTGTAAATGACACCTCGATGTAAGTTAAAAAATTGGATACAAGCAAGTGGAACAATTACTAGTAGTAATAAAACCATTACGATTCCACACGCCTTTAGTGATATAGATGAATTTCATGTAAGAATTTTAGGCACTGACCAAGGAACATTCGGCTATTATACTATACCACAAATAGCGTGGCACGTAGAGGGTACGTACGAATTAATTGTTGAAGCTTTAGTCAAAGGCTCCCAAAAGGGGTTTGCGTCATTAATTTGTCAAAATAAAAAAACAAATAGTTTTGAAATTACATTAAAAAGTGATAGTAGAAATAGTTTTACAGCTGTTGTTGTTTATTACAAATTAAAAAATAAATAGAAAGGAAACAAAAAATGAAAAATAAAAGTAATGTAAGCCTTGTGGCTGTACACACACACACACACACACACACACACGTAATTTATTAACGAAAAGAGGTGAGATTATATGAGCTCACCTAGATGTAAGAAAGAAAAAATACTGTGGCAAAATGCAAATCCTCACCAAGCTTTTGATGCTCAAAATATAACTTTAAATTCTTCAAAATATGATTTTTTAGAATTTTATTTTGCAAATTGTGATTCTACATTTGTTTGTTATATAAAAGTAGAAAAAGGTTGTGGTGGAATTGCATCAGAATTAATTGGAGAGGGAGCAGGAGCCTATATAGGATATCGTAGAAGGATATTCAGATACATTAATGATACTACATATTCAATTGGAGATGGTATGCTGAAATATGCAAATACTAGTAATCAAGCAGATATAGCAAATACTATTTTAGTTCCAATTAAAGTTATAGGATATTAAAAATAATAAATAAAAAGGAGGGTAACATGAGCGAAACAGTAGTAACAGCAATAATAAGCGGATTATGTGTTGCAATTCCAGCAGTCGTTGCAACTATAGCAAATAACAAAACTGCTAGAACTAAAAATCAAGAAGAAGGTGAACTAACTCGCTATAAAATAGAAGAACTTACAAAAAAAGTAGAGAAACATAATCAAGTAATAGAGCGAGTCTATAAATTAGAACAAGCTGATGCAGTGCATAATGAAGAAATTAAAGTTGCAAATCATAGAATATCTGATTTAGAAAGGAAGGTAGGATAAATGAAATTTAAAAATTTTAAAACCCTTGCGAGAGTACACACACACACACACACACACACACACAATAAACTACTAAATAAAAATGAAAGGGGTGATATTAATGAAACCTCTTTCAAAAAACAGGTTAGAAGAGCGAGTTAAAAAACTTGAACAATTAATAGTAACAGCAGGTTTAGAAAGATTTAAACACGAGTCTGTCAGTTATGTAAATAATCAGGCAGGCTTATTAATAACTTTTGATAATGCAGTTCAATTTAAAATGATGACGTTAAAAATATGGGGAAATGGTTATTCAAGCAAACCATTCGATACAATTATTAATCTATATCATTATACGCCAGAGGGCAATTTTAATATTGCAAATCAAAAAAATATTACTGGAAATCTACCAGCATGTTCTGTAGGAATTATTAATAATAAATGCGTAGTATGGATACCCAAAATTACGAATTATACTACGTACGTTATAGAGACAGTACTCTCAGCAGACTCAATAGGTACTAATAATCACACAGTAGAAGTTCGTACAGAAAAGCCGCAAATAGAATATGAAAAGGCATTATCGATAGTTAATTAGTGCTGCTAAAAAAAATATATATATAAAGAAAGGAGATTTTTTAAAATGAATAAAAAAATTGATAAAAGAAAAATAATTGCTGCTATTGTAGTAATAATATTATCAATAGCAGGCGCAATATGGGGAATTACTTATACAGATGAAGAAGTTAATTCAATTATCAATGGTGTAGAAACTGTTGCAAATATCATTGAAGACAATATTTCTACAACCGAGATACCAGAATTAAAACAAGAAGACGAGCAAGTTCTTGAAGTTCAAGAAACAAACCTAGAAAATGAAGCATTTGAAAGACAAGGCGAAGTTGCTTATAACGGTTCCGATAAAGCTCCAGTAGTCCAGGTCGGAGAGTATAAAGGTCTAACATATTATTCACAAGCAGATAGCAGATGGGCAAATCATATGTATTCTGCTATTAAAGACAAATCACAAACAATAGAGCAGAGCGGTTGTGGCCCAACAGCAGCGGCAATGGTAGTAAGTTCAATAAAAGGTGCAATAACGCCAGATAAAATGGGAGACTTATTTGTAAAATATGGATATAGAAGTACCAACAATGGTACTTATTTTTCGGCCATGAAATGGGTAGCAGATGCATTTGACATTGGTTATAAAGAAACATATAGCTTAGATACAGCAGTTAGCTTATTGAAGCAAAATTATTATGTAATAGTCTCATGCAACGAAGGCTTATTTACATATGGTGGACATTTCATAGTTTTAGTCGGCGTAGATAACGATACATTAAGAGTTTTTGACTCTTACTTATATAGTGGCAAATTCACTACTTCATCGAGAAAAAAGGCAAATGTCAAGGTAGAAGGTAATAATGTATATGTTAGCGTATCTAATTTCAAAAAATACGCAAATGCAACCAAGTTCTATTGCTATAAAAATGATAGAACAGACACAAAAGACAATGACAATACAGTAACAACAAAACCTAATACCTCTTCAAATGTTAAAACTGTAAATTATAAAGTAAAAGTAACAGCTAAATTAGGATTAAATGCTAGAACTGGTGCAGGTACTAACTACAGCATTAAAACAGCATATACTTACAATACTACTTTAAAAATAGTAGCTGAAAGCAACGGTTGGGGAAAGACAGATAAAGGTTACTGGGTTTGTTTAACTTATACTAAGAAAGTAACCTCAACAACTTCAACAAGCAAAACAATGACAGTTATTGCAAAATTGGGATTAAATGCAAGAAGCGGACCAGGAACGAATTATAAAATAAAAACCGCATATCCATACAAAACCAAATTAACAATAATTAGTACTTCAGGTAACTGGGGAAAAACGAATAAAGGTTACTATGTTTGTTTAACTTATTTGAAGTAAGAAAATTAAAGAAATAGTGTTTAACCTTTCATATAAAGAAATAGTGTTTAACCTTTTGTATTGACAAACAAATAAAATTTGTTATAATAATATCATTAAATAATTTTATTAACTTATAGGTGAGCTGGTCCTTCGGGGCTGGCTTTATATAAAAGTAATGCAATAAGTAATGCAATAGCAAAAATTTTTGACATATATGTGAAATATATATAAAATTTTAAAACTTTAAAAATTGGCTAAAAAATAGATACATAGTGGCTTGAAATATATTGAAAGTTTTATAAAAAAGTGGATTTATGTTCAGGCACACCAACTATATAAGAATAAAAAAGTCACTATGATATAATACACAAAACATATAAAATTATGAGGAGAATATATGCTAGAAACTGAAAAATATATGAAGGAAGCAATTAAAGAGGCAAAAAAAGCATACATAAAAGGTGAAATACCAGTAGGGGCAGTAATTGTAAAAAATCATAAAATAATTGCAAGAGCATATAATCAAAAAGAAGACAAGTTAGATACAACCAAACACGCAGAAATACTTGCAATTCAAAAAGCAAGCAAAAAATTAAAAGCATGGAGATTAACAGACTGTGAAATGTATGTTACGCTAGAGCCATGCAGTATGTGTGCAGGTGCTTTAATTCAGTCAAGAATAAAAAAAGTATATATTGGAACAATGGATAAAAAAACTGGAGCATGTGGTTCTGTTTTAAATCTTTTGGAAGATTATAAGTTTAATCATAAAGTAGAAATAGAAAAAGGAATATTACAAAAAGAATGCGAGGGCTTATTAAAGCAATTCTTTAAAGAGTTAAGAAGTACTAAGAATAAATAAAATTACAAAAATAAATAATACACAAATATAAAAATAATTAAATAAATGCTAAAATAAAAAATAGTAACCAAAAATAAAATTTTTAAAATTTGGAGCGGTATCGAAGTGGTCATAACGAGGTTGACTCGAAATCAATTAGGCGCAATTTAATGTGCCACGTGGGTTCGAATCCCACTCGCTCCGCCACAAAAATATAAAATATAAAATAGAAAAATATTTAAATAAAAATAATATCAAAATAAATAAAATCATCATATAGAAATAACCAACGCATAGGAGGAAATAAATTTGATTACAGAACAAAAGAAACAAAATATAAAATTAGTAGTTGCAATAACTTTATTAGTATTAATTCTAATGTTTGTAGCAATGACTTTATTAAAATATGAAGTAGAAGGGGAAGAAAATATGCCCTTCAAGCTTTCAAAAATTATAATAATCAGCACCGCACAAAGTGTAGATAAAGAAGAAAGCAAATTACCATGGGACTTTGATATATATCAAAAAAATGATGTTAATCTTTACATAGACGCAAATGAAAAAGCAAAAAATGATGATGATTTACTAATAAAGAGTGTAGAAATTAGCAATATTGTGGTAGAAAAAGCTCCAGAAAAAGGTACTGTAAAAGCATATATGCCAAATAGCAATGCAGGTGGTAAATTTGTATATAGTGATGAATTTTTAGTTGGAGAAAAACTAACATATAAAGGTGCAAGTCAAAGTAGTTCTACTAATTTAGAAATAGGAAGTAAAGGTGGAGAAATCTACATAAGTTTTTGTAATACTGATATAGGCAATTATTCATCAGAAGATACAAAAGAGCAAATTGCACAAGATGGAAGTTTACTAAAAAAAATAGATGTAACAATGGAGCAAATTTCTTATACAGTTTCTTTTGATATTATTATAGAAACTACTAAAAATAAATATAAAGCAAATGTTGTATTAGATATGCCAACAGGAAACTTAATAGAAGAAGGAAGAACATATCTTGAAAAAACAGATATGAAAGATATTGCATTTAAAAGAGTGAAGTAATCATTAATATATAACTACATATTAATGAAAAAAATAACTTTTTAAGTAAAAATATATTAACAAAAATAAATTAAAATAAGCAAGTTTTGCTTGATAAAATAAATAAAACAGTATATAATTTAAATGGTATGTTTTTAAAACTTAGTCATTGTATGGAGAATAAACCAATGGAAGCCTATGAACCTTGTCAGGTCCGGAAGGAAGCAGCAATAAGTAGTCACTTCTGTGTGGAATTTATTCTCCATAGAGTGACTAAGAAAAAGCATACCATCTTATTTAAGAAATAAATTGACCTACCCAAAGTACTAAAAAGGGGGATTTAGGTCCAAAGGAGAAAACATGGCATATACAGCATTATACCGAAAATTTAGACCACTTAAATTTGAAGACATGGTTGGACAAGAGCATATTACAAAGACTATCAAAAATCAAATAATGTCAGGTAGAGTGGGGCATGCATATTTATTAAATGGTGGTAGAGGAACTGGTAAAACTACTACTGCAAAAATACTCGCAAGAGCAATAAATTGTTTAAATCCACAAAATGGTGAGCCATGTAATGAATGTGAAATTTGCAAAGCAGCCTTATCTGGCTCATTAACAGATATTGTTGAAATGGATGCTGCTTCAAATAATAGTGTAGATGATATTAGAGCAATCCGTGACGAAGTAAACTTTTTACCAACACTTGCAAAATACAGAGTATATATTATAGATGAGGTACATATGCTATCAACAGGTGCTTTTAATGCCTTATTAAAAACCTTAGAAGAACCACCAGCACATGTAAAATTTATTTTAGCAACAACAGAGCCTCAAAAACTTCCAGCTACTATACTTTCTAGATGCCAACGCTTTGATTTCAAAAAAATATCTAATGAAGATATTATAAAAAGACTAGAGTATGTATGCAAAGAAAGTGGTATTGAAGCAACAGATGAAGCATTAAAAATAATAGCAATTTTAGCAGAAGGTGCAATGAGAGATGCTTTAAGTATTTTAGAAAGATGCTTACAAGAAGGAACAGAAAAAATAGATGGCGATTTTATAAAGGATTTAGTAGGTATTCCAAAATTAACATTCATATCTGAAATAATACAAGCAATTATTGAATATAAAATAGAAGATGCTTTAAAAGCAGTAGAAACTATAGAAAATGAAGGAAAAGATTTGCAAAATCTTTTATGGGAATTAATAAAATATACAAAAGACATTTTAGTATGGAAAACTACTGAAAAGCTAGAAATATATAGTGAAGCAGAACTACAAAAAATACAAGAATTATCATCAAAAATTTCTAAAGAAAGACTTTTACAAATAATTTATGAATTATCTGAGTTAGAAAATGAAATGAAATGGTCTTCACAAAAAACAATACTATTTGAAGTTACCATAATAAAATTATGTCACCAAGAAAACAGTGCAAATTCTAATTCAAATGGTTTAGAAGATATATATACAAAATTGCAACAATTAGAAGAAAAGGTAAATTCAGGAAATTTCAAAATATCAAATACTTCAAATAGCGAAAAAACGGATGAAAAAGAAAATAAAAGAGCGAAAACAGAAACTAAAAATGTAGGAAAAGTAGCAATAGAGCAAGTCAGCAATTTAAATATTAAGAAATTAGATTTTTGGCCTAAAATAATTGATAAATTAAAAGAAGATAGAAAAATGCTACTTGCAAGCAATTTATTAAATACAGTTGCTACAATGGTAAATGACATGACAGTTGGAATTGTTTTTCAAAACGGCTTAACACCATTTGTAAAAGGAATTATGGAAAAGCCAGAAAATGTTCAAGAATTAACTAGATTAGTTTCAATAGAATGTGGTAAAGAAATGAAAATAAAAATATTAGATACTTCAGAAGCAATTGCTTTAGCAAAAAAACAAAAAGAAAAAAGCCCTGAAGATGCAATGGCAAATGAACTAGATGTTCCAGTCAATGTTATAGATTAAATTAGAAAAATAAAAATAATTAGAGGAGGAAGGAAAAATGTCAAAAAGAGGATTTCCAGGAATGGGTGGAGGCTTCGGAGGAATGAATTTAAATCAACTTATGAAGGAAGCCAAAAAAATGCAAGCAGATATGGAAAAATCACAAACAGAACTAGCATCAAAAGAATTTGATAGTAGTGTAGGTGGCGGAGCAGTTTATGTAAAAGTATCTGGAAGCAAAGAAATAAAAGAAATTAAAATAAAGAAAGAAGCAGTAGACCCAGAAGATGTAGAAATGCTACAAGATTTAATTTTAACTTGTGTAAATGAAGCATTAAGAAAAGTAGATAGTGCACAAGCACAAGAATTAGGAAAATATAATATACCAGGATTAATGTAGGAGAAATAAAAATAACTATGTCATATTATTCACCATCAATTGAAAAACTAATAGAAGCATTTGAAAAATTGCCTAGCATAGGAAACAAAACAGCAGCTAGGCTTGCTTTTCATATTTTAGATGCAAGTGAAGAAGAAACAAAAGAATTTGTACAAGCAATATTAGATGCTAAAAAGAATTTAAAATACTGCTCAACTTGTTATAATATTTCAGACACAGACCCATGCCCAATATGTAGTAATCAAACAAGAGACCATTCTACTATTTGCGTTGTAGAAGATGTAAGAGATGTTGTGGCAATGGAAAGAACACATGAATTTAAAGGAATATATCATGTATTACATGGAAGTATTTCTCCAATGAATGGTATTGGTCCAGATGATATAAAAATAAAAGAATTACTTGCACATTTAATGGAAGGCGGAGTAAAAGAAATAATATTAGCTACAAATCCAAGAGTAGAGGGTGAAGCTACTGCAATGTATATTTCAAAGTTAGTAAAACCTTTAGGGGTGAAAGTTACTAGAATAGCACATGGAATACCAGTTGGTGGAGACTTAGAATATACAGACGAGGTAACTTTAAGTAAGGCATTAGAAGGCAGAAGAGAGTTGTAAAAATTAGTCTTCAAAAATCACTTTACAAATTTCTTCTGTTGAATTTTTACGAGCAAGTTTTTTTGCATTTTCTTTCATTTTTAATAAATTTTCTTCAGAACTAAAGAAATTAGTAATTACTTCTTCCATATTATCTTTATTTTTTAGCCATACACCAACACCATTTTTTTCTAGAAATTCTGCATTTTCCTCCTCTTGACCAGGGATTGGATTAATAATAATCATTGGAAGTTCAGAAGCTAAACTTTCAGTAGTAGTAAGTCCACCTGGTTTAGTAACTACACAACAAGCAATGTGCATAAGCTCAGGTACTTTATCTGTAAAACCTAAAATTTTAACTCTATTTTCTGCAAGATAATTTGAAACTAATTCTTCAAAAGCTTGCTTCATAACTTCATTTTTTCCACTAACTGCAACAATTTGATAATTTGGAAGTTTTTCTAATAAAATTCTTAAAACTTGTACAGTTCTATCTTTTCCAAGGCCAAATTCTCCACCACCAAAAAATAGAATAACTTTTTTATTAAAATCTAAATTAAACGACTCAAAAATTTCTTCCTTTTTAAATTCATTTAAAAATCTAGAAGACATAGGAATTCCAGTAACATATATTTTTTCTTCTGGCACTCCATATTTTACAATATCTTGCTTCATAAGCTCATTAGAAACAAAGAAAGCATTTGTATTTTCATGACCTATAAGCCATTGCTTGTGCATTGCAAAATCAGTCATAATAGTAGCAAGATAACAATTTAATTTTCCTTTTCTTTTTAAATAATTTACCATCTGACTACTAAAAGGGTGAGTAGAAATAATATAATCTGGATTAATTGTGTCAATAAATTTATATAGTCTACCAGCCATTAACTTGTTACTATCTTTACTAATTTTAGAAAGAACCCCTTTTTGAGAGCCAGAATAAAACTTACCCCATAATTTTGGTGCTTTTTTTGCCATTTCACGATAAGCACCAGTAGTTAATTTATCTATAGTTTTATTTATTATTTTCATGCAATCTGTCATTTCAACTTCAAAATCTTTATAATTTTCTTCTATATGTTGTTTAATAGATTTAGCAGCTGATAAATGTCCACCACCATATGATGCATAAAAAATTAATACTTTTTTCATATAAAATGTTCCCTCGTATAATATGTTTATAAGGTTTATTTAATATAAATTTTATAAACATATTCTTTCCTTTATTATGTGAGTATTGTATCATAATTTAAATATTTAAAAAAGTATTTTTACTTATTTTATATATTAAATATATTTTCAAAATGTCTTTAATTATACAAAATGTATTTTATATAAATACATTTAACTTTCAATAATAAAAAAGTAAAAGAGCTAGCTTTTTTGCTAGCTCTTAAGTCACTCCCTTGAAGATGACTTCCTTAAATATTTAAGGTTACTTAACTCTTTACTTTTTATAAAAGTAGAGTTTAACGTCGACGCCGGTATCACAGATGCATACAAAATAGCGATCATCAGAGATGCATTTGTACCATCTGTCAGGAACACTCAAAAGGATTTCGGTAATTTGCGGCCTAATATGTATATCCTTACATACGATAGGCCTTCCGACGTCCGGATACTTGCATTCCGGAATCATCTCGGAAAGGGTTTTTGCAACCTCTAATCCAAGATTGCTGTCCGTATATGCAAGAGCATCTACGACATAAGAATGGTCTTTACCATGACGGTGAGAATCATCCATGTAGACCATGAAAGCAGTAAGGTCGCCGAGAACTTTTTCAGTTTCAGGCCATTTTTCAGGGCACTTTCCGTCTAAGCCGACTTGGAAAAATGCATTGTGTGGGCAGTAACCCAGATTTTCATATTTTGCCATGTATTTTGTCCTCCTTAAAATGTATTTTTATGGCTTCAAGGGATTAAGTATAAAACTTATAATTGCATTATACTAAATTTTAGAAACAAAGTCAATTTTATGTAAATTTTATACACTTTATTTAAAAAAATATTGTATTCATGTAAATTTTCAATTTCGCTTATATGTATTGTTCATATTGATAATTATTAAAATTTGATTTCCAAATTTATTATTAAATGTATAAATTAACAAAAAAAGAACAAAATAGAAAATAAACAATTAAAAATATTTAAAATATTTGGATTGATTTTTTAAAAGTTTATAGGCAGAACTTTAATTAAAAACCTAAATATTATTATAAGGAATTAAAAAATGAAAAAAATATTATACACAATATTATTTATAAGCTTAATTTCAATAATTGCATATTCTAGTTTTTTAGTATTTTCACAAAAAAATAAAGCAGCATCAAATAAAGGTGGAACATCAGATGTGCAATTACTTGCAAGAGCAATAAATGGAGAAGCGAGAGGAGAGCCTTATGAAGGGCAAGTAGCAGTAGGTGCAGTTATTCTAAATCGTGTAGCACACTCTAGTTTTCCAAACACAATAGCAGGTGTAATTTATCAATCAGGTGCATTTACAGCTGTTGCAGATGGACAAATAAATGTACCAATAGATGAAAGTTCATCAGTAGTAAAGGCTGCCCAAGATGCATTAAATGGTTGGGATCCAACAGGAGGGGCAATTTACTATTTTAACCCAGACACAGCTACAAATAAATGGATTTGGTCAAGACCACTTGTAAAAACTATTGGAAAGCACAGATTTTGCAAATGAAATTTAAGAATAAAGAATTAAATCGAAAGGAATAAAAATAATGGGAACAATTACGAATAAATTAAAAGATTGGAAAAATAGGCTTCAAGATAGACATATGCTTAGTATTATTGTTGTACTATTTGCAATAATTATTGCATTAGGGGTATGGATTTATCAAAAACAAACTGAATATAGGCAAGCTTCAGAAAACCAATATAATATGGCATTTTTTGAATTAGTAGATTATGTACAAAATGTAGAAACATATTTAGCAAAATCGCTTATATCAAGCACACCAGAACATGGAGCAGAAACCTTAACAAATGTATGGAGAGAAGCAAATTTAGCACAGGTATATTTATCTAGGCTTCCAATTGAAAGTGTAGAACTTGAAAAAACAGCTAAATTCTTAAACCAAGTAAGTGATTATAGTTATGCATTGTCAAGAAAAAATATATATAAAGAAGAATTAACACAAGACGATTTAAATAATTTAGAACAACTTCATAATTATAGTGTCGAATTAGAAAATACACTAAATCAATTATCTACTGATATGAATGAAGGAAGAATTAGTTGGGGAGAATTAACTAAAAAAGGAGACAATGTTTTTGCACAAGAAGTTAGTAATATTTCAAAAAGTAGCTTTACTAACTTAGAAGAAAATTTCCATGAATATTCTGGATTAATTTATGATGGAGCATTCTCAGAACATATGACATCAGCTACAAAAAAAGGTTTAACTGGAGAAAATATTGATGAAGAAAAGGCAAAAGAAATAGCTAAAAAATTTATAGGTGAAGATAAAGCACAAGAAATATCTTCATTAGGAAAATCAGAAAATACAGATATAATAACATATGATTTTAATGTAAAAGTAAATGGTGAAAAAGATGCAAATATGGTAATCTCAATTTCTGAAAAAGGCGGACATGTTGTATTTATGAACTATAACAGGAATATAGAAGCGGAAAGTGTTAGTCAAGAAAGAGCAGATGAAATAGGAAAAGAGTTTTTAAATTCACACGGATTTCCTAATATGAAAGAAACATATTATTTAAAACAAGAAGGAATTGTTACAATAAATTATGCTTATGAGCAAGATGGAGTAGTAATCTATCCGGATTTGATTAAATTAAAAGTTGCATTAGATAATGGAGAAATTATGGGAATTGAATGTGGTGGATATTTAAATTCTCATGAAAAAAGAGATATAGGAAGTGTAGAAATTTCAAAAGAAAAGGCAAAAGAAAGTTTAAATCCTAAAATAGAAATTTTAAGTGAAAATTTAGCAATTATTCCAACCGAATGGAAGTCTGAAGTATTATGTTGGGAATTTAAAGGAAAAGTAAAAGATAATGATTTTCTTGTATATATAAATGCTAAAACTGGAAAAGAGGAAGACATTTTAGTAATTGTAAATACACCAAATGGAACTCTAACACATTAAAATTAAAAATGAATATAATAAAAATAAAATAAAGAAAAAATAAAGTAAATAAATAAAATAATAAAATAAATAAGAATTAAATAAATGGTATATAGTAATTAAATATAATTTATTAATTGGAAAAAATTAAAAAATATTTTTTAAAAAAATGAGCAAAATAATAATGTGAAAATATAAGAGTAGCAAAAAATTAAAAATAGCTAATCAAGTAAGAAAAAATAATTTTCACAAATTAAAAATGTCTGTTAGGAGGTAATAGAAATATGTCAAATAACAGAAGAAGCGTAATCTCAGAAAAGTTAAAAGAGGAGATTGCTAAAGAATTAGGTGTATATGACCAAGTTAAACAAGATGGAGGATGGGGAAATGTATCATCTAAAACTTGTGGTAACATGGTAACAAAAGCAATTGAAATAGCAAATAGAACTGCTGAAAATAGCTAAAGATTATATGTTCTATTAAAAATATAGTGAATTAAATAAAATTCACTATATTTTTTTATAATAATAAAACTATAAAATAATTATTATGAAAAATAAAAAATAAAATAAGAATAAATATAAAATTAAATATAAATTAAAATTAAAAAATAATAATTATTTAAATTATATAAAATAATAAAATAAAATTATTAATATTAAATTAAATAAAATTATTTAATAATAAAATAATAAAAAAATTATGTACTATTTTTTTATTTAATATTTTATAATTATTTTATTTAAAAATTAAAAATACAAATATATTTATAAAAAAACAATAAAATTATTTATAATATTATTATAATATAAAAATATAAATTAATTAATTGTTTATAAAATTTAAAACTATAATAAAAAGTTAATAATTTTTTTATTAAAAAAACAAAAAATTAAAATATAAAATCCAAATAAAAAAGAAATAAATTATATTACTAAATGCCATAAAATAATAATGTCTAAAAGGCAAATGCTTTTTAAAGATAAAAAATTCAGATCTAATTTATAAAATGTTGTAAGATTAGATAATATATGTAAAAAATGAGATAAGGTATTAAAAGTATTCATAAAAAGACATAAAATATATGGAAAAAACACTATGGAAATAAGGAA
Organism: uncultured Clostridia bacterium; assembly: GCA_947629045.1. Classification (GTDB taxonomy): domain Bacteria; phylum Bacillota; class Clostridia; order TANB77; family CAG-508; genus CAG-273. The sequence continues at coordinate 9,859 of CANRCF010000006.1, read as the reverse complement.
ATTCATAAAAATTGAAAAAATGAAAAAAACAAAACACGAAGTATACATAATACTAGAAAGAGCGTAGAAAAAATGAAACTAAGATTTGATTCTAAAGTTTGAACTACTAAAAACTTGAAAAGACATGGCAAATTGACAAAACTAAAGAAAAGAAAAAAGCTATCTTTAAAATGTACTTTAAGATAGTTTTTTCTTAATAATTATTTTTTTATTTAATTAAATTTTTATAATTTAACCTAATTTCATTTTTGATCCAGTTTTAAATCCATTAGTAGAATATCCAGCTAAAATATTACTATCAAAAGAATATGTAATATTTTTTTCTTCACGCTCTCTTTTTAAACTTAATTCAATTAATTTATCTAATAAATCTGGATAAGCTAAATTTGTTGCTTTCCATAAGTGGAAAGAAAGTGAGCCTGGAATTGTGTTAATTTCATTTACATATATTTCATCAGAATCTTGGTCGATTAAGTAATCAATACGAGAAACACCAGAGCACCCTAAAGCTTGGAAAGTTTTTATGCTTAAATCTTGAATTTTACTTTTTTGTTCTGGAGTAATTTCAGCAGGAAGTTTTAAAACACCAGCATTCATTGATTTTGTATCTGATTTACTTCCACCTAGTTTTTTGCCTCCTGATAAATACTTATCTTGGAAACTTAATATTTCATCTGTTTTAACAGGTTCCTCGCATTCAGAAGCTTGTGCATTTTCCCAATCACCTAAAACAGAGCAGTTTACTTCTTTTAAATTTTTAATAGCTTTTTCAACCATAATCTTTTTAGCATAACCAAAAGCATCTTCTACAGCTTTTTCTAATTGCTCATGTGTTTGTGCTATTTCAATTCCAACACTAGAACCTAAATTAGCAGGTTTTACAATTACAGGATAAGGAATATCTTTTTCAATATCTTCTAAAATATTATCTATACTTGTATTGTAATCTTCTAAAGTAAAGGTTTTGCAGGCAAGTACAGGAATGCCTTTTTCTTTTAAAATATATTTAAAAATTGCTTTATCCATTCCACAAGCAGATGATGTAACATCACATCCAACATAAGGAAGATTGAACATTTTTAAATATCCTTGTAAAGTACCATCTTCAACGTTAGTTCCATGAACAATTGGAAATGCAATATCTATGTAATCATATACAGAATTTTCAAATACTTTTTTGTTGCATCTAAGCAAGCATACTTTTTCATCTAATTGAGCAAGTGTAACTTGAATGCTATTTTTAATTAGTTCATCTATATTTTTATAGTTTTTAATATCTCCAACTAATTCTCCACAGTACATTTTATTATCTTTTGTAATATAAATAGGAATTATATCATATTTTTCCTTATTCATATTTTCTACCGCTTGAAGGGCTGTAATAATAGAAACTTCATGTTCTACACTTTTTCCTCCGAAAAAAACACCGACTTTAATTTTCATATTTACCTCCATTTCGTCGCTTTAATTTAAGTGACATGAAAAATTTAAAATTTTTTTGTATTATTTTACTATTTAAATGTCAAAAAATTTATTTAAGATTAAAAATAATTTTAATTATAATTATCTGGTAAGTCGTTTTCTAATAAAACAGTTATATTACCAGTAACATTTAAAGTAGAAATCTTCTTCATAGCTTCATTTGGCGAATTAACTTTAAAAATTTTATTTTCATCAAAATTTTTAGATTTAACTCCTTCAAATATAGAGTTAGAATGTTCTCCTACTAAAAATATAAAATCACAAATATTGGTCATATATTGTCCTAGCTCATAATTGTATTTTTCTTCATTACTTCCAAGCTCGATTAATCCAGGAGTAACAACAATTTTAGTTCCTTCAAATTCTCCTAAAGTATCTAAAGCAGATTTTGAACTAATAGGGTTTGCATTATAAGTATCATCAATAATTGCAAAATTGCTAGATGGAGTCAATAGTTGAAGTCTATGCTCTACACCTTTTATTTCTCTTACTCGTGGCACTAAATTTTTAAAAGAAATTCCTAAAAAGTTAGCAACAGCAAGCCCTGCCGTAATATTTACAATATTATGCTTTCCAATTAATTTAGTTGTAAAGTTTGTTTCATTCTTTTCCTTATCTAAAATATTAAAAGATAATCCTTTTGAAGAAGAAACTAAATTATATGCATTATAATCTAAATCTTTATTATTAACACCATAAGAAATAACATTTAATCCATTTTTATCGTGTGATGCAATATATTCATTATCATAATTTAAAAATACAGTTCCATTATTTTCTTTTACCGAGTCTGCTAGTTCAAATTTAGTTTTTATAATATTATCAATGCTTTTAAAACTCTCTAAATGCTGAGGTCCAATAGAAGTAATAACACCATATTTAGGTTTAACAATATCACAAATTTCTTTTATTTCACCTACATGAGTAGCACCCATTTCGCAAATGAAAATTTGATGTGTTGGTTTTAAATTTTCTCTAATTGTTTTTACAACACCCATAGTAGTATTATAATTTTTTGGTGTAGCTAAAACTTCATATTTAGCAGATAAAATTTTCTCTAAAAAGTTTTTAACACTAGTTTTTCCGTAGCTTCCAGTAACTCCTATTACTGTTAGATTAGGCATATCTTTTAGAATTTTTTTTGCTTCATTTATGTATTTTTGTCTAATTAAATGCTCCATAGGATGATTTATAAAATTTATTATCATATATATAAATATGATAGAAATATTTAATATGCATAATTTTAAAACTAAATAATTACTAATTCCGCCTATTATCAAAACAATAGCTGATAGGATGAACTGAACTACAAACATTCTAATTACTCTATTAGTTGCTTTAAATGAAATTTTTGCTTTTCCTCTTGGAAAATTGTATATTATAGAGCAAGCTAAAATTATAATTGCTAAAATCTTAGTTATTATATTATCAAATATAAGTAAAAGTGCTGGTAATAAAGCAAAAATAACTTGAATTATTATTTTCTTTATATTAGTATGCATCCAATGAAGGTGTGATTTAAAAAGGTATGAATTTAATTGGAACATATGCATATGAAAATAAGAAAGTAATCCTAAGTTAATTAAATATTCTAATAAAATGACTGCTATCATTAATTACCTCCAATTAAAAATGTATATATAATTTTATTTACATAGTTTAAATTTTCTAGAAAAGCGTAATGAGTACAATTATCTAGTTTTACAAGTCCTGCATCAGGAATTAATTTTTCCATAATTTCTGCATCTTCAATTGGAGTTTCAGTATCTTTTTCGCCCCATAATAATAATGTAGGTACATTTATATTCTTTAAATATTCTCTTACATCTTCATGAATTAGCTTAACTAAAGCGCCTTTCATGATAGGACTTGCATTTCTATAATCTGCAGAACCACTGTTATTTTTTAACTTTTCTAATAAATCAGGGAAAATAGCTTTTACAGGCTTTAGTCCTAATATTTTTTTACCAATTTTGAAAAGTTTGACACGAATTTTTTTATAAAAAGGAAGTGGATGAACAATTCCTGCACTACCCATTAGAATAATTTTACCAATTTTGAAATCTAAATTTTTACTGCCCACCATCTTAATAGTAATTCTTCCACCATTTGAATGTGCTATGATGTCTAATTCTTTTAAATCCAAAGAATGTATAAATTCAATAACAAAATCAATATAATTATCCAAATTCCAGCTTTCTTTCGGTTCATCAGATTCGCCAAAACCTGGCATATCTAAGCAGTATACTGTACTATAAGAAGAAAGCAAATTTATTAAAGGCAAATATGTATTTATTGTAGTTCCCCAACCAGGAAGAATAAGTACATTTTTTCCTTCACCTTGTTTTATATAATTTATGTTTAAATTTTTTATTTGTGTTTTTATAATAATCACGCCTTTATAAAAATTATTTACTATGATATTATACTTAAAAGTAATAATATATTCAAGTTTTTTAAGAAAATTGCTACATTTATATTAAGAAAATAGCTATAAATGTATATACTTTTATAATAAGGAAAATAATTTAAAAGTATAATACATGTTAGCTAAACATATTATATTTTCAAATTTATATATAAAACTTTTCAAAATCTATTTATTTGTAAAAAGAGTTATGATATAATCCAAACATACAAACAAAAGACGGAAAATATGAAGGCGTACTAGGGGGAAATCACTATGATTTTCAAAGATTATTATAAGATATTAGAGCTAAATGGAAGCAATGTTGCACCAGAAGAAATTAAGCAAGCATATAGAGAACAAGCAAAAAAATATCATCCAGATATAAACACAACTAGTCAATTTTCAGAAGAAAGATTTAAGGACATAAATGAAGCATACAAAGTATTATCAGACCCATCTGCAAAAAGAAAATATGACCGTATGTGGAATACACGTATAAAAAGGAAAAATCATGACTATGAAGAAAGTAAACGAGATAAAAATAGTATTTTTAGTGACTTTTTCCAAATGTTTTTTGGAGATGTAGCTCAAAACGAAGAAAAGGAAGAACCAAAAAAGAAAAATAAAAAAGTTGCAATTAAGGGAGAAAACATAGAAACAGAAATAAAAGTATCACTTAGTGAAGCTTTTTATGGACAAGAGAAGAAAATTGCGTTAAGAACCTTAGATGGCAAAATGAAGAATTTTAATATTAAAATTCCTGTTGGAATTAGAAATGGTGAGAAAATAAGGCTGATGGGACAGGGAAAACCAGGTGAAAACGGAGGAAAGCCAGGAGATTTACTTATTAAAATTCAAATAGAAAATAACAATAAACAAAGGTTAGAAGGGTATGATATATATACTAATTTATATTTAACTCCATGGGAAGCGGCACTTGGAACTAAGGTAAATTTGAATTCAATTGATGAAGAAGTATCAATATATGTACCAAAGGGAATACAAAGTGGTGAAACAGTACGTATAAACGGAAAAGGATATCACAATGGAAAAGCTGGTAGAGGGGATTTAGTAGCACAAGTAGAAATTATGGTTCCAAAGGGAATGACGGATGAGGAACAAAAATTATTCGAACAATTACAAAAAATATCAAAATATAATCCTAGAAAAATATATAGTTAAAATAGAACAGTTTATTTGAACAGATTTATTAGATGTAAAAATTAAAAAAAAGAGCGGTTAACATAACAAAATCATTAAAAACTGTTGACTTTTGCCTAGTTGTGTACTATAATAAAAGATAGTTACGCAACTATACAAAAGATAAACTATGTTATTTGCACTAGGATCGATATAAAAAAGGAGAGTAAAAAAATGGACCAAATACAAGGTAAACATTTTAGTATTACAGATCCTCAAGGAGTAAACACAGTAATTTATAGAGTAAATAAAACTGATAAGAGGTTATTAGACGAGTATCCAAAGTATACAGTTCAGCGTTTAATTTTTGCAGAAGAATTAAATGGTGAATTAAAGAAAAAGACATTTTTTATAGATGAACCTGAATCTGAAGAAGATCTTGTTATTTTATCATTTGGAAAAGACAGAGTAGTAGTTAACATGGGCGTGTTAGCAGAGGACAAGGTTAAAATTTCAAAGCGTCCAATACCAATAAAGTTTGATACTTTATATTCAGAACATGAAACTGAATACAAAGAGTTTAAATACACACCAGATTTGAAAAGGCCTATTTCTATAATAGACCCAGATACAACAGAAGAGATCAAACCAGTTTTATATTTTGATCAAGAAACAAATGAAGTGAAAGGCAAATGTAAATTAAAACCATATAAATCATATTTTGCCTTTGAAATTAGAGATAAAAAGGAAAATATTTAGGAGGAAAATTTAATATGAGTCATACAACTGTAGATTCAAAAGTAGCTGTTGCAGGTGCAACAATGTATGTAGATGAAAATGAAAAATCTTTAACAGTACCACCAAAAGGAACAGCCTATAAAACAACAAGTTTTGATGAGGGAGTTATAGAAATTCCTGTAGGGGATGCTGTAGTTAATAAGGACGCAGAAATGAAAACATCAGATGGAAGAAAACTTAACTTACCAAAAGAAGTGGTAGCAAACTTATGGCGTGCTAGCGAAGAAAGAGCAAAAATGAGAGAAAAAGCTTTAGCTAAAAGCAAAATAAGACCATCAGAGAGATAGTACAAAAGAAAAAAGGTGATGAAAGAAAATGAATTATAAAGTAGAAAAAGCTTTAAAAGATAATAAAATAAGTTTAATTGTAATAGCAGTATTATGGATAGTATTAACCATAATACTAGTTTCACCAATTGCATATTCCATTGCAGAAGCAACTGACAATGGAATTTTTAATTTGAATACTTTTTTTCAACAAATATTTTCGGCAATAACAAGCTTTAACAAATTTTTTGTAATGTTTGATTCAAAATATATAGGAACATTTTTAAATACTCTATTATATTTTTCAATTGCTTATACAATATTTTGCGTTATAGGACTTTATCGTTCTAAACCAAAAAATGAATATGCAGACATCGAACATGGTTCAAGTGATTGGAGCGCACATGGAGAACAATATAGAGTATTAAGTAAAAATAAAGGAATTTTACTAGCAAGAGATAACTATTTACCAGTTAATAAAAGAGGAAACGTAAACGTGTTGGTAGTAGGACGGTTCAGGTTCTGGTAAATCTGCATCATACTCTATACCAAATGCATATCAAATGTTAGGTTCTTATGTATTTACAGATCCAAAAGGTGAGCTTTATGATAAAACTGCAGGATATTTAAAGAAAAATGGATATGATATTAAAGTATTAAACTTAGTAAATCCAGCAAATAGTGATGGATATAATCCATTAATGCATATATCAAGTGAAATAGATGTTGACGTTATAGCAAACACAATAGTAAAAGGACAAAAAACTGAAAATTCAAATGCAGATCCATATTGGGATGATATGGCAGAAATGTTACTTAAAGCACTTATATATTATTTAATTGCAACAAGACCAGAGGAAGAACAAAACTTAGCAAGCTGTTCAGAATTAGTAAGAGCAGCAAACTCAAATGGAGGAAATAACTTACTAACAGAATTAATTAATCAATTACCTTATGACCATCCAGCTAGAATGTATTATAAATCTATCGAAATAGCACCAGAAAAAACTTATGGTTCAATACTAAGTTCACTTCAATCTAAACTTGGTAAATTTGACTCAAAAGAAATAGCAGAAGTAACATCAACAGATACAATAGATTTTGATGCAATAGGGTCTAAAAAAACAGCAGTATATGTTATTTCATCAGACACACATACAGCATACGATTTCTTACTTACAATTTTCTTCTCTCAAATGATACAACAGTTATATAACTTTGCCGATGCAAACGGAGGAAGACTAAAAGTGCCTACATTCTTCATCTGTGATGAGTTTGCCAATATCGGTAAAATACCTGATTTTGATAAAAAGATATCAACCAGTAGAAGTAGAGGAATTTCATTTAGTGTAATTTTACAGAACTTAGACCAGCTAGAAGCGGTATATGAAAAATCCTATGAAACAATTATGGGTAACTGTGATACACATGTATTTTTAGGAAGTAACTCATATAAAACTGTTGAATATTTTTCAAAAGCATTAGGAGAAAAAACAATATCAAAAGATCAATTATCAAAAAATAGAGATAGACACAATTTCTGGACACAAGGGTATAATGAATCAGAGCAAATTATGGCAAGAGCACTTATGACACCCGATGAATTAAGAAGACTAGATAATGACATTTGTATAATTTATGAAAAAGGTTTAAAACCAATAAAAGCACAAAAATATTATTATTTTGAAAGCAATATGGATAGAAAGCTTTCAGAGTATGCATTAAATCATTTAGAATTTAATATTGAAGATAGAGGAAAATGGAGAAAATTCAATCCATATAAACCTTATGTAGATGAAGATACACCAGCAGGTTCAAAATCAAGTTTATCATTAGAATCATTAGATGATTTGTTTGAAGATGATAAAGAAAAACCAGAAGAAAATAAAAAAGATGATAATAAAAATGATAAACCAACAGAAGTATTAGCAAATGCTGAAGTAGCAGAAACATCAGAAACACCAATTTCAAATGAAGCAGAATCTTCAAATGAAACACAAACGGCACAACAAGATGCACCAATACTACCACAAGAAGTAGACTATGAAGATGATGTATTTTCTATGGATGTGCAAAAAGAACTAGAAGCAAAATTCGATGAACTATTTGGACCAATAGATGATGGAAAATAGTTATAATATAAATGAAAATCAAATAAAGCTAAATGATAACAAATAGAAGAATCAAATAAGAAATATATTAGATAAAATTAATGTATTTCTTATTTTTTGTGAAAAAATAGATTAGATACAATTATAAAAACACAATACCTACAAAACAAATGTTTTAAAATCTATTGACAAATCAAAATTGATAATATAAAATTTAATAATAATATAAAAATTAAATAATTATAAAAAATATAAGCGAAAGTAAGGAACACATAAAAAATTATAAAATTAATAGAAAAGAAGTGAAAATATGAAATTTGTACATATTGCAGATATGCACTTAGATAGCCCATTTACTACATTAAATTCAAAAGGAAACTATGGCGAAATTAGAAGACTAGACCAAAGAGAAGCTTTGAAAAAAATAGTAGAATATATAAAAGAAAATAAAATTCCGTATTTGTTTATTGCGGGAGATTTTTATGAGCATGAAACAATTAGAAATTCTACAATACAGTATGTAAACAATTTATTTAAAACAATTCCAGAAACGAAAATATTTATCACACCGGGAAATCATGATCCATATATGAAAAATTCTATGTATCAAAATTTTAATTGGAGTCCAAATGTAAAAATATTTACATCAAATATTGAAATAATAGAAAGTGAAGAATTAGATATTTATGGAGTTGGATTTAATGATTTTAATTGCAAGAAATTGGGAGTAGAAGATATTGAAATAAAAAATAGAAACAAAATAAATATTTTAATCACTCATGGTACATTAAATGGTAGTGAAAATAATCCAAATGAAAAAAATCCTATTTCAAAAACAAAATTAAAAGAGTTAGGTTTTGATTATATTGCACTTGGGCATATTCATAAACCAGATTATAACCAAGAAGAAAATCAAAACATTGTATATGCAGGCTCTACCATAGCAATGGGATTTGACGAACTAGGTGAGCATGGATTTATTCTAGGAGATATAGAAAAAGAAAAATTAAATTTACAATTTGTACCAGTAGACAATAAAGAATTTAAAGTTATGGAATTAGATGTAACAAACATAAATGACCAAGAAGAATTAATTGAAAAATTAAATACTTTAGAATTAGAAGAAAATAAATTATATGAAATATTATTAGTTGGAAAAAGAAGCTTCGAAATAGAAATTTTAAATTTATATAAATTCATAACAAACTCAAATTTAATAAAAATAAAAGACCAAACAAAATTAGCCTATTCATTAGAAGAGTTAAAAAATGATTATACACTAAAAGGAATTTTTGTAGAAGAAATATTAGAAGAAATGCAAAATCAAAATTATTCAGAAGAAGAATTAAATAAAATTTTAGAAATAGGACTTTCTGTATTGGAAAAATAATTAAAATAAAATAATAATAAAAAAATAAAAAATAAAATAATAAAAAATAATTAATAATTAAATAATTAAAAAGGAGAATTTAATTGAAAATAAAAAATATAAAAATTAATTCCTATGGAATATTAAAAGAAAAAGAAATTAATTTAGAAAATAATATAAATATTATTTATGGAAAAAATGAAAGTGGAAAATCCACTTTATTAAATTTCATAAAAAATATTTTTTATGGAATTTCTAAAAATAAAAATGGAAAAGAAAT
>CANRCF010000005.1 GCA_947629045.1 uncultured Clostridia bacterium | reverse complement strand
TTAGATAAAGTAGCAAGTGAGACAATCACATCAAACACAATATTTTTTGCAAAATGGAGTGAAATTACTAAATTTAACGTAAGTTTAGAGGAAGTAGGAAAGAGCAATAAAGATAATAATAATGTTTTATTAAATGCATTAAAAGGATTAGGCTACGAAGGAAACTATGACACAGCAGGTAAAGATAAACTTACATTATCAGCAGATGGTAAATTAAGTGGTTTAATTGAAATAACTGAAAATATAGAAGACACAACATTTAGTGGAGATAAAAAGACAGGTTACTATTTCGGATATGTACTAGATGTAGAAGGAACAGTAACTGAAGCAACAACAGTAACATTAAAATCAAATGGAGAAGAAAAATCTATACCATATACTGCATTTGATGATAAAGAAAATGGAAAAATGGCTATATTAGTATCATTAAATAAAAATGCTGACGATAAAACAATAACAGTTGTAGTAGACTTGGATGGTGCAGGTGATAAATATACTGAAAGCACATACACAATAGATTGGAGCGGTGTAACATTCCAAGAAGCATCTAAAGCAACATTTACATCAACAGCAGGTGAATTACCACAAGAAGATGTAGAATCAATTTCTACAGATTGGGGTTATACAAGAACATCACAAGATACTTATAAATTAGAACCTGATAGAAGCGACCCACTAAAATTAAAATTAACTGGAACTGTCGTAAAACAAACTATAAAAAGCGAAGCAGGTTTTGGAAAAACTGAAGGATTCTTCTTCTTATATAATATAAATGATGATAGTTTTATACCTAATAAAACAACGGTAAAAGGTCCAAAAAGTAATAAAACTGTAACAGATGAAACAGGAGTAACATTTTTATTTGATTTAAATAAAGATGCAGGTGACAGAAACTTTAAAGTTAAAGTAGATTTAGACGGTGCTGGAGATGAGTATACAGAAGTTGAATATACAATAGACTATAGTGAAGTAAAATTTAGCGAAATCTCAAAGGCAAATATTGCAACCCAAGAAAAAGATGTAGTATCTCAAGTAATTAAAGACTCATTACAAAAAACTTTTAAATGGAGCAGACCAGAAGGTTGGGATGTTAAGTTTACACCTGAAGCAGATGAAACAGATGAAACAAAATTAAAAGTAGAGGTAACAGGTATATTACCAATAGTAAAAAATGTAATAGGATTTAGCACTGATGAAACAACCAACTATTATTTACCAATAGTTATTAAATCAAATGTAAAACCAACAGATGCTACTAAATTAACTATTCCTGCTTCAAAAGCTGAAAATGGTAAAAAGGTAGTAACAGGAAAAGATGTATGGGATCAAAAGGACAATGATGATGGTGACAATGAAATAGTTATATTAATGTCATTAAAACCACATGAAGGCGCAGTAACGAAAACATTTGATATAGTAGTTGATATGGATGGAGAAGGTACTAACTATGTACCATACACGGTTACGGTAGATTATACAAACTTAAAATTCCAACAAGTATCTGAAGCAGAAGTAAAATTAACTGAAAAAGATGAAGTAGACGAAGAATTTACAGGTTGGGGCTATAAACCAGAAACAAACCAAAAACTTACATTAACAAATGGAGTATTAAAAGGAAAATTAATAGAACAACAACTATCAAGTGCTGAAGCATTTGGAGATGGTAAACAAGATGGATATTACTTTGACTTTAAGATAGAACTACCAGACGATATAGATACTGAAAAAGTAACTATTACTAGACTACAAAATAAAGATGGAGAAACAAAGAAAGAATTTACAAAAGCTGATTTAGATGAAAATGGAGATTTACCAATATTATTTAGATTTGATAAAGATAAAACTGGATGCACTACTTGTAGTGGACAGGAGGCATCATGCAACTGTTGTAAATCAGAAGGTACAGGAGAATGCAGTTGTGAAAACTATAAATTATATTACAAAGTAGACTTTGACGGCGAAGGAAATGAATATTTACCACAAGATTTATTTATAGACTATTGTGGATTAACATTTGAAAAAAGCTCAATAGTATCAGTAGAAGATCTTGGAGAAGTAACGGATGAAGACAATGCTAACTGGAAAGGTTGGAAAGAAGGAGAAAAATATAAAACAGAGTTTAAAGAAGATGAACATGATTCATTAACAGTACATGTAACAGGATTAATTCCTTTATTTAATGATGAAGACTGGACCGGTGGTCAAGATCCATTTGAAGGAGTTGATGCTGCTGAATATTATTTAGCTTTTAAATTGAAGAAAGCTGGAACAGATGATTCAGGAAATAGTTCAACAATAGTAAAATTCTTACATGGAGAAGGAAATGGTGAGGAAGACGTAATCAAAGGTGAAGACTTTGGAGGAAATAACTCAATATATGTATTAAAATATTTAAATCCAAATTCGGATTATACAACTAAAAAATTTACAATTACTGTAGACTTTGATGGTGATAATGGAGAAGAATATGCACCATATACATTAACTATTGATTGGAGTGAGTTGGATTTCCAATGCAATAGTATGTTTACACAAACATTAGTTGGAAATGCTAATGATGAAAAGGGCGAAGAAGATAATGGATATATTTCAAGTAAAGATAAAGAAACAATAGAAAGTTGGGGTTATAATTTTGAAAATGCTGGAAACAATTTAAAAATTGAACAAGGCACAAAATTAACAGGTGAAGTAAAAGAGCAAAAGAATGTAGATGCTGGTTTTAAAGATAAAGGTGGATATTATGTAGCATTAAAAATTTATGGACCAGATGAATCTCAAATAGGAAACAATCATTATCTACAAAATCCAGAAAATCTAAAAAAATGGACAGTTCAATTAAAAGATGAAGATGGAAAATATATGAATCCGGTAACTCCAAGCCAAGAAGATTATCAAAATGGATTTATAACTGTACTATTTAAATTAAAAAAAGAAGGCGGAAATCAAAAACTTACTTATAAAATAGACTTGGATGGTGATGGAGACTACTTCTTACCTTATGAAGAAACAATTAATTATGATGGACTACAATTTGTAGAATCACATGAAATAAGATTTAATGGCTCAAAAGAAACAGTCACTGTATGGGATGGAGAAGAAGATACTTTAAAAGAGAAAATTAAAGAACAAATTCAAAATGTTGAGCCAGATGCAGATCCAAACTATAATGCTACTTATTACACATTTGAGTATTGGACTAAAAAAGATGGAACTAAAATTGATGAAAATACACCAGTAGAAGAACTTTTAGAAAATCCATTAGAACCACACTATAGTTTAAATTCAGATAAATTCGTTGGTGATATAATTGATGATTTAAATGAACCAAAAGGAACTGAACAAGGCTCACATTCACAAGACTTTCATGAAAAATTACTTTTTGACAAAGAAGATTTAGAAAATGGAAATGTAAAAATTAAGATAGTAGATCCAGAAACTACTTTAGATAAAATGAATGAAACTAGTATTCCTGGTGCAATAGCATATGCTCTAGGAAAAGATGAAATAAAAGAAATTACATTCAAAGTAGATGAAGACAATAAAACAACATTTGATAAAAATGGTGTTAAATCTGCAAATGGAATTATGTTGACAGAAGAATTACCACTAAAACAAAAAGTTCAAGATGGCTTACAAGCATTATATAAGAAAGTTCTAGGTGATGAAACTACCGATAATGAAGTAACATTAAGTTCAATGGTTTCAACACATCCTAAATTTGAAATAAGTATTGATGATTATGATAAAAATAAAATTACTTTATCAAAAACAAAATATACATTTACATTTGAATCAAGTGTAGCGGTAGTTGGTAGTGAAGCAGAATTTAAATCAGCATTAAAAAATAATAAAATAACAGATATATTAGTTAAAAATTCTTTTGAATTAACTGATGAAAATGGAGATACTAAAAAGTCACATACTTTAGTATTAGAGTTATCAGGTAGAGAAGTTAAAATAAGATCTTTAGATACTGGTAACCCTGTAACAATTAGTGATACAGAGAGAACAGAAGAAGGGGAAACTGATACTACACCTGTAATTGAAGTAAAATCTGGAAATGTTACATTTGAAGATATAAAAATAAAAGGTGCAACAAGAGCAATTACAGTAGATAAAGGAGCTACAGTGACAGCTAAAAATGTCACAGCAATAGGTAGCCAAGATGCTGGATTTGATGTAGAAGAAGGAGCAACATTTACAGGAATAAACTTACAATACAAAGATTTAGCAGGAAGCAAAGATAAAGAATCATATCATTATCCAACAGTTTGTGGTAAAGGAACAGTAACATTACAAAAAACTACTGAAGCAGGGGAAGTTACTGATGCTAATGCAACAAAGGTAACTGATTATAAAAGAATAGTTCATGCGGAAACAGGAAAATTTACAGATGCTGATTTTAAAAATCCTGAAACAGGTGAATATTATAGCGATTTCTTAGAAAATGGTCAATTAAAAAAGGTATATAAAGATATGATTGATAATGGAACTAAAAATCCACCTGATTTCTTATCTTCAACAGGACATACACATTATTATTTAAATAAGGATAATAGCCAATACTATACTTTCTATTTTAGGGACTCTAGAATTAATCTTATAATAGTTAAATATTTTGCTAAAGGTGATACAATAACGCCACCTGTTGACCATTCTTATAATGAAAATTCAAAAGCAAATGGATTACATTTCTTTATAAAAGCTCAGATAAGAACCAAAGATGGACAGCAAAAAGCTTACGTACATGATGGATGGTCAAAAACAGAAAATGACGATGAATATGGAGCAAATACTAAAAGCGCAAAAGTAGAGAAATTTGAGTTCCCAGCAGATACAAAAACTATACAAAATTACTATACACATTTTAGCGAAGGGTATAGAGTAACAATTCCTATAGACGTTGACGGAGAAGAAAAAACTGGTATATTTGGTATAGTAAAACCAGCAGGCGATTCTCAAGTAACAATACAAAACTTAATGACACAAGATAAAGAATTTGCAGATGCTTTTGAAGCATTAAAGAAAAAAGCAACAGAGCAAGATAAAAAAATTATTGATGAATCTAATCCAACAAGTGAAATTACAGAACAAACTGCAATTAATGCAAATATGAAATTAGCAATTGGAGATGTACAACAAGACTCATTAACAAACTTTGAAGGACCAAGTGCTAATGGATTAAGTACAACTGGAAATAAGGTTTCTGGATTACTTTCAACTCAAAGTGAAGATAAAAAATATTATATACCTTTAACATTAACATCAGACAATTTCCAAGATAATGTATCAAAAGTAAAAGTTACAGACCCAAACGGAAATGAAAAAACATATACTTATAGTTCAGCTAGTGAAAATAAAATTGCAACTGTAAGTACTGCAAAAACAATGAACTTACAATTAGAAGCAATAAAAGCATCTAATATTAAATCTGGACAGAAAGTATATAAAATAGCTATTGATGTTGACGGAGAAAATGCAAACAATTACGCTGTAAAAAATATCACATTAGACTATAGTGGTGTAAAGACCCTTGAAGAAAAAATCAATAAAGCTGCAGAAAACACACTAAATGCAAATAGCTTTACTGTAACAAAGGATAATTATATAAATTACTATCCTGAAAAATTTACTTATGAATATAATAAAGAACAAGGCTTAACTCATTTAGTATCAAATAAAGGTGATAATGTAGAAGAATATACATTTTCAATAAAATATGCCGGCGTAGCAGACGAGAATAGAACAACTAGTGTAGTTGTAAGCAAAAGTAAAACAACTGTAGCAGAAACTGACAGAAAAAATATAACAGAAGACGGAAAAGTATATACAGCAAACGATGGAAGAGTATATATCAACGATTGGATATATGAACATTCTCTACAAGTAGGTCGTGCTATACAAGAAGTTAAAATGTTAATAGATATTATGAAAGATTCTCATGTATACAATGCAATTGACGGAGTTAAGGAAGTTGAAGGTAAAGACCATACCTATACAGTAACTTTAAACAACTATAAATATAATCAATGGGTAAATGACAGTTATCTTTCAAATCCAGATTATACTTTCGCAGAATTTAAAACAGATAACAAATTAGAAGTACAAGTAGAATTAGACGAAACTGAAAATTATGTAAAAAGCATAAAAACTACAGAAGAAAATGCAATTAATAAGTTTAATGTTACTTTTGAAAAGGTAAATGCAACTACAATAGCAGAACCTACAAGTTTCTTAGCAAAAGAAAATGATGTATTAACAGAAAATGATATTATAGAATTCTACGAAGCCGGAAAAAAATGGTGGTCTAAATCTACTGGATCACAACTAGCAGAGTAAAAAGATGGGGTGTGATGCAAACATCACACCTTAATTTAAATATAATACGAGGAGGCAAAATGAAAAAAATATTATTTACAAGCATTGTTTTGATATTATTACTTTTCCCGATTGTATCAAAAGCAGTTGCAACAAATTCTTCATATTATGATGGTGTTAAAATTTATGTATTTTATGAAGAAAACAGCGAAAATTTTGAGCAAGAAAAGCAATGGCTTGAAGAAGATGCAAGCATTATGAAAACATATCTTAACATTAATGAAAATAGTGAACTATTAAGCAAAGTAAAAGATGCTTTAAAAATAGGAGGTAACAAATTACCAATAACTATAATAGGCTCAACCTATTTTATAGGATTTGATGAAAAAGTGCAAAACAATATGAAAGAAGCGGTAGAGGCATATAAAAACGTAGAAGAATATGGAGATATTATAGAAAAAATAAGAAATAATGAAGATGCAAAAGATGTTATAAAACAAAATGAAGAAATATATAAACAACCGGGTAAATTTAATACTGTTTTTAATATAATTTTAATAATTGTAGTAGTTTGTGTAGTTATTTTGGTTATAGTTAAATCTTTAAAAAAGAAAAAAACATCAACAAAATCACACCATTAATATTATAATAAAATTTTAGCGTTTTAAGTTAAAAAAAGTTATAAATTAAATTGACTTTGATATATAAAAATGATAGAATACAATAGGTAAAGAAATAAAAAAGGAGTTGAACATAATGAATCTTGAAAACCGCATGGCTCTAGAGAGAGAGAGAGAGAGAGAGTATACGCTTCTAAAATAAGCTTTATTTCTTATACCCAAAATAAATATAAAATAAAACAAAAGGATGAGGATAATCTGTTATAGATTACCCCATCCTTTTTGATATTTTATATCAAATTAGAGTAATTAACATTTAGGGGGTGATGTGTTTTTAGAGGAATTCAGAAAATAAAATTTAATGACACTTAGTGTTAATATAAATAAAGAAAGGAGAAAAGGTCGAAATGGCAAAAAGACTTGAAGAAAACAAAAAAGAACAAAACCAAGAAAGAAATAAAAAAATAGCAGTTGTAGTTGCAATAGTAGTACTTCTACTTATCATATTGTTATTACTATTCTTAATAAGAAAAGAATACACAGTAACATTTGATAGCAACGGAGGAAGTGAAGTTGCATCAGTAAAAGTAAAGGAAAATGATAAAGTAGAAAAACCAGAAGACCCAACAAGAGAAGGCTATGTATTTGGAGGTTGGTACTACAATAAAGAGCTATATGATTTTGAAACACCAGTAAAACAAGACATGACATTAGAAGCAGGATGGGCAGTAGAAGGATCAATAGCAAATCCAGTAACAGGTGTAGAGTTAAATGTTGAAAGTGTAAGTTTAGAAGTAAACGGAACAGAAACATTAATAGCAACAATAACACCATCAAATGCAACAAACCCAAAATTAATATGGGAAACAAGTGACGAAAGTGTAGTAACAGTAGACGAATATGGAAACATAAAAGGACTAAAAGCAGGAACAGCAACAATAACAGTAACAACAGAAGATGGAGGCTTCACAGCAACATGTAAAGTTACAGTAACAGAAGAAACATCAAAAGAAGTAGCAGTAACAAGTGTAAAGATAAGTGGAGCAAACACAGTAACAGTAGGAAGTACAATAAAATTAAGAGCAACAGTAAGTCCAAGTAATGCTAGCAACAAAAAAGTAACATGGAGCAGTAGCAATAAATCAATAGCAACAGTAGATGCAAACGGAAATGTAAAAGGACTAAAAGCAGGAACAGTAACAATAACAGCAAAAACAGCAAATGGAAAGACAGCAACATATAAAGTAACAGTAAAAGCAAAAGCAGTTACAACAGTATCAGTAACAAGTGTAAAAATAAGTGGAGCAAAGGACTTAACAGTAGGAGATAGCTTAAAGCTAACAGCAACAGTAAGTCCAAGTAATGCTAGCAACAAGAAAGTAACATGGAAAAGTAGCAATCCATCAGTAGCAACAGTAGACGCAAATGGAAATGTAAAAGCATTAAAAGCAGGAACAGTAACAATAACAGTAACAACAGAAGATGGAAGTAAAACAGCAAGTGTAACAATAACAATAAAAGAGAAACCAGAGACCTATACATATGAATGGGTAAAAATAGAAGAGAGTGTAGCAGGACAATATAGACTATACATTGTAAACTCAAAAGGACAACATGTAGCAGGAACAGCAACCCTAACAAGTATAGGAGGAACAAGTAAGACAGTAAGTATACCAGCAAGTGGAGCAATATATGTAAAAGACACAATAAAATCAGTTTCTAATGTAAAAGGAAACTAGAAAGGAAGGAGAATAAAAAATATGAAAAAAGGAATAAAACAATTACTAACGATAAGCTTAATCATATTAGCTATTGTAGCAATAACAATTCCAGTAAAAGCTGTTACAAACAATCTACCTGAAAATGTAGAATCAAGTAGTAACAAAGACACATACAAACTAGCAGATGGAACAATAGTAATAGGAAAAAGCAAATTCACACCAGGAGTAATAGTAACAGGAGAAAAAGCAGCAATAGCAGGAGCAAACGATTTAGCAATATTTGTAGCAGAGAAAAAAACAACTGATGGTTATCCATATCCAAAAATGTATACATATACATTTGGAGAATGGTACGAATATGTAAATGGAAGAGCAACAAAAAAGGTAAGTCCAACATTACCAATGGAAATATGGTATGTAGATAACGTATTAAAACAAGGTCAACAAGCACCAGAACTAGAAAAACCAGTGGAACCAGTTACAAAATACAATGTATTTTTTGTAGATGGTCAAGAAGTGTTAAATAGTAAAGAAGTAGAAGAAGGAAAAACAGTAGGTACAGCACCAGAAGCAACTAGAAATGGCTACAAATTAGCAGGATGGATAAAAGTAACAGTAGGAAGTGACACTACAACAGAAGTTGCATTAGATAAAATAGAAAGTGAAGTAATCACATCAGACACAGTATTCTTTGCAAAATGGAGTGAAATTACTAAATTTAAAGTAAGTTTAGATGAAGTAGGACAAAGTGTAAAAGATAGTAATACTTTCTTAACTGCATTAAAAGGCTTAGGATTTGATGGAAATTATGACAAAGAAAATGCAAAAAAACTTACCTTAGCAGAAGGTGGTCAATTAACAGGTTTAATTGAAAAAGCAAAAAAAGACGTGCCAGACAGTACATTTAGTGGAGATAAAAAGACAGGTTACTATTTCGGATATGTATTAGATGTAGAAGGAACAGTAACTGAAGCAACGACAGTAATATTAAAATCAAATGGAGAAGAAAAATCTATACCATATACTGCATTTGATGATAAAGATAATGGAAAAATGGCTATATTAGTATCATTAAATGAAAATGCTGACGATAAAACAATAACAGTAGTAGTAGACTTGGATGGTGCAAGTGATAAATATGCTGAAGGCACATACACAATTGACTGGAGCGGAGTAACATTCCAAGAAGTATCTGAAGCAACATTTACTTCGAATGCAGATGAATTACCAGAAGCAGATGTAAATTATATTTCTAGCAATTGGGGTTATGCAAGAACATCACAAGATAGTTATGAATTGAAAGTTGATGAAAGCGACCCACTTAAAATAAATTTAACAGGAACTATTGTAAAACAAGATGTTGAAGCAGATGCAGGATTGGGAAGTGACGGATACTTTTTATTATACAATATAAATAATGATAAATTTATAGCAAAGAAAACGACAGTAACAGTACCAAAAGATGCAGAAGGTGGAACATCTGTTAAAACAGTTGGAGATGATGGGCTAGGTATTACTTTATTAATGAAGTTAAATACCGGAGCCGATCCAAAACAATTTGTAGTTGTAGTAGATATAGATGGTGATGGTGATGAGTATGCACCAGTAACTTACACTATAGACTATAGCGAAGTAATCTTTAGTGAACCATCTAATGTAATTGCAGTAACTGATCCAGACGATATTGCAAATACAGAAATTACAAACGCATTGACAAACACATATCATTGGCAAAAAACAGAAAACTTGAATCTTAAATTTACCTCAAATGCTGAAGCAGAGCAAGATCCAACAAGAGTAACCATCAGTGTAACAGGTTTATTGCCAAAAATGAAAGATGTTACTGGATTTGATGGTGAGGAAAAAACCAATTACTATTTACCAATAGTAATTAAATCTGAAACAGCACCAACAGAAAAAACAAAAATAACAGTTCCAGTTTTAACAGCTGAAAATGGTACTAAAGTAGTAACTGGAAAAGAAGTTTGGGATAAAAAGGATGGCAATGATAACCAAATTTTAATATTAATGTCATTAAACCCAGATACAGTTCAAAGATTAGCTGAAGACGTTAAAACAAGAACATTTGATATTGTAGTAGATATGGACGGAGATGATACCAAATATGTACCATTCACCGTTACCATAGATTGGAGCAAATTAGGATTTGAAGGAGAATCAACCGGTAGTTCTTATGATATGGCTAATTCAGGAAACATCAGTAAAGCAGACAAAGAAATGTTGACGAATGATTGGGGATTCAAATTTGAATTAAATGATATTCATTATAAACTATTGCTACAACAGGGAACACCTGCTACTTTTCAAGGTAAACTAAAACAACAAACTTTAAATGAAACTGCAGGATTTAGTAATGCTGAAGGATATTATGTACCTGTAAAAATTATTGTTCCAAAAAATAAAAATTTACCAGAGAATGCTTGGACAGTTAGCTTAAAACATGAAAGTGAAGTCTACACCGAAGTAAAACCTTCAGAAACAGATTATACAAATGGTTATATTGTTGTTCTATTTAAAGTAAATGAAGGAAGCGAAACTCTTTCTTACAAAATTGACTATGATGGAGAACAAGGTAAAGAATATTTGCCAAAAGAAGAAACCATTCCAGTTGACTTTACTTTCTTATCAGAAAACCATATCACTTATTCTTATAAAAATGCTAATGGTGAAGATGTAACTGAAGTAACAAATGTTTATGAAAATGAACCAGTTACCTTGAAGGATTTAAGTGAAATTTCAACTGACTATCGTAAATTTAAGGAATGGACCAAGGATGACGGAAACGAGGTTGTTGAGGAAGGACTTACAACAAAACATGATGAGGATCTTGAGCTAAAAGCACATTGGATCTTAGATGCAGATGCCTTTATTCAGGCAGTAATTAAAGATTCAAATTCACACGCTGAGAATTATCAAAGATTTGTCTTAACTATGGGTGAAGACAACAATATTACAATAGAGGCAAAAAATGCTAACTTACTATTAAGCGAAATGAATAATACCAATATTCCAGGAGCTATTGCTTACATTCTTCAAAAAGGTGAAATTGAAAAAATTACTTTAAGCACAGGCTCGAACAAAGTAGAATTCACAAAAGAGGGAACAAATAATCAAGTATTATCAACAATGGCTTTAGACGAAGACGGACAACAACTAAAAGAAAAAATACAAACAGGAGCACAAGCTTTATTTGCTCAAGTTTTAGGAGAGGCAGAACCTACAATGACATTAGGTAAAATGGCACTTGGTAAGCAAAGCTTTAGCATAGAACTTGGCGACAATATTGACTCTGTAGAACTAGCAGAACCTGATAATAAAACTTATACATTTAACTTTGAAAGCAAAGTAGTTACAGTTAAAAACGAAACAGAATTAGAAAGTGCATTAGGAAATGAAAAAATTACTACAATTAAGTTGGGAAATGATATTGAAGTAACAAAGAAACATGAAATTACTAGAGAAGTAACCATCGATGGACAAAAAGCTGGTGAAGATGGCAATTATAGCATAACCTTGCAAGCTGAGAAAACAGGCGTTGACACACTATTGGATGTTCAAAGCGCAGGTGTAACAATTCAAAATGTTACATTAAGTGATGTTAAAAATCCAATTACTGTTACCAGCGGAAGTTTAAAAGTAGCTGGAATAAAAGTAGAAGGAACTAAGACTGAATCTGCTATAACTGTTGCAGGTAGTGCATCATTAGACGTTTCTGGTTTAACCTATGATGGTGAACATTATACAAAACCTGCTGTTAAAGCTGGTAAAAGCGCAACCGTTACTTTTAAAGATAGTGGATCAAAAACAGCTGAAAAAGTAGAAGAAATGGAAAAATTTGAGACGTATGAAACTCACCAAGACAAGACTGTACCAGGAGATACCAAAACGAAAGTTGACGAATACAATTACGTTAATTATTATAACAAAGCAGTAAATGCAAAAATATACACCACTACTTTCCTTAACCAAGTAGGAAGTAAAAAAGCATCATTTGTTAGATATAATTATTATGGTAAAACGGTTAAGGCTCCATCTTCGGAAGCTCCATTTAATGTGTTTAAATCATTTGATGATGATGGAAAGACATATACTTGCATTGGATTCACAGAAAGTAGCAATAAAACAACTTACTCTGATTCAGAACCACAACTTCCAACAGGTTCAATTACAGTGGATGAAAATGGAAACGCTAAGATCACTGGTGGTGATGTCATGGCAGACTTAGTAGCTGTTTCAGACAAGACATACTATGCAGCATACAAGGTAACAGATACAGTAGGTACAGTAGTGATAACAGATGGGTCAGAAAGTGGACCAAAAGAAGCATTAAAGCAAGCTATTAAAGATCCAGCTATTTCAACAATATATATCAAAACTAATTCAGAAATTGATTTAACTGACGAAAATGTTACAATTAATAGAAAACTTTCAATTATTGGACCTTCAGCAGGCCATGCAAAACTAAAATTAAAAAATATTACCATTGCAAAGGAAGCTCAAGATGTGTTTATCCACTGGGTAGATATTACAGCTACCGATGCTGAAAACAAAAATACCTTAATTGATGTACAGGCAGAGAAATTTAGATTATGGCAATCAAGTTTGACAAATGCAAGTAATGCAGATGTAGAGAGTGCAATTAAATATTCAGGTACTAAAGCAACAGTTGATATTAGATGGAATACCTTTGATGGAACAAAAATTAAAAATACTTTCATTGACGTTGATAGTGCACTTGCAGGTGGTACTAATATTTCTTATAATACATTTGGAAAAACAAATTCTGCTAATATTGAAAGTGCGGTTACTATAAAAGACTTTGATACTTCTGCTAAAAAAGGTGATGATGGTAACGCAACCATTAGTGTAGCTTCAAATGATTTTACAGGTGCAAAATATGCAGTTAAATTATTAAAAACTGTATCTGGAAAAGAAGCAGATATTTCTATAAACTCTACAGCAGACGTAAATATTGCCGTTCAATATGCAACAGACTCAAATCAATTTGGCAACATTCAAATCCATCCTGTAGGTGACTTTAACCAAATCAAAATAAAATATATTGATGAAAGTGGAAGCGGAAGTGAAAGTGATACATTACAAGGAGGTTCTCAAGTAAAAGTTGTTACTTCAATGGTAGTGAGCTAGTAAATAGAAAACCATTGACATAAGAAAACATTGAAATAAGAAACCATTGGAATAAGAGAACTTATTCTAACAAAATAAAAACATCTGTTAAAATCATCTATGTAACTATGCTTAGCAAGCAAAAACAAAAACTAGGGTGTGATTGAAGGTACATCACACCTTAGTTTTTCTTTATAAGAAAAGATATTCGTAGCTAGATTTAGCGTTTAATTAAAAAAAGAAAAGAGTATCAACAAAATCACACCATTAATATTATAATAAAATTTTAGCATTAATTTATTGAGTAAAAATTACTAGAAAAACATTGCAGAAAAGTAGTAAAAAACTTGCAGAAAAGTAGCAAAAATGAATTGACTTTGATATATAAAAATGATAAAATATGATAAGTAAAGAAATAAAAGAAAAAAGGAGTTGAACATAATGAATCTTGAAAACCGCATGGCTCTAGAGAGAGAGAGAGAGAGAGAGAGAGAGTATACGCTTCTAAAATAAGCTTTATTTCTTATACCCAAAATAAATATAAAATAAAATTAAAGGATGAGGATAATCTGTTATAGATTACCCCATCCTTTTTGATATTTTATAGGAATTAAAGTAGTCAATATTTAGGGGGTGATTGTGTTTTTTAGGCACCTAGGAAATGACATTTAGTATTAATATAAATAAAGAAAGGAGAAAGAGTCGAAATGGCAAAAAGACTTGAAGAAAATAAAAAAGAACAAAATCAAGAAAAAAATAAACGTATAGCAATTGTGGTTGCGGTAGTAGTACTTCTACTTATCATATTGTTATTACTATTCTTAATAAGAAAAGAATATACAGTAACATTTGATAGCAACGGAGGAAGTGAAGTTGCATCAGTAAAAGTAAAGGAAAATGATAAAGTAGAAAAACCAGAAGACCCAACAAGAGAAGGCTATGTATTTGGAGGTTGGTACTACAATAAAGAGCTATATGATTTTGAAACACCAGTAAAACAAGACATGACATTAGAAGCAGGATGGGCAGTAGAAGGATCAATAGCAAATCCAGTAACAGGTGTAGAGTTAAATGTTGAAAGTGTAAGTTTAGAAGTAAACGGAACAGAAACATTAATAGCAACAATAACACCATCAAATGCAACAAACCCAAAATTAATATGGGAAACAAGTGACGAAAGTGTAGTAACAGTAGACGAATATGGAAACATAAAAGGACTAAAAGCAGGAACAGCAACAATAACAGTAACAACAGAAGATGGAGGCTTCACAGCAACATGTAAAGTTACAGTAACAGAAGAAACATCAAAAGAAGTAGCAGTAACAAGTGTAAAGATAAGTGGAGCAAACACAGTAACAGTAGGAAGTACAATAAAATTAAGAGCAACAGTAAGTCCAAGTAATGCTAGCAACAAAAAAGTAACATGGAGCAGTAGCAATAAATCAATAGCAACAGTAGATGCAAACGGAAATGTAAAAGGACTAAAAGCAGGAACAGTAACAATAACAGCAAAAACAGCAAATGGAAAGACAGCAACATATAAAGTAACAGTAAAAGCAAAAGCAGTTACAACAGTATCAGTAACAAGTGTAAAAATAAGTGGAGCAAAGGACTTAACAGTAGGAGATAGCTTAAAGCTAACAGCAACAGTAAGTCCAAGTAATGCTAGCAACAAGAAAGTAACATGGAAAAGTAGCAATCCATCAGTAGCAACAGTAGACGCAAATGGAAATGTAAAAGCATTAAAAGCAGGAACAGTAACAATAACAGTAACAACAGAAGATGGAAGTAAAACAGCAAGTGTAACAATAACAATAAAAGAGAAACCAGAGACCTATACATATGAATGGGTAAAAATAGAAGAGAGTGTAGCAGGACAATATAGACTATACATTGTAAACTCAAAAGGACAACATGTAGCAGGAACAGCAACCCTAACAAGTATAGGAGGAACAAGTAAGACAGTAAGTATACCAGCAAGTGGAGCAATATATGTAAAAGACACAATAAAATCAGTTTCTAATGTAAAAGGAAACTAGAAAGGAAGGAGAATAAAAAATATGAAAAAAGGAATAAAACAATTACTAACGATAAGCTTAATCATATTAGCTATTGTAGCAATAACAATTCCAGTAAAAGCAGCAACGACACCAAACATAACAGAAAAGCCATCTTCAAGTACAAATAAAGACCAATATCAACTAGAAGATGGAACAATAGTAATAGGAAAAAGCAAATTCACACCAGGAGTAATAGTAACAGGAGAAAACGCGGCAATAGCAGGAGCAAACGATTTAGCAATATTTGTAGCAGATAAAAAAACAACTGATGGTTATACATATCCAAAAATGTATGTATACACATTTGGAGAATGGTATGAATACGTAAATGGAAAAGCAAGTACAAAAGTAAGCAAAACTTCAGCAGATATATGGTACATTAATAACGTATTAAAAGAAGGACTAACAGCACCAACTTTAGAAAAACCAGCAGAGCCAGTTACAAAATATAGTGTACTTTTTGTAAGTGGAGAAGAACACAAAATATTAGCTAACAAAGAAGTAGAAACTGGAAAAACAGTAGGTGAAGCACCAGAAGCAACTAGGGATGGCTACAAATTAGTAGGATGGATAAAAGCAACATTAGGCAGTACAGAAACTAATGTACTTACACTAGATGAAGTATCAAATGTGAAAATTGAATCAGACACAGTATTCTTTGCAGTTTGGAAAAAAGTAGTAAGTGTAGATAAATATATTAAAGAAGCAATTAAAAGATTAAATAAAAATACAAGTTTAACAGAAATATTAGAAATCGTTGAAAATGAAGGAACTGTTAATTTTGGTATAAAAGAGTCAACTAAACAAATCGAAGAAATTATTGGTTCAAATACAAATTTAGTAAATGAATTATTATCAGCATTACAAAATGAAAATATAAAACAATTAGATGTTAAATATGGAGAAAATGGAGTTATTACATTTAATCAAGGGGATAGTTTATTAGATATAGCTGCAAAAGCAAATACACTACTAGAAGAAGTTTTAGGTAATAGCTGGGGTACAGAAACACTAGGAAACCTAGTAGGAAAAAGCTTTAGTGCAAAAGTATATTTAGATGATACAAAAGCAGTACTTCCAGAAGGTGAAACAGGAGAATATACAGTAGCCTTCAATGCATTAGTAGATTTAGATGATTGGGTAAATCAAGCAAGCAAAGTAGTAGGAAAGAATTATTTTGACATTACTTATACAAAAGAAACAGAAACAATAGAAGTAAAAGTAAAAGATAGATCACAAGAAATCTTTAAAATGACTGATACTGACATTTTTGATGCTTTAAAAGAAGTGAAAGAAACGAATTTAATAAAAACAATTACATTGTCTGGTGATGGAATACAAAACAGCTTGGCAGTAGATTTAACACAAGAATTAAATACAATAGAAATTTTAGAATGGCTAAAAACTAATCAAACAGCATTGTTTGGCAGAGAAATAACAGATGAAAATCCAGCATATAACAGTGATTTAGTAGGAAAAACATTTACAGTAACAGTAGAATTAGTAGATGATGCACAACTAAAAGAAGATGGAATAAAAACAAGAGAATACACATTTAAATTTACAGGAGAAGATATTACAGTTACTTTTGACCATAAGGATAAAGATACAGGAGATAGTACAAAAACAACTCAAACATTAAAAACACCAGGAAAAGTGACAGCACCAGAAAATATAACAAGAGATGGTTATACTTTATTAGGATGGTTTGTTACCAGTGGTGGTCAACCTGAAACAGAAACAAAATTTGATTTTGAAAATAACATAGTATATGACAATATCACGTTAACAGCAAAATGGGCAAAAAATGTAAGCATTGATAATGAAATTGAATTTTTTGAGAATGCAATAAACAGTCATAATGAAACAAAAGATATAGCAAAAGTTACATTTGATGATACGGAAGATAAAATAGAAGTAGATATATTAAATAACAACAAAACATTTGATGATATAAAAAGCATAGCAGGAGATTTACAAACACAATTGGCTACTTATGTAGCAACTAATAAAGATTATATAGACACTATTAAAATTACATTACCAAAAACGGCGGAAAGTGCACAAGGGCAATCATTTGAATTTAAAGTTAGTGAACTTGAAGCTGGAGTTGGAACAGTAAAAGAAAAAATAAAATCTTTCTTAAATGCTATTGCAGGAACAAGTAACGATGGATGGAAAAATGCTAAAATAGATGTTTTAGCAGGAAAAACATTTACAGTAGATGTAAAATTAAATGTTAATAATGCAATACAAGAAGATGAAGACCATAAAACTGAAGAAAGCTACACAGTAACATTTAAAAAATTAGTAAGTGTAGACAATGAATTAAATTTCTTTGTTAATGCAGTAAATACACACAGTGAGACAAATAAAATCGCAAAAGCTTCATTTGATGCTACAAACAACAGCGGAGAAATCTCTATTTTAGATACAACAAAAAAATTTAGTGACATATTAGAAATAGCAAAAAAATTAGAAACACAATTAACTAAATATGTAACAGAAAACATGAATTATATTAGTAAAATTACAGTAAGTGTACCTAACGAAAAAACTTTTACATTTGATCCTACTCAAGAAGTAGAAGCAATAAAAACAGAAATAAAAGGATTTTTAAAAGAAATTACAAATACTCAAAACGATGGTGAATGGAAGGAAAAAACAATTCAAGAGTTAGTTGGTAAAACTTTTAATATAACTGTAACTTTAAATGAAGAAACTGCATTACAAGAAAATAAAAATTTAGAAGAAAAATATACACTTTCTTTTACAACAACAGTAAGCAAAACTGATTTAGTAAATGAAGTTATAAAAAGTGATGTGTTAAATGGTGCTTACAAAATAAATGCAAAAGATGATGGAAAAATAATTTTTACTGCAATAGAAAGTTCAAAAAAATTATCTGAAATAAGCGATACAAATATAATAGATACAGCAATGGATTTAATTGATGATGAGAGAATAGAAAAAATAGTAGTAAAATATGGCGCAAATCAAGATAAATCTATTACATTAAAACCATTATCAGAGATAAACTTAGTAGCAGAAAGCAGAGAATCTGGAAGTGCTAAAGATATGCTTGAAGCTTGGCTAGAAGATAATTGGAGCGACATTTGTACTTGTGGAGGAGGCGAATGTTGTGGTAACTGCGAAAAATGTACTTGGACATCAGCAACAAACAATTGCTTAATAGCAGGTACTAAATTTACATTAGAAGTTACATTAAGTAATATAGCTAAATTTGATGAAAAAGGAACACGTGAAGCAAGTTATACAATTGAATTTGCGAGAAATGAACAAACAATAAAGTTGCATCATAATGATGATAATGAAACTGAAACAGATATTAAAGTTCTAGAAGGTCTTCCTATTGAAGCAAGTAAATTAAATGCAACAGATTATGATGAGCATTCATTAAAATGTTGGTGTACAGATGAACAATTAACTGAAAAATATGAAGCTTCTCAAAAAGTAACAGTAGATATGACAGACTTATATGCAGATTGGTATTTAATAGTAAATGCAGATGAAGATGTAAGTTCTTCAATTAAAGATGCAATGCAACAAAATGAATCAGAGACAATAGGAATGAAAGAAGAATTTAAACAAGATGAAGAAACAGGTAAAGATATAGTTACTATAAAGGTATCAGATAATACGAAAACTGCATCAGAAGTTTTAGAAAGTACTGGATTAGCAAAAGCATTAAAATCAGAATTAGAAAAAGATGGTGTAGATAAAATAATAGTAACTACTGATGGAGAAGAAACATATACATTTGAAAACATAGGAACAAATGAAACAGAAAAACAAAACTTAATGACTAAAATTCTAGGTGGAACAGAAGATAAGACATTAGCTGAATTAAGAGGTAAAACATTAACAGTAGATATTTATTTAAATAATGACAAGATAAAAGTAGAAGACAAAACTGCAAAACCTGTTATGCTAATGAAAGTAGATGAACCAGAATATACAGTAATATCATATAAAGTTGAATTTAAAGAATTGATAGACAAGTTGGCAATATTTAAAGATGTTAAAGAGAAAAAATATGGAAATGATACATTAGAAACATTGATTGATAAAAACAATAAAATTGATATAACTTTAAATAATGAAAATATTACAATAGATGTTTCTAAATCATATAATGCTTCGGTATTTAGTCTGTCGTCTAGTGGGGTAGCTGTGGGGTGTGGTGGAAAAACTGTATTAATGAATTTTCTAAAATTTCCATACATTGATAATTTAACTATAAATATTCCAAAAGGAACACCTGATAAGAATGCTGTAGTTACTAAAGAAATGGCTGAAAATGAAGATCCAGCTGATTTCCCTTATAATATGTATTTCAAAACTAATGGAGAAGCACTTATTGCATTAGCATTAGTGGGGTTACAAGATTTTTTTGCTGACGTTGAAAAGGCTGGTGACCTTGTTGAAAGAGAGTTACAAGTAAAAGTAGGATTAGTAGATGGATATGAATTTTCAGACGGAACACCATTAATTTACCATGTAACATTTACAGGCACTGCACCACAAGTCTAAATAAAAAAATATTTTAAGTATTTTTTAAATGATATAAGCTTACAGACAAACAACCTACAAAAAAATATAAGATTTGTAGGTTATTTGTCGTGTTATAAAAAATTAAAAAAATATTGACTTTTGAGAAGTAAAGATGTTACAATAAGAAAGAAAAAGAAAATCAACTAAACAGCAAAGAACCTAAGGAGATGTTAAATATGATGAAACATAAAAACCTTGAAGCTGTAAGAGAGAGAGAGAGAGAGAGCCTTACTTCTAAAAGAAGTATTATTTCTCATACCAAAATAAATATAAATAATATAAAGGAATATATAGCCTAATATAGAGTTTTAGGTTATATATTCCTTTTCGTATCTTATAGTTGATTTTATATAATTTAAAAATTTGAGGAGGTGATCTGTTTTAACAGCAACTCTAGGTATGGTATTTAAAATTTAAGTTAAATATGTATTACATTTTAAACTTAAATTAAACTAATAAGAAAGGAGAAAAAGTCAATGGCAAAAAGACTTGAAGAAAATAAAAAAGAACAAAACCAAGAAAAAAATAAACGTATAGCAATTGTGGTTGCAGTAGTAGTACTTCTACTTATCATACTATTACTACTATTCTTAATAAGAAAAGAATACACAGTAACATTTGATAGCAACGGAGGAAGTGAAGTTGCATCAGTAAAAGTAAAGGAAAATGATAAAGTAGAAAAACCAGAAGACCCAACAAGAGAAGGCTATGTATTTGGAGGTTGGTACTACAATAAAGAGCTATATGATTTTGAAACACCAGTAAAACAAGACATGACATTAGAAGCAGGATGGGCAGTAGAAGGATCAATAGCAAATCCAGTAACAGGTGTAGAGTTAAATGTTGAAAGTGTAAGTTTAGAAGTAAACGGAACAGAAACATTAATAGCAACAATAACACCATCAAATGCAACAAACCCAAAATTAATATGGGAAACAAGTGACGAAAGTGTAGTAACAGTAGACGAATATGGAAACATAAAAGGACTAAAAGCAGGAACAGCAACAATAACAGTAACAACAGAAGATGGAGGCTTCACAGCAACATGTAAAGTTACAGTAACAGAAGAAACATCAAAAGAAGTAGCAGTAACAAGTGTAAAGATAAGTGGAGCAAACACAGTAACAGTAGGAAGTACAATAAAATTAAGAGCAACAGTAAGTCCAAGTAATGCTAGCAACAAAAAAGTAACATGGAGCAGTAGCAATAAATCAATAGCAACAGTAGATGCAAACGGAAATGTAAAAGGACTAAAAGCAGGAACAGTAACAATAACAGCAAAAACAGCAAATGGAAAGACAGCAACATATAAAGTAACAGTAAAAGCAAAAGCAGTTACAACAGTATCAGTAACAAGTGTAAAAATAAGTGGAGCAAAGGACTTAACAGTAGGAGATAGCTTAAAGCTAACAGCAACAGTAAGTCCAAGTAATGCTAGCAACAAGAAAGTAACATGGAAAAGTAGCAATCCATCAGTAGCAACAGTAGACGCAAATGGAAATGTAAAAGCATTAAAAGCAGGAACAGTAACAATAACAGTAACAACAGAAGATGGAAGTAAAACAGCAAGTGTAACAATAACAATAAAAGAGAAACCAGAGACCTATACATATGAATGGGTAAAAATAGAAGAGAGTGTAGCAGGACAATATAGACTATACATTGTAAACTCAAAAGGACAACATGTAGCAGGAACAGCAACCCTAACAAGTATAGGAGGAACAAGTAAGACAGTAAGTATACCAGCAAGTGGAGCAATATATGTAAAAGACACAATAAAATCAGTTTCTAATGTAAAAGGAAACTAGAAAGGAAGGAGAATAAAAAATATGAAAAAAGGAATAAAACAATTACTAACGATAAGCTTAATCATATTAGCTATTGTAGCAATAACAATTCCAGTAAAAGCAGCAACGACACCAAACATAACAGAAAAGCCATCTTCAAGTACAAATAAAGACCAATATCAACTAGAAGATGGAACAATAGTAATAGGAAAAAGCAAATTCACACCAGGAGTAATAGTAACAGGAGAAAACGCGGCAATAGCAGGAGCAAACGATTTAGCAATATTTGTAGCAGATAAAAAAACAACTGATGGTTATACATATCCAAAAATGTATGTATACACATTTGGAGAATGGTACCAATATGTAAATGGAAAAGCAAGTACAAAAGTAAGTAAAACTTCAGCAGATATATGGTACATAGATAATGTACTAAAACAAGGCTTAACAGCACCCAATCTAGAGAAACCAGCAGAACCAGTACAAAAATACAAAGTATTCTTTGTAGATGGTCAAACAGTATTAAGTAGTAAAGAAGTAGAAAAAGGAAAAACAGTAGGAACAGTAACAATAGAAGAAAAAGAAGGCTATAAACTAGCGGGCTGGATAAAAGCAACGGCTGGTGAAACTAATGCACAACAAATTAGCCCAGAAAACTTATCAAAAGAAGTTATTAATGAAAATACCGTTTTCTTTGCAGTTTGGAAAAAGGTAGTAAGTGTAGATGAATATATTGAAGACACAATAGAAAGATTAAAACAAAATACAAATGTAACAAGCATATTAGACATTCATAAAAATGAAGGAACTATTAATTTTGGTATAACAGATTCAGGAAAAACAACAACTTTTCAAAATATTGTAGGAAGTCATACTACATTAATAGAAGAATTAGTAAAAGCATTATCAAATGAAGACTTCGCCAAATTAGAAGTAACATATAATGGTACGACATATACATTTGATAAAAATGCAGATCAAACTGAAGTATATAATCAAGCAAGTGAATTATTAAAAGCTATAACAGGTAGTGACGAGTGGATTACTCAAAATTTAGGTTCATTAGCAGGCAAAAGCTTTACAGCAAAAGTATATTTAAATGATACAATAGCAGTATTACCAGAAGGAGAAACGGGAGAATATACAGTAAGCTTTAATACAGTACTAGATTTAGACGATTGGGTAGACAAATTAAGTAAAGCTATTGGCACAGATTATTTTACATCTACATATGATAAAAATAAAGAAGAGGTAAATGTAAAAGTAAATGATAGATCACAAAAAATTTTTGAAATGACTGATACAGACGTTTTTGATGCTTTAGATGCAGTAAAAGCAACAAACGAAATAAAGACAATTACATTATCATTTGAAAACATAGACGAAGATTTAGTAATCAATTTAGCAGGTGATATAAATAGTGATGAAATAATTAATTGGGTATCAGAACATTTTGCTGAAGTATTTGGAAGAGAGATAACAGAAGAATATCCACCATATAATAGTGACTTGGTAGGCAAAATAGTAAAAGTAACAGTAGAATTAGCAGATGGAGTACAACTAAAAGATGACGGAACAACAACAAGAGAATACACAGTTAAATTTACAGGAGATGACATCACAGTTACATTTGACCATAATGATAAAGAGGATCCAGAGGAGAGTACAAAAACACCTAAAACATTAACAACACCAGGAAAAATAACACCACCAGAAAATGTAACAAGAGAAGGTTACGTTTTAGAAGGTTGGTATGTAAAAGATAAGAAAAATGCAGATAGTACGGATAAAAAATTCAATTTTGAAAATGATACAGTTTATTACAACATTACATTAGAAGCACATTGGTTAAAAGTTGTAAGTGTAGACAATGAAGTACAGTTCTTTGCAACAGCAGTAAATACACATGAACAAACCAAAGGCATTGCAAAAGTAAAATTTGATGCTGAAAGTAATAATTTAGAAGTAACTATTTTAGATAATACTAAAACATTTGATAATATTAAAACAATAGCTGGAGAGTTGGAAGAACAATTAATTGCTTATGTAGCAGCTAATGTAAACTATGTTGATTCTATTTCAATCAAAGAAGTAGGAAAGGACGATGAACCATTTGAATTTAGTACATCAGACCTTACTAACGATGATGTTGAAACAACTATCAAAGATAAAATAAAAGCATTCTTAAAAGCAATAACTAATACTACAGATGATAACGGCAATTGGAAAGAAGTGAAATTAGATGTATTAGCAGGAAGAGAATTTACAGTAACAGTTAAATTAAATACAGAAAATGCAACACAAAGTGAGGAAAAAGAAGATACAGAAGCATACACAGTTAAATTCTTTGATGTTATTGAAGCAGACAAATTAGCACAAGAAGTTATATCAGAAAATACAATTTCTGGCTATAAAATAAGTTGTACTGATGAAACAGTAACAGTCACACCAACTACAAGTAGTCAAAAGTTATCAGAATTAAAAGGAACAAATACTAATATAATAGTTACAGCTATGAAGTTACTTTCAGATGAAAGAATAGAAAAAATTGTATTATACTATGGAGAAAATCAAGGAAAATCTATCACATTAAAACAACCATTATCTGAAGTAAGTTTAAAAGCAGTAAGTGAAGTTGCTACAAGCCCTGCAGACCTTCTTGAAGCTTGGCTACAAGAAAACTGGGCAGAAATATGCACTTGCGGTGGCGGAGAATGTTGTGAAGATACTACAGACGGAACATGCTCTTGGGAATCAGCAACAAACAATTGCTTAATAAATGGAACTAAATTTGAACTAGAAGTAACATTAAGTGAAGGATTTGAATTTGGTACTGAAGGAACACGCACAGAAACATATGAAATAAAATTTGAAAGAGATACAAGAAAAGTTACAGTAAAATATGACAACGGAAGTGGAGAACAAACTGAAAATATTATAGTGGACGAAGGACTTCCAATGAGCAAAGATGCTATAGATGTGGAACTAACAACTAAAGTAGATAATAAAGACGGAAGAGAATATAAATTTAAACAATGGGCTAAAGAAGCTGGTGAAGAATACACTTTTAAAGAACCAGTAACTGAAGATTTTACACTAAATGCCGAATGGTACAAAGTATTTAATGCAACTAACAAAATACAAGAAGCATTAAGTGATGGAGACGGTCAAATTGAAGAAACGGGTTTTTCAACAATAAAAGATAATAGTGGCGAAAATAAATTTATAATAGGTGTTGAAGATACTAGTTCTGCAAAAGTAAGTGACTTATTAGAAAATACAGCTTTATCACAAGTATTCAAAACAGGATTACAGAATGAAGAAGTAGAGAAAATGACAGTCACATATAATGATAAGCCATATGATTTCTTTATTGATGAGGAACATCAAGAAGGTAGTAATAATGAAAAAATTACAGAATTATTTACAGCACTAACAACAGAGCCTCAAGCCGTTATGCCAGCAAGAGCTACTTCAGATTTAACAACTACTTTGGATGAATTAGATTTTTCTAATTTACTTGGTAAAAAAATTACAGTAAAAACTGTATTGAATGAAGAAACAGCAGTATGGGACGAAGAAGACGATACAGATACATTTGAAGTCGAATTTGAAGAAGTGCTAGATATTTCTACTCTAGGGACTACTGCAATGGGTTGTATAAACGGTAAGACGAAGTATGTAGTTTCTGTAGATGCACAAAATCCAAAAAATGTAACTGTACAATATAAGAATTCTAGAGAGATGCTTGCTTTAACTAGCGGTACAGGTATATTTGACGCTTTGAGAACTTTATTAGATCATAGTACTTGTAAGGAGACTTCTCATACTAGGTGTAACCAGTCTAATACGGGCGTAAAATCAATAGATATAATAGCTGGAGGATCAGCGAGTGGTAAGGCTACGCTAACTTATGCAGATATTTCAGAAAACAATTATAAGAGTACGATGACTAATAAAATATTGCCGGCCGTTGCAGTTAAAGGAATGGAAATCCCATATTTGATGAAAAATGAGGATTTGAAAAATGTTACTTTAACAGTAAAAATTAATTTAATGGACGGTTATGTGCTTAAAGGAGGAATACCTCAAGAATATACTATTTCATTTGAAGCTTATCAAGCCCAATAAGCCTAATAATAACATAAAATTTAAAGTAAACAATTAAAAAAATAAAAATAGTGTTATAGCACAATGTTATAACACTATTCTTCAAATAAAAAAGCCGACATTCTATCAGAAAGTCGGATTCTTATTCTACAACTAGGTAGATAAGCTAAAACATATAAATATATTTTATAAAATATGTTATAATTTTACTATTTTTTATAATAAAAGTCAATATTAATGCAAATTATCATGTAAAAACTGCATATATATTGACACTCCCTTAAAAATACCGTATAATTAACCAAATAAAGAAAAAAGGTTAAAAAATAGTTAGAAGTAATTTTCAAAAACTCAAAACCTCAATTATTTTTTTTAGCCCAATTTAAGCTTAATCTAAGGAAGGAATAATAATAAAAATGAAACCAGCAGTAACATATGAATTACTACATATAGACAAAAACTCAGGAGCAAGAAGAGGAATAGTACATACACCACATGGAGACATACAAACGCCAGTGTTTATGCCAGTGGGCACACAAGCAACTGTAAAATCAATGACACCAGAAGAATTAAAAGATGAGGTAGGTGCACAAATTATTTTGTCAAACACCTATCATTTATACTTACGCCCAGGGCATGAAATTGTAAAAGAAGCAGGTGGCTTACACAATTTCATGAGATGGGACAGACCCATACTAACAGATTGTGGTGGCTTTCAAGTATTTAGTTTAAGCGATTTAAGAACTATTTCAGAAGAAGGGGTAGAATTTAAATCACACTTAGATGGCTCTAAACATTTCTTTTCACCAGAAAAAGTAATGGAAATAGAAGAAGCACTAGGTGCAGATATTATAATGTCATTTGATGAGTGTGTGAAATACCCTGAAACTTATGAATATACAAAGCAGTCAATGGAAAGAACAACAAGGTGGGCTATAAGATGTAAAGAGGCACATAAAAATACGGACAAGCAAGCACTATTTGGAATAATTCAAGGAGGCTTTTACGAAGATTTAAGGCAAAAGTCAGCTAAAGATTTAATAGAATTAGATTTACCCGGCTATGCAATAGGCGGAATTAGCGTAGGAGAGCCAAAAGAGGAATTCTTAAAAATGTTATATTATACTGCACCACTTATGCCAGAAAATAAACCAAGATATTTGATGGGTGTAGGCTCACCAGACTATTTAATAGAAGCTTCTCTTGCAGGAATAGATATGTGTGACTGTGTACTTCCAACTAGAATTGCAAGAAATGGTACAGCAATGACATGGAACGGAAAAATAGTAGTTAGAAATGCTACTTATGAAAGAGATTTTACTCCACTTGACCCAGAATGTGACTGTTATACTTGTAAAAATTATACAAGGGCATATATAAGGCATTTAGTAAAAGCAAATGAAATATTAGGTGTAAGATTATTATCAATTCATAACCTAAGGTTCTTGACTAAATTAATGGAAAGGGTTAGAATAGAAATAGAGAATGATAATTTGATAAACTTTAGAAATGAGTTTTATCAAAAGTATGGTTACGAAAAATAAAGCACAAATGAAAGGAAAATTAAGTATGGATGATTTAATTGGTGGAAATAATTATGATGAAACACAAGAACAATTAAAGGCAAAAAAATGGATGAAAATAATCGCTGTTATTCTAGTTCTTTTGCTATTTGTTAGTATTGGAATGGTAGCATACATATTTTACCTAAAAGCAGAACAATTAAAAATATCAATAAATGGTGTGCAAAATGCAAAAACGACAGCTAGTTTAGAAAAAATATTAGTAATTACTGAGGATGGAAAAGTATATGTTCCAATAAGAAGCTTTGCAAGCTATGTAGGCTATGAATCAGGCAATGGTGGCTATAAACAATATTCTGAGGACAATACAAAATGCTATGTACAAAGTGCAAATGAGGTTGCTACATTTAGCTTAGGCTCTAAAAAAATTTATAAAATTTTATTAGATGGAAGTAATGATACAGAATATTATGAAATAGACGAACCAATTTTAACTATGAATGGCCAACTATATACTACAATAGAAGGTGCTAGCGTAGCTTTTAATATTTCAATGAGTTATAATCAAGAAACAAATACTATCAATATACGTACATTACCATATTTAGTAGCATATTATACAAAACAATTCACAAATGCTGGAATTTCTGATGATAATGGTGCTAGATTTAGTAATCAGAAGGCCCTATTATATGGAATGATAGTTGTAAAAAATGCAGAAGGAAATTATGGTGTATATGATTTTGTAAATAAAAAGGAAATATTAGGAACTAAATATGCTAATATTAAATTTATAGAAAGCTCAAAAGAATTCATTGTAACAACAGTAGAAAATAAAATGGGAATAATGTTATATGATTCTTCTACAAAAATTAATCCACAATATGATAGTATAAAACAAATAGATAAAGATACAGGTTTATATTTGGCAACTAATAACGGAAAATATGGTGTTATAAATGGAAGCGGAAGCATAGTAATATACTTAGAGTATGACCAAATTGGAATAGATGCACAAACGTATGCTAGTGAAATAGATAATCAATATTTGTTATACAATAAATATATTCCTGTTTGTCGAGATAAAAAATGGGATTTGTTTGATTTAACAGGTAGAAAAGTTACCCGGAAGACAATATGATGGCTTTGGATGTAATGTAGTAAATAAAGTAGAAAATGGCGAGGCAAAACCAGTATTATTAATTACAAAGTATGAAGGAATTGTTGTAAAATATAGTAACTTCTATGGTGTAATTAATGGAGAAGGAAAAGAATTAGTATCACCAGTTGTTCAAAGTATATATTCTTTCACATCAGGAGATGATACAACATATAATATGACTTATAATGGACAAACTCTAAATGTTCTTTCACATATAGAAGCAGTTTTACAAAGTGAAAATAATAATAATAATTAAATAGTAATAAAAAATAGTTCTTTTTCTAATAATTACACATAAAATTAGAAAAAGAACTATTTTTAGGAGGAAAAGCCTATGACAAATACAATACAAAATATCACAACAGAAGAAAGTGAAGTTAAGAAAAATATTATTCGAATTATAAAAGGAAGCGTTTTTGCTATTATACTTTCTATTGTATTTTTATTAATTTATGCACTTGTATTAACATATACAGATATTTCAGAAAGCACAATAATACCAGTTGTTACAGTAATTGTAGGAATTAGTATTTTAATAGGTAGTATGGTTAGTGTTAGAAAAATCAGAAAAAATGGTTTGTTAAATGGTGGAATAGTAGGGCTAATATATGTAATAGCTTTATATATAACATCAAGTATGTGTTTAGTAGGTTTTTCTATAACGCTAAATTCACTAATTGTATTAATAGTAGGAATATTGACTGGAATGGTAGGCGGAATTATAGGTGTAAATTTGTATAGAAAATAAAAATAAGTAATGCTTCGACACATAATTAAAATTAATACATGATAAAAGATAAATTTAAATGTCGAAAAAATAGCAATATTTTGGAAAAAAATTTCCATAAAATAGTTGCTATTTTTTTAAATTTAATATAAAATTTTAAAAGAACATAATTGTACAAGCGATATTAATTATTTAAATAACAGTATATATATTTAAGCTTCAAATATATAAAGTAATTTAAATTAATAAAGCTTAAATCAAAACATAGGGAGGAAACTAAATTGAAAACAGAAAAAAAGCTAAAAGTAGTTTTATTGATTTTAATAATTGTTCTAATTTCAATTGTATCATTTGGAGGAATTTTTGTTAAAAATACAAAATTTGTAGAAAACATTTTACCAGAATACCTACTAGGAATGGATTTAACAGGTGGAAGAACATTCAAATTTATACCAAATAAAGATACAAAAGATGTTATTTATGACAAAGATGGAAATGTTGTAGATGAAGCAGGAGAAGGAACTACAACTAAACAAGAACCAATTAATCCTGATGAAGTTCTAACAAAAGAAAATTATATTAATTCAAAAAAGATTTTTATAGATAGATTAGACAAGATGTCTGTATCAGATTACACGCTTCGTTTAAATGAAAGCACAGGTGATATATTCTTACAAATACCTGAAAATAGTAATACAGACATAATTGCACAATATATTACACCAAAAGGCTACCTTTCTATTACAGACGAAAATGGAAATGAATTATTAACAAGTAAGAACTTGTTGAATGTACAAGTAGCAAGTGGTAGTGGGACAAGCGGTGTAACCATCTATCTAGTTATAGAATTTGATAAAGAGGGAGCAGAAATATTAAAAGACATTACAAATACTTATGTAAAAACACTAGATGCAGAAGGAAAAGATATTACTAAAACTGTAGATTTAAAGGTTGATGACACAGTATTAACAACCACTTATTTTGAAAGTGAAATTTCAAATGGTGTAATGCAATTAGCAATAGGTTCAGCATCTACTTCAGCAGAAAGTATAAATAGTTATATTAGAGAAGCTTCAAATATAGCAGTTTTATTAAATACAGAAACATTACCAATTAGCTATAAAATAGAAGAAAATCGTTATGTTAAATCAGATTTGAGCTTAGAAACCTTCTATATTCCTATGATAGTTATGGCGGTAATTGCTCTAATTGGTGCAGTATATTTAATATTACGCTACAAGAAAAATGGATTTATATGTGTTTTATCACTTATTGGTTATGTTGCAGTATTATTATTAGCAGTACGTTTCTTTAATGTTGTTTTAACATTAGAAGGAATTACAGGAATAATAATAGCAGTTATATTAAACTACATTTTTATTGTTTACCTATTAAATTTAATTAAGAATAATGAAGAAAATGATGCAGAAAGTGTTTCTAATTCATTTAAAATAGCTACTTTAAAAGCAATATTTATTTTAATTCCAGTAGCAATTACATCTGTCATTTTATGTTTTATAAATTGGCTTCCAATTTATAGCTTTGGAATGGCAATGTTCTGGGGAATTTTAATTATAGTATTATATAATTTAGCAGTTACAAGAACACTAATTGTATCATGTACAAAGAACAATTAACAAAATGTGAAAAAATATTATAAAAATATAATAAGCACATTAGAATATGAAACCAAAAGCAGATAAAGAAAAAGAGGTAAAGAGATGAATAAAAAAATTATTTATGGGTTAATGATTTTAGTAATTATAATAGGTGGAATTATTGTTGGCGTTATGGGGCTAGAAGCAGATATACCATATAGCAAAAATACAAGAATTGACATATATATAGGAAAGAGTTTTGAAAATGAAGATATTAAGCAAATTGTACAAGAGGTTTTTGGAAATGTAAGAACAATTGTACAGAGAGTAGAATATTATGATGATATGGTGGCTGTTACAATAAAACAAGATTATAATGAAATAGAAAATTTAACAGAAAAGAAAGAAGAGTTAAATACTAAAATAAATGAAAAATACGAATTAGAAAATAAAGCAGAAGATATTACAATAACAGAACAACCAAAAATTAAACTTTCAAGCGTTTTAACACCATACATTTTGCCAATAGCAATTAGCATTATTACAATTTTAGTATATGTTTTAGTTCGTTATAGAAAACAAGGAATATTTAAAGTTTTAGCATTATATGTAGTATCAATCTTAGCAGTAGAAGCATTTATTTTAAGTGTATTGGCAATCACAAGGCTTCCAATAGGACGTTGGATAATGCCAGTTGGTCTTTTAGCATATATTGTTACACTTACAGTTGTAACTGCTAAATTAGAAAACCAAAAACAATAGTATGTAAAATTGATTTAAGTATATATAAATAATATAAAGACAAAAGCATATTCATAAAAATTATTTATGTACAATAATATAAAGAAAAGTATATTTATAAAAATTATTTAAAGAGTCAAGGTAATTTTGAAGTGAACCAAAATTGGTAGACAATGCTGTGAACCCTACTTGTTAGACAAAAAAGTTTAACAAGTAGGGTTCATTTTTATGAGTAAATATTAGAATTTTTTATTTTTATTAATGAAATAGAACAATATAAAATTATGTAAATTAATTTGAAAAATAAAGTTTGGAACATGTTACCATTTGATGTAAGATAGAATAAAATATGTATAGCTAAAGACATTTTAGTAGATAATATAA
The DNA here is from genome assembly GCA_947629045.1 of uncultured Clostridia bacterium. Classification (GTDB taxonomy): domain Bacteria; phylum Bacillota; class Clostridia; order TANB77; family CAG-508; genus CAG-273. Next base: position 40,016 of record CANRCF010000005.1, on the reverse strand, counting down.
AAGGAAAAAAGAAAGGAGACTTAAAGCATCAAATGAAATCAATTTGCGTAAAAACTAACAATATAGAAATATTAGATTATCTACTAAACAGAATTTCAAATGAAGATTTTGAAAATCTTGCTTATACAAAAAAGCAATTTAAAATATATAATAATATTATTATTCACTATCAAGGAAAAGAAAATTCAAAATTTATTGAATTTTTATCTAATATAATAGAAGAAGCTATAATTACGTTTTATCAAGAAAAAATAATGAAACAGCTTATAAACTATAACTATTTTTATTTTGATGAATATGAGAAAAATAAAATTTTAGAAAATTGTATGGGACTTTTAGATACAGAAGAATATATTGAAAAAATAGAAGAAGAGCAATATATAAAAGAAGAAGTAAAAAAATATCTAGAAGAAAACAAAAGCATAATATTAGATGGATTTGTTTATTTTAGACTAAAAGAATATTTTAAAGTTTTAGATTATATAGTAGATAGCGCAGTCAATCAATTCGTAATAGAAAGAGAATACACAGAATTTATTGACTTGCTTAAAATATATGTAAATTCAAAATTACCTTCACAAAAAACAATACACTTGATATATGTTAATGGAGAATCTATTTTGTTAGATGAGCAAAAAAATATAGTATCTGTTTCAGAAAACATTTATAATGCTCAGTATTTATCAGATATAACTTTTTCATCAAATGACTTTGCGTTAAATACTTTGTTAAATTTACTTCCAAACAAAATAGAAATCCATTTAATTAGCGAAGAAGATGAGTTTATAAATACAATAAAGTTAATTTTTGAAGATAGAGTTTCAATTTGTACTGATTGCAATATATGTAAAACTTATAAACTGCTTAATAGTGCGAAGTTTATACATTAAATATAAATTTTGTAATCAATTTCAGGGAAGATGCAGTCTTTTTCTTCAATGTCTTCTAAGAAAGAAATAAATATATCATCTATGGCATTTTTAATTAAAGCATCATATAGCTTGTTAAATCTACCAACATGATCTTTTATTCTTTTTTTAGCATAATCAACCATAGTACCATTTGTAATAATAAATAGCCAGTCACTACTTTGAGCAAGTAATAACTCTCTTGCACATTGATTTAAAGCTCTTATTTTAATACTATCATTTTCATTTGCAAACTTTTGAGCAAGCTCTACCATTTTATCACCGATATTATGCAAATGCTTGTGAGCATAATCATTAGTATGGTTAAGCCAAACCTCGCTATAACCATTTGCACCCCAACTAGAACGGCAAGGAGTAGAAACTTGCATATTAGGGTATTTATCAATATATTCACTAGGTGTAATTAACTTGAAATTACACTTATCATAATAAATCTTTTTAAATAAAACATATAGCCAGTCTGGACCTTCATACCACCAATGTCCATAAAGCTCAGCATCATAAGGACATAAAATGATAGGAGGGTTTTCAGTAATTGGAACTAAATTATTTATTTGATTAACTCTACTATCGAAAAAATGTCCAGCTTGCATATTTATAGAATCTTGTGCCCATTGCAAATTATAGTAATCTTTTTCACAATCTTTACCTGTAATTCTATAATATTTAATACCAGTATGAACTCTTGCACCATTAGAAGCGATATATGGTTTTATATAATCATAAGGTGCATCATAACCAATATCTCTATAAAATTCTCTATAATTAAAATCACCAGGATAACCATTTATAGAGCTCCATACTTGTCTAGATGACTCAATATCTCTACCAAAAGCAATAACACCATTAGGAGAAACAATAGGAGCAAAAGTACCATAAATAGGGGTAGGGTCTGCATACAAAATGCCATGAGATTCAGTAATAATATAATCAATACCGAATTCCTTTAAATATTTATCAGATTCAGGAACATAGCCACACTCAGGAAGCCAAATTCCACGAGGCTTTCTCCCAAAATACTTTTCATAAGTTTGTACACCAACTGCAATTTGAGCCCTTATAGTTTTCTCATTTACATATAAAATAGGGAAATAACCATGAGTAGCACCACAAGTTATAATTTCTAATACGCCAATATCTTGAAAATGTTTAAAACCATCAATTAAGTTACAATGATACATTTCTTTAAACACTTTTAAATCATTAGAATATTTTTTTAAATAATATTTAGCAAGCTCATTTTCTTTTACATTATCCTTAGTTCTAACTATTTCTTTTTTAGCAAGCTCAATATGAGTATTTAAATACTTAATATAACGCTCTTGCAAAAGCTTATTATCAAACATATTTAAAAGAGGGGGAGTAAGTGACATTGTAATTCTAAAGTCAACTTTTTCCTCCTCTAACTTTTTAAAATTAGTAAGTAGAGGAATATAGGTTTCTGAAATGGCTTCATATAACCATTGTTCCTCTAAATAATCTTCACTTTCAGGATGATGAATAAATGGTAAATGTGCGTGCAATACAAAACTAACATATCCTTTAGGGTTTGACATAGCTTTTTCTCCTCGGGACCAGGTCCATCTTCCCATTTTTGGGGTACTTGGGACAGGTCATAAATTAATTTTATATTTTAATAATTTTATAAATAAAGTTTACTTGAAATTTGAACTGAATTGAGAGGAAGAAAGCTTAATACCTAATTCATCTCCATTTAACTCACCTTTATAAATCTCTTTATATAAATCATAAATATTATAAATTTTTCCAATATTACGCATAAATGCAAAAGATGAAATATCCTTTGTAGTAATTTGATTAGTTTTTACATTTTTAAAGAAAACAGTTTTACCTAATTTTTCAAATAAAATATGGTCATTAGGAGCTTGCATATCATTAGAAGAAGTAATATAAATGTTATTTTGAGCATTTTGTTTTGTAACTTTATTTCTTCTCATTAAAGTTACTTCATATTCACAGTCACTATCTGGAATATGCAAATACCAACTATTAGCATAATCATTTATATCTACTTCGAATTGATAATTCATAGTTTTATTTATAACTAACAAATAAGGAGTAGTATCATTAAAGAAATTTTCACCATATTGTTTGATTAGTTTTTGCTTGTCCTTACTTGAAACATCCCAATAAACAAACAAAATAGAAGGAGTTTGTGCCAATATTTTTACAAGTGTTTGTTCATAATTTGTAGGCAAGTCATAATATTCACCAATAGTATTTGAAATTACACTTTTTTTATTTACTTTTGAAACTTTTTTTGTAGTTTTTTTACCAGCTTTTTTAGTAGAAGTCTTTTTTGCAGGAACCTTTTTAGTAGAAGTCTTTTTTGCAGAAGTTTTTTCCTTAGGAGCTATCTTTGCAGTAGTCTTCTTTGTTGTAGTCTTTTTCGCAGTAGCCGTCTTTGTAGAAGTTTTCTTCTTTACAGTAGCTTCCTTTGCAGTAGCTTTCTTCGTACTAGCTTTTTTTGTAGCTTTTGTTTCTATATTTTCAATTACTTTTTCTTTTGCTTTTCTTGGCATTTTTTCCTCCACTTTTGTATATAAAAATCTTACTTATAATACTATATCAAAAACAAAATAAATTCAATACTAAAATGGTAGAAAAATGAAAAAAATTAAATTAAAATGATATAAATTTTATTGACAATTAAAATTAAGTATAGTATAAAATTATTATATACATGAGTGTGAAAATAATAACAATCGATGAATATAATAAAAAATAACACTCATAATACTAAGTAAGAAAAAACGAATAGATAATATAATGTAATTTAGTGTTATGAAACTAGAAACATAAAATTATAAAATATTATCTAAAAATGAAAAAGAGGAGGAGAACACATGAAAAACAAAAACGCTTGTGGCTCTAGAGAGAGAGAGAGAGAGAGAGCCGTAATTTAGGAAAAATAGAAGAAAGGGAAGGTTTATATAGCTTAAATAAACCATTATTTATATGCACTACAAAGCTTACACAAGGCAGAAGTGTAAATGATAATGCAAGCAATATACTAAAAATGCAAAGTATTAGAAAAAATAATAGCATGAAAAGTACATTAAATGCAATGTCAGGAATAACACTAATAGCCTTAGTAGTAACAATTGTAGTGCTTTTGATTTTGGCATCAGTAAGTATAACAGTAGTATTTGGAGATAATGGAATATTGCAGTTAGCAAAAGAAGCAGGAGAAAAGACGAATGAGGCAAAAGATAATGATTTAAGGCAAATCGCAATGGCAGAGGCTGTTATGAATTTTGAAAATACGAAATATACAGATAAAAATGGAAAAACAGTAACAGTCCCAGCAGGATTTGCAGTAAGTGGGGTTGAGGGAGAAAATGTTGTTGATGAAGGTCTAGTAATTATTGATAGCAAAGGAAATGAGTTTGTCTGGGTGCCAGTAGATGGCGTAGAAGATGATGTAGATGCTGAAAATGGTGAAAAAATAATATACGAACAAGACACAGTAACATGGAAAGAAAAACAATATGAGTACAATGATTATAAAGATTGGTGGGACGAAGAAGACATAGATTTCAGGAAAAAAAGTGTAAAAGACAACGGAGGCTTTTATGTAGCAAGATATGAAGCAGGAGTGCCAGAGAGTATAAACTATGATGAAACTACTAAATATACAGAAAAATCAAATGAAGCAAACAGAAATAAATCAGCAATAGAAGTAACAAAAGAAAATTTACCAGCATCAAAGAAAGGATTACAAGCATGGAACTATGTAAGCCAAACAGTTGCAAAAGGATTATCGGAAAGGATGTACGAAGATAGCACATCAGTAACTAGTAGATTAATAGATTCATATGCATGGGATACAATATGCCACTGGCTAAGCAAAGTTGATAAAAATAAATTAACCAATGGTACCTCATGGGGTAACTATGTTGATGCAGATTCAGGAGAAAATGTAAATGGTTTATATTCAGAACATAAAATAAAATACAATGGATGGGTTTTGACAACAAATGAAGGAAATTATAAAAGAGGACCAGTAAATTTTAAGGCAAGGTCTAGCGAAGGAGAACAAACATTATACGAATTAGCAACAGGAATATCAGAAAAAAATAAAGCAAATAACATATATGATTTTGCAGGAAATATGTGGGAATGGACAACAGAAAAAGGAAGCCATAGTACAGCAGCAGAATCAGAACAAGGAACAAAGGTGGAACCAACAGATGGAACTATCTATGCTGTTTTGCGTGGGGGTGGTTTTTACGACGAGGGTAACGATTACCGTGTTGCTTCACGATATGGTGATCACGATGTTAGTGTTTGTTACGTTGGGATCGGCTTTCGACCTGTGCTTTACCTAAAATAGTGACTGAAAATTTGCAAAGATGTAAATAGTAAAATGATATGTAGGAAAATGACAAAGAAAAGTGTCGTTTTTAGAGATTACGTAAATAGTAAAATGAGATTGTATAATAAGGTATGTTAAATATTAAAAAGTATAATAATCAATTACTTAAAATAATAATTAACTATTATACTTTTATAGTACCAAAAGCTACTTAGAAGGAAAATCTTTTTGAGTAGCTTTTTAGATATTGTCAAAAAATGTAAAAAATCGTCGAACGATTTTTATTGCAATCTAGTACTTTTTATGCTTTAATAATATAAATTGCAGTTTGCAATAAATTATTTATTTTAATATTTTATATATTTAAGTTTATTTAAAACTAATTTTAACTTATTTTAGATTTAAAAAGATTTATTTTTCTATATTTAATCAAAAAATTAAATTTAAAATCTTAAAAATTTATTCTTTAAAGAAAAATCCAAAGGAAATTCAAAAAAGTAAAAATAATTTGAGAGGAGGCAGTAGCTAAGCTTATTGAATATTGTAAAACTTGCAATTTAATATATTAGCAAAGAAGGTGAAAAACTTTAATCTAAAAAATTATTATCTAAATAAATTATAAATCCAATTTTAAAAAACTATGAAAACAAATTTTACTAAATAGTATTGATAAAATAAATACTCATATGGTAAAATAAAGAAAGGAAAAGAAAACTTAATGGAACAAAAAGTAGAATTATTACCACTAACAAATGATTATGTATTTAAAAGAGTATTTACAAAAGATGGAGAAGAAGATTTATTAAAGGACTTATTATCAGCAATATTAAATATAGAAATAAAAGAAATAGAAGTACATTACATAGAGTTACCAAAATTTATAAAGAAAAATCCAGGGGTAAAAACGAAACTAGAACAATGGTTATGGCTTATTTGCGGAGAAGAAGGGGGAAAAGTAGAAATGGCAAAGAAAGAGAATGAAAAAGTAAAAGAAGCATCAGAAGTACTAGAGAGAATGAGTATGAGTTATGAAGAAAGATGGTTATATGACCAAAGAATGTTAAGAAAAATGGACGAAATGAGCCTAAAAGAACACGCAAAGCAAGAACGGACTAGAAGAACGGACTAGAAAAACGGAATAGCAAAAGGAGAAAAGAAGGCGAAATTGGAAACAGCAAAGAAAATGCTAGAAAAGGGTATTCAAATAGAAACAATTATAGAGATAACAGGACTAACAAAAGAAGAAATATTAAATTAATAAAATACGTATAAAAAACGAAAAAAATTAAATTAAAATGATATAAATTTTATTGACAATTAAAATTAAGTATAGTATAAAATTATTATACCCATGAGTGTGTAGAAATATGTCGAAATGTTTTTCTTGCAATTTAGTAAAAAAGCTAATATAATGTTTTCACAATATATTTCTAGCCGAAAGGCATTAATAAAAAAGTTTTAATTCAAATACAATTTTATCTAAGGTATTTTTAACGTATCTCTTAAGAATATTTCCACGATAACAAATTATTAAATAAAAGCAATTTATATAAGTTATATTTAATTATAATTATTTTTGCTATTATATTATTTAATTATATAAATATCTTTATACTTTTAATTTGCCATACTAAATGCTTTTAATACATATTGATTTATGTAATTTATGAACTAATGCTTTTTGTCTAGTAATATAAAATTTAAATTATTGGAGGGAAGCGTATGATATCAAAAAGAGTAGAACAAGAAGAATTAGAACAAGGAGCAATATTACAGCCGAAGAATGATGTAGTATTTCAAGCTTTGTTTACACGAGGAAAGGAAACCATAACAAAAGCATTTTTAGAAGATGTACTAAAGATAAAAATACATAAACTAGATTTAGACAAAAGTAAAGACTTATTAAATGATAATAAGATAGACAAAAACGGAAGATTAGATTTAAGAGCAGTAATAAACGACAATGTAGAATGTGATATAGAAATACAATTAGAACCACACGAAAAAGTGTTAGAGAGATTTTTATATTACTGGTCAAAAATGTACACAGCAAATGTACAAGTAGGGCATAAGTACACAGAATTAAGAAAAACAATAAGTATAATAATAGTAGATAAAGAAATAAACGAGTTAAAAGATATAAAGAAAGCGCATACAACATGGCATATACGAGAAGATGAATATACGAAAAATGTGTTGACTCCGTATTTACAGTTTGATATAATTGAACTAAGGAAGGCCATAGAAGAATATAAAGAAAATAAAGACGACGAAGTATTGCAATGGATGATGTTCTTTGAGAATCCTGAAGATGCGGAGGTAAAAAGAATAATGGAAAATAATGAAGATATAAAAGAAGCGAAAGAAGAATTAGATGAAATAAGTAGAAATGATATATTAAGAAGAATGGCATTAAAAGCAGAAATAGAAAGAATGGACCAAGAACAGAGAATGTACGAGGCAAGAAGAGATGGCAGAAAAGAAGGCAAGAAAGAAGGTAAAAAAGAAGGAATAAAAGAAGGAGAAAAAAAGGCAAAATTAGAAACAGCAAAGAAAATGCTAGAAAAGGGTATTCAAATAGAAACAATTATAGAGATAACAGGACTAACAAAAGAAGAAATATTAAATTAATAAAATACATATAAAAAACGAAAAAAATTATTGATATTTTTTATCAAAATATGTTTACTTTTGTAATTTTTTTGTATACAATAATTTAAACAAGATAGAGAGAGAATCAAAAGAAAAATTGAAAGGAGCTATTTGCTAATGAAAATACTAATGCTAACATGGGAATATCCACCAAGAATTGTAGGTGGAATTGCAAGAGTAGTACATGACTTATCAAAAAGATTAATCAAAGATGGACACGAAGTAACAGTAGTAACATATAAGGATGGAGATTTACCAGAATATGAGAATGATAAAGGTGTAGAAGTATATCGTGTAGAAAACTATATGATACATCCTAATAACTTTATAGATTGGGTATTACAATTAAATTTTAATATGGCTGCAAAAGCTGCACAAATAATGCATGAAAAAGGAAAATTTGATGTAATACATGCACATGATTGGCTAGTTGCATCAGCAGCTAAGAATTTAAAGCAAGCTTTTCAAATTCCGCTTGTAGCTACAATACATGCAACTGAAGCTGGCAGAAATTCAGGTATACATGATGAAACACAAAGGTACATAAATGATACAGAATGGCTTTTAACTTATGAAGCAACAGAAGTAATTGTTAATAGTAATTTTATGAAAGGACACGTACAAGGTTTATTTGGACTTCCTTTTGATAAAATAAATGTAGTTTCTAATGGAATAAATCTAACAAATTTTAATGGAGTTGAAAGAGATTATGATTTTAGAAGACAGTATGCTATGGATAATGAAAAAATGATTTTATATGTTGGAAGGCTAGTATATGAAAAAGGAATTCAACATTTAATTTCAGCAATGCCAAAAATATTAAACGGATATAATGATGCAAAATTAGTTATCGCTGGAAAAGGCGGAATGCTAGATGATTTAAGAGCACAAGCAAATGCAATGGGAATTGGTCATAAAGTTTGTTTTGCAGGTTACTTAAATTCTAAACAAGTTCAAAAAATTTATAAATGTGCAGATATAGCAGTATTTCCAAGCACATATGAGCCTTTTGGAATAGTAGCATTAGAAGCTATGCTTGCTGGTGTTCCAACAGTTGTATCAGATGTAGGAGGACTAAACGAAATAGTAGAGCATGGCGTTGACGGAATGAAAAGCTATGCAGGAAATCCAAATTCAATAGCAGACTCTGTATTAAATTTATTATTTGACAAACAGCTAGCATCAAATGTAGCAAAAAAAGCAAAACAAAAAGTAAAGGAAGAATTTAACTGGACTAAAATAGCACAAGATACACACTATGTATATGAAAAAGCAATTTGCAAGACAGTAGCAGAAAAACAAAAAGAGCAAATAGAGCAAGAAAATGCTAAGAAAACTGAAAAAGCTAAAAACACTGAAACAGAAATTACAAATCTACTTAGCTTTAAGAAGAAGCATGCTTATGCTTAGAAATAAATATTTAGTTTTTGAAAAATATGTATGACAAAATTATTGCATAAAGAAAAAAAGTATGTAGCTATATAAAAAAGTAAGGAGGAAAGTAAATGCAAGTATACGATACAGCAAATCGTTTAGCACAAGAGATAAGAGAGTCAGAAGAGTACAAAGCATATAAAAAACTAAAAGATGAAATACAAACGAATCCTGAAAAGAAACAAAAAGTAGAAGAATTCGAAAAATTAAGATATGACGTGCAACTAATGGCATATACAGGAGAAGCAAAAGACGAAGAAAAAAATAAAAAGCTTGAAGAAATGTATGCTACATTAGTGCAAAATAAAGATATTAAGGAATATTTTGATTTAGAAGTGAAGTTCAATATAATGATAGCAGATGTAAATAAAATAATAGCAGAAGCAATAAAAGATGTTTTATAAATATTAATTATAGAATGAAATTAAAAAAAGATGTTTAAATAAAAAAATATTGTTAAAGTTTAAAAATGTCGTTTAGAAAGTTTTTAGGAAGAGGGCTTTTTAAGCGACTTTTTATGTTTTATAAAAATTATGTTTATAACGAAGTTTAGGTTTTGAAGTTATAGAATGATAATTAAAATGAAATTAATAAAGGAGAATAATACTAATTATGGACTACATATTTATTATTATAACAAGTGTAATGTTTTTAATAATTTTAAAATTTGCATGGAACATTAAATTAAGTAATATAAAAAAGATAAAGGAAATAGGATATAATAAAAAATTAAATGAAATAACAAATAAATTGCCAGAAAATAAAGAAATATGTAAAGTTATTTTAAAAAACTTAAATAATGAAGATATAGAAATAAGAGAAATAGATGGAAAAAGTAGTTTCTATTTTGTACTTTCTAATTCTATTTTAATTGCTAATATAAAAGATACTTTTACAAGAGTTCAGACTATTAGCCATGAATGTTTGCATTCAATTCAAAATAGAAGAACTTTATTATTTAACTTCTTCTTTTCTAATGCTTATTTAATATATTTTTTTATAGTGTGTGTTATAACAATCATAAAATTTAACTTTTTTCCTATGCTTTATTTATTTGTTCTTACTATTTTAAGCTTTATATATTATGCTATTCGTAGCACATTAGAAGTAGAGGCAATGACAAAAGCAAAGTTTTTAGCGAAGGATTATATGGAAAAACAAGGAAGTCTTAATGAAAAAGAACAAAAAGAGATAATTGAAAATTATGAAATAATTAATGAAATAGGAATTCCACTAACAAACTTTAAAATATTAAGTAACTGCATATTAAAGATTATAATTTATAGTGCTATTTGCATATTATTTATTTAAATGTTGGAGGGGCTTTTATGGAAATTTTAGTAGATGGCCATTGTGACACAATTGAGGTGGCATTCGATAAACAAAAGAATATAGATGATAAAAGCTTAAATTTTAACTTAAAGGATGCTAAAAAACCAATGATACAAATGATGGCAACTTTTATAAGTCCTGAATATAAAAATTCATTTAAAAGAGCTAAAGATATTATAAATTATTTTTATGAACAATATGAGAAATTTTCAGATGAAATAATATTAGTAAAAACAAAAGAAGATATAGAAAAAGTAATTTCAGAACAAAAAGAATTAAAAGAAAAAGCAACAAATAAAATTTTAGAAAATAAATTCTTAAACAGCGAAAAATCTAAAAGAAAATTAGGAGTACTTCTTACAATTGAAAATGGTAGAGCTATTGAAAATGATTTAAAAAATGTGGATTATTTTTATGACAAAGGCATAAGAGTGATGTCGATTAATTGGAATGAAGATAATTTATTAGGCTGTGGAGCTTTAACAAAAAATGATATAGGCCTAACTGAATTTGGAAAACAGTACATAAAAAAATTAAATGAGAAAAATATAATAATAGATATATCACATAGCTCACCAAAAACTTTTTGGGATACAGCGAAACTTTCAGAAAAACCAATAGTTGCAACTCATTCTTGTTGCATAGAAATATGCAATCATCCTAGAAATTTAACTGATGAGCAGATAAAGCAAATTGCAAAAATGAATGGTATAATTGGAATTTGCTATTCTTCTACTTTTTTATCTGAAAAGAAAAATGCTAGCTCTAAAGAAATTGTAAAACATATATCATATATTGCAAATTTAGTAGGAGTAGACTATGTTGGATTAGGAAGTGATTTTGATGGATTAGAAGAAGAACATTTACCAACTGATATTAAGGGCATTAAAGATACAGATAAAATAAAAGAAGAACTAAAAAATGTAGGTTTTACAAAAGAAGAAATTGCGAAAATTTGGGGAGAAAATTGGCTAAGAGTACTAAGAGAAAATTTAGTATAGGTAAAACAATTTTATCAATGGGGTTGATAAAACAAGGAATGATGTGATAAAATTAGAAAAATATGACTTTATAAAATAAAAGAAGGGTACTATAAGTAATATGAGCACAAAAAATCTAGGAATTTACATACATATCCCATTTTGCAAACAGAAATGTAATTATTGCGATTTTTGCTCCTATGCAGGAAAGGAAAGCTTATCTGCAAGGTATGCTAAAAGCGTATGTGAGGAAATAAAATTTGTAGCAAAGAAATTTGAAACATCACAAATAACAAGCCAAAATGTAAAAACAATTTACATAGGTGGTGGAACCCCATCATTAATTGACAGTAAATATATAGAGCAAATTTTAAATGAAATAAAGTTAAACTATAAAGTAGACGAAAATGCAGAAATTACAATAGAAGTAAATCCCGGAACTGTTAATTTGGAAAAACTAGAACATTATAAACAAATAGGAATAAATAGACTTAGCATTGGGCTTCAAGCAGTTAAGCCAGATTTACTTAAAATGTTAGGAAGAATACATACATACTATGATTTCTTAGATACATATCGTTTTGCAAGAAATGTTGGCTTTGAAAATATAAATGTAGATTTAATGATAGGTTTGCCAAATCAAAATTTATTAGATGTGAAGGATGCACTAGAAGAAATAATTTCATTAGAGCCAGAACATATTTCGGTATATTCACTTATATTAGAAGAAGGTACAAAATTAGAAAAACAAGTAAAAGAAAAACTTTTAGAGTTGCCATCTGAAGATGAAGAAAGAGCAATGTATTGGCAAGTAAAGAAAATACTTGAAGAAAATGGGTATAAACATTATGAAATATCAAACTTTGCAAAGACGGAAAATTTCACAAAAGATGAACATAAAGAAAGCAGTAATTTAAACTTAAAATACGCATCAAAACATAACTTAGACTGTTGGAATCAAGAAGAATACATTGGCTTTGGCAGTGCAGCACATTCATATATAAATATGGTTAGATATTCGAATATAGAGAACGTAGAAAAATATGTTGAAAACATAGAAAATAGAAGCATAGAAAAAAACTACATTATACAAGAAAGACAAAACATGGAGGAACAACAAAAGGAATATATGTTATTAGGATTAAGAAAAATAGATGGTGTCAGCATACAAGAATTTAAAAATAAATTTGTTGCAAACCCTGTATTTTTGTATCATGAGCAGTTAGAAAAATTAGTAAATGACGATTTAATAGAAATAGATGGAGATGTAATTAAACTAACTGACAAGGGCTTAGATTTTGCAAATATTGTGTGGGAAGAATTTGTGTAAAGTTAAAATTTTAAATGGAAAAGTAATTGTCAAAAATGCGTCAAGTGAAAGGTTAAATGAAATTTGTGAAAAATATGTGAAAAATAAATTGGTAGTATTGACAATTTAATAAAAAGGGTATAAAGTATTAGCAGTCTCTAAAAGAGACTGCTAATTTTAACCTTAAAATAATACTAAAATGGCTAAGTTAGCATATAATTTAAAAGTGGTTATAAAAGCCAAAAAGGAGGTATTGTTATGTTAAAACCATTAGCAGACAGAGTTGTTGTAAAAATGCTAGAAAAAGAAGAAACAACTAAAAGCGGTATTATACTATCAGGAAAATCAGAAGAAAAATCACAAATAGCACAAGTATTAAGAGTAGGACCAGGAATTGATAGTGAAGGTAAAAAAGTAGAAATATGTGTAAAAGAAGGCGATAAGGTTATTTTAAGCCAATATGCAGGAACAACTGTAAAATATGAAGGCGAAGAATTAATAATTGTAAAATATAGCGACATTTTAGCCGTTGTAGAATAAAGCATTTATAATAAAGTATTAACAATTATCAGAACATAAAATAGCTAATTTCACAAAGTAAAGAACATATTGCAAAATCTAAGGTTTATAGGTATCCTTTAAATTAAAAACCTAAATATATTATACAAGGAACGTGAAGTAAAAATGTCAAAAGATATTAAATTCGGAGAAGAAGCTAGAAAAAGCTTATTAAATGGTGTAAATAAATTAGCAGATACAGTAAAAGTAACATTAGGACCAAAAGGTAGAAATGTTGTACTAGACAAAAAATTTGGAGCACCACTTATTACAAATGATGGTGTTACAATTGCAAAGGAAATAGAATTAGACGACCCATTTGAAAATATGGGAGCACAACTTGTAAAAGAAGTTTCAATAAAAACAAATGACGTAGCAGGAGATGGAACTACAACAGCTATGGTATTAGCACAAAACATGATTCGTGAAGGTGTAAAAAATGTTGCAGCAGGTGGAGATCCAATGGCAATTAAAAGAGGAATGGATAAAGCTATGGTATCTGCTGTGGAAGCTTTAAAAGACGTAAGTGTACAAATTAACGGAAAAGAAGATATAGCAAGAGTAGCAAGCATTTCAGCAAATAGTTCAGAAGTAGGAGAACTTATTTCTGATGCTATGGAAAGAGTATCAAAAGATGGTGTTATAACTATTGAAGAATCAAAAACATCACAAACAGAATTAAATGTTGTAGAAGGAATGCAATTTAATAAAGGTTATGTATCACCTTATATGGTTACAGATACAGAAAAAATGGAAGCAGTAGTTGATAACCCATATATTTTAATAACAGATAAAAAAATTAGCAATATTCAAGAAATACTACCATTACTAGAAAGCCTAATGCAAGAATCAGGTAAATTAGTTATTATTTGTGATGACATAGAAGGAGAAGCATTATCAACTCTAATACTTAACAAATTAAGAGGTGTAATCAATGTAGTTGCAGTAAAAGCACCAGGCTATGGAGATAAAAGAAAATTAATGTTACAAGATATAGCAATTTTAACAGGTGGAGAGGTAATTACATCAGATTTAGGATTAGAACTAAAAGATACTACAATTGAGCAATTAGGTAGAGCAAGACAAATTAAAGTACAAAAAGAAAATACTATAATTGTAGACGGTATGGGAGATAAAAATCAAATAGCTGAAAGAGTAACACAGTTAAAAGCACAAATAGCAGAGGAAAAGAGTGAATTTGAAAAAGAAAATTTACAAGAACGCTTAGCAAAAATTGCAGGTGGTGTTGCTGTTATTGGTGTAGGTGCTGCAACAGAAGTTGAAATGAAAGACAAAAAATTAAGAATAGAAGATGCTTTATCTGCTACAAAAGCAGCAGTAGAAGAAGGAATTGTACCAGGTGGTGGAACAGCATATATTGACATTATTCCAAAAGTAGCAAAAGTAGTAGAAGAATTAAGCAGTGATGAAAAATTAGGTGGAAAAATTATATTAAGAGCATTAGAAGAACCAGTAAGACAAATAGCTGTAAATGCTGGATTAGAGCCATCAGTTATTTTGGAAAAAGTTAAAAATAGCCCAAATGGTGTTGGATTTGATGCAGATACTGAAAACTATGTAGATATGAAAAAAGCAGGAATTGTAGATCCAACAAAAGTATCAAGAAGTGCACTTCAAAATGCAGTATCAATTGCTTCTATGATTTTAACAACAGAAAGCATTGTAACAGATAAAAAAGAACCAGAAAATTGCTGTAAGCACTCTCATGATGATGCAGAAGCTATGAATGGAATGTATTAAAATAAAAAAAGATGGCATTGCCATCTTTTTTTATTTTACTCTAAGCTATTGTAGAAAGACTTTTGCAAAAGTATGATTTTTTGGGACTTCTCATGGATACTTATAGGTAATTCTTTAATAACGTCTTCCATTGCACAATAAAAAGCATTTCCATTTATAGCTTTTTTCATGGTGTATTCAGAAGGAAGCAAAGTTAAAATATTGCTTACGATATTAAATCTATTACTTTGAGTGATTGCCATTTCGAGGGCTTGCTGTAAGATTTCTTTATAAAAATGAGGCTTAAATTTTTCAACTACATTTTCATAAGAAAAATCTTCAGTATGCCCTAGATTTATGACAGCTAACATTTCCTCTTCTCTTTCTTTAATAGCTTTTTGTGTACCTAAACTTTCAAAAACTTCTTTTGCTTTTTGCCTTATAATAGGCACATTGAAAATTTTTAAAGGTACATCGTAACGTAATTTTACTAATGCCTTATCCAAAGTTGCAAACCTCCTTGTAAAAATTATTTTTTAAGGTGTATATATATAAACTTGCGCTTGGCAAGACAAATAAAAATTGTAGTTATATTTTAGCACATAAATATTTAAAAATCAATATTTACAATAAATAACTACAAAATGAAAAAGAATACTTGAAAAATAAATATTTTTGATATAGAATAACACTGATTATAAAATTCTAATAGAAATTGTATTGAATTATTAAAATATCAAATGCATTAAATAGTAGATAATTTAATGTAAAAATACATTCAATTAGGGTATACTAATCAAAAATAAAATGTATAATAGGTACATTTAATTAAAAGGAGGAAATTTATTATGTCAGTAAAAGTAGGTATTAATGGTTTTGGAAGAATAGGAAACTTAACATTCCAAGCAGCACTTAGTAAAAAGGAGATAGAGGTTGTAGCAATAAACGACCCATTCATCACAGCAGATTATATGGCATATATGGTTAAATATGATACAGTACATGGAAAATTTGAAGGAGAAGTATCTAGTAAAGAAGGAACTTTAATTGTAAATGGAAAAGAAATCAAAGTTTACAATGAAATGGATCCAAAAAATATTCCTTGGGGAGCAGATGGAGTTGACATCGTACTTGAATGTTCAGGAGTATTTACAACAATAGAAAAAGCAAATGCACACTTAGAAGCAGGAGCTAAAAAAGTTATTATTTCAGCACCTTCAAAAGATGCACCAATGTTTGTTATGGGCGTAAATAATGATAGCTATACACCAGATATGAATATTATATCTAATGCATCTTGCACAACAAACTGTTTAGCACCACTTGCAAAAGTTATAAATGATAACTTTGGAATTAAAGATGGTTTAATGACAACAGTTCATAGCACAACAGCAACACAAAAAACAGTTGATGGAGCATCAAAGAAGGATTGGAGAGGTGGACGTGCTGCTAGCGCTAACATAATTCCATCATCTACAGGAGCTGCAAAAGCAGTTGGAAAAGTTATTCCATCATTAAATGGAAAATTAACAGGTATGGCATTTAGAGTACCTACAGTTGATGTTTCAGTTGTAGACTTAACTTGTAACCTAGAAAAACCTGCAACATACGAAGAAATTTGTGTTGCAGTAAAAAGAGCATCTGAAAATGAAATGAAAGGAATTATTGAATATGTAGAAGATCCAGTTGTTTCTTCAGATTTCATCCATGATGCACATACATCTATTTTTGATAGCACAGCAGGAATTGCTTTAACAGATACATTTGTTAAATTAGTAGCTTGGTATGACAATGAATGGGGTTATTCAAATAAACTTGCAGACTTAGCAATCTATATTTCAAACAAATAAATGAATATATAATTATGTAGTTATATAGAAATATTCTAAATAACTACATGATTATTGTATATTAAATGGAGAAGATAAAAATGGAAAGAGAAATTAAAGTACATGGAATATATAAACATTTCAAAGGAGACTATTATATAGTAGAAGGCATTGCTGTTCACAGTGAAAC
The DNA here is from genome assembly GCA_947629045.1 of uncultured Clostridia bacterium. Taxonomy (GTDB): domain Bacteria; phylum Bacillota; class Clostridia; order TANB77; family CAG-508; genus CAG-273. The sequence continues at coordinate 22,724 of CANRCF010000005.1, read as the reverse complement.
AAAAGAAAAATATGTTGTATATAGAGCTTTATATGGCGATACTAATTTATATATTAGACCTTATGATATGTTTGCATCAGAAGTTGATAGAGAAAAATACCCAGAAGTAAAACAAAAATATAGATTTGAATTACAAGATATTAAAAGTGTAAACATTAAAAAATAGATTTAAATTGAAAAAAATTTAAAGTGTAAATATAAAAACTATAACGAAATCATACATTATAAATAAAAAATCAAATGAAGTACTATAAATGAAAAAGTATATAGTATAAGAATAAAAACAAATAAAAGTGTAAATATAAAATTTTAATAGTAACTAAAAGTTAGGAGTGAAAGTATGGAAAAGAAAACTATAAATGACGTTGATTTTAAAGGAAAATTAGTTTTTGTTCGTTGCGACTTTAATGTTCCATTAAATGATGACGGAACAATTAGAGATGACACTAGAATAGAAGCTGCATTACCTACAATTCGTCTTTTAAAAGAAAAAGGAGCTAGAGTAATATTAGCATCTCACTTTGGTAGACCAAAGGGAGAAGTTAATCCAAAATATTCAATGAAGCCGGTTGCAGAAAGCCTATCTCAAAAATTATCTGCTAATGTAAAACTATCAGGAGACGTTATAGGAGAAGATGCACAAGCTATGGCAAGTAGTTTAGGTGATGGCGATGTTGGCTTATTAGAAAATTTACGTTTTAATCCAGGTGAAGAAGCAAATGAACCAGAATTCAGCAAAGCTTTAGCAAGCTTAGGTGGAGGCGTTGAAGTATATGTTAATGATGCCTTTGGTACAGCTCATAGGGCACATAGCTCTACAGAAGGAATTACACACTATGTAGAAGGCGATAAAGTAGCAGGACTTTTAATGGAAAAGGAAATAAATGCATTAGGAGCTGTTCTAGAAAAACCTGAAAAACCTTTTGTAGCTATTTTAGGAGGAGCAAAAGTTTCTGATAAAATAGGTGTTATTGAAAACTTATTAGATAAAGTAGATACAATTCTAATAGGTGGAGCAATGGCAAATACATTCTTAAAAGCAAAAGGCTATGATATAGGTTCTTCAATGTATGAGGAAGATAAATTGCAGTTAGCAAAAGACATTATGAAAGAAGCAACAGAGCAAGGTGTAGAGATTGTACTTCCAAAAGATGCTAGAGCCATAAAATTAGCAAAAGGTGAAGAGTTAACAAAAGAAAACATAGACAATGCAGAACAAAAACAAGTTAAATTATATACAGAAAAAGAAATAGCTGAAGGAAAAGGAGAAAGTTTAGAAGGTTACCAAATCTTAGATATTGGAAACAATACTCAAATGCAATTTGCAGATAGCATAGAAAATGCTGAAACAATAGCATGGAATGGACCTTTAGGTTTCACTGAAGTACCACCATTTGATTTAGGAACAGCAAGAGTTGCAAATGTTATTGCAGGAACAAAAGCAAAATGTGTAATAGGTGGTGGAGACTCAGTTTCAGCTGTTAAGAAAATCATTAAAGAAGAAGTAAATAAAGGTAAAGATAAGAAAGATTTTGATAATATTTATTTATCAACAGGTGGTGGAGCATCACTTGAATTCTTAGAAGGAAAAACTTTACCAGGAATAGCTGCATTAGATGAAAAAACACCTATGCAAAGTAAAGGTGAAGGTACACCCAAAGACTATGTAAATCAAAAAACTATTTAAATAGTAAAGAGATATGATTTATACTTTAATGTTTAGCATAGAATGTACATTAAAAATAAATTAATAATTTAATATAGAAATTGCTATTTAAAAGTAGAAATTCTATATTAAAAATAGAAAGAGGCAAAAATGAGAAAGAAAGTAATTGCAGGAAATTGGAAAATGAATATGCTTCCAAATGAAGCAATGACATTTATTGAACAAATTACACCAATGGTAAAAAATACTCAAAATGAAGTTATACTTTGTGTTCCTTATACAGACTTATTTTATTGCTTACTTGGTGTACAAAATACAAACATCAAAATAGGAGCTCAAAATATGCACTGGGAAGAAAAAGGAGCATATACAGGAGAAGTATCTGCACAAATGTTAAAATCAATTGGAGTAGAATATGTTATTATAGGGCACTCTGAAAGAAGACAATATTTTGCAGAAACAGACGAAACAGTAAACAAAAAAATAAAATCAGCATTGCAACATGAACTAAAACCTATTATTTGTGTAGGCGAAAGTTTAGAGCAAAGAGAGCAAGGCAAACAAACAGAAATTATTACAGAGCAAACAAAGCTTGCGTTAGAAGGACTAGATAGCAATCAAGTAAAAAAATGCATGATTGCATATGAACCAATTTGGGCAATAGGAACTGGCAAAACAGCTACATCAGAAGATGCAAACGAAGCTATAAAATCTATAAGAAATGAAATTAGAAATCTTTATGGTGATGAAGTTGCAAATGAAATAATCATTCTATATGGTGGAAGTGTAAAATCAGAAAATAGCAAAGAATTATTCTCTACTTCAGACATAGACGGAGGATTAGTAGGTGGAGCTAGCTTAAAACCAGAAGAATTTGCTAAAATTTGTTTGTCAGTGTAAATTTTAATAAAATAATTATACGAAAACATAAACTAGATAAAATAAAAATACAAAATTTATAATTATTAAAATTTAATTATCATAGTAAACTTAAAATAAACAACATATTAAATTCTTTATATTAAAGATTAAGCTATAGATTGTTGAAATAATTTGACAAAATGAAAAGGAAATGGAGAAATAAAAAAATGAGAAGAAAACCTATGATGCTAATGATATTAGATGGATTTGGAATAAATGAAAATGAAAAAGCAAATGCAGTAAAATTAGCCAATACACCTAATATAGATAAACTAATGAAAACATGGCCAACAACCACTATTTACACAAGTGGTTTAAATGTAGGCTTACCAGATGGACAAATGGGAAATTCAGAAGTAGGACATACTAATATTGGAGCAGGAAGAATTGTATATCAAGACCTAACAAGAATAACTAAAACAATAGAAGAAGGAGACTTCTTTAGCATTAAGGAATTTTCAGAAGCAATTGAAAATTGTAAAAAACACAATTCAAAATTGCACATTATGGGGCTTCTTTCAGATGGTGGAGTTCACAGCCATATAAGGCATTTATTTGCTTTATTAGAGCTTGCTAAGAGAAAAGACTTTGATGAAGTATATATTCATTGCTTTATGGATGGAAGAGATACACCACCAGCATCTGGCGAAAGTTATATTACAAAATTAGAAGAAAAAATAAAAGAAAAAGGCGTAGGAAAAATAGCAACTATTTCTGGAAGATTTTACGCAATGGATCGTGATAAAAGATGGGAAAGAGTACAAAAAGCTTATGATGCAATAGTTAGAGGAAAAGGAGAAAAAGCAGTAAGTGCAATATCAGCAATAGAAGCATCTTATCAAAAAGAAGTATTTGATGAATTTGTAGTACCAACTGTAATATGCAATGGAGAAGAGCCAGTTGCAACAATTTCAAACAATGACTCAGTTATATTCTTTAATTTTAGACCAGACAGAGCAAGAGAAATTACAAGAAGTTTAGTAGATCCTGAGTTTGATGGATTTGAAACAGAAAAATTAAAATTACATTATGTATGCTTTAAACAATATGATGAAACAATTCCAAATGTAAGCATTGCATTTAAACCAGAAGCATTAAAAAATACATTTGGAGAATATGTTTCAAAGCAAGGTCTAACACAATTAAGAATAGCAGAAACAGAAAAATACGCCCATGTTACATTCTTCTTTAATGGTGGAGAAGAAAAGCAATATCAAGGAGAAGATAGAATTTTAGTACCATCTCCTAAAGTAGAAACTTATGACTTAAAGCCAGAAATGAGCGCTTATGAAGTAACAGATAAAGTAGTAGAAGCAATAAAATCAGATAAATATGATTGCATTATTTTAAACTATGCAAATCCAGATATGGTTGGACATACAGGCAATCTAGAAGCTGCAATTAAAGCAATAGAAGCTATTGATGAATGCGTACAAAAAGTAGTAGATGCCGTAGAAGAAAAAAACGGAATGATAATAATGACAGCAGACCATGGAAACGCAGAGCAAATGATAGATTACAAAACTGGAGAACCACATACAGCACACACAACAAATCCAGTTCCACTTGTTTTAATTGGAGCAGAAGGAGTTAAATTAAAAGTAGGAAAACTTGCAGACTTAGCACCTACAATGTTAGATTTAATGGAAATTCCAAAACCAGAAGAAATGACTGGAGAAAGTTTAATAGAAAAATAATTAATGAGCAAAAATAATTATAATGACAACTAATAGTATAAAATATAATTAATAATTATTTAAGTACTTTATAAAAACATAAATATTAGCATTAAAATAAAAATAAGCAATAATAAAAATCACATAAAAAATATTAAAAGAAAGGATATGTTTATTAAAATAAACATAAGCAAGGTAAAATTTTATGAAAGATTATTTAGAAATTGAAAGTGTAAGAGCACTAGAAGTATTAGACTCAAGAGGAAATCCTACTGTACAAGTAGAAGTAGTAACAGAAGACGGATTTTCAGGAGTAGCAATGGTTCCATCAGGAGCATCTACAGGAAGTTTTGAAGCAGTAGAATTAAGAGATGACGACAAAGGAAGATACTTAGGAAAAGGTGTATTAAAAGCAGTAGAAAATGTAAATGAAATTATAAGCAAAGCAGTAGAAGGAATGAATGTATACGATCAAGTAGAAATAGACAAAAAAATGATAGAACTAGATGGAACAGAAAACAAAGGAAAACTAGGAGCTAATGCAATGCTTGGTGTATCTTTAGCAGTAGCAAAAGCAGCAGCAAATTCTTTAGGAATGAGCCTATATAAATATATTGGTGGTGTAAATGCAAAAGAACTACCAGTTCCTATGATGAACATTATGAATGGTGGAAAACACGCAGACAGTAGCCTAAGTGTACAAGAATTTATGATTATGCCAGTAGGAGCAAAAACATTCAGCGAATGTATGAGAATGGGTGTAGAAGTATACCACAACCTAAAGAAAGTATTAAAATCAAAAGGATATTCAACAGGTGTTGGAGATGAAGGTGGATTCGCACCAAACTTAGGAAGCGAAGAAGAAGCAGTAGAATTAATACTAGAAGCAATTAAACAAGCAGGATATAAACCAGGTGAAGATGTATGCTTAGCACTAGACGTAGCAGCAACAGAAATGTATGATGAAGCAAAGAAAATAGGAAAAGATGGTTACTATTTCTGGAAAACAGACGAATTCAAAACAAAAGACCAAATGATAGACTTCATAGTAGGCTTAGCTGAAAAATACCCTATAATCTCTATTGAAGATGGTTTAGCAGAAGAAGACTGGGAAAGCTGGAAAAAGCTAACAGAAAGAATTGGAGACAAAATTCAATTAGTTGGAGATGACTTATTTGTAACAAATATCAAACGTCTACAAAAAGGAATTGACAACAAAACAGCTAACAGCATTTTAATTAAATTAAATCAAATTGGAACATTAACAGAAACATTAGATGCAATTGAACTTGCAAAGAGAAATGGTTACACAGCAGTTGTTTCTCATAGAAGTGGTGAAACAGAAGACACTACATTAGCAGATGTTGCAGTAGCAACAAACGCTGGTCAAATTAAAACAGGTGCACCATGTAGAACAGACCGTGTAGCAAAATACAACAGACTACTTAACATTGAAGCAGAATTAGGAAGTGTAGCAGTATTTAGAGGAAGAAAAGCAATAAAATAAAAATAATCCCCCTTTTAAATAAGGGGGAAAATATTGGGGTATAGCCAAGCGGTAAGGCACCTGACTCTGATTCAGGCATTTCCTAGGTTCGAATCCTAGTACCCCAGCCACAAAGAGTTTTCATTTAATTATTTCTAAAAAAATAATATTATCTTAAATATTTCATATCTGTTCTTGTAATTATTTAAACCTGCTTGACTTTTAATTATGGCAAATTCGCCATAATTAAAATTTGGGTTATGGATTTCTTCCCAAATTCCTAAAAATTCAACAGTATTTCTTAGCTAATATGTTTTAAATTCAATATATATTGATAAAGTTTTTTATTTTTGTAAAGTAATTGAATTTACACTAAATTTATGATATAAATAATAAAAATTAATTCATAGGAGAAATTATTTATGAAAATATTAATTATTTGTAGTAAAGTATTTTATAAAGATATAGAACCAATAAAAGCAAAATTAGAAGAAATGGGACATGAAATAGAGCTTCCAAATTCTTATGATGAACCAGATGCAGAAAAGAAAAGTCTAGAGTTAGGAGAAAAAGCACATAGTGAATTTAAAGCAAGAATGTTTAAGATGAGCAGAGAAAGAATTGAAAATGTTGATGCAGTATTAACATTAAACTTTGATAAAAATGGAAAGAAAAACTATATAGGTGGTGCAACATTCCTTGAACTATATGAAGCTTTCATGAAAAATAAGAAGATATATTTATATAATGACATTCCAGAAGGAATTTTATATGACGAGATATCAGGATTTTCTCCAATAGTAATACATGGAGATTTAAATTTAGTGAAGTAATGCAAGAATAAAATTTCCAATATCTTCCAAAATAATTTCGAACAAATATTGACATTTACAAGAAAACGTTATATAATAGTGGAAAATTTTTTTGGAGGTATTCTTATGAATCAAACATTAGAAGTAATACGGGCATTAGACGATTCAATGGGAAGGAGTATATCATACCGGAATAGAAGTTGGCTATACAATAATGTTGAAAAAGAAAACATTACTGTAAAGCAAGGTGCAATTCTGCATCTTTATATTTTTGAATTCATGGAAAAGGCTTTAAGTAAAGGTTCAATGATTATTCAAAATGGAAAAAAACTCAGAATCAATGCCGAGTTTAACCCTTTAAAAGAGGCTTTAATTCTCGAAAAAAATTCTGAAGAGAAAGGCTATTTAGTCTTTTTCTATTCTCCGGCTATTTATAACTCTAACTTACCAGAAGAATAACAAATGGGTGGCTTAAAAATAGCCACCTGTTTTTTTATAAAATAATTGATTTTTTAAAAATTTATGCTATAATAGATAACATAGCTTAAACAGAAGTAACGTTTACTCTTTTAGAGCAAAAAAGATTAGGCGTTATTTTTGTGGCAAAATAAGAATAAATTAGAATATATTAAAATTTATACAAAATATAGTGGAGGATGAAATGAAGCAAAAAGAAAAATCAAAAATTCAAGAAAATGAAAAAATAGAAGAAAACATACTAGGAACAGAAAAAATAGGCAAACTACTAAGAAAATTTAGTATACCATGTATAATATCACTTTTAGTAAGCTCGTTATATAATATAGTAGACCAAATCTTTATTGGTCAAGGTGTTGGCTATTTAGGAAATGCTGCAACAAATATAGTATTCCCATTAACAGTTATATCAATGGCATTTTCATTTTTAATAGGAGATGGAGCAGCAGCAAATCTAAGTTTATGCTTAGGTAAAAAAGACGAAGAAAGTGCAAGTAAAGGTGTAGGAAATTCAATACTTGTAGTTTCTATTTTAAGTATTATATTTTTAGCTGTGTCAATTATTTTCCAAGATAGCTTATTAAAACTATTTGGTGTAACACCAGAATCTTATCAGTACGCAAAGGGCTATATGTTTTACATAGCCTTAGGCCTACCATTTTTCATGATTACAAATGCACTTAACTCGATAATTCGTGCAGATGGTTCACCAAAATAAGCAATGGCAAGTATGTTAATAGGTGCTATTATCAACCTTATTTTAGACCCTATTGCAATATTTATTTTAAAATGGGGTGTAGAAGGTGCTGCTATTGCTACTGTTATAGGTCAAGTTGTTTCTGGTATTGTATCTTTAAGTTATTTAAGAAGATTTAAATCAATAAAAGTAAATAAACAAAGCATGAAAATTCATTGGAAAACATTAAAAAATGTGATATTATTAGGTATATCAAGTTTCATTACTGAAGTTTCAATTACAATAGTTATAATTACTTTAAATCAATTACTTGTAAAATATGGAGCAGAGTCGAAATACGGAAGTGATATTCCTTTATCTGCGCTAGGTATAGTAATGAAGGTAAATCAAATTATCAATTCTATTGTATTAGGTATAGCTGTTGGAGCGCAACCAATTTGGGGCTTTAATTATGGGGCAAAGAAATATGATAGGGTAATTAAAACTTTAAGAATAACAATAATGATAGCAGTTTTAATTACTGCAATTGGAACAGTAATTTTACAATTATGCCCACAAGTAATTATAAACTTATTCGGACAAGAAAATGATTTATATAACGAATTTGCAAGAAAATGCTTTAAGATTTTCTTAATGTTAATTGTATTTAACAGTATACAAATAACCTCTGGTATATTTATGCAAGCAATAGGAAAATCAGTAAAATCAGCATTAATTTCACTTTCAAGACAAATTTTATTCTTAATACCAGCATTGCTAATTTGGGGCTGGCTAGATGGAATAGAAGGAATTTTATATGCAGGTCCAACAGCAGATTTTCTAGCATTTTTAATGGCAGGAACTTTAATGTTCATAGAAATTAGAAAAATTAAAAAGCTAGAGAAAAAAGAAAATGTTGTAGAAGAAAAAGTAGAGGCTTAAAGGTAAAAACAAAAAAGCAAATTCAATGCGAAATAAATGTTATATAAGACAATATGGAATATAAAAATGTATTGAAATAAAAGTATTAAAAAATAAATGTAAACTTATAATAAATTAAAAATGGAGGTAAAAAAGTATGGTAATTACAATTGGTAGAGAATATGGAAGTGGCGGAAAGTATATAGGAGAAAGACTAGCAAAAGAATTGAACTTAAAATTTTATGATAAGGAAATTTTAGAAAGATTATCAAAAGAAGAAAACATTGACCTTAAACTATTAGAAAACACAGATGAAAGCAACAAAAATAGCTTTTGGTACACATTAGCAATGTCATCTATGTCATATTCAGATAGTGTAAATTCTTTAACTGATTTGCCAATGAATGATAAATATTTTATACAAGTTTCAAGATTAATTGAAAAAATAGCTAAAGAAGATAACTGTGTAATTATAGGAAGATGCTCTAATATAATTTTAAAAGATAATCCAAACGTAATAAATGTATTTGTTTATTCTTCAGATGTAGAATTTAAAATAAAACGTAAAGTAGAATTTGCAAACTTAGATGAAAATAAAGCTATTAAATTGATGCAAAAGAAAGATAAAGAAAGAGCAGCATATTATCATTATTATACTAATGAAAAATGGGGTGCAAGAAGCGGATACGATCTTTTAATAGATACTTCAAAATTAGGAATAGAAAATACTATAGATATTATAAAACAATATGCTATGAAAAAGATGTAGTTTATTTAAAACAATTTTTAATAAATCTTTTTAGTTTAGATAAATCTATAAAGCTTTATAGATAACATATTTTAGCTTAAAACACTATATTTTTACATAAAAATATGATATGATATTACAAAACTAATTAAAGGAAAGTAGTAATTTGGAAAAATCAAGTAACATAGAAGTAAAAAATATTAACTTAAATGATACAAAAGAAGCACAAAATTTAAGTAAGTTACAAACAACCGGAGAACTTAGAAAATTAGATAAAAATCAAAAAGAACTTCTTGCAGAAGAATTAAGACAAGAAGTAATAGAAGAAGTTTCAAAAAATGGTGGGCATTTAGCTTCAAACTTAGGTGTAGTAGAACTTACAATAGCGCTTCATAGCTCATTTGATACACCAAATGACAAAATCATTTGGGATGTAGGGCATCAAACTTATGTGCACAAAATGCTAACTGGCAGAAGAGATAAGATGGACACTTTAAGAAAGATAAATGGCATTTCAGGGTTTCCAAAATATGCAGAATCAGAATATGATTATTTTGAAACAGGACATAGTAGCACTTCAATTTCAGCAGCATTAGGAATTGCAAGGGCAAGAGATATAAAAAAAGAAAAATATTATGTAGTTGCTGTAATTGGTGATGGTGCATTGACTGGTGGTATGGCATTAGAAGCACTAAATGATGCAGGATATAGCAAAACAAATTTAATAGTAGTATTAAATGACAATGAAATGAGCATTTCAAAAAATGTAGGTGGAATTTCTATGTTCCTAACCAAGTTACGAACAAGGAAAACTTACAAAAAATCTAATGAATATGTAAAGAAAATCGTAAAAAAACTTCCAGGTAATATGGGAGATAACATTATTGACTTTGTAAGAAAAATTAAAAGAGGAATTAAACAATTAGTAATACCTAATATGTTATTTGAAGAATTAGGGTATTATTATTTAGGACCGGTAGACGGACATAATATTGAAAAATTAGAAGATATTTTTGATAGAGCCAAAAGACAAGAAGGCCCAGTTTTAGTACACGTTATAACCAAAAAAGGAAAAGGCTATATACCAGCAGAAACAAATCCTGACGAGTTTCATAGTACATCAGGTTTTAATATAGTAACAGGAGAAAGTAGTAAGAAAAAAGCAGACGACTACTCAAAAATATTTGGAGACACCTTAGTAGAGTTAGCAAAGAAAAACGAAAAGATAGTAGCAATAACAGCTGCTATGAAAGACGGAACAGGCTTGACAGAGTTTTCAAAACAATTTCCAGACAGATTTTTTGACGTAGGAATTGCAGAGCAACATAGTTTAACAATGGCAGCAGGTATGGCAAGAGCAGGGCTAAAACCAGTAGTATCAATATATTCATCATTTTATCAAAGAGGGTATGACCAAGTAATTCATGATATTGCAATACAAAAACTTCCAGTAGTTTTATGTGTAGATAGAGCAGGAATAGTAGGAAAAGACGGAGAAACGCATCAAGGAATATTTGATTTAGCATTTTTCAATTTAGTACCAAACTTAACTATTATGGCACCAAAGGATTTTGAAGAATTAAGAAAAATGCTAGAATATGCCGTAAACTCTAATGAGCCAACTGTAATTCGTTACCCAAGAGGTGGAGAAGAAAAAGATACAGCCTTTGAAAAACACGAAGAAATTATTAGGGGAAAAGCTGAAATTGTAAAAGAAGGAAAAGATATTACAATTTTAGCAATAGGAAAAATGGTAGCAAGAGCTAAAAAAATAGCAGATGACTTAGAAAAAGAAGGCATGCAAGCAGAAGTAATAAATGCTAGATTTCTAAAACCATTTGACTACGAGACTGTTAAAAACTCTGTTCTAAAAACAAACAAAATAATCACAATAGAAGATGGAATTATAGAAGGTGGGCTAGCCACAGTAACATTAGAAGCTTTAGCAAAAGAAAATTTAGCAGATAAGCTAATTAAAATATACGGTTATCCAGACGAATTTATTAAGCATGGTGAAGTAAAAGAACTAGAAAAACTATATGGCTTAGACGAAGAAAGTATAAAACAACGGGATTAGCTTTGCTTTTAAGGAAAATCAGAATTTAAACTTATAATATAATGAATAAAGTTACTATAATAAAAAGGATTTAAAATAATGGAGAAACAAGAAATTTTAAAACAATTTCCTAAACAAGAAGACAAGCTTTTAATATCAAAAATAATAGATAAATTAAAGTTTGTAAATAATAAAAATCAAATACAATATACTGATTTTTTAGATACATATCAGCAAAGTATAGTTATTAAAGCGTTAAGTCTTATTGGAGAAAATAAGTATGTATTAGATGGTGGATATGATGAAGCGGAAAGAAAAATTTTATTTATGTATCCAGAAAAATTAAAAGATATTTTCTTAAGTGAAGATTTAAACGAAAAATATAATGAAAATATAAATCAAAACTTTAATTCAGAAGAAAATAACACAGTAATAAATCAAAATGTTAAAGTGATTTCAATTATATTGCCACAAGACTTACAAGGTACTTATCATCATTCTGAATATTTAGGCGGAATTATGAAACTTGGCATTAAGAGAGAAAAAATAGGAGATATAATTGTAAATGAAACAGGTGCAGATATTTTAGTGTTAGATGAAATGGCAGATTATTTAAAATTGCACCTTCAAGACTTAACAAGATTTCAAAAAGCAGAAATTTTAATAAAGGAAATTTCAGAAATTACAATTCTTCCAGTAAAAAAAGACGAAATAGTTATTTTAATTCCGCAAATGAGACTAGATGTAATTATTTCAGAGATACTTCATATGTCTAGAAGTAAAGCAGATGAAATTGTAAGTGAAGAAAGAGTATTTGTAAATTATGAGCTAAAAACTAAAAATGCAACTATGCTAAAACAAGGTGATATTTTAACAGTAAGAGGAAAAGGAAAATTCGAAATAGGCGAAGTTTTATCTCAAACATCAAAAGGAAAGCTTCGCTTGCAAGTTAATAAATATGTGTCATAAAAAATGCCACATATTTATTTTTTATATGGTTCTACATTATTAGTTAATTCTAAAATATAATCAGTAGATGTATCATAAAACATAGCTAATGATTTTATAAATTCAGCAGGCATATCGCGTTTACCAGTTTCATATAATCCATATTGTTGTCTAGTAATTTTTAAAAATTCCGCAATATCTTTTTGCTTCAAATCCTTATCTTCTCTTAAATCTTTTAATCTTCTTAAATACATACAAGGTTATCTCCTTATAGATAAATATTATCTTAAAGTAAAATAAATTATTACAAATAAATATTATCATGCATTTAATTAAATTCTCTTGACAAGCATTCAAATGAATGCTAATATTTAATTATCAATTTACGAGGAGGAAAAAGTGATGAGAAAAACAAGAGATGAAATGCGAGGAATAACTTTAATTGCCCTAGTGGTAACAATTGTAGTGCTTTTGATTTTGGCATCAGTAAGTATAACAGTTGTATTTGGAGATAACGGAATATTACAGCTTGCAAAGGAAGCGGGAGAAAAAACAAATGAGGCAGTACAAAAGGATAAACAAGATGTACAAAATTTGGTAGCAGATATAGATGATATAGTAAATCCACCAGTAGATATTTTAGAGATAAAAGGAAAAGTAACAGAAAATACAAAAGCAGTAGATAAATATGGAAATAAAATAATAATACCAGCAGGATTTGAGATAGTACCAAACGGAACAGACTATGTAGAATATAATTATGATACGAATGAAGAAGGTGCACCAACACATATACCAACAGTACAAGATGGAATAGTAATAAAGGATGATGAAAATTATTTTGTTTGGATTCCAGTAGGAACGATAAAGAATAAGCCAAATGATGAAAGAGGGAAAACTTCGGACATTACATTGGGAAGATATACCTTCGATATAACTAAAAAATGGATTGATTCTTCTAATTGCGAGATAGAGGGAACTGGTGAAGCGCATTTAGTACAAAGTGCTTTAAATTATGCGGACATATGTAGTGAAACAGGTGCGTATCAAGAATTAGAAAGTTCAAAGTATGGAAATGCGGTAGCTAAAAGTTTATCAACTTTTTTAACAAAAGCAAATATGCAAGGAGGGTATTACTTAGCAAGATATGAAGCAGTAAAAGGACAAGATGAAAGAGTAAAATCAAAGCCATCAAACATAGATACAGCTCCATGGAATGTTCCATCAATATTAGCGGGAATGGTATGGGTAAATATAACACAACAAGATGCATCAATAGAATCACAAAGAATGTATGAAAAAAACTCAAATTTTGAAACAGACTTAGTAAACAGCTATGCATGGAAAACAGCAGTAGTTTTTATACAAACATATTCAAAAAATACTACATACTCAAAACAAACATCGCTAGTAAAAAAATATAGTTTAACAGGGGAAAGAAGCGATGAAGAAACTACAGATAAAGTTTGCAATATATATGATATGTCTAGTAATGTAAGTGAATTGACAACAGAAACATATACAAGGGATAATGACTTGAGTCCTTGTGTTATTTACGGCGGTGATAATTATCATAACGATTACTATGTTTGTAATGGAAATTACTTATCAGCTCCTTATATAAATTCTACAATAGGTTTTCGCACTATATTATACATTATATAAGATATGATTAGTATTACTGAAAAAATAAAATAATTATTCCATTATATGAGATTGCATTAAAAATTGTACGATTTTTATGTCGAATAAAGTCGTACAATTTTTGTTGCAAATGTAAGAAAAAGCTAGTATAATAAATTTATTATATTTCAAAAAGTTTTTAATTCAAGATATTTTTATCTAAGATATAAAAATCAGAAAAATGAGAAAATATATAAAAAATCATATTTAATTAAGAACAAGAATGTTCTTCCTTGTAATATTACATAAACTATGCTAAAATATATATAGTAGTATATTGTACTAAATATATCTTAGCAAATAAGGAGAAAAATGTTATGCATAAACTAAGAATATATTTAGATACGTCAGTAATAAGTTATTTAGAACAAGAAGATGCTCCTGAAAAAATGAAGCAAACAAAAAAACTATGGCAAATTTTTCAAACAGGCAAATATGAAATTATAATAAGCGATTTAGTTTTGGCAGAATTAAATGAATGTAAGGAACCAAAAAGAAGTATATTAAAAGAATATTTAGCACAAATTAACTATATAAGAGTTGATATAAATGAAGAAACAGAAAAAATGGCAAATCAAATAATTATTAAAAAAATATTAAAATCAAAAAGTTTTGATGATTGTTTACATATAGCATCAGCCATATTAAATGATTGCAATATTATTATATCTTGGAATTTTAAACATATAGTAAATTTATATACTATAAATGAAATAAGAAAGATAACATATGAAGAAAGGCGTAATAATATAGATATATATTCTCCAGATGTATTATTAAGCCAAAAAAGAATAAGAAAAGGAGGCATGATTTTATGGAAAAACCAGTAATAAGTGATAAGTTTACAATAGACGATATTCACAAAATTAGAAAATACAACGCAGAAAAGAGAAAAAATTTAACACTAAAAGAAAGATTAGAAGATATAAAAAATAAAGCAAATGAATGTGAAAAAGATATTAAAAAATATAAAAAAGAAGGCACAGTAATTTAAAAAATAAAATAATTATTCCATAATATGAGGTTGTATTAAAAATTGTACGATTTTTTGATGTCGAATAAAGTCGTACAATTTTTGTTGCAAAAATAAGAAAAAGCTAGTATAATAAATTTATTATATTTCAAAAAATTTTAATTCAAGATATTTTTATCAAATATTATTCAAATTAAAAAATTTCAAAAAAGTAATATAAAAATCATAAAAA
Source organism: uncultured Clostridia bacterium (assembly GCA_947629045.1). Lineage (GTDB taxonomy): Bacteria > Bacillota > Clostridia > TANB77 > CAG-508 > CAG-273. Next base: position 7,449 of record CANRCF010000005.1, on the reverse strand, counting down.
ACTTTACACGTATAAAAATACGTGATATAATCATAAGGAGAAAATAAATGAAATCATATTCTTCACGAGAAGTAATAAAAATACTTATGCAAAATGGATGGTATGAATGTAGAAAGGCAACAGGTAGTCATCATGCATTTAAACATCCATTCAAACAAGGAATTGTAATTGTGCCACACCCTAAAAGTAATATTCCAATAGGAACATTAAAAGCAATAGAAAAACAGGCGCAAGTAAAATTAGAATAGGAGATTAATTATGAAAAAAGATTATTATATTTATCCAGCTATTTTAAATTATCAAAATGATGGAATTTCTATTTCTTTTCCAGATTTACCTAACTGCAACACTTGTGCAAATGATGATGAAGAAGCTCTTTATATGGCAAAAGATGCACTAGGGCTTTATATAGCTTGTAATGAAGAAGAAAAGAAAGAATTACCACAAGCAACAAGCTTAAATAAAATAAAATTAGAAAAAAATGAGAGGGTTATATTAGTAGAAGTAAATATGCCACTTTTTAGAGATGCTATTCAAAATGTGGCTGTAAAGAAAACTTTAACTATTCCAAAATGGATAAATGATTTAGCCGAAAGAAATAAAGTAAACTTTTCTAGAGTTTTACAAAGTGCATTGAAGCAACAATTAGGTATAGAAAAGAGAAAATAAAATAATTATTCCATTGACAAATCGAAAACACCTGTTTTATAATAAAGACAGGTGATTATTTTTGGAAAGAAAAATTTTGCATGTAGATGTAAATAGTGCATTCCTATCATGGACAGCAGTAGAAATGCTAAAAAATGGAGCAGAGGTGGATATTAGAACCATCCCTGCAATTATTGGTGGAGATGAAGAAAAAAGAAAAGGTGTTGTACTTGCTAAAAGTATGCCAGCCAAAAAATATGGAATAACAACAGGAGAGCCAATTTACTTTGCAAAACAAAAGTGTCCTAACTTGCAAATATATAAAAGTAATTTTAAAGCATATAGATATTATTCAAATTCTATGTATAAAATACTTTGCGAATATACAAATAAAATAGAGCGTTTTTCAATAGATGAATGTTTCTTAGATATCACCAATTTTATTCCAGTAGGAAAAACTGATTTAATTATTGCAAATGAAATAAGTAAAAGAATAAAGCAGGAATTAGGCTTTACAGTAAATGTAGGTGTTGCGCCAAACAAACTTCTTGCAAAAATGGCATCAGATTTTGAAAAGCCAGATAAAGTGCATACCTTATATAAAGAAGAAATACCTACTAAAATGTGGACTTTACCAGTTTCTGACTTATTCATGGTGGGAAGAAAAAGCTTACCAAAATTACAAAAAATAGGTATCAATACAATAGGAGATTTAGCAAAAAGAAAGCAAGAAGAAATGATAAAGCTATTTGGAAAATTTGGAAAAGTAATATGGGAATATGCGAATGGAATTGACTTATCAGAAGTTAATTCAGAGCCAGAAGATCCAAAATGTATTGGAAACTCAGCTACCTTACCAGAAGACTTAACCAACATAGAAAAAATAGAAGAAGTTTTACTAGCACTCACAGAGCAAACTACTTATCGTTTAAGAAAGCATAATTTGCTTACATCAACAATAGGTGTACAAATAAGAACAAAAGAATTTAAAAACTACTCACACCAAAGAACACTAGCTACACCAACAAATAGTACAAAAATTATTTATGAAACAGCAAAAGAAGTTTTAAAAGAGCTATATAAAGGAGAGCCTGTAAGGCTAATAGGTGTAAGAGTTGATAAACTAACATCTCCGGAAACAGAACAAATTTCACTATTCGACACACCAAAAAACGAAAAACAACAAAAGTTAGATAAAGCAATAGATGGGTTAAAGGAAAAGTATGGCTACAATTCAGTTACAAGAGCAGGCAAAATGCAAATTGATGAAATGATGGATTTTAAAGAGTAAAAAATTAGAAAGAAAAAAGTCGAAATTTGTAAAATAATAGATTGCTCGTACATATAATATATTAGTAGTAAGCTTCACATAGCTTCTACTAGGAGGTGTAGAAACATGTGCGAAGGAGATAAAAACTGTATTACTATATATAGCAATGGATGTAAGCCTGAAAGAAAAAACAGATGCTGTATAGATATTGTTATCTTTATATTATCTGTATTATTAGGAATAACATTAGGTTTAATTATAGGTTCTATTGCAGCAGTTGCTGCCGTTATTACAGCTGCATTACCAGCATTTATTATTTTAGCAGTTATACTTGTTATATTAATTATTATAAGAGTTGTAGAAATGATATGCAATAAAAATAAATGTTGCTAACCAAATAAGTAAGACAGTGGGACGGGGATTATGTCTTAAGGAAAATTGGAGTTATTCTAAGAAAAGTTAAGACAAAAATCCGTCCTATTGTTTTATTTAAAAAATATAAATGCTTTATTTTAAGAAATATTATTGCTTCAATCCTTGAAACATTAAGACAAAACGTAAGTCCCACTGTCTTACTTGTTTTTTTTTAGAGTTTGTGATATAAATTAGTAGTGCAATAAAAGACTAGCATAAACACAAAATAAATTTAATTAGAATACTATAAGTATAATAAAAAATAAACCGAAAGGAATGTATTTTAATGAAACCAGAAGTATTACAAATTTTAAAAGAATACGGACAAGAGCACATTTTAAATTATATGAACTTATTAAATGAAGAAGAAAAAAAGAATCTAGAAAAACAAATTTCTAAAATAGACTTTAATCAGCTAAAAAGCTTATATGAAAGGACAAAAACAAAAGTAGAATTTGAAGAAAAGAAAATAGAGCACATTAATTATACGAACAAAGAAAAACTATCAGAAGACAGAATAAAAGAGCTAGAAGAAGTAGGAGGCAAAATAATTGAAGAAGGACATTATGCAGTTATAACAATGGCAGGTGGTCAAGGCACAAGATTAGGGCATAAAGGTCCAAAGGGTACTTATGAATTAAATACTAAGTATGGAAAAAAATATATTTTTGAAATAATTGTAGATACTTTAAAAACAGCAAAAGAAAAATATAAAATAACAATTCCATGGTATGTAATGACAAGTAGAGAAAACCATGAAGATACAGTAGAATTTTTAGAAAAGCATGAATATTTTGGCTATGACAAAACAAAAGTAAAATTCTTCATGCAAGGGGAATTGCCACTTATTGATACAAATGGAAAACTAATATTAGATAAAGATAAAAAAATTAAAGAAGCGGCAGATGGAAATGGTGGAATATATGAGGCAGTTTCAAAATCTGGAATACTAGAAGATATGAAGAAAAATCAAATAGACTGGATTTTTGTAAGCAATGTTGATAATATTTTATCAAACTTTGTTGACCCTATATTATTAGCACTTACTATTGAAGAAAATCAAAAAATCGGTGCAAAATCAGTTGCAAAAACTAACCCAAAAGAAAAAGTTGGTGTATTTTGCAAAATGAATGGAAAACCTAAGATTATAGAATACATAGATTTGCCAGATGAAATGGCAGAGCAAAGAGATGAAAACGGAGAATTGCAATTTGGAGAAGTAAACCTTGCAAATTACTTGTTCCATAGAAGCGTATTTGAAAATTTAGCAGATGTTAAACTTCCATATCATGCAGCTTTCAAAAAATCTGGATATTTAAAGGAAAATGGTGAATTTGTAGAAGTAGAAGAACCAAATGTATATAAATATGAGTCTTTCATATTTGATGTGTTTGAAAGATATGATGATATTACTATTTTAAGAGTAAAGAGGGAAGATGAATTTGCACCAGTAAAGAACAAAGAAGGTAATGACAGCCCTGAAACAGCAGTTAAATTATATAATGCTAAAATGTAGTAAAAAATAAGAACATTATAAAAAAACTTGTAGAGATAATAAAATTTGAAAAAAATAAAATCTTATAAAAGTAAATATATAAAATTTGCAAAAAAATATAAATAATCTGACAAAGGTAAAAATAAAAAAAGCCCTTCAAGAATTTTTAGATTAACGAAGGCAAAGAAAGGAATAAAAGAAAATGGAAAAAACTATAGCTTTAGTAATGGCAGCAGGAACAGATGACAGAATGAAATCAAAAAAATCAAAATTAGCACAAGAATTATACGGAAAGGCAGTAATCAAAAGAGTAGTAGATAGCATAAAAAAAGCAGGAATTGATGATGTAGCAGTTATTGTAGGGGAAAACAGAGCAGAAATAGAAGAAATATTAAAAGATGAAGTAACATATCTTCATCAAGAGCAATGCTTAGGAACAGGCCACGCAATTATGCAAGCAACTTCATATTTAGAAGGAAAAACAGGCAGAATACTTGTAGCAAATGGTAATATTCCACTAATCACTTCAGAAACAATAAAAACAGTAGTAGAAAAATCTGAAGCAGAAAATGAGGCAGCAACAATTTTAACAGGAATTATAAGTGAACCAACAGGTTATGGAAGAATAATAAGAAGAGACAGTAAAATAGTAGAAATTATAGAAGAGAAAGAATTAACAGAGTCACAAAGAAACATATTAGAAGTAAATGCTGGACTTTATTGCTTTGAAATTTCAAAATTATTAGATATAATAGGAAAATTGCAAAAAAGTAGCATGGGCTTATACTATTTAACTGATGTTATTAAAATGCTAGATACAAAAGGAGAAAAGATAGGTGGTGTTCTAGTAGAAGACAATACGGAAATATTAAGTTTAAACACAAAGGCACAATTAGAAATGCTTTCTAGAATATTAAGAATTCGTATAAATACAATGCACATGAACAATGGCGTTACAATTGAAGATATTAACACTACATACATTTATGAAGATGTAGAAATAGGAATAGATACAGTAATACATCCAAATACAACAATTAAATCAGGTGTTGTAATTGGAGAAGAATGTAACATTGGACCAAATGCGTATATTCGTGAGGGTTGCAAACTAGCTAACAAAGTAAAAGTAGGAAGCTTTGTAGAAATCAAAAAGGCAATTATTGGAGAAGGCACTAAAGTTCCACATTTATCTTACATGGGAGATTCTGAAATTGGATCAAAATGTAATATCGGTTGTGGTACAATTACTTGCAACTATGATGGAAAGAATAAACACAAAACTATTATCGGAGATAATTGCTTTGTGGGTTCTAATGTAAACTTAGTAGCACCAGTAACAATGGGAGACCATGTATTAGTTGCAGCAGGCTCTACAATTACAGAAGATATACCATCTGAAAGTTTAGCAATAGCAAGAGAAAGACAAGTAAATAAAGAAGGATGGAACAAAGGAAAATAGTATACAAATAAAACTATAATATACCCATAAATGTAGATACAATAGTAATAGTCAATAATATGAACATAATAAAAGAGAGTTCCTATTTAGGAAACTCTCTTTTATGTTCTAAACTATTATATGAGAGAGGAGAACACATTAAGTGTTAGTTTTTACTCAACTATTATAGTTTAGACAAAATAAATTATTGCTGTTCGCCAGGTAGAAAATAATCTACAACACCGTATACTAAAGCACCAATAATTGCAGCCATCCAAGAAACTGTATAACCTGCAACAAAATATTGAGTTACATATAATACAACTGCAGAAAGAACAAATCCTACAAATCCTTTACCAAAAGAACTTGCGTGTAATCCTGTAAATCTAGTAACTAAGTAATCTATAATGGTAAGAACAACAGCAGCTGCTGCTAATGCCCAAAAACCGTTAATTTGAAATCCTGGTGTAAAAAATGCAGTAATAGCAAGAACAACACCAGCAGTTACTAATCTACCAATAATCTGCCATACTGTGCTTTTAGTATTTGAACCAGTTTGTGTGTTTGTTTGATTATCTGACATAATAAAAACCTCCTTATTTCAAGAATTGCCTATGATGTTTTTCATGGTTTATAAAATTATTATGAACGGAAAATAAAAATTTATTCAAACAATGAATAAATTTATTTTTTTGGTTAAAAATGATATTAAATGCTGAAAATGCATTTTAAAATTAGAAATTTATAAAAAGTTTTTTCTTGAACTGTTAAATAGATTTTATAAAGGATGATAAAATATGTTAGTTACACTTATTAGAACAATTTTTTTATACATAATAGTACTAATCGTTATGAGATTTATGGGAAAGCGAGAAATAGGGCAACTTCAACCTTTTGAACTTGCAATATCTATTATGATAGCGGATTTAGCATCAATTCCAATGTCGGACACAGGAATCCCTATTTGGAACGGAATTACACCAATACTTGGTTTATTAGTAATGCATTTACTAATCTCAATAATGAATATGAAAAGTATGAGAATAAGAGAAATTCTATGTGGAAAGCCAACTATCTTAATATATCGTGGAAAAATAGATGAAAAAGCATTAATAAAAGAAAGATTTACATTAAATGAACTTCAAGAAAGGCTAAGAGGAAATAACATAGTAAATATAGGAGATGTAGAATATGCTATTTTAGAAACAAGTGGACAAATTACTGTTATTCAAAAGCCAAATAAAAGGAATACAACGCCTGAAGATTTTAATATAATGCCAGATTATGAAGGAATACCTTATGATTTAGTAGTAGACGGAAGAATTATGACAGAAAACTTGAAACAAATTGGAAAAGATGAAAATTGGCTTAAAAAGCAAGTAGAAAAATTTAATATAAAACCACAAGAGGCTTTAATAGTTACCTATGATGGAAAAGGGCAAATCTTTTGCCAAGAAAAAAATAAAAAGGGGAAAGGTGCATAATGTATAAACAAGTAATTATTATATTTGTTGTAATAGTGGCTATTATTGTAGCAAATATTATTACACAAAATAACACAAACAATGCAGTAGAAGCAATGTCGAAAAATTTAAGTGAATTAAGAGAAAAAATTTACAAATTAAATGAAAGTGAAGAAAGTTCTAAAATAAATGAGGAACAAAATAGTAAATCAGATAAAAAACAGAATGAAAATCAAAATGAAGATTTTAAAACTGATGAAAGCAAAAAAGAAAGTTTGGATGCAAATAAAGAGCAGGAAGAAAGCACAAAAAAGATGGAAGATATAGAAAATTTGTGGGAAGAAAAAGATGAAACAATGTCATATTATATAGAACACAATGAACTAGAAAAAGTTAAAACAGAGCTTACTAAATTAAAAGCAAATATTGAAACAAAGGATTATCAAACTGCAGTAGAAAGCTTAGATAATTGTGCATTTATTTTAAAACATATTAAAGATAAAAGTGCACTTAAAATTGTAAATATATTCTAATATAATTAAAATTTCAGCCAAAACTTTTATAGTTTTTGGCTGAAATTTACTTTTGTTATTAAATAATTTTTTATGATTTAATTTTTTATAAAATAATACAAAAATTTGTTCAAATATTTTCGCTAGTTGAAAAACCTTGATAGTGTAAGTTTAAAAATTTGTAAAAAAACTTATCGACACGAACTTAT
>CANRCF010000004.1 GCA_947629045.1 uncultured Clostridia bacterium | reverse complement strand
ATAAAGTCTAATCTAAAAGAAATAGACTCTCCTAGACAAGAATTAACATTTAATCAATTAAAAATTTATTACGAAGAGCATGGTTTAAAATTAAATGATAATTTTTTACAAAATCTTGACTTACTAACAAGTGAAGGAAAATATAATTATAATGCCTTTTTATTAGCAGATGAAAATACCATATCTATAAAACTTGTTAGATATTTAGGAACAAATAAACTTGAATTATTAGAAAATTTAGAATATGGGAATAGATGCTTAATTACTGCAACCCAAAGAATATTAGATAGACTTGATGTTGAAAATACTACATATGCAAAAATAGAATATTTTGGTAGAAAAGAACAAGAAAAAATTGATAGTAAAGCTTTAAAAGAAGCTGTTATAAATGCAATCGTACATAATGATTATTCTTATGGTAATTCTCCTATTATAGAATTATATTCAGATAGAGTTGAAATAACTTCTGCTGGTGGACTTCCTCAAGAGTTATCACAAGAAGAATTTTTAGAAGGTGTTACTGCACCAAGAAATAAAGAACTTATAAGAGTATTTAAAGATGTTGATTTAATTGAAAATATTGGCTCTGGTGTATTAAGAATTTTAGATGCTTACGATAAAAGTTGTTTTAAATTTATGGAACATTTTTTAAGAGTTTCGTTTAAATATAGAGAGAATCCTTTTGAATATGATTCTGAAAATAAAGTGTCAGCACATGACACAATAAATGACACATTAAAAGACACAATAAAATTAACTAAAAATGAACAACAAATTTTAAATTTAATAATTAGCAATAATCAAATAACAAGAGAAGAAATTGTAAATGAAACAAAGCTTTCAGATAGAACTATATCAAGGGCAATAAAACATTTACAAGATGAAAAGTTTATTTTAAGAGAAGGTTCGAAGAAAACAGGATATTGGAAATTTATTGGTTAAAAATTGACTTTTTACAAAAATTTAAGTATAATAAATATAGGAAATGAATAACCGCAGTGAATGCGGTTACCACTACATATAGTTATAACAACACATTCGCAATTTGGTAGAGAGCAGAATGTGTTGTTATTTTATTGTCATTTATTTTTAATAATATCAAATCTAATAATAGCAACAAATGAAGATACGGCTTCAATTACCGCAAATAATGCTCCAACATAAGCACCTACATAAAAATTATATATTGAAATTGCAACTGGAACTATAAAAGCTATTATTCTAAATGTTTTTAAATCATTTTGCCATACAGCATAAGTGTATAGCACAGCAGTTATAATAGGAATTATACTAAATATATCTTGATAACAAAATAAACCAGAAATAATCGTTATAACAATAAAAATTGATAATATTAAGACTGATTTTTCTTTTCTCAATTTTTCATATCGATAAAATATATAACACCTAAATATTGATAGGAGATAGACACTAGCGCCAGCTAAGGCTCCTAGCAAAATATATTGCACAACAAATAAAAAGTTAGATAGTATTTGAAAACCCAACATTTTGATTTTTTTATTTTGATGAACTGAAACCATACTACAAATTGAGGCTAAAAGTCCGCTAATTTGTGCAAATATAATGTTCATTTTAAATTAATCTCCCATAAATTGCTTTTCATAAGGTAAATAAATCTTTAATAATTATAATAAATCATTTTAATTTTACATTATTCTATCACAAAATATAATAAAGATAAATGATTTATAAAATAAAACAAATTTATAAATTATATGATACTAAATATTAAATAATTAATTGCACATTGATAATATAAAAATATAGATAAATTATATAATACATAAAAAAATTGATTGACTTCAAATTATGCAAAGTGTTAAAATATATAAAACTATCAAAATGATGTAATAAATAAACAAATAGGAGGACTAAAAAAATGAACATTTGGCATGATATAAGAGAAGAAAGAATAAGCAAAAATGATTTTGTTTCAGTTATTGAAATTAGTAAAAATGGAAGAAATAAATATGAATTAGATAAAGAAACAGGAATGCTAAGATTAGATAGAGTATTATATACATCAACACATTACCCTGCAAATTATGGTTTTATTCCAAGAACTTATGCAGACGACCACGATCCATTAGATGTACTTGTGCTATGTCATGAGGAAATTGTACCATTAACTTTAGTAGAATGCTATCCAATTGGTGTATTAACAATGACAGATAGCGATGAATATGATGAAAAAATTATTGCGATTTGTAAAAAAGATCCATTTTTAAATGAATATCAAGATATTTCAGAAGTACCAAATCAAATTTCATTAGAAATTAAGCACTTTTTTGAAGTATATAAACAATTAGAAGGAAAACAAACATCAGTTGATAAAATGTTAGGTAGAAAAGAAGCAGAAGAAATAATTGAAAAATGTATAAAACAATATAAAGAAAAATTTTGCTAATATACAAAAATATATAAAAATAACTTTAATATAATTATAATTCAATTACCTTGCAAATCAATGAATATATAAAAATTAATTTTAGAAAGGCGAAATATGATTGAAAAAATAATTTTTAATGTAGTAGCAATAGCACTGTTCACAATAATATTTTTAAAACTAATTAGAAAGAATGATACTAGCTATATTATAATTCTAGCAATTGAACTTATAGGAATGATTATAAATTTTATTGAATTATTTATAGCAAAAAGACTTCCAATTTTTTGGATTATAATAATGTATCTATTTTCAATTGTAATTCCTTTGCTACTTATCTGGATGGAAAAATTTAAAAACATAAACTTTTCAGAACTATTTTGCTTAGCAATGACAACCATTTTAGAAAAATTAGATAAGCATGATGAAGCAAAAAATATGATAATTAACTACTTGAATAAGAACAAAAACAGTTATAGAATAAATAAATTACTTGCTAATGTTTACGAAAAAGAGGAAAATTATGAAGCGGCAATTAGCGCATACAGAAAGGTATTAGACCTAAATAGAAAAGATATTGAAAATTATTATAATTTAGCTGTTGTTTTAAATAAAAATAAAGAAAATGAAGAAGCAACAAGCATACTTCAAGACATTTTAAGGCAAAAGCCAGAAGAAGAAAAATATACAACATTATTATGTGATATTTATTTTGAACAAGAAAAATATAAAGAGGCTGTTTCTATATGTATGACGGCACTTCGTTATCACCCGGGAAGTTATGATTTATACTATAACGTTGGAATGGCATACACTTTGCTAAATGATTTTCAACACGCAAAAGAATTTTACGAAAAAGCTGCGGAGCTTAATTCACTAGCATATAATGCAAAACTAAACTTAGGACAAATTGCTTTGCTTTGTGGCGATTTAGATGAAGCAGAAAAATTTTTTAGAGAATCTATCAAAAAAGATGACTTAGAAGCGGGTTCATATTACTATCTTTCACAAATTGCACTTCTAAAAGGTGATGAAGACAAAGCTAAAAATTACATGAATATAGCAGTGGAATTAGAACCTAAAAACTACAAATATATGCAAAAAGATCCTGTTTTTATGCCTATTAGAGAAAAAGTAGTTCCACCACAAGAACATATAGATGAACAGGTAGAAACTATTAGCGAAAAAACTAAAAGTGAACAGATTAAGGAAGATAGAAAAATTGATAAAGAAAATAAAAATAGCAACAAAGATAAAGACGAAAAGAGAAAACAAAAACTATCTATGAGAGAAAAGAAGGTAAGCGAACACTTGGCTAAAACTTGTATTTTAGTTCAAAATTTAGACCAAAAGGATTTAAACAAAATAAGAGGAATACAAGAAAAACAAATAAACGAAGAAGAAAAGCAAAAAGAATAATTAGAATTTAATAAAATAAAAATCTAAAAAATTATAATATTCATAAATTAATTGAATTAAAAAATATAATGTTAAAAAATAGCAAAATTGAGAATACATACATATAGATTAATAAAATCAAATATAATAAAAATATACTTATAAAAACTTTATATATAGTATAAAGTGAAAAAATTAAGTATAAGAAGGGGAAAATAAAAATGGAAATATATCAATCAATTATTTTAGGTATAATACAAGGTTTAACAGAGCTACTTCCAATATCAAGCTCTGCACATTTAGCAATAATACCATGGCTTTTTGGATGGATTAATAACCCTGATTTTGTATATGCATTTTCTGGGTTTGATGTAGCACTTCATTTTGGTACATTACTAGCAATCGGAATATACTTCTTTAAGGATTGGTTAAATCTTATAAAAGGAGGATTTAATCAAGTAGTAAAAAAACAAAAAACAACCGAAGGAAGAATGTTTTGGTACATAGTTTTAGCAACTATACCAGGTGGAATAATAGGATTTATATTAGATAAATTTTTAGAAGATACTTTAACAAAACCAATTATTATAGGAATTGCAATAATTGTGATGGGAATAATTTTATATATTGCAGATGAAAAGTCAAAATCTGTAACTGACTATAAAGATATGACTTTAAAACAAACCTTTTTAATAGGGCTATCACAAGCTTTAGCTTTTATACCAGGTGTTTCACGTTCAGGAATTACAATGACAACAGGTAGACTAATGGGAGTAAAAAGGGAAGCAGCTGCTAAATATTCTTTTATGCTATCAGCTCCAATTGTTCTTGCAGCTACAATCTTTAAAATAAAAGACTTTGTATTTAGCATTCCATTTTTTGTTGGAATTTTTGCAAGTTTTATCGTAGGAATATTTGTTATTAAATTTTTGTTAAACTATTTAAAAAAAGGAAGTTTCAAATGGTTTGCAGTATATAGAGTAATATTTGGGATTATAATACTTACATTTGTAGCAATAGGATGGTAATTTTATACTAATCAAATAAAAAATTATAAAAAAGAGTTAAAAAAGTAAAAATTTTTTAATTCTTTTTTTTATCACTAGTGTTTAAATAAAGCTTAATAAAAAAGACAAATATTACAAAAATATTACAAGCTTATTACATTTATATTAAATCTAGAAAAATATATTGACTTATCAAGAAAAAAAGATAAAATAATTAAAGAAAATATATTTGTAGGCAAAAAAATGTAAAAAAAACCAAGTATGTTTTGTCGCATTTTGTTAAACATAATATTATAAAATTATCAAACAAAATAAAATTATTAAACAAAGGAGAAAATTAAATGGACAGCTGTTTAGGAATATATGTAGAACCAAATATTATTAAATACGCTAAAGTTTCAAGAGATCATGACAACGTAACGGTTGACTCATTTGGAATTAAATTTTACGATAGAATAGGTGATGCAATAAAACAAGTAATATCTGACACATATAGTTATAAAACACCTATCAGCATAAACTTGTCAGAAGAGTCATATCAATATTTTTATATGTTTAGCCTACTAAATAAAAGCGATTTAAAAAAAGCAATACAAACAGAATATGAATCGTATTGTTCAGATAAAGGCATTAATAGAAATGCAGAAGAAACAAGATATGTATTAGTAAATGACTTGGATGATAAAGATAAACTTAAAGTTGTCCATATATCAGCCAAGAAAAACATTATAAATACTTTACAACATCATTTCGCAGAATATAATGTATCTTCAATTTCTCCAATTGGCGTTGGAATATGTAACATTGCTAACTTAGAAGCAAAAGAGAATGTATTAATTATAAATATGGAAGAAGATACAACATTAACATTTGTAACAGATAAAAAAGTATATGCAGTAGAAAAAATTGAAGAAGGCTCTCGTATGGTACTAGATAGTATTGGCGAAAAAGAAAATTCTTATTCAAAAGCTTATGAAATATGCAAAAACAGTACAATTTATACAATGGAATCAAAAGATTTACAAGAAGAAGAAAACGTATATCTAGATGATATTATGCCAGTATTATATAAAATAGCCAATAAAGCACAAGAAATAATAGAAAGTGGAACATTAAAAATAGATAAAATATATCTAACAGGTACATTATCAGTTGTAAATAATATTGATTTATATTTCCAAGAATTTTTCAAAACAGAAAAATGCGAAATATTAAAACCATTCTTCATAAAAGATAGCGTTAAGATTAATATTAAAGATTACATTGAAGTAAATTCAGCTATTGCATTAGCTACACAAGGTTTAGGATTTGGAATAAAGAGTATAAATTTTAAAAATAGAGACTGGAAAGATGACTTAAATGATATAGCTGCAAAATTCCAAAAGAATGATAATGGAAATAAGCCAAACGGAAAAAAATCATTAAATATTAAATTCGATTTTAGCTTAAAAGGTGGATTAGATAAAATAGAGGTAAATCTTTGCAGACTTGCAGGAGGAGTATTACTTTTAACTGCAATTTATGCAGGCTTTGTTATTTTCCTTAATGCTGGAATTGAAAAGAAAACCGAAGAAATAACTGTAGTTAAAGAAGAAACAGTAGCGCAAATACAAGCTGTTACTGAAGATATTGAAAAAACAAATGCAAAAACGACTCAATATATTCAATTAAGACAAAACTTAGAAGATGCAAAAAATGAAATGGAATCAAGCAATAGAGATAAAAAAGCAATTCCAAACTTATTAACTCGTATTAGCAATACAGTTCCAAGAGGAGTACAGCTTGTTTCTATTACACAAACAGGAAGACACATAGTAATTGAAGCACAATCTCAAAGATATGAACAACTAGGATATTTCAAAGGCGTTCTTAAAGTACAAGGAATCTTAGATTCTGATACTATTATTTCAAGTGACGGAGAAAAACAAGGCGATTTGATTAGAATTAGAATAGAAGGAGATTTACCATGAAAAAACTTTTAATAAGTATCGTAATTGTTCTACTTTGTATCTTAGCATACTTTATAATATTTAGAGGAGTATCAATTGGAAGCTTTAAAATACTAAGTGTAGAACAAATAGGTGATGCAAACGATAATCTATCATCTGAAATAGCTGAAACAGAATTGTTAATGCACAGCACTTATAAATCTAAGGCAGCTGAATTAGAAGATAGCATTACAGATCTTCTTGAAGAGAAAAAAGCATACTTAGATTTAGCACAAGTAAGTACAGTTGGAGAAATAAAAGGTGCAAGCCAAATAAAAGAATATACTACTGAATTCTTAATGGTTAAACTAGGAAATTATAGAGCTACTTATGGCGTAGACTTAAAATACACTGCACAAACAATTACAGGAGATGCACCAAATTTAAAAAATCTTTCTTTTGAAGTAACAGGCAATTATATTCCAATAAAAGATTTTATTGAAGCATTAGAAGCTGATTCAGAGTTAGGATTTAGAATTTATAATTTTAAAATGGTACCTAGTGGAGAACTTTTACAAGCTACTTTTACCGTACCAAACATTAGAATAAAACAAGAACTATCTTCAAGTGGAGAAGTTAAAACAGAAAATGACAATACTACTTCTCAAACATCAGAAACAGGAAATACAACAAATGAAAATGTAACAAATAATACAGAAAATACTACTGGAAATGTAACACAAAATACTGTAAATAATACACAAGAATAAAATATAAAGGAGAAAAACTATGGCAAAATCAATTTTTAAAGAATTTTTTATCATGTTATTGTTGTGTGTGGCAATTATATTAATTTTAGGTGTTATATTCTATGATTACATTCCTACAAACAAGGCAATACCTAATCCAATGGCACCATATACAACACCAGATGAGGTAAAAGCCGAAATAGATGAAAACCTTGAAGAAGCTGAGCCACAAAATGTACCATACACAGTTACAGCCTCAGATCTTAATGGCTATAAGCAAACTAAAAGTTATGTAGCAGGAAAATCAAATCCATTTGCTGCAATTTCATCATCAGAAGATAATCCTAATACAGGAGATGGAAACACACAAGGAAACAATACAAATTCAAATGAACAAACAAATACAGATAAACCTTCAGATAGTGGATCAACAGGTACATTTTACAACACAGGTTTAAAATAATTTAGGTTATATTTATTTAAATAAATATATACAAAAAATCAAAAGAAGAAAGGAGTAAATAAACTTATGAAAAATCAAAAAGGTATTACATTAATTGCATTAGTTGTTACTATCGTTGTATTATTAATCTTAGCAGGTATTACTATTGTTTATGTATTACAAGATGGTAGTATATTCCAAAGCGCAAAAGAATCAGCAGTTGAAACAACCGTAACATCTATAGCAGACTACGCACAACAAATGCAAGTTGAGGCTACAACTCAATATTATGTTCACAATAAAGAAACAACTATTAAAGAATCGGCTAATGGAGAAGATGGTACATTAGGTATACAAACATTCTTTCCAGAATCGATGAAAGCAAGTATAACAGGTGATAACACTGATACGGGACTAACATCAAGTAAAGGTAAGTTAACAGGAGAATTTACTGTTACGGCAGGTGGCCATACATGTAAAATGCAGTTTAAAACTGGTGTGCTATATTGCTCAGAAGTAGATAGTCAACCTTATTCGGGAGTAATGGCCGATCCAAAATAAATTGCACGGTTTATACAGTTAAACAATAATTAAAGATATAAGATATAAAAATGAACAGAAAGGAGAGGTAAACTTATGAAAAAACAAAAAACACAAAGCGGTATTACTTTAATCGCATTAGTTGTTACTATCGTAGTATTATTAATTTTAGCAGGAGTTACAATAGTATATGTATTACAAGATGGAAGCATATTTGAAAGTGCAAAAGAATCAGCAGTTGAAACAACAGTAACATCTATTGCAGATTATGCACAACAAATGCAAGTTGAAGCTACAACTCAATATTATGTGCATAATAAAGAAATAACAATAAAAAATAGTCCTGTTGGGGATGATGGGGCATTAGATATACAATCATTCTTCCCAGAATCGATGAAAGCAAGTGTAACTAATGGTAGTGCTAGTACGGGATTAACATCAAGTAATGGTAAGTTACAAGGAGAGTTTACTGTAATTGCAGGCGGACACACATGTGTAATGCAATTCAAAACTGGTGTGCTATATTGCTCGAGTGTTGACAGTCAAACTTATTCTGGAGTAATAGCAGATCCAAAACCATAGTTCTATATAAAAAACAATAATTAAAAATATAAAACTAAATGAAAAAAGGAGTAAAAAAACTTATGAAAAATCAAAAAGGTATTACATTAATTGCATTAGTTGTTACTATCGTAGTATTATTAATCTTAGCAGGAATTACTATTGTTTATGTATTACAAGATGGTAGTATATTCCAAACTGCAAAGGACTCAGCAGTTGAAACAACAGTGACTTCTATCGCAGACTATGCACAACAAATGCAAGTTGAAGCTACAACTCAATATTATGTTCATAATAAAGATATAACTATTAAAGATGATGATGCTGATGATGAAAGCGGAACATTAAAATTACAGTCATTTTTTCCAAGTTCAATGGTAGCGGAATTAACAAGTAAGGAGCCAGAGAATGACGGGCTTAAAGCGAGCTCCGGCAAACTAAGTGGAGAATTTACAGTGACTAGTGGTGGTCATACATGCGCTATGAAATTCGATAAGGGAGTATTAACATGCTCAACGGTTGATGGTGAACAATATACAGGACCTTATGCAGGAGGAGCAGAATAAAAAATAGTGTTGAAGCTATGAAAGTAAAACAATTAATAACAAAAATAAAAGTGGGGCATATATAGGTTATATATGCCTAAACTTTTATAAAACATAAAAAAACGATAAACTAATAAAAGTAATACACAAAACAAATTCGAAAGCAAACAAAGTAAAATAAACCAAAGAAAAGAAAGGAAACAAGAAATGGACATTTTTTTATACTCTGTAATTTTTATCATAGGTACATTATTTGGTAGCTTTTTTACTTTGGCAGTTTATCGTATTCCTCTAAGAAAAAATATCACACATGAACATTCTTTTTGCCCAAATTGTAATCACAAACTATCTTTTCTAGATTTAATTCCTATTTTAAGCTATATATTTTTAGGAGGCAAATGTAGGTATTGCAAACAGAAAATAAGACCAAGGTATTTATTATTAGAAATATTATCTGGAATAGCCTTTGTATTATTTGCAATATCAATTAAATTAAGTATTTTTTCATGTACATTAGATTTAGTAGCATACTTAGTTTTTGGACTACTTTATTTTGCAAGTTTATTTATTATAGCAGGAATTGATAAAGAAAAAGGCTATATTGAAAAATCAGTATTATTATTTGGGTATATAATAGAAACTATATATATAATTTATCTATATATAGTAGCAAAAGACCCTAGTATATATAGATATGTTATATATTTAATAATTATTGCAATACTTTTAGTATTAGATACAGCAATTTTAAGGAAAAAAATAAAAAACAGTTATCCAATTGAAGTATTACTATTATGTATGCTTTTGGTAACTTTTTCAGGAGAGGCAGTTACAATATTAAGTATAACATTCACAATGATTATAATTGCTATTAAGGAAATTATACAAAAAATAGTTGGTTTAAAGCATAAAAAAGCAACTGATAATAATGATGTAAATAGTAAATCTGTTATTCCAATTGGTTACTATTTATGTATTAC
Source organism: uncultured Clostridia bacterium (assembly GCA_947629045.1). Lineage (GTDB taxonomy): Bacteria > Bacillota > Clostridia > TANB77 > CAG-508 > CAG-273. The sequence continues at coordinate 62,440 of CANRCF010000004.1, read as the reverse complement.
AAATATAATATGTCTTATTATAACAAACTATTATATTTTTGCTAAGTAAAGTATTATAGGAGATGAAAATGAGTACTATAAAAGACAAATTGAAAACAAATAAGGGGTTTACCCTTCAAGATTTGATATTTGCTTTAATGGCAATAATGCTATTCGTAGGCGTAATAGGAAGCGTTTATGTTTCTTTGTATAAAGTAAAATTAGAAACACAAACATCTTCTCTTGCAACAATTTATGCAATAAAGATGTTAGAATATATGGACAAAATCAATTATGATAAAATAACACAGGAAGATGAAGAAAAATTAGTTAATGAAATGAAAAGAGAATTTAGTGTACCAAGTAGCTTTGATGTGTCATTAAATGTTACACAATATACACCTGGTTGGAGCACAGAAGATTATGTAAAATTTTTAAGATTATCAATAAAAAATACAATAAATGAAGAGGAAAATGAGCTAGTATTTGAAAAAATAAAGGTAAAGGAATTATAAGGAGAAAGCTTATGAAATCACAAAAAGGTATTACTTTAACTTCATTAGTTATTTATATTGCAATTTCTACGGTTGTTATTTCAATAATGGCAGTAGTTAGTTCATTTTTCTTTGGCAATGTAGATAAAGTTAAAGAACAAGACAAGTATGCATCTGAATTTAATAAATTTAATATGTTCTTTATAAATGATATAAAAAATAACAAAACAGCAAATGTCGAAGCTAATAAAATAGTTTTTGAAGATGGCACAGTATACGAGTATAGCAAGCCAGAAAGAGCAATTTTTCGCAATAGCACTAGAATAACATCTAATGTAACAGCACTTGAATTTAACTTAAGTGAGTATGAATCAACAGAAAAAACTACTAAAAATATTATTACTGTAGGTATTTCTATAGGAGAAAATTTTTATCAAAGTATAGAATATGTATTAAAATATTGGTAAGTTCTGCCAATTGTCTAAATTTGCACTATTTTAAAAATTTTTGTAGTATAATAAGAATATATACATAAGAAAATAGAAAGGAGAAAATAAATGGACAGAAGACAACCTATTGGAATAGAGCTTGTAAAAAAAGGTGTTGTATCAGAAGATGATATAAAGCAAGCAATTGAATATCAAAGATCACATCCAAATAAAAGAATAGGAGATATTCTTGATATTTTAGGGTTGTGTGATTCAAAAACTTTAATAGATGCAATAGGAGAAATATTAGAAGAAAAAGCAATATATTTAACTCAAAATGATGTAAGAATAGATATTACAAATTATATTTCTTTAGATATTGTAAAAGAAAGCAAAGTAATTCCTTTTGAAATAGTTTCAGGAAAAATTAAGGTATGTTTTGCCGATACTACAAATAGAAAAACGGTAGATAAAATAAGACTTTTATTATTAAATAAAGGTCTAGTAATGGAAAAATATATTACATTAGAAAGTAATATAGAAAGAATTATAGATGGGCTAGAAGGAACAGCAACAGAGAATATCAATGCTAATGCTGATACTTCAGGATTAGTAGATAGCATTATAAAAACTGCTATGGAAAAAAGAGCAAGTGATATTCATATAGAACCATTAGAAAATATAGTAAGAGTTAGATATAGAATAGATGGTGGACTTGTTACAGCAGTAGAAGTAAACAAAGAAAAACAACCTCAATTAATAGGAAGACTAAAAGCAATTTCTAATATGCATCAAGAAAAACAAGAGTCACAAGATGGTAGAATCTTAACATACCCAGATTACAATATACGTGTATCTTCACAAAAGAATGTATATGGAGAAAAATTCGTACTAAGATTGTTAAAGAAAAATGGAAACATTCGTAATATATTCGATTTAGGATTTCCAAATGATGAACAACTTCTTAAAAAGAGCTTTAACAAAAAGAATTGTATTACAATAATAGCAGCACCAACAGGAGAAGGAAAAACAACAACTCTTTATAGTATTATTGATTATTTAAATAACCCAAAGATAAATGTTACAACAATTGAAGACCCAGTTGAAATTAGAATAGATGGTTTAAACCAAATTGAAATTGATTCAAAAGCTGGTTTTTCAGATTCATTAAGAACTGTTTTAAGACAAGACCCAGATATTATTCTAGTTGGAGAAATTCGTGATACTGAAACAGCAGAAATAGCAATGCAAGCAGGTCAAACAGGACATTATGTTTTATCTACAATACATACAATAGATAGCATAGAAGTTATTACAAGACTTAGAAAAATGGGCGTTTCAAATTATGATATTTCTAGTATATTAGCAACATCTGTATCGCAAAGATTAGTAAGAAGAATTTGCCCACATTGTTCAAAGGAAAGAGATTTTACTGATCAAGAAAAAGAAATTATTAAGCAAATAGGCGAAAAATACAATGTAAATTTTGATTTACAAGGTAAGAAAACATTTGAAGCTGTAGGATGTAAAGAATGTAATCAAAGTGGTTATTTAGACAGAATTGGTATTTTTGAAGTATTAAATATTGATGAAGAAATAAAAGATTTAATTTCAAGAGATGCATCTAGCCTTGAAATTAGAAGAAAAGCATTAGAGACAGGCTATAAGCCATTAGTAGTAGACGGAATATATAAAGTATTATCTGGAATTACTACATTGGAAGAAATTAATAATAAATTGATTATCTATTAAAAATATAAATTACAAATAACATAAAAAAATATAACAATTAAAAATACATAGGAGGAAATCATGGTAAATATAGATAAAATATTAAAAGAAGCTATGGAAAAGGATGCTTCTGATATTCACCTTATTGCTAACATAAAGCCAATTTTAAGAATTAGAAGAGACTTAGTTGAAGTAGAAAATAGTGATGTTTTAACTGAAGAAGATATGCTTGATATTTATGATCATTTTATTGGTGGAAATGTTGACAAAGATACAGTTTTTAAAGAAAATAAAAAACTAGATTCTTCTTATGAATATGGGGATTTAAGACTAAGAGTAAATATCTCTACTGCAAATGAAGTACCAGTTGTAGTATTAAGACTTATAAAAAATGAATTGCCAAAATATGAAGATTTAGGTGTTCCTGATATTGTTAGAAGAATGACAAATCAGCCACAAGGTTTAATATTAGTAACAGGAAAAACAAACTCTGGTAAAACAACAACATTAAACGCACTAATAAACCAAATAAACGAAAATCAAAATAAAAAAATATTAACACTAGAAAACCCTGTTGAGTATAAACATAAATGTAAAAAATCAATCATTGTGCAAAAAGAAATAGGAAGAGGAAGAGATTGTTTAAATTATAGTGATGGTGTTAAAAACTGTTTAAGAGAAGATTGCGATATATTAGTAATAGGAGAGATTCGTGATAAAGAAACTATGGAGGCTGCTATTGAAACAGCAGAAGCAGGTCACTTAGTAATAGGAACACTTCATACAAAATCATGTGCAGAAACAATCGATAGAATGATTAACTTCTATGAGGTTCGTGATCAACAAACTATAAAATATTTAATTGCGTCATTATTAAAATTAGTAATATCACAAAGATTATTAAAAGGAAAAGATGGATCACTTGTGCTAGTACCAGAAGTAATGGTAGTAGATAACATAGTAGCAGGAATTATTCGTAAAGATAAGCTTAGTGTTTCAGAAATAGAAGATGCAATTCAAAGTAGTGCAGAAAAAGGCAGTATTGGATTAATAAATTCATTGGCAGAATTATTTGTAAATGATAAGATAACATTAGAACAAGCAAAATCACAAATAGAAGAGAAAAATATAGAAATCTTAAACAGAACAATTATGCAATTAAAAATAAAAAAGGAAAATTCACAAAGATAATTTATTAAGTATAAAAATCTACAAAAGGAGGGGAAAACTTTAATGGCAGAGTATGTCTATAAGGCTGTAACCAAGCAAGGACAAATAGTAAAAAATAGAGTTGAAGAAACTAGTAAAAACAACCTCATTAAAAGGTTAAAGCAAAATGAATTGCTACCAATAGAGGTAGTACAAGTAAGTCTTAGAGGAAAAAGGCAGAGAGTAAACAAAAAAAATATTATCGATATGGATAATATTATGAAGACAGCAAACTCAGCTAACGTACTTCAAGGAAAAGAAAGCGATAAAAAATCAATAAAAGAAAAGATAAATTTAGCATTATCAGTTGGACAATCAATAACAACAAGAGATGTTATAATTTTTACTCAAAACTTTTATTTACTTAAAAAAGCAGGATTTAATAATATTCATGCATTAGGTACAATTATAAATAGTACAGAAAATCTTTCATTTAGAGGAATATTAGAAGATATTTTAGCAGGTGTAGAAAATGGAGAATATATGTATACAACAATGGAATATTATTCTAATGTATTTTCGTATATATATATAAACATGATAAGGGTAGGAGAGCTTTCTGGATCACTTACAAAATCACTAGAACAAGCTGTAAGATATCTAGATGAAACTACTACTAGAAATAGACAGATTAAAAGCATTTTATACCCTAATATTGGACAATTTGTAGCAATATTAGTATTACTTATTGTAGGAACAATATTTGTATTACCAGCAATTCAAGATGTATTTGACTCAATAGGTGGTGTTGGTGCAAAGCTTCCAGACATTACTTTATGGTTCATGGACTTTTTAGATGACTTAATGTTATATTGGTATATACCAGTAGGAATAATTGGATGCATTGTACTTGCGATTGTTGGCTATATAAATACACCAAAGGGAAAATACAACTGGCATTATTTTAAATACAAAGTTCCAGTCTTTGGTAGATTAATATTTGGAATTGATTTTTCAAGACTTATGAGAGCAATGCTTCTTAACTTACAAAATGGAATGAGAATACAAGATGCATTGGAAGTTAGTAAAACTGTTGTAAAAAATTATGTAATGTTATCAATAATTGAAACATCTATAAATAACATATTATTAGGAAGCTCATGGATTGAGCCATTTGAAAAATCAGGTTTGTGTTCTGCAATGGAAATAGAAATGTTAAAAATAGGTATGCAAACAGACTTAACAGAAATGATGGAAAAATTATTGGAATATATGGACGTAGACATTCAAAACAGCTTACAAAAGATAATGAAGGTATTACCAGAAATATCATATTTATTCGTTGGTATTTTGTTAATCTTCTTAGTTGTAGTAGTACTTGTACCATGTATCCAATTATATATGGGCGATTGGTTACTTCAAGCATTAAAACCACAATAATAATATTTTATAATTATAAAAGTAGAAGTTATATCAAAAGTTTTTCTTTTGTAATAACTCCTACTTTTTTATTTAAAGAATATGTTGTATAATTTATTTAAAAAATATGTCGTATAATTTATTTATAAAATATGTTTATAATGTTTTATATAATTTAAAGTCTGAGTGAAAGCTTGAGTGGAGTTTGTAATTTAAGTTTATAATTAAATGATAACTTTGAATTATAAATTGAAAGTTTAAATTTTAATTATAATTCGTAAATTGCAAGTTTAAATTTTAACTATAATTTGTAAATTGCAAGTTTAAATTAGAAAGAAAGGAGATTAGTTAATTTTATATATTAACTATATAACAAAAATGAAAATAGGAATTGATATAGGTGGAAGTCATATAGGAATTGGCTTAGTAGATGAAAACGGAAATATAGTAGAAAAATATGAAACAGATATAAATGGAAATGAAATAATTAAAAATAATGAAAATGATAAATGTAATGAGAAAAGTGAATCTAATATAATTAATAAAAGTGATGAGCAAAGTAAAGATAATATAAATAATAAAAGTGATAATATAAATAATGAAAGTGATAATATAAATAATAAAAGTAGCGATTTAAATAAATTTATAGAAAATTATATATTGCAAGCCATTAAAAAACTATCTAAAGAACATGACATAGAATTAATAGGAATTGCAAGCCCTGGCACACCAAAAGATGGCAAGCTTACAAACTTAGTAAATCTTGGCATTGATGAACTTGATATTACCCAAATAATAAAAAAAGAGTTTAATGGAAAAATTCAAATAAATAATGATGCAAAATGTGCAGGCCTAGCAGAAAAACAATATGGAAGCTTAAAAGATTATGATGATGCAGTATTTATGTGCTTAGGAACAGGAATAGGTGGAGCGGTATTTTTAGGCGGAAAAGAGTTAAAACCAAAAAGAAATCCAGGATTTGAAATAGGTCACATGATAATTAAAAAAGATGGAATTTCATGCAATTGTGGAAAAAGTGGATGCTTTGAAACTTATTGCTCAATGAAAAGATTAAAAAATGCTCTAATAGATGCAATGGGGTTAAATAAAGATATTAACGCAAAAGAACTTTTAAATGTGCTTAAAGAAAGAAACAAAAATTTAAAAGAACATAGAGAAGAATTAAATGAAAATCTAAAACAAAATAAAGATGAATTAAATGAAAGATGTAAAAATCTAAAAGAACATGAAGAGAAATTAAAGAAAAGAAACGAAGAAGTAGTAGTGCAAAAAATATTAGAGGAATATATAGATAACTTGATAATAGGTTTATCAAATGTAATAGACTTATTAGAGCCAGAAGCAATTTGCTTAGGTGGAAGCTTTGTGTATTTTAAAGATATTTTATATGAAATGCTATTAGAAGAATTTAATAGTAGAAAATATGTATTTAACAAAAATGCATTGCCAGTAATTAAATTTGCAACCTTAGGAAATGATGCAGGAATTATTGGTGCAACTATAGTTTTATAATTTATAAATATATTAATTTTATTTTTTAATATAATTAAATAAATAGCAAATAAAATATAAAAGCAAAGTAAAAAATTTTATATGCAAATAATTTCGGCAAAAAAGCAAATTTGACAACGGCTCAAAAAAGATGTATAATAAAAGACAGTTGTTACCAATTATGGTAAAGATGAGATTTATTATTTTAAATATAAAAACATAAAAGTATAATATTATAAATAAAATTTTGAGCGGAAATATAAGAATATAAATAATAAGCAAGAAACATTTTGAATATGTTTGGGGCGGAAATAGAAAAACATATTTATTTCTTGCATAAAAAATAAAAAATGGTAAATATTTTTTAAATAAAAGGAAAATCAAAATAGTTTATAGTATTATATAAGCTATTTTTTTGTGTTTAAAAATGATAAAGCTAAAAGCAATAAAACTGAAAAACAATAATATTAAAAATTAATAAAGCTAAAAAGCAATAAAGCTGAAAAACAATAACGTTAAAAATTAATAAATCTAAAAAAAATTAATAAGCTAAAAATAAAAGAGAAGAAAGGATAATGAATAATGACAAAAGAGATGTTACAAGAGAATAAACAGGGTAAAAAGAATTTGCCCGAAAAAAGAAGAAATAATTATAGAAATAGAAAGGAAGTAGACAAAATAGGAACTACAAGAAATAGTAAAATAAGAAACGATAATTTAATTAATATTCAAGAAGATATAAAAGAAAATATTAAAGAACAAAGAAGAGAGCAAAGTAGGTCAACAACAATAAAGAGAAATGAAAGCAAAAAGTCAGGTCATGATAGAAGTGCAATTTCAAGAGAAAAAAGAGGTTACGAAGCCAAAGAAAAATTTGAATTTAAAAAATCAAACTTAAAAATAATTCCACTAGGTGGATTAGAAGAAATAGGAAAAAACATTACAGTATTTGAATATGAAAACGAAATAATACTTGTAGACTGCGGTTTAGAATTCCCAGAAGATGACATGCTAGGTGTAGACCTAGTAATCCCAGACATAACCTATTTGGAAAGAAACAAAGAAAAAATAAAAGGTTTAGTTATAACTCATGGTCACGAAGACCATATAGGAGCTATACCATACATTTTAAAACAAATAAATATACCAATTTATGCAACAAAGCTAACAGTATCACTTATAAATAACAAATTGGAAGAACATAATTTAACAAATAGTGCAAAAATACACATAGTAAATCAAGGCGAAACCATAAACTTTGGAAGCATGAAGGTAGAATTTATTAGAAGTAACCATAGTATTCCAGACTCTGTAATGCTTGCTATTCATACACCAGTAGGTGTAGTACTTCACACAGGCGACTTTAAAATAGACTATACACCAATTGATGACAAAGTAATAGACTTAGGCAGAATTGCAGAGCTAGGTAATGATGGAATTTTAGCATTGCTTTCTGATAGTACAAATAGTGAAAGAAAAGGTTTTACAATGTCTGAAAGTTCAGTAGGAGAGGTGTTTGACAGACTTTTCTTAAATAACATTAAAAGAATTGTAGTAGCAACATTTGCATCAAATGTACATCGTGTACAACAAATTGTAAATTCTTCTATTAAATATGGTAGAAAAATTGCTGTATGTGGTAGAAGTATGATGAATATGATAAATGCAGCAATAGAATTAGGCTATATTGATGTACCAGAAAATACATTCATTGATATTGATAATATTAGAAATTACCGTGATGACCAATTAGTAATAATCACAACTGGTAGCCAAGGAGAAGCAATGTCCGCCCTTACTAGAATGGCAAATGGAGAGCATAAGAAAGTAACTATTACACCAAATGATATGGTTATAATTTCAGCAAATCCAATACCGGGAAATGAAAAACTAGTATCTAAGGTAATTGACGAATTAATGAAAATTGGAGCAGAAGTTATTTATAGTTCACTTGAAGATATACATGTATCAGGTCACGCATGTCAAGAAGAACAAAAACTAATTTTGACATTAGCAAAACCAAAATACTTTATGCCAGTTCATGGTGAGTATAGGCAACTTATAGCACACGCTGAAACAGCAAAAAAAGTGGGAATAGAGCCTAAAAACATATTTATAATGGGAAATGGTAAAACACTAGAATTAAATCCAAATGAAGCTAAAATTACAACATCTGTACCAAATGGAAAAATATTAGTTGATGGTTTAGGTGTTGGAGATGTCGGAAATATAGTTCTAAGAGATAGACAGCACTTATCACAAGATGGTTTAATCATTATTGTTATGACAATGGATGATAGCACAGGAGAAATAGTCGCAGGCCCAGATGTAATATCAAGAGGATTTGTTTATGTTAGAGAATCTGAAAATTTAATGGATGATGTTAAAAAGGTTATTCGTGAAGAAGTAAGAAAATGTGAAGAAAACCACATTCGTGATTGGACAACAATTAAAACGAATGTAAAAGACACATTAAGAGATTATATTTTTGAAAAAACAAAGAGAAACCCAATGATTTTACCTATTATTATGGAAGTTTAACAAAACAAATTTATTAAAGATTATAAACAATTTTTACCAAATACTTGCATTTTTTTGAAAAAAATGTATAATATATATAATAAGAGTAATTCATTCGCCGAATAAATTATGGGTCGACAGTTTATCTGTTGGCAGTACACTTAGATGTATGGGAAAGCATAATCGGGAGGATTACTCTTATATTATGCACTTAAATTAAGCATAATAGGGAATCTTTTAAACCATTCTATTGGAGGATAAAATTTAATTCCATAACCAATAATTAATCCTCGATAATTCCAAATATTAGACTTTAGTTTTATAACATATTCCCATTCTTGATTAGTATTATATTTTATAGCTTGTGCAAAAGAACTACAACAAACATCTGCTAATTGCAATAAGTTTTTCTTTCTATTATCAATAAAATTAATATCATTAATACATTTAGTTAAAATATGATGATATTTTCTTTTACTGATTAATTCATTTTTTAAATATGTATTTTTCTCAGTATTATTTTCGTTTCTAGTGCTAATAAAAATATTGCATATACCTTTATTATTTGTAACATAATAAGATACTCTTTCGATTAAATAACTCATAAAATAAGGATATAAATCTTTAGACTGAAGTTTATTAATTTCAAAAGTATTAATCGCAACATGAATAATTTTAAAATTTTCTGCAATTAAGTCATATATAATTTGAATTTTTTTATCATATTTGAGTATTTTATTCCAGTGTAATTGGTCTTTTCTATTCATATTCATAGCAGTTTTAATCTGTATAATTTTATTAGATAAAGTTAAGTCATATTCTTTGGGTACGATAATAGCAGTTAAAATAAACCATTCACTACCTCTTTTTATTCCCTCATCTCCACTCTCATCAATATATACATTATATTCTCGCATATTACTCTCCTTATTTTTTATTAATTTTACAACAATTTTTCATAAATTATTATAGCAAACAAGATATTAAAAGTAAACAAATAAGTCAAAATATGTAAAAAAATGGTAAAATCTAGACAAAACATTGAACATTTAAAAACAAAAAATAAATATTGTAAGATTAAAAAAAATCTGGTATAATACATAAGTACAAAAACGAGAAAAGAAAGGAAGTTTACCTATATGAACTATAAAGAACTAGCAGACTTAATATTTCCAGATGCAAAAGAAATATCATATTATGAAGAAAAATATCCAGAAAGAAACCTAGAAGAAGGAGCAATAGTAACAAGATTTGCACCAAGCCCAACAGGCTTTGTACATGTTGGTGGTCTTATGCAGTGTGTTATAAATAGACAACTTACAAAGCAAACTAATGGTGTATTTCTACTAAGAATAGAAGACACTGACCAAAAAAGAGAAATAGAAGATGGGGTTTTACAAATAGTAAACTCAATTAAAGATTTTGGTATAGAATTTGATGAAGGAATGATAAATGAAACAGAGGAAAAGGGTTCTTATGGACCATACAAACAAAGCAATCGTGCACCTATTTATCAAGCTTATGCTAAATATTTAATAGAGCAAGGTAGAGCATACCCTTGTTTTGCAACACCAGAAGAATTAGAAGAAATGAGAAAAAAACAAGAGGCAGCAAAAATAAGAACAGGTTATTATGGTGTTTGGGCAACATATCGTAATTTGCCAGTAGATGAAGCAGCCGAAAAAATAAAGGCAGGTGTGCCATATATAATTCGTTTCAAATCAATGGGAAGCGAAGAAAAGAAAATAAGACACCATGATGTTATAAAAGGAAATATTGATTTCCCTGAAAATGACCAAGATATAGTCATAATAAAAGCAGACGGACTTCCTACATATCACTTTGCACATGCAGTAGATGACCATTTAATGAGAGTAACTCATGTTATTCGTTCAGATGAATGGGTATCTTCAATTCCTTTACATTTAGAGCTATTTAGGGCACTTGGATTTAAAACACCAAAGTATTGCCATTATGCACCTATTTTAAAAGAGGAAGATGGTAAAAAGAGAAAAATAAGCAAAAGAAAAGACCCAGAAGCAGCAGTTAGCTATTACCATGAAGAAGGAATCCCAGCACAAGCTGTTTGCGAATATTTAATGAATATTGGTAACTCTAATTTTGAAAGTTGGAGAAGAGCAAATCCAGATGCTGATATGTCTGAATTTAAGTTTGAAATTAACAAAATGAGCGTAAGTGGAGCAATTTTTGATATTGTTAAACTATTAGATGTTTCAAAAAATGTTATTTCAAAATACACTAAGGAAGCTATGTATGAGGAAGTAAGTGCATGGGCAGATAGATATGACAAAGAGCTTGCAAATCTATTATCAGACAAAGAATATTCACTTAAAATATTTGGAATTGAAAGAGGAAATGCTAAGCCTAGAAAAGACATAAGTAAATGGTCTGATGTAAAAAATGCAATTATTTATATGTATGATGATGAATTTTTCAAAATGGGTACTGATTTTGAATATGCAAAAATAAATAACAAAAATGAGATAAAGAAAATTTTATCATTATATCTAGAAAAATATTTTGATATAAATGATGATAAACAGACATGGTTTGATAAAATGAAAGACTTAGCAGGAGAGCTTGGTTATGCAAGAGAAGTAAAAGAATACAAGCAAAATCCAGAAGCATATCCAGGTCATGTTGGAGATATTAGCACAGTTTTAAGAGTAACTTTAACCGGTAGACAAAATACCCCAGACCTATATGAAATTATGCAAGTGCTTGGAAAAGAAAGTGTAGAAAAGAGAATAAAAAGAATTACAGATTAACAAATATAAACAAAGAAATTTAAATTAAAAACTGTAAATAGAAAATAAAAGATTATAAAATGAGGAGGTGTTTCTAATGGAATACCAAGTAGGAGATATAGTAAGAACTAAAAAACAACATCCTTGTGGTAGCAAACTATGGGAACTAACCAGAGTTGGCGTTGATTTTAAATTAAAATGCTTAGGTTGTGGGCACATAGTAACATTAGAAAGACCAAAAGCCTTGAAGGCAATTACTAAAATAGAAAAAGAAATTGAAAATAAATAAGAAAATAATAACCTTTTTATAATATTGTAGAAGTATTATAAAAAGGTTATTTAAAAAGTAAAAATTATTTATCAATTATAAAATTCTTGTATGAATATTACAATATAGAAAAATAATAAAAAACCATTGAATATTTTACATAATTATGATATAATTACACACGATTATTGATATTAGGCTTAATTTGTAAATACAACTAAAATTTTATGTAAAGGAGATGCATTTTATAATGGTTAAAAGAAACAAAGCATTATTTTTGATAATTGTAATTATTCAAATTTTAACATACTTTGCACCATTTAATGTGGTTTTTGCAAATAATAATGCTAAGGCAACAAATGAAGACTATGATATCAAATTAAGTATTAGTGAAAGTACTAAAGAGAATCCAAATCCAAATGATGAAAAGAATACTTTAAATTTAGAATGGGAGTGGACTTCAAAAGAAGAAGGAACTTATAGGTATACTATGAAAAGAACAGATGACACTAGAACAACATTCATAGATATACCAAACATAGATACAACTAAAGAAATTAAAGTTCTTAATGTATATCCTATTGATGGTGTTAAGGAAAACTTACATACATGGATGGAAACAAATCATTATGGAGATGTTCAAGGATTACCATTAATTAAAGTTACTCCAGTATCATTAAGTGATTTTAATACAAACTATGAAACTCAAGATAATGATGCATGCTTAAAGCAAAATGGAACTACGGGAGATTACAAGTATGATGTAATTTTCTTTGGATCAGCAGATTCAAATGGTGGAAATGGTTGTGACTTAAATGAAGATTCAGCTAAAGCGGTTGGAGAATTTATTGAAGCAGGTCATAGTGCTATATTTGGTCATGATACAATTTGTTTGAGAAGTGGTCAGCACCATCCATATTTTGCAGAATTGGGAGAAAAATATGTAGGAATTGTTAAGTGTGATACAACCTATAGTTTTCAAGCATCTGAAAAAGTTTATATAAATAAAGAGGGGGTTTTCACAAGTTACCCACATAATATAGGAGGAGAAGATACTGTACTTACAATACCTGCTAGCCATGTATTAGGACAACACGCTATAGGAGATATTTGGTTAAAATTCACTGATAATGGTAATTTTTATGAAAATCTTCCAAGTGATGAAAATTTCTATCTTACTACTTACCAATCAAAACAGAGTTATGGTACTTGTGCTATGATACAAACGGGACATTCAAGTGGTAAAGCTACTGATGATGAGCAAAAAATCATTGCTAACTTAATTTTCTTTTTATGCAATACTGATAACGATACATCTACAAAATTAACTGATATATCATTTACTGATATAACAGGACCAGATGCACCAACAGAGATAGAAGCTAATAGAGAATATTCAACTGATGGAAATACAGCTACTATATCATATTCAGCAAATGATGTAGGAACTACATATACCTATGAAGTAGAAGCAAGAAAAGATGGTACTACTAGCCAAGAACCCGCAAATTCAATTTCTAATACTATTACACAAACAACAAAGGCTTCAGGAGTAAAAGAATACGAGTATGTTGTAGATGGAAGTGCTAGTACAAAACTTTCATCAAGTGAAATTTCAACTAAAAAAACAACCGAAGAAACAGAGATAGTATGTAATATTAATAATCTTGGCCCAACATATTTACATATAAGAGCAATCGATGAAAACGGAAACATAGGAAAACAAGCAGATATATTAGTAGCACAAAAAGAAGAGGTAAAAATTAATGGAATATGGAAAGATGACAATGATAGTTTAACATTAAGACCAAAAAACCTAACTGTAACAATATATAAGGATGAAGAGACAGTAGCAAATAAAACAATTACATTATCAAATACAAATTTAACATCAACAGTAAAATTAGATTTACTAGATTCTAAGGGAGAACATACTTATAGAGTAGAAGTAGAAGCTTTAAATCAAGTAAATGATGAAGGAGATAGATATGTAACAACAGTTGATATCAATGGAAAAGTAGCAACTGAAATTACAGGAACAGCAACAGGAAAAACAACAATAAATGTAACAAATTTATTAACAGGAGAAACATTACTAGAAGTAGAAAAATTATGGAATGACTATAACGATATAAGAGGAAAAAGACCTGAAGAATTAGAAATAGAGTTATATAAAAATAACCAAAATACACCAATACAAAAAGCTAACATAAGCAAAGCTGATAGTTGGAAGAAAGAATTATTTACAAATCTTGAAAAATATGATGAAAACGGAAAACTAATTACTTATACAGTAAAAGAAGTAGAAGTAAAAAGAGGGGATTTATCAGAATATGATGCTGATAAGACAACATATGGAAATCCAACTAGAGAAGGAAACAAAATTACAGTAACAGTATCAGACAGTTATGTAGAAAAAAATACAATAGTAGAAGGTGAAATAACTCAGGTAGGAACACCAACACAAATTGGAGAAAATGTAAGTGGAACAAATCCAGAAGTAGAATATGAAATAACATTTAAAATATCAATAGATCAATTTGCAGGTGTAATTGGAAAAGACCTAAATTTAGCATTAATATATGAACTTTCAGCAGATAATAGAATAAATAAGGTTCTTAATGTAGGAGATGGATATTACAACGAAAGCGAAAATGCTATAGTATGGATAATAACTCACGAAAAAGTAGCTGAATTATTAAGCTTGCAAGAAGATGAAATAATAAACACATATAAAAATGGAAAAGCAGAAATAACAATAACAAAAACAATAAAATTAAGCTATACAGGAATGACACTAGAAGACTCAACAATAAAAAATAGTATAACAGGAAGTATAGAGCTTGATTATGAAGATTCAGAAAAAGTAAATAAAACATACCAATTTAATTGTAAGACAGAAACAGCATTAAATAAAGGAAAACTTGTAGTAAGATATTTAGATGTAGATAATAACAATTCAGATATAGTGGTTGATGGAGAAACAACTAAAACTGAAACTGAAATGTTAGTAGGAAATGAATATACTACAAGTGCTAAAGAATTTGAAGATTATGTGCTAAAACAAGAAGCAGGAAACAAAATAGGAAAAGTATCAGGAACAGGAAACACAGAAGTAATATACTATTACAACCAAAAGCACTATAATGTAGAAGCATCAATAAAAGATGGAGAAATAATAATAGAAAATGGCACAACAAGAAAAACATTAAAAAATACTGACACAACAGTAAACTCAAAATTAACAATGGATGTAGCTATTCATAACCAAATAACAGTTAAATTTGAGCCAAAAAATGGATATTACGTAAAATCAATTCAAATAGATGATAAAACAATAACAAGCTTAGATGAAATAAGTAAATATCTAAAAGGAAATAAATATGAAATAACAATTAACGACGAAAAAGACGAAACGGGAAAAGAACATACACATGAGGAGAATAAAGGTGGAATAATGAAACCACACAATATATCAGTAGTATGTGAAAGAATACCAGTAAAACTAACAGTTAAATATGTAGATGAAAATGGAAATGATATTCCAAACGTAAGTGTACCTGAAGTAGGAGATAAATACTTATATGATACATATAAAATTGAAGCACAAAAATTTGAAGATTATGATTTTGATGAAGTAATAACAAATCCAAAAATAAAAGCAACAGTAGGAGAAACAGTAACACTAGAAGGCAATTTAGAAGTAACATATAAATATCATAAAAAACAATATGATGTAGAAGCTAAAATAACTAATGGAACAATAGAAATTGGAAAAACAAATGAAGAATCAACAAAAGCAGATACAAAAACATCAGTATATATTCATGATAATGTAACAGTAACATTTAAACCAGATGAAGGCTATTCTGTAATTTCAATTACAATAAATGGACAAAGATATAGTAAAGAACAATTAAGAAAATACTATAAAGGTGGAGAAATTACTATTGAAAACATTACTGAAAATTATAAGATAGAAATAAGTTGCGAAAAGAAGTCTGGAAAAATAGTAGTAGAATATAGAGATAAAGATGGAAACCAAATTAGTGATTCTACAATAATAGAAGGAGAAGTTGGAGATATATACACTTTAACTGCACCAGTAATTGAAGGATATGTAGCAAATGGAATAGACGGAGAAGAAACAGGACTAATTGAGGAAGAAACAAAGACAATAACATACTTCTATAAAGCAACAGTTGAAAAAGACGAATCACCAAAAACTGGAGTATTAGACATAACAAATTATGTAGTAATGATAACTCTAATAGCTATGATAGGAATTGTAGTTCTAACTAAAAAATTAAATAAATATGAATTATAGTTCTTAGCAGAGAATTAGAATAAAACTATGTGTGCGGCTAATTAATCATTAGTCGCACATTCTTAAATAGTAACTTGAATTTTAAAGAAAATTATATTAAAGTACTTTGAAGCCGAAGAAAAAATTTGGAAGAAGTATAATTAATTTAAAATTATATTAAAGTACTTTGAAATAAGGAGAGCAACTATGAAACAAGAAAATAATAATGAAAATAATAAAACAAGTAAAAAAATACTAAAAATATTATTAATAATATTAATTATAATTTTTATTTGTGGAATTTGCTATATAGTTTATGACACATATTGCAACTATAAAGCTAAAAAAGATTATACAGATATATTAAGTAATATTGAAATAGATAAAAAAGAGATTACTGAAGATAAAACAGAAAGAATGCTTGAACTAGAAGAAATGCAAAAAGTCAATAATGAAATAATAGGTTGGCTAGAAATAGAGGGCACAAATATTAATTATCCAGTTACACAAACAAAAGACAATGATTTTTACCTAAATCATAATTATAAAAAAGAAAAATCAGTTGTTGGATGTTTATTTTTAGATAAAGATTTTGATTTAGTTCAGGGTAGCTCAAATTACTTAATATATGGACATAGAACTAGAAGTGGAATTATGTTTGAAGATTTATTAAAATATAAAAGTGAAGACTTCTACAAGCAACATAAAAAAATAAGATTTACTACTAATAAAGATGATAGTGAATATGAAATATTAGCAGTATTCTATTCAAAAATATATTATAAAAAAGAAAGAGATGTATTTAGATATTATTATTTCATAAATGCAAAAACAGAAGAAGAATATAATGAATTTGTAGATAGTGCAAAAGAGGCAAGTATCTATGATACTGGAATAGAAGCAAATTACGGAGATCAGTTATTAACACTATCTACTTGTGAATATTCTCAAGAAGATGGAAGATTTGTTGTAGTTGCAAAAAAAGGTGATAGCAATTAAGCTATCACCTTTTTAAAGAGATTATTTTTAACCGGGAATTGCACCAACGCAACTGAGCAGAAACTGCCTTGCGTTGCTACGGGATATTCCACGAATGGAATTTTCCTGAATAATTACTTTATCCTCAGAAACCTTACTTAAGTCATTCGACTTAGGAAGGCAACTTGGAAATCTCGTTCGAAATTCACGAAATGCATTTTTTGCATGTTCGTTATCTACGAACCGCACCACAAGGTTTTTGTTAAAGCTACTGTTGTTTCTCGGCATAAAACTGCCCCCTTTTAAATATTTATTCCATAAATGGAATACCCTTATTATACTTCATTTTGACTTAAAAGTCAACAAAAAATTTTTCTTAAATTTTCTTAATTTTACTTAATTTATACCAAATACATTTACTATACAGAATTGCATTTAACTTTTCACTTGACGTTATAAATATGAAAGAAAATATTATAAATTGATAACGTCTTCAAAAGCCTTCCAAACCTCGTCAGTATAAACTTTTCTTTCAGAAGAAAAAGGCAAAAATTTTAAGTCTTTTAAAGGATTCAAAATTTCTTGTAAATTTTTTACCTCTTCATCAACCTTTGTAACAGCAATTTTATCAGCTTTATTTGCAATTACTATGCAAGGAAGATTTGTCTTAAAAATATAATCATACATAAGTTTATCATTTTCAGTAGGTAAATGCCTAATATCAATAAGAAAAACAATAAGAGCAATATTTTTACTAGAAGAAAGGTATTCTTCAATAAAACTGCCAACTTTTTCTTGCTCAGCCTTAGACATTTTACTGTATCCATATCCAGGTAAATCAACAAAATAGAATTTGTTATCAATATCATAAAAGTTAATTTGTCTAGTTTTTCCAGGTTCACTACTGGTTCTAGCTAAACCTTTACGATTAACCAAAGTATTTATAAAAGAAGATTTACCAACATTAGATTTACCAACTAAAACAATTTGTGGCAGATTATCATTAGGATATTGCTTAGGGCTTACAGCAGAAATTTTAAACTGTGGATTCTTAACAATCATTATAATTCCTCCAATTAAAATAATTATAAATTTATATAAATGAAAATATTATGTTTTTGTAACGAGGCTGTGGGGACCAACGAGTTACAAATTGTTATCAAATTTTGCAAAGTAAAATTTGATTTACAAGTTGTTACGAAGCAGGGATGGAGTGAAAAAAACATAATATTTTCATTTATAATTAATTTAAAAATTAATAATTTTTTGGCTTTAAAATTTTTGTACCACCCATATATGACCATAAAACTTCTGGAATAGTAATGCTTCCATCTTCTTGATAATGATTTTCTAAAAATGCGATTAACATACGAGGTGGAGCAACTACTGTATTATTTAAAGTATGTGCATAGTAATTTCCTTTTTCGCCTTTAATACGAATTCCAAGACGTCTTGCTTGTGCATCTGTTAAGTTAGAACAGCTACCAACTTCAAAATATTTTTGTTGTCTAGGGCTCCAAGCTTCTACATCACAGCTTTTAGCCTTTAAGTCTGCTAAGTCTCCACTACAACATTCTAAAGTACGAACTGGAATTTCCATACTTCTAAATAATTCTACTGTGTATGACCATAGTTTATCATACCAATTCCAGCTATCTTCAGGCTCGCAAACAACTATCATTTCTTGTTTTTCAAATTGATGAATACGGTAAACACCACGTTCTTCAATACCATGTGCACCTTTTTCTTTTCTAAAACATGGAGAATATGAAGTCATAGTATATGGAAGCTTATCCTTAGGTAAAAGCTGTTCCTTAAATTTACCAATCATAGAATGCTCACTTGTACCAATTAAATACAAATCTTCGCCTTCAATTTTGTACATCATAGCATCCATTTCTTCAAAACTCATAACACCAGTTACTACATTACTACGAATCATGAAAGGTGGAACGCAGTAAGTAAAGCCTTTATTTATCATAAAATCTCTTGCATAAGAAATAACAGCTGAATGTAATCTTGCAATATCACCCATTAAATAATAAAAGCCATTTCCAGCAACTCTACGAGCACTATCTAAATCAATGCCTTCTAACTTTTCCATAATATCTGTATGATATGGAATTTCATAAGAAGGAATTGTAGGTTCCCCAAATTTTTCGATTTCAACATTTTCACTATCATCTTTTCCAATAGGAACAGATTCATGAATAATGTTTGGAATTTTCATCATTCTTTCAAAAATTTGCGCACCATATTCTTCTTCTAATTTTTCGTTATCAACTAATTCTTGATTAATTTCTTGAACTTGGGCTTTAATATTTTCTGCTTCTTCTTTTTTGCCTTGCTTCATTAGGTTCCCAATTTCACTACTTAAAGAATTTCTTTTACTTCTTAATTCATCACCTTTTAATTTTACTTCACGATTTTTAGCATCTAAGTCTAATACTTCATCTACTAAAACAAGTTTGTGGTCTTGAAATTTTTTCTTAATATTTTCTCTAACCACATCAGGATTTTCTCTTAAAAATTTAATATCTATCATAAAAGCTCACCTCATAAATTTATTATGTAAGTATTATACACTTCTTTAAGCCATTTTGCAATTATTATTTAGTTATAATAGAAGATTATAGCAGAAAATTATATGTTTTGTAGCACCGCTTAAGCGTTTCTCAAGCGAAGCGCGTTTGGAGCACCTTTATGGTGCGACAGCAAGGTGCAAAAAACACATAATTTTCTGTTATATTAAAACTTAATAAAAATTGTTATATAATTTATTTAAATGGGTAAAATAGGAAAAAATATAAAGATAAGAGGTAAAAACTTGAACTTAATTTGGACATTTATAAAGTTCATATTTTATACAGGAATAATTGTGGTAATATCAAAATATTTATTAGTACCTGTCTTGAGAAAACTGGGGGAGGCTTTAAATTTAAAACCAAAAACAATAGGAAATGTTGCAGGAATTGCAACCTCTACACCAGAGCTTTTAACAGTTTGCTTTTCATCATTTACAGGTCTTATATCAGCAGGTGCATACAATATAATAAGCTCGAATATAATAAATTTAGTACAGTACTTATTTACAGTATATATAAATAAAAATCAAAAAGTATTAGCTAACAGAGCAATTACAATAGATTTAATAATGGTGATACTTACAATAGCAATACCAGCGTTTTTGTTTATATTTAATATAGAATATTCAGTAGAAATTTTGCCAATTTTCATATTATTATTTTTAGCATTTTATGTTATAAACAATAACTCACATAAAGTTTATTTAAAAAGGCAAACTATACAAGAAAAAGAAATACAGGAAGAAACAAAATGGGTAAGAGGAAAGATTAAAATCATTATAAAATATACTGTATATTTAGTTATCATAGCAATTTTGCTTTATACAGTTGGAAATTTATTAAGTGACACATTAGAAGCATTATGTATTAATTTTAGGATTCCACAATGGATAATTGGTATACTATTAGGCTTTATTACAAGCGTTCCAGAGCTTATTACATTTTTAGAAGCGCAGAAGCATTATAATAAAGAAAAACAAGCAGAAGATGGGGTAATAGAGGCAACAAATAATTTACTTACATCAAATATTTTCAATTTGTTTGTTATACAGTCGTTAGGAATTATTATCTTTGAAATATTTTTATAAAATTCATTGAAAAGCAAGAGATAAAAGTATAAAAAGAAAAAATCTTTATATACTATAAGCAAAAAGGAGATAGAAATATGTATGGAGATTATGAAAAAGAAGATTTACTTGTAGAGAAAACAGAAGATGAAAAAAACATAGAATTAATTATGAGTGTGATTAAAGCAAAAAGAGAATTAGACTTAGCAAATAAAAATTTTGAAACAGCAGAAGCAGGATTAGTTGATTACTATGTGTATCAAATAAAAGCAACAAAGAGTAAGCTGGATTTCCTTGTAAACAAAGCCAGAAAAAAGGGAATTTCACTAAATATGATAGAGGAGCTTTATTTTAGAAAAAATCAAGTTGGATAAGTAATATTTGTCCAAATATTATCATAAGTATTTACTATAAATTAAAAAATATGAAGGTTATAAAGTTTATATGTATATAGAATCATATATTTACAATTAATTTGTAGGGTAGGGTGATAATATTTGGACTTTTCTAATGTTTTTGTTATTTTAGGTTGTATAATTGCACTTGTAGTAATAGGAAAGGTATTTTCCATTCCTTTTAGGGCAATTTTTAAGTTAATATTAAACTCATTTTTAGGTGGACTACTTATTTTTATAATAAACTTAGTTGGAAGTGCATTTAGTTTTCATATAGGGCTTAATGTAGGTACATCAGTATTAGTGGGTTTGCTTGGAATACCGGGTGCAGTCTTACTAATTATTTTAAAGATTTTGTTATAAATATGACTTGACTCGAATTGATGCTAAGCATTAGAAAAAAGCCATTCATACGAATGGCTTTTTAATAGTATAAAACTATATTCTTTTATTTTTTAATAAGTTTTTTCTTTGATTTATTGATATATTTATACCATAAATTTTAATGATTTTCAATAATAGTAAAGAAAATATAAGAGCAAATAAAAAAATATAAGGGCAAATAAAGAAAAAAACTTGTAATTGACATAAAAATGTTATATAATTCTATGCGTAATTCTTTAATATCTTTATGCATTATTTTGTATAAAGGTTTTATATAGATGTTCCAAAAATTTTTACACAAAGGAGAAATGAAACATGATAAGAACAATTGTTGGAACACAATGGGGAGATGAAGGCAAAGGCCGGGTTTGTCATTTTGCGATGCAAAATGCAGATGTTGTAATAAGGTGCACTGGTGGAAATAATGCAGGTCATACTGTTGTTTCCGAAGGTGAAACTTATAAACTTCATCTGCTTCCGGCTTCTATAATCAATCCAAACGTTTTATCAATCATAGGCACAGGGGTTGTGATTGATCCTCGTGTTTTGGCTCAAGAAATCAGAGAGCTAAAGGCGAGAGGAATCAAAATCACCCCGGATAATCTTGTCATCAGTAATAGGGCACACGTGATTTTGCCAATTCATGTGGAACTAGACAAAATTCAGGAGGCTCAAAGGGGTGACAAGAAAATAGGCACTACCTTAAGAGGAATTGGACCTTGCTATCAAAGCAAAAGCGAAAGAGTAGGTATTCGCATGTGCGATTTGGTAGGAAAGCCTGAAACTCTAAAGGAAAAAATCCATTTCATACTGATGATGGAAAGTGCTGATCTTATGTCTGCCGGCCATACCATCTGCGAAAGCGAGGTGGATGAAATCTTCGAAGAATATTCTGAGTTAGGTCAGTACCTTGCAGAGTTTGTAAAGGACACTAAACCTATTCTAAGGAAAGAAGGCCTAAACATTGTTCTCGAAGGTGCACAATCTACTTTCTTGGACTTGGATTGGGGTACATATCCAGATGTTACTTCATCTAATCCAATAGCAAGTGGGGCTTGCACAGGTGCAGGAGTTCCTTTGAACAAGCAAAGTGAGGTAATAGGTGTTATGAAAGCCTATACTTCAAGAGTGGGCGAAGGAGCATTTCCTACTGAGCAGAACAATGAAGTAGGAGACAGAATACGTGAGCTTGGCCATGAATATGGTACAACCACAAATCGACCGAGAAGATGCGGATGGCTGGATTTGGTAATGGTATTGGATGCATGCTATATAAACGGCTGCACTTCATTAGCCTTAAACCACTTAGACACCATCGGCAAATTCGAAGAAATTCAAGTGTGCAGAGCATACGATTACAAGGGAGAACAAGTAATAACTTATGTCCCTGTTGACCTTGAAAACTGTGAGCCAATATACAAAACCTTTGAAGGTGGTTGGAGCACAGAGGGAGTTAAAAGCTTCGATGAACTTGATGAACGTGCTAAAAAGTTCATTGAATTTATTGAAACTTATACTGGAGTTCCAGTCAAATACATTGGCATAGGACCTGATGCCAAAGATACCATCGTTAGGTAGCAATATGGCAACAGTAGTAAGGCAATAGTAGTATGAAATATGCTAAACACATTTTTTTATGGCAATCTAAATGGAACGTCTATGAAGAAGACAAAACCACCCTATCTATTTAAGATAGGGTGGTATTTTTTATTCAACAGTAACCGACTTTGCTAAATTTCTAGGTTTATCAACATCTAATCCTTTGTTTTTAGAAATGTAATAAGCAAGAAGTTGAAGCGGAATAATAGAAACAATAGGTGATATGATAGACTCAGTTTCTGGAATATTTATTATAAAATCAAAGCTTGTGTTTGTAAGTTTTTGATTAGTAATTATAAAGGTTTTAGCACCTCTAGAAACTACTTCTTGTAAATTGCTAATTGACTTTTCTACTAAATTAGGATCTGTTAAAATTCCAATTACAGTTATTCCATTTTCAATAAGTGCTATAGGACCATGCTTTAATTCACCTGCTGCATAAGCTTCTGAGTGAATGTAAGAAATTTCTTTTAATTTTAAAGAGCCCTCCATAGCAACACAATAATCAGTTCCTCTTCCTAAGAAATACATATCATGTTCTGTATATATTTTATTTGCAAATTCTTTTACTTGTTCAGTTTGGTCTAATACAGTTTCAATAGCAGTAGGTAAATCTAAAATTGAAGCTTTTAGATTATCTAAAATGCTTTGCTCAGTAGTTCCTAACAATTCTGCAAAATACATAGCAAGTATAACTAATAATACAACTTGTGAAGTGTAAGCTTTTGTAGAAGCAACAGCAATTTCAGGACCTGCATGTGTATATACAGTATAATCTGCTTCACGAGTAATTGAGCTTCCTATAACATTAGAAATTGCAAGTGTTTTTGCACCTTTTGACCTTGCTAATTTTAAGGCAGCTATTGTATCTGCAGTTTCACCAGATTGACTAACATAAATGCATAAAGTTTTATCATTTATAATAGGGTTTCTATAACGAAACTCAGAAGCAATGTCTACTTCTACAGGAATTTGGCAAAGCTTTTCAATAGCATTTTTACCAACTAAACCTGCATGCATTGCAGTACCACAAGCTATAATATAAATTTTATTTATAGTTTTTAAATAATCAGCTGTAATGGCAATTTCAGGAAAATCACATTTTTCTCCTAAATGAAAATGTGCTCCAATAGTTTCTCTAATAGCAGTTGGCTGTTCATATATTTCCTTTAACATATAATCTTCAAAACCATTTTTTTCAGCAGCTGTTGCATCCCATTCAATATTTTTAATAGGTTTGCTATGCTCTGACAAGCTACTATCAAAGAAGTTGATACTATCAGCAGTTAAAACAGCATATTCATTATCATCTAATAAATAAAAATCT
This sequence comes from uncultured Clostridia bacterium, assembly GCA_947629045.1. Lineage (GTDB taxonomy): Bacteria > Bacillota > Clostridia > TANB77 > CAG-508 > CAG-273. The sequence goes on along the minus strand of CANRCF010000004.1, from coordinate 37,531 downwards.
TTTGAATATGAAAGTATAGCAGGAATATCAGATGCTACAAAGTTTTCACCATTTCCTTTTCCTATAACAAGAGGGCTATCCTTTCTAGTAACTATCATAGTATCTGGATATAGACTAGAAACTACTTCAATAGCGTAACTTCCTCTTAAATCATCTACTGCAGACTTTACTGCACTTAAAAATGGAGTATCTGTTTTAACACCATTTGTATAGTAGTAATGAATTAAATTAGGAATTACCTCTGTATCTGTTTGAGATAAGAATCTATAACCTTTTTCAGTTAAAAATTCTCTTAATTCATGATAGTTTTCAATTATACCATTATGTACAACTGCAAATTCTCCGCTATTATCCATATGAGGATGTGAGTTCTCTCTTGATGGCTTTCCATGAGTTGCCCATCTTGTATGAGCAATTCCAATGGTTGATTCAGGGTTAATAGAATCAGTAATTTCTTGTAAATTAGCAACTCTACCTTTATCTTTCATAACTAGTAATTTACCATCTTCTATAACTGCAATACCAGCAGAATCATAACCTCTATATTCTAAACTTAATAAGCCTTTAATTAAAACCGGTGTGGCTTTTTTATTACCAACGTAGCCAACAATTCCACACATAAAAAAATACCTCCTTTAAAATCATGCTCTAACTAATTTTAGAACACTAAATTTTCCTTAGAAAGTTAAACAAAGCTATACAAAGTTATACATTCTAAGAAATTATTTTAAGAAAGCATACAAATTAAAACATACCTTATTAGATTTGTTATATCATATCACTATGATTTTTTACCTAATATTTAATGGCAGTATGTAGTGCCATAGGGCCATCCGCCGAGTCTTTCGATAAACCCTAACCTCGTCAACAATTTTTTAAAACTTCATAAATATTTATAAATATTTATAAGCCAATTGTCCGGGCGCTTTAATTTTAAAACTACTCTCCTTTCTTTTAATGATATAAAGAAAATAACTTTAATATTAAGATTCTTTTGTATAAATATATATCTTAATTTAATAATTTTCTTGTAAATTTAATTTGTAAACTTTAATAGCATTATATTACTATAAAATTTCAAATGTGTCAAATTTATATATTTTTTGCAAAAGAATATATAAATATATCAAGTAAAAATAAAAGCAAATTATCAAAGAAACTAGAAAATTTTAATTTCTAGTTTCTTTTTTTCAATTTTTATACTATAATTAAATAGGTTTCAAAGTATTATGAGATAATAGTAATCAACAGGAAAAGTGAAAAATAAAAAAATGAGAGAATTCACTTTTATATAAAATAGATAATTTAAATGAAAGGAAGTATTAGATTATGAAAAAGAAAATTAATGAATATATTACTTGGGTAGGAAAAACAGACTGGGAACTTAAAAAATTTCACGGAGATGAATTTACTACAACACAGGGGTCTACATATAACTCATATTTAATAAGAGATGAAAAGAACGTCTTAATAGATACTGTATGGCTACCTTATGATAGAGAATTTGTTACAAATTTAAAAAAAGAAATAGATTTACAAAAAATTGATGCAGTTATTATGCAACATGGAGAAGTAGATCATAGTGGAGCATTAACTGAACTTATGGAACAAATACCCAATACACCTATTTATTGTACACAAAATGCAATTAAATCATTAAAAGGTCAATATCATAAAGATTGGAATTTTATACCTGTAAAAACAGGAGAAACTCTAAATATAGGAAAACATACATTAACATTTATAGAAGCACCAATGTTACATTGGCCAGACACAATGTTCACTTATATGGATGGAGAAGGAATATTATTTAGTAATGATGGATTTGGACAGCACTTAGCTTCAGAATTCTTATATGCAGATGAAGTAAATAGTTGTGACTTGTGGAAGCAAGCTATTACTTATTATGCAAACATATTAGCACCATTTGGAATGATGGTAAAAAACAAAATAAATGAGATTTTAAAGCTTAATTTACCTCTTACAATGATATGCCCAAGCCATGGCCTTATTTGGAGAAAAAATCCAGAGCAAATTATTGAAAAGTATTTAATGTGGGCAGATAATTACAAAGAAAATCAAATTACAATAATATATGACACTATGTGGAATAGTACAAGAAAAATGGCAGAGGCTATAGCTTATGGAATACAAAGTGCAGATAAAGACGTTACAGTTAAAATAATGAATACTTCAAAAGACGATAAAACAGATGTATTAACAGAAGTATTTAAATCTAAAGCAATTTTAGTAGGTTCACCAACAGTAAATAATGGATATTTATATTCAATAGCAGGAATTCTAGAAATGATAAAAGGAATGAAATTAAAAGAGAAAAAAGCATCAGCTTTTGGAAGTTTTGGTTGGAGCGGAGAGGCTGTAAGTCAAATGCTAGATGGCTTAAAAAAAGCAGGATTTGAAACAGTAAATGATGGAATAAAGCAAGAATGGACACCAAATGAAGAAATGAAAGAGCAATGTATAGAATTTGGTAAGAATTTTGCAGATTTAATAAAATAAGTTATATACATTCATGAAAAGAAAAGGAGGGCTTAGAAGAATGTTTGATATAGAGCAAGAACTAAAAAAATTGCCAGATAAACCAGGCGTATATATAATGCATGACAAAAACGATAAAATCATCTATGTTGGAAAAGCCATTTCTTTAAAAAACAGAGTAAGGCAATATTTTAGAAAAAATAACAAAACAAAAAGAATAGAAAACATGGTTGCTCTAATAGACCATTTTGAATACATTGTAACAGATAATGAATCAGAAGCCCTAATTTTAGAATGTAATTTAATAAAGAAAAATATGCCTAAATTTAATGTTTTATTAAAAGATGATAAAACATACCCATATATAAAAGTAAATGTTCAAGAAAAATACCCTGATGTATATATAACTAGAAGAATTTTAAATGATGGGGCAAAGTATTTTGGCCCATATGCAAGTGCTGGTAGTGCAAAAGAAATGGTGGATTTTATAAAATCTAAGTTTAAAATTAGACAATGTAAAAGTTTTAAATTTAAAGATAGACCATGCCTTAATTATCATATAAAAAAATGTAGTGCACCTTGCATGAACTATATTTCGGAGGGAGAGTATAGAGAGCAAATAAACCAAATTATAAATTTATTATCAGGTAAAACAGAAGCACTTATAAAGCAGTTAGATAAGGAAATGCAAGAGGCTTCTAAAAAGTTAGAGTTTGAAAAGGCAGCATATCTAAGAGATAAAAAATTGGCAATAGAAAAGATAAGTTACGAAAGGCAAAAGGTTTCTAATCTTTCTGAAAATGACATTGATGTTATTGGCTTAGCTAGAAACGAGTTAAGAGTTTGCATAGAAGTATTTTTCATTAGAAATAGTAAAATGGTAGGTAGAGAGCATTATTTCTTAGAAGGATTAGAAGATGAAACAGACAAAGAAATTCTTTCTAACTTTTTAAAACAATATTATTTAGATAGTTTAATAATTCCTCATAGAATTATGGTAAAAGAGGAAATAGAAGATAAGGATTTGCTAGAAAAATCGTTATCAGAAAAAATGGGAAGGGCAGTAGAAATAAAATCTCCACAAAAAGGAGAAAAGCTAAAACTTGTAGAAATGGCTGAAAATAATGCAAAAATAACATTGGAAAATACAGAAAAAGAAAAATATGGTGTAGTAAACGAATTTAAAAAAGTTTTAAAAATGGAAAAGCTTCCACGAAAGATAGAAAGTTACGATATTTCAAATATTTCTGGTCAATATGTAGTTGCAGCAATGTGTGTACTTCAAGATGGAACAGTTAAAAAGAATTTATCTAGAACTTTTAAAATAAAAACAGTAATTGGTCAAGATGACCCAGAGTGCATGAAAGAGGTTATAATTAGAAGATTAAAACATTCAATAGATAACCCAAAAGGTGCATTTGGAGAGCTTCCAGATACTATATTTGTAGATGGTGGAATAACTCAAATGAGGGCAGCAAAAGAAGCAATAAATGTATATAACTTAGATATACCAATTTTCGGAATGGTTAAGGATGACAAGCACTCAACCAGAGCTTTAATTGATGAAAATAGAAATGAACTTCCTTTATCAGAAAGGCTAATGAACACTATAACTTATTTTCAAGACTGCGTGCATGAAAAAGCTATTGGATACCATAGAAAACTAAGAGGAAAGGACATTACAAAATCTGAGCTAGATGAAATTCCCGGAATAGGACCAGCTAAGAAAAAAGCATTATTAAAAAAGTTTGGCAGTGTGCAAAAAATAAAAGAAGCTAGCATAGAAGAATTGACTAAAATAAAAGGAATAAATGAAAAATTGGCAAAGAGCATAAAAGGAGAAGGGTCATTATAAAATGCCGAAATATAGCATAATATAGCATAATTTTGTATACGATTTTTATCATAAAATATGAATACTAGCAATATATATGTTTTAGGAGGAATGTTTTATGGAGTATACAAAAGATTTAGTGTTAAATCTTCGCGCAGATGCAAGAAGGGAAAGAAAAACCAATAAAGCTTGGACAAGTTTATTTTTAGAAAGGGCATTAGAAAAGGTAAAAAGGCATAAAATTATAACAATGACAGTAGTAAGTGCTACTTTGCTTATAACTTTAGATGCTGTGCTATTAGTTAATTTCATTAATGTATTAGGAAGCTTATAAAATCATATTGTTTGTTAATTGTAAAATTTAAAAATAAGTAACTAAAATAAAGGATATTAAATTATTGTAGAATTTAATATCCTTATTCTTATATCTAAACAATATGAAAATATATGTTATAAAAATTTTGAATATTAACACATAAAAAAACCATATTAAATAGTAGTCCAAAGTGAACCAAAATACATATAATATATTAAATGCAATAAAATATCAAAATAAAATGATAATGAGTTATTTTAGACATTATCAAAAATACTAAATTATTAAAATTATCAAAAATGGAAAATAGAATAGAGGTAAAAGTAATGAAAATTAGATATTTTGACCATGCTGCTACAACACCAGTAAGCAGTAGTGCTATGCAAGAGATGCTTCCGTATTTTAATATTGAATATGGAAACGCATCTTCGTTATATAGCTTAGGCAAACAAGCAAAAAAAGCAGTAGAACAAGCACGAAAAAGAGTAGCAAATAGCTTAGGTGCTAAACCTGAGGAGATTTATTTTACTTCTTGTGGAAGTGAAAGCGATAATTTGGCAATAAAGGGTCTAGCTTATGCAAACCAAACAAGAGGAAAGCACATTATTACAAGTAAAATAGAACATCCAGCTGTGCTTAATACTTGCAAAAGACTAGAAGCACAAGGCTTTGAAGTAACATATTTAGACGTAGATAGAAATGGATTTGTAAATTTGCAACAACTATTAAATTCGATTAGACCTTCAACAATTTTAATTACAATTATGTTTGCAAATAATGAGATAGGAACAATTCAGCCAATTGAAAAAATAGCACAAATTGCACATGCTCATAATATTATATTTCATACAGATGCTGTTCAAGCAATTGGAAATGTTAGAATAAATGTTAAAAATTTAGGAATAGATAGCTTATCTTTATCAGGTCATAAATTTTATGCGCCAAAGGGTGTAGGTGCTTTATATGTAAGAGAAGGTATAAAGTTTGAAAGAGTGCAAGATGGTGGTCATCAAGAAAAAGATAAAAGAGCGGGAACAGAAAATGTTGCAGGAATTGTAGGACTAGGAAAAGCAATAGAGGAAATTTATGAAAATTTTGATTGGTACAATAAAAAATTAATTAGTATGAGAGATTTTTTTATTGATGAAGTAGAAAGGAATATTCCACACGCTAAATTGAATGGAGATAGAGTAAATAGACTTCCAGGGAATGCTAACTTTTCGTTTCCTAATATAAACACAAAAGAGCTATTTGATGCATTAGATGAAAGAGGAATTTGTGCATCCGCAGGCTCTGCTTGTAGTAGTGGCAATCCACTTCCATCACACGTGTTAACTGCAATAGGTGTGCCAAGGTATTTAAATAGAGGTAGCCTAAGAGTAACTTTTGGAAAAGACAATACAAATGAAGACGTACTATATTTAATAGATAGCTTAAAAGAAATAATTTTAAAAGATTATTAGTAAAAAATATCAAAAGGCACTAGATTTTATTAGTGCCTTTTGATATAATTATTTTGACCTATAAGTAAAAATAGAATTATTTGTCTACTCTATCAGGAATGTATTCAAGTAGGTCTGATATTTCACAATTAAATACTCTACATATATTATTTAACTGTGAAATATCTACTCTTTTTGTTTCTTCATAATACATTTTAGAAACTGTAGCAGGTCTAATATGAGCAAGCTCTGCTAAAGATTTTTGAGTCATTTTATTCTTACCAAGCAAGTCAGATAATTTTATTTTAATCATGAAGTTTCTCCTTCCGTTACGACTTTGACGAATTTTGTCGTATTTTGTCTTATGCTTGTATTTTACCACGTGAAGTATTAAAATTACATATAATAAAATAAACTTAACGACAGAAGTAATAAAAAGTAACATAAAAGTAATTGCAAAGAAAGAGGTGCATTTGATGATATTTAATATACAGAAGGAAAAGAATAGATCTAATACTAACAGAGACTGGAAAGAAAAGAATCAAAAATACTTAAATCAATTACAGAAATTTTTAGATGCAGTAGATAGAATAGAAGAAGTAGAATTAAAAAATCATATTATTAATCAAATGCTAAAATGTGATTTAATATTAACACAATTAGCTGAAAAAGAAATTGAAAAATACAAAAAATATCAATAAACTTAGATATAATAATTTAAAAGATATGATAATTAAAAGCAAAAATGGTAAATGCAAAATGAAAGGTATTAAAAACAAAAAGAAAGTATAAAATAATTTAAAAAAGAAAATACTAATAGAAACTAAAATAGTGGAGCGAAAATGTTTAAAAAAATATTAGTAGGATTTTTAGCGGGAATAATTTGTGGACTTTTTACATCTGGTGGAGGGCTTATTTTGGTTCCTGTGTTTATATATATACTTAAAATAGAACCAAAGCAAGCAAGAGCAACCTCACTTTTTTGTATCTTACCAATGGTGATTATTACAGCTATCTTTTATAATAATCATAATTTTATTAATTGGAAAACAGGAATTTTATGTGCAACAGGCGGTATAATAGGAGGAATAGTAGGCGCTAAAATTCTTAATAAAATACAAGATAAATATTTAAGATTAGCTTTTATCTTATTTTTAATTTATGCTGGTTTAAACATGATATTGAAATAATAATTTTAATACTTAAAATTTCTTATATGAGAGTGAAGAGAAAATGATTGAGATACTGATAGGATTTATTTCAGGAATAGTGAGTCGGACTTGGAATGGGAGGAGGAACAATATTAATTCTCCTCCTAACATTTATTTTGCATTTCGACCAACATTTAGCACAAGCAACAAACTTAGTTTTTTTTATTCCTACTGCATTAGCAGCAACAACTATAAATATTAAAAACAAAAATATAAATTGGAAAGTAGCAATTCCAGTATTTATTACGGGAATAATTGGCGGTGCAATTAGTGCAAGCATTAGTAGTAATATGAATGTTGAAACACTTAAAAAACTGTTTGGAGCATTTTTAATTATTATAGCGATATACGAAATTTATTCTTGGTACAAAGTGTATATTAAAGAAAAAATAAGACATAATAAAAATATATAAATCTATATTAAGTTAATTAATATAAGTAAAATTAAATGAAGATACGAAAAAATTATATGCCTTCATTTATAAAAATAGAAAGAATAGGAGGAAAAGCAAGAATATGAAATTTTTAAAGGGTATGTTAATAGGTGGAATGGTAGCAACAGGTATAGCTATGATGTGTACAGATTCTATGGAAAAAGGAAAAAGAAAAATGATGAGACAGGGGAGAAGAATGGCTAAGAGAATGGGTATGATGTAAAAAATGAATATAATATACCTATAAATGTAGACCAAATATACAACCCATAAATACAGTAAAAGCAAAAAAAGAGGAGGTAATAAATTTCACTTTCTATTTTTAAGTAAAATTTATTACCTCCTTATATATTAAAAAAGTATAGTAATGCTAAATTTCATATTATTAAACAATTAAGCATTTGATAACATTTTTTATACATTAGATAGCTTCTTGATTTTCAGTAGCTTCAGTATCTTCTACTTTTTCATTTCCATCTTGATTTGCAACTTCTAAGCTTGATACAGAAACTTCATAAGCAATTTTCTTTTCAACTGTTCCATCTTCGTATTTTTTCTCATACTCTCTAGATTGAACTCTACCTATAATTCTTACTTCTGTTCCAACAGATACGTTTTCACAAAATCTTGCATTTCTACCCCAAGCAATACATGGAATATAATCTGATTTGTTATAAGCTCTGTTTACTGCAAGTAATATATCAGAAATTTCTCTACCAAATGGAGTTTTACGATAAATAGGTTTTTTACAAATAAAACCATCTAAAATTACTTCATTTGAAACTTGGTCTTTTCTAACTTCAACTTCTTCATCTTGTTTTTCTAAGAATTCGATATCCTTAGCGAAAACTGTTAAAATTAATTTGTTCTTTTCATTGTTGTAACTATTGTAAGATCTAAATTGTCCGTCAATTTTTAAATCTGCTCCAATGCTTAAATCTTTACTAGTTAATAATCTCTCTGAAATTGTTACAGGAATTTTATCTGCATTTCCACTTAAACGTGGAACCTCTAAATCAAATATGTAAAATTTTTCTCCGTAAATTTCGTGACTAAATCTTTTTTCACTTGTTACCTTTCCAACCAATGTTAAATGGTTATTATCATCATAATTTGTATTCAATTTGTTTTCCTCCCTACTTTTGTTTCTTATTTTAGTTTATTCATAGTATGTAGAATTTAGACTAACTCTAGTCATCTTTTACTATTATACTATGTTTTTTTGGTTTTGTCTACATAAAAAGTTAATTTTTTCAATTATTTCCAAAAAAATTAATAAAATTCTTAATAATATTGATTTAATACTATAAATTATTTAGCTTTAATAACTTATTTTAAACTTTTAAATTTAATACTAAAACTTAATAAGTAAACTCGTTAAATTGTATATAAAGAAATAAAATATTATAATTTTTACATCTTATATAGTAAAAGCAAACTTGTAATTTCCATTGCTGTATAGCTACTAATCTCATTAGAAAAATCCATTTCAAACTCTTGAGGCTCAATTTGTTTTCCATGTGCGTTAGTTATAGCCCTTTGTAAGCATACAATTATTTTATTATCATCTATGCTAGAAGCAGTAATAGTTGCCTTTGAATTGAAACCATAAGTAATTAACTGTACTTGTAAATCATTAAGAAAACTTAAATTGTCAGTTATATCAGTATTCACAATTAAATATTCAGCTTTTTTAGCAATTTCTTTTATTATTTTTTTATGTTCATTTATTTTCTTTACAATTAGAATAGTTTGAAACTTAATATTTTTTAAGTTTTCAATTGAATCCTCTTTTAAAAAGAAAATTTGAGAATTATCTATTTCTTCTTTAAAATCTTTCTTTAAATAGTTTTCGTAGTTATTATCTGCCAAAATTCCAATTAAAGACATCCTAGCTATCTCCTTTTTTCCTAAGAATAGTATTAGTATACCAACTAAAAAAAGGTTTATTCAAAATTTTCCAATTTTATTTCTATATTTATATAATATCTGCGCAAGCATATTTCAAAAATTAAGTTCTAGCGCCAATATTACTTTGAGGTTTTTGCACACCATTAGAATCTATTACATATCCATCTTTATAAATTAAATTAGATACAGTAGTTATTTCATACCCAGAACTTTTAATATTTTTTATAAGCATATCCAAGCTATCAGCAGTATGGGTGGTTCCGTTATGCATTAAAATAATAGAACCATTACTTAGTTTTGGACTAACTCTAGCCCACATATCTTGACCAGTAAGACCGGTATAATCTAAAGTATCTATATTCCATTGAATTGCAGTGTGATTTACTTCTCTTGCTGAGCGAATTACCACATTATTATATTCACCATAAGGAGCCCTATAAAGCGTAGTTTTATTGCCAGTTAGAGTTTCTATTTTTTTAGAACAGGCTTCAATTTGCTTTTTATTTTCTTCACTACTTAAATTATTTACGTGTGGGTGAGTATCGGAATGATTTCCTATTTCATGACCTGCTTTTGCTATTTTCTTTACTGCATCTGGATTTTTATCTACCCAATCACCAACTGTAAAAAAAGTAATTTTAACATTGTTTTGTTCTAGCGTATTTAAAATACTATCAATATCATCCGCGCTCCAAGCACAATTCATAGTAAGAGCCACTTGCTTTTTATCGGTTTGCACAGAATAAATAGGAAGTTCTTTACTTGAGCTAGAAGTAAGTACAGTGCTAAAATTATCTCCAATAATGCTAAATGATAGTAAAAATAGAATTACTACCATACTAGATGCAACTAAATAAGAATAGATTTTTCGTTTGTTAAAAATAATAAGCATATATTTAGCCTCCTAAAATTTATTAGTAGAATATATGCTTATTTAAAAATTTTATGATTATTTATTTTTTTAAAATGTTTGATTTATTATTCTATAATTAAATACTTCTTTATGAAAATAGAAATATTGTTTTGTATAAAATATTTATAGCAAGATTTCAATGTTTATAAATTAGTATAAAGTTCGGTTTCTTCCTTTACTAATGTTGCTTCCACTTTCTTACCTAAAAGCTTACTTGCAATCTCATTAAATTTATGTTCAGTTTCAGTTAGGTAAATACACAAGTAATTTTGAAGATTATTTTCTATTTCACTTGAGTTTTTATTTAAAGAATTGCCATATGATATATTTAAATTATTGCATTTTAAAATATTATGACTGCAGATTTTTGTGTTTTCTGAAAACATTTTATTGATTTCTAAAATATTTTTAACTTCTCTAGCCACATGAGTACCAATATTTATAAGCTCTACATCTTCACCAATTTGCTCTTTAATAACTGAGCTAAGTAGTGGGTAATGAGTACAACCTAAAATGAGTGCTTCAACTTTTCCTAAAGGTTTTAAATATTCTTTAATAGCAAGTCTTGCTATATCATTATCATACCAGCCTTCCTCAACCATAGGAGCAAGTAAAGGGCAGGGGATAGCCTGAACCTTTGCATCAGGAATTTTTTTCATAATGCAATTATCAAAACCTTTGCTATTAATAGTTCCGGCAGTTGCTATAACACCAATTTCCTTTTTATTTGTACTTTTTAAATAATCAACAGTTGGCTCTAAAACGCCAATAATTGGAATATCATATAAACTTTTAACTTCATCTAAGGCTTGGCTTGTAGCAGTTCCACAAGCAATTACTATTAGCTTTACATTCTTTTTAATTAAAAATTCTATACCATTTTTAGTAAGTTCAATAATTGTTTCTTTTGATTTACTTCCATAAGGAAATCTCTTTGTATCACCTAAATATACAAAACTTTCATTAGGCATAATATTCATAAGTTCTTTTAAAACAGTCATTCCACCAACGCCAGAATCAAAAACGCCAATAGGTCTATTATCCATGCTAAATGTCATCCTTTCGCAAAATCTACAATATTAAATATTATACTGTACTAATTATAAAATTACCATAGTTTTTAATATATTTTAAATTAAAAAGTTGCGATTTAAGTGGTAAGAATAAAAATTCAAAACATAAATTGCACATCAACTTGGCACATTTTGTCGAAAATAATCATAAGATATACTAAAACAAAGAAAGGAATGATAAATAAATGGAATACGATAAATGTGTATGCCCAGTTTTAAATGTTGATGGAGTTATGGCTACTGGTAAACAATATGATATAGAAATCAATTTACCAGAAGACAATAGATCTGTTATCTATGGTATTATTAAAGACTGTTATCAAGAACCAATAAAGGATGCAGTTGTTAAATTAGTAGAAGTTATTAAAGATTGTGATGATGAGGAAAGACGTCCTGTATCACACACATTCACAGACAAAAACGGTGAATTCGTTTTTGGACCACTTTGTGCTAATCGTTTATATGAAATCGAAGTTTGGGTAGACAAAGTACAACATTGTAAAGTATGTACTTCTTGCAAACATGAAGGAAAATGCTTAAAAGGTGTTGAGCTTGAATGCCCTCCATGCAATAAACCATGTGACAAACCTTGCGATAAGCCATGTGAAAAGCCATGCGACAAACCATGTGAAAGACCATGTGATAAACCTTGCAATAGACCATACTAATAGTTTTTAAGCTATAAATGGTTTAAAATAATACAAAGTTAACTTTAAATCAAATAAAAATAATGAGCTTTTACCTTAATGTAAATTTGGGTGAGGCTCATTAGTTTTTTTGTAATACAAAAATTAGAATAAATAATAAGGAATATATATCATTAACTGATTTAGCAAGATATGCAAATCCAGAAGAACCCAAAATACCAGTACAAACTTGGATGAGAAATAAAGATGTAATTTCATATTTAGGATTGTGGGAAAAACTTAATAATGAAAATTTTAAAGGTCACAAATTCGAAACCTTTGAAAATTAAAGATAAAAATTAATATTACACAAATATCTAAACGTCTGGATAATTCGAAATTTTATTATAAAATATTGACAAAAAGAAAAGTTTATTATAAATTAATTGTGTACATGAGTGCGAAAATGAATGCAATTGATGAATAGAATAAAAAATAACACTCATAATACTAAAAGAAGAAAAATAGAGAAACAAATAGATAATATGAAATAATTTAAGTTATGAGAAATAACTACATAAAAATTATAAAGTATTATCTAAAAGAAGGAGGAGAACACATGAAAAGTAAAAACGCTTGTGGCTCTAGAGAGAGAGAGAGAGAGAGAGCCGTAATTTAAGAAAAATAGAAGAAAGGGAAGGTTTATATAGTAAAAATAGACCGTTATTTATATGCACTACAAATCTTACACAAGGCAAAAGTGTAAATGATAATGCAAACAATGTATTAGAAATGCAAAACAATAGAAAAAGTAATAGCAAGAAAAGTATATTAAATGCAGTGTCAGGAATAACACTAATAGCCTTAGTAGTAACAATTGTAGTGCTTTTGATTTTGGCATCGGTAAGTATAACGGTTGTGTTTGGAGATAATGGAATATTACAATTAGCCAAAGAAGCAGGAGAAAAGACAAATGAGGCGGTAAAAAATGATATATCTAGCATAGGAGAATTAGAAGATATATTACATGAAACACAAACAGGAATAGTAGTAGAAAAAGTAACAGATACAAAGCCGGGAGAATTAGAAGTAGATGACTCAGATGGAAATTTATTTATAATAAATAGTATAGAAGATTTAGTAGCATTTGCACATAATATAACAAGTGGAAATGAAACTTATGCAGGAAAAACTGTAAAATTGGGGTTAAGTTTAGACTTTGCATCAACAAAATCATATGTAGATGCAAATAGAACAGACTATGGAGAATATGGCTATGATGGAGAATTAAAGAAGCTACTAAACGAAAGTGGATTTATTCCAATTGGAACACAAGGGAGAACAACTAGTGATGAAATGATTGAAAATACATTTAAAGGAACTTTTGATGGAAATAAAAAAGCTATATATAATTTAAGAATAAATAAAACAGTGCAAGATGCTAAAACAAATGGAAATATTGGAATGTTTACTGTAAATAATGGAACTATACAAGATTTAAACATTGAAAATGCTAATCTAAATATAGATATGCAAGATGACAATAATTGGAAATGTGTTGGAATTTTAGCCGCAGTAAATTCGAAGGAAGGGAAAATTTATAGGTGTAGTATATCTGGGAAAATTAGTGGTACTGTATTAAAAAGTTGTGATATAGGTGGAATTGTAGGATCAACGGCAGGAGAACTCTCTAATTCTTGTAGTGAAGTTGATATGACGATATTGGGGAAGGCGCATGGGATATATGAAGGCTTGATTTGCGGGTCTTGTAATAAGACTGGCACAGTAAAGAATGTATATGCCAAAGGTTGCATATCTCCAAGTGGTTATGGATATGTTGGTAGTGCGATATGTGGTTTAGGTCGAGGAGAATTTGGGGAGAATGCATATAATGTATATACAGTAGGCAAAATTAGAGTTGACGCGGACGAGTGTGATGAAATGATAGTTGGCACTTTTTATATTTCGAATAATGGAAACGAGCTTTCAGAATGTTATTATCTCGAGAACAATATTGAAATAATTGGAACAAAAAAATCAGTTTACTGTAAAGAAAATGGCACCAAAAAAACAGAAGAAGAAATGAAAAGTGAAGAATTTGTTAATTCATTAAACGAAGGGCAAGAAGATTCTCCATGGAAGCAAGACACAAACAATATAAATGACGGTTACCCTATATTGAGTTGGCAACAATAAATTATAATATAAATTGTAATGTAAAAAATAAAAGAGATTGTGATAGTAGCATAAAATTTAAATAAAAGCCTTTGGAGAAAAGTTTCAAGAATAACTTATCTTCAAAGGCTAGTTATTTTTTGTTTAAAATATTTTTATAAATCTTGTAGATGGTGATATAGAATATGTAAATGTTAAAATAATATGTCAAAAAATGTAAAAAATCGTCGAACGATTTTTCTTGCAATCTAGTACTTTTTATGATTTAATAATATAAATTGCAGTTGTGCAATAAAATATTTATTTTTAATATTTTATTATATATTTAAGTTTATTTAAAACTAATTTTAACTTATTTTAGATTTAAAAAGATTTATTTTTCTATATTTAATCAAAAAATTAAATTTAAAATCTTAGAAATTTATTCTTAAAAGAAAAATCCAAAATGAAATTTGAAAAGTAAAAATACGGAAAGGAGGCTTATTTATAGTTTAAGTTTATCTATTGTAAAACTTGCAATTTAATATATTAGCAAAGAGGGTGAAAAACTTTAATCTAAAAAATTATTATCTCAATAAATTATAAATTCAAATCTAACAAACTATGAAAACAAATTTTACCAATAGTGTTGATAAAATAATAACTAATATGGTAAAATAAAGAAAGGAAAAAACTTAAATGGAACAAAAAGTAGAATTATTACCACTAACAAATGATTATGTATTTAAAAGAGTATTTACAAAAGATGGAGAAGAAGATTTATTAAAAGACTTGCTATCAGCAATATTAAATATAGAAATAAAAGAAATAGAAATAAAAAATCCAGAAATGACAAAAGAAAGTAAAGAAGCAAAGAGAGAAGTATTAGATATAAGAGCAAAAGTAAATAATAATAGTATAATAGATATAGAAGTACAAGTAAGAAACTATTATGATATAGACAGAAGGTCAATAGGGTATTTAACAAAAATGTATTCAGACCAACTAAAAGCAGGAGATGCATACGAAAAACCACTAAAAACAATATCAATAAATATATTAAACTTTAACTTTTTCAAAAGAAATGCATATCATTCAATAGCAAGAATAAAATTTGAGAAAGATGATAAAGACAAATATGTAGATATGGAATATGATAAAGAGGATGAGTATGTAACAGAAGATTTAGAAGTACATTACATAGAATTACCAAAATTTATAAAGAAAAATCCAGGGGTAAAAACAAAACTAGAACAGTGGTTATGGCTTATATGCGGAGAAGAAGGGGGGAAAGTAGAAATGGCGAAGGAAGAAAATGAAAAAGTAAAAGAAGCATCAGAAGTACTAGAGAGAATGAGTATGAGTTATGAAGAAAGATGGTTATATGACCAAAGAATGTTAAGAAAAATGGACGAAATGAGCTTAAAAGAGCATGCAAAGCAAGAACGGAATAGAAGAAAACAAACTAGAAATAGCAAAGAAAATGTTAGAAGAAGGAATAAATATAGAAACTATTATTAAAATTACAGGATTAACAAAAGAAAAAATTGTAGAAATTTCGAAAAAATAAAATATTAGAATCATAATGGGTTATATTTTGAAAAATAAAAATTGTGCATAAAAAAATAAAAAGTATTCTAAAATAAGTTTAGAATACTTTTTTAACGTTTTTATTGTTCATTATTAGAATCATCATTTTCTTCTGTAGCTTCACTTTCAGAAGTAGATTTATCACTATCATCATTATTTTTCACTTTTTTTACTTCAGGAACTAGAATAGTTCTATTTTCCTTTGGTTTAGGATTTTCTATTTCTAAATGCTCATAAACAGGAGAAATGTCTAAATCACCATTACCTGTAACAACTTCTATTTTTTTTGGTTCATTTACTTCTTTTTCATCTTCATCCATGATATAAACCACTCCTAACTCTTTACTTTTCTTAATATTATCATAGAAAAAAAACAATGTCAATATTGCTTGACATAAAGCTAAATACATGACATAATAGATAAGGAAATTTATATAAAATAAAATTTAATCTAGTAAAAATATAAATGTGAAAAAATACGAATATAAGAAATGAAGGTAATAAAATGGAACTAAACGAAAAAAAAGGAATTATAGAAGCTATACTTTTTGCAGCAGGAAGAGAAGTAAAAATAAATGAGCTTATGTCTGCATTAGAACTAAGTTCTGCCGAAGTTATACAAGCAGTAGAAAGCTTAAAATTAGACTATAGAAATGCAGAAAGAGGCTTACAAATAATAAATGTAGGTGAAGCTTATCAATTATGCACAAAACAAGATTATTATGAATATTTATATACAATTATTGATAAAAGGAATAAACCAAATTTATCACAAGCAGCACTAGAAACATTAGCTATTATTGCATATAATCCACGAATTACAAGAGCTGAAATAGAAACTATTCGTGGTGTTAATTCAGATGGAACTATTTATAAGTTATTAGACTATAACTTAATTGAAGAAACAGGTAAATTAGATGCACCTGGAAAGCCTGGAACTTATGGCGTTACAAATGAATTTTTTAGAATTTTTGGTATAAGTAATTTAGAAGAATTGCCAGATTTACCTAGATATAAATTAGATGAAAATAAACAAATTGTTATTGACGACATTATAGAAGAAAATGAAAAAGTAGACAATACACAAAATATAGACAGTGCAGCTAATACAGAAAATGTATTAGAAAACACTGCAGAGAAAACTAATGAAGAAATTGAGGCTCCAATGCCCGCAAGGGAAGAAGATGCAAACTAACATATAAATTCAAAACACAATAATATGAAATTTAATATAAATTATATAGATGTAGCTTAAATTTAGACTATTGAAGAAGGGAAATAAATAAAATGGGAGATAATAAAGAATTTGTAAAAGAGATTACTAATATAGAAGAAGATATTGCTAAATGGTATACAGATATTGTAAAAAAAGCAGATTTAGCAGATTATACAGACACAAAAGGATGTATTGCAATTAAACCTTATGGCTATGCAATTTGGGAAAACATACAAAAATATATGGATGATTTATTTAAAAAATCTGGTGTTGAAAATGTATATTTTCCAGTTCTAATTCCAGAAAGTTTACTTCAAAAAGAAAAGGACCATGTTGAAGGCTTTGCACCAGAAGTAGCATGGGTAACACAAGGTGGAGGAGAAGAGCTAGAAGAAAAGCTATGTATTAGGCCAACTTCTGAAACTATGTTTTCTAACCTATATTCAAAATGGTTAAGCTCATGGAGGGATTTACCAATGGTATATAATCAATGGTGTAATGTACTTCGTTGGGAAAAAGAAACAAGACCATTCTTGCGTTCAAGAGAATTCTTATGGCAAGAAGGTCATACAATACATAGCACAGAACAAGAAGCAAGAGAGAGAACTATTCAAATGCTAGAAATTTATGAAAGAGTTATAGAAGATTTACTTGCTATTCCAGTAGTAAAAGGAGAAAAAACTCCAAGTGAAAAATTTGCAGGTGCAGAAAATACTTATACAGTAGAAACAATGATGCATGACGGAAGAGCACTTCAATCAGCCACTTCACATTACTTTGGTCAAAACTTTACAAAACCATTTGAAGTTAAATTCCAAAACAAAGAAGGAAAAGAAGAATATGCTTATCAAACTTCATGGGGTAGTAGCACAAGATTAATTGGTGGTGTTATTATGGCACATGGAGATAATAGGGGATTAAAACTACCACCAAGAGTAGCACCAATTCAAGTAGTAATTATACCAATAGCAGCACATAAAGAGGGTGTAACAGAAAAGGCACAAGAAATATACAATGAGCTTGCAGAAAATTATAGAGTAAAATTAGATTTAAGAAATAGTTACTCAACAGGATATAAATTCAATGATTGGGAAATGAGAGGTGTTCCAGTTCGTATAGAAATGGGACCAAGAGATATAGAAAATGGCGTTTGCGTATTAGTAAGAAGAGATACTTTAGAAAAGACAGAAGTAAAATTAGAAGAGGTATCAACAAAATTAGGTGAATTACTAGAAGCAATCCAAGCTAATATGTTTGAAGAATGTAAAAAGAGATTAGAAGAAAAAACTACAATAGCAACTAACTTAGATGAATTTAAAAATAACATGGAAAACAATCAAGGCTTTATAAAAGCTATGTGGTGCGGAGATGAAGCTTGCGAAGATAAAATAAAAGAGCTAACAGGTGCTAAATCTAGATGTATTCCATTTAACCAAGAACACCTAGCAGATACTTGTGTATGCTGTGGTAAAAAAGCAGATAAAATGGTAGTTTGGGGTAGACAATACTAATAAGATATAGTGGTAAATATATAGAGATAATAAAAAGATATTAACCTGAAATAGAAAAATATATTGCATTCTAAAAATTAACATAAATAACTTGAAAATATTGAATTATAATAAAAAAAATGATATACTTTCGCTAGCTATATTTATATCTTCCTATTTTTTCATCAAAAGGAAATTGCAACATATAGTAAAAATTTTTGATAGGAGGTAAGTATTATGGTAACCCCGATTAGCCAAAATCCTGAATGTGAAAACCAAAGATATAAAGATGCGTTTTCACCTAAAAGCTCAAGAAAAATGACTTATCCTGATGATTTCATTCGGAAAGTCGAAAAATGTTTCCCTAATTTACAGATGTTGCATGAAAGGTTAGAAGAAGGAAATTGTGATATAGGAATGCTCCTTTATAGCAATATTCCTGAAATAACCGCAAACGAAATTCTTAATGCAACTTCTCTTGAAAAATTAAAAGAAAAAGCAAGAGAAATACTGGAAAAAGAGGAAACTTACGAAGAATGGCTTAAGCTTTGCAAACAGCAAAGCATTCACTAATGGGCGAAAGTTATAGCGTAAAAACTATAACAAAAAATCCTAGCAAATTTAAATGCTAGGGTTTTTTTATGAAACGAAAAGAGCTCCTAAAATAAGAACTTTGCATGATTTTAGTAAAATTTTTTAAAATATAAAATTATTAAGTGGCAAGTAATTTTAATGATTTAATGAATTTAGTATTTCTGGGTAGATGCTATAAGCATTTTCCTTCCAATTATCTACAATTTTTTTTGCTTCTTCACGGGAACCAGCAAAAACACTTACTTCAAAAATGCAATTATTGTTTTCATTTATTTTACAAGTAACTGTATAATTATCATTACCAATAGGTACATATTCAGCTGTAATAGCTTCCTGCTCAATAACATTTTTTATTTCATTTCCAAAAGAAGTATCAACTTTTAGTTTTATAATTCCAGGAAGCATATCATCTGTTAAGCTTAGAGCATTTTTTCCATCCTCGGTAATTTGATAAACTTGTTTTCCGTCTTGGGAAAAGCAAATGATATAATTTTTTTCTAATAAGTCCAACAAAAATTGTTGAAAATAAAAGTAATTCATATCTAAAACAGAAATAACTAACTGTAACAAATTGTCATTTGTTATAGGCTCATTTAGTTTACTTAAAATATATAAAATTAAAACTTTATTTTCTGCTAAAACTTCGCCATCTTGTGTTAATTTCAATGTATTCAACTCCTAAAAATTTAATAACAGCTACATTATATCATAAACATTTTTAAAATGCTATTGTTTTATTTAAATTGTTGCAATAAAAAGATTTATAAAAACACTATGATTTTTTTAAAGAAAATGATATACTAAAAATGCCAAGAAATATTTTATAAGCAAATTTTTATAAATTAAAATATATGACCTAAAATAAAAGTAAATGGGGGAAAGAATGAAAACACTATATGAAATACTAGAAGTTAGTGAGACGGCATCTAATGAAATAATAGAAAAAGCATATAAAGTATTAGCAAAAAAATACCATCCAGATTTATGGTCACAAGATAAAAAAGAATATGCCGAAAACAAAATGCAAGAAATAAACAATGCATATGATGTTTTAAGTGATGAAGCAAAAAGAAAAGAATATGATTATAATTTAAATTTAGAAAAACAAAAAGAATTAGAAAAAAAGATAAAAGAGCAAAATAAAAATATGTATAATCAAAATGTAAATTATAACAATTATAATAAACAAAATGAGCAAACTCAAGAGGATTTTAAACAAGAAGAAATTAGGAAAATGCAAGAGGAAATGGCAAGAAAACAGCAAGAATTGAGAATGCGAGATGCAATGAATCGAAATATGCAAGCAAAATACGAACAAAAATATGAACAAGCCTATGAAAATTATTTAAGAAATTTAGGATATAAAATAAAATATAAATGGACTTGGAAAAATTATAAAGATTTAATAATTACTATTTTAATTCTAGCTATTATATGCACAATATTGTGGTTCTTTCCAATTACTCATAAATGGATTATTGATTTTTATGAATCTAATCCGATTATAAAAACAATAATAGATATTATAGGTAATATATTTGTAGGAATATGGAATGGAATATGCTCAATTTTTAATTTTAAATAATAATTAAACTTACAATAATTCAATTATTGTAAAGGCAAACTAAAAAATAATATAAATATCAATAATATTGGAGGTACAAATGTCAAGAAATAGAAGAAACAAAAGGAATTTAAAAAAGATAACGGAGTTAATTACTTCAAAAACATTTTTAAGGATATCAACCGTTTTAGCTATAATTATTGTAGTATGTGTTATTACTATTTTTTATAGAAATTATGAAGACAAAAAATTATTAGCAAGCCAAAGATTAGAATTAGAGCAAAGTATAGAAGATATCTTTACAGCAACCTCTAAAAGTATAGAAAATAGTAGTACAAGTGCCTTAAATACTGTTATTAGAGTTTCGGCAGTAGGAGATATTTTATGCGGGGAAGAAATGCTTACAGATGCATATCAAAAGGAAAGTAAGTCATATTATTTTGATAATATGTTTCAAAACATAACCAATTTTATAACTAAAAGTGACATTGTATTAGGAACAATGGAAACAAATTTTACAGAAAATGCATATTCAGGGTATGGAAATAGAAATAGTCCAAAAGAATTTGGAGAAGCTGTAAAAAATTCAGGAATAAACTTAGTAAGCATTACAACAAATCATAGTTTAGATTACGGAATAGATGGACTAAGAAAAACCAAGGAATATTTACAGGAATTAGGATTTTCAACTGTAGGAGATAGGTTAGAAGATAATAATACTGTAAATATTCAAACAATAAAAGATGTTAAAATTGCTTTTTTATCATATACGTACGGTGTGGAAAATCAGGGTAAGAAGTCTGAAAAAGAATTACAAAGCCTTAACATATATAGTGAAAAAATTGCAAAAGAGGAACTAGAATATGCAGAAGAAAATGCTGATTTTACTTTTGTTATAATGCATTGGGGCGAACCATACGCAACAGAGCCAAGTAAAGAGCAAAAAAATGTAGCAGACTTTTTAGTAGAAAATGGTGCTGATGTTATTCTAGGAAATCACCCAGCAGCAATTCAACCAATGGAAGTAAGGCAAAACGCAGATGGTGAAAATGTATTTATTGCATATTCATTAGGAAATTATATTTCATCAATAAGTAATGAAGTTTCAAAAGTTGAATTAGTTTTAAATATAGAAATTATGAAAAGTGCAAAAGATGATAAAGTAATTTTAAATAAAGTGGATTATACACCTATATATGTATTAGATAATGGTGAAAAGGCGAAAAATAGGTATGAATTAATAGATATGAAAGGCATAGCAAAAGAATATGCAGGTGGCAACACAAAAATAATAGATAGAAAAACATATAATAAATTATTAGATGGATTAAAACTACTAGAAAAAGTAGTTAAACCAGAAAATTAATAAATATAATAAAGGATAGTAATTAAAATGAAGGTAGGATTTATTTCACTAGGATGTAACAAAAATTTAGTAGATACAGAAAAAACTATTGCATTATTTAAAGAAAATAATTATGAAATAGTAAATAAGCCAGAAGAAGCGGATATGATTGTAGTAAATACTTGCGGATTTATAGAATCTGCCAAGGAAGAAGCTATAAACACATTATTAGAAATGGTAGAATATAAAAAACAAAAATGCAAATATTTAGTTGCAATGGGGTGCTTAGTAAAACGCTATGAAAATGAATTAAAAAAAGCCCTTCCAGAGGTTGATTTATACATACCATATGGAACTTATGATACACTATGGGAACAAATTGAAAAGCTTGTAAAGCCAAATATAATTCAAAAACAAATAGCAAAAAAAGAAACTAAAAATGAAGGTTCAAGAAATAAAGTAGAGTATAAAGAAATTCAAAGTACAGAATTTGAACAAAATATTGATAGAGTTATAACAACCGGACAAAATTATGCTTATTTAAAAATAGCAGATGGGTGTAGTAATTGTTGCACATATTGTGCAATACCCAAAATAAGAGGTGTGCTAAAAAGTAGACCTATGGAAAATATTTTAGAAGAAGCAAAGGATTTAGTAAAAAAAGGCTATAAAGAAATTATAGTAACAGCACAAGATACAACCAAATATGGTGAAGATTTATATGGAAAGCCAATGCTAGCAGAATTATTAAGAAAGCTATGTGATATAAAAGAGTTGAAATGGATTCGTTTTTTATATTCTTACCCAGAAACTATTACAGATGAACTAATACAAGTAGCAAAAAACAACGAAAAAATATGTGCTTATTTTGATATTCCAATTCAGCATATTTCAGATGGTGTGCTAAAAAGAATGAATAGAAAAAGTAACGGCGAAGCAATTAGAAGTTTAATTAAAAAATTAAGAAAAGAAATTCCAAATGTAATTTTAAGAACTACTGTAATGGTAGGCTTTCCAGGAGAAACAAAGGAGGAATTTGAAGAATTATATCAATTTTTAAAAGAAGCCAAATTTGATAAATTAGGTGCATTTTCATATTCAAAAGAAGAAGGTACTCCAGCATATTATATGAAAGATCAAGTGCATCCATCTACTAAAAAAAGCAGATACAAAAAAATAATGGAGCTTCAACAAGAAATATCAAAAGAAAACCTAAAAAGTAAAGTAGGAAAAACGTTTGATGTAATAATAGAAGGAATGACAAAGAATAAAAAGTTTTATGTTGGAAGAACATATATGGATGTACCTGAAATAGATGGAATAGTGTATATCGAAAATAAGAATGAATTACTTGAAGTTGGTAGTTTTGTTAAATGCAAAATTACTGATGTGAAGGAATATGACTTGATTGCGAAATTAATATAATTGTTTTATTTCACAAAATAACTTTGAATTAAAAAGTACATAGAATATAAAATACATATTATTTTAAATGATAAAACAAAATTATAGTAAATTCTTAAAAGCTTTTTTATGTAGCAACTAAAGTGTTTTTAGTGGTTGCTAAAGTTACTTTGTATATTAAGTACGCTGTTTAACAAAACCTAAGAGCAATTAGAATTTACTATAATTTTTTGTATATAAATAAATATATACCATAAATAAAATTTTTAGTACCAAATTTTTTTAGTATAAAATTTGTCAATTATATATTTTTAAATTGAAAATAGTTCGAATTGATTTAGTAATTTTCACAATTTACTTCAAAGTATGATTGTGGATGCTTGCAAACAGGGCAAATTGTAGGAGCTTCTAATCCAACATGAATATGTCCACAATTTCTGCATTTCCAAACAGTAATGCTTCCTTTTTTGAAAACTTCACCATTTCCTAAGTTATCTAATAATTTTCTATATCTTTCTTCATGATGTTTTTCAACTTCTGCAATTCCTCTAAATGTAGCAGCAATTTCAGTAAATCCTTCCTCATCAGCTTCTTTAGCAAAAGTAGCATACATATCAGTCCATTCATAATTTTCACCTGCTGCAGCATCAGCTAAATTAGCTTTTGTATCACCAATTCCTTGTAAATATTTTAAATGTATTTTAGCATGCTCTTTTTCGTTTTCAGCTGTTTCTAAGAATATAGCAGCGATTTGCTCATATCCTTCTTTTTTTGCTACACTTGCAAAATAAGTGTATTTGTTTCTAGCTTGTGATTCACCAGCAAATGCAGCCTTTAAATTAGCTTCTGTTTTTGAACCTTTTAATTCCATAGTTTTTAATCTCCTTAAATATATATTTAGGGTTTAAAGTTAACCCAAAACTTTAAAATTATTGCACTTTCGTGATATAATTTTTATATTACAGCTTAAAATCTTGATATTACTTAAAAGTTAAGCTTTTCTCTATGAATAGAATACTCCAAAACAGTTAAAAAGTCAATAAGAATTATATCAAAACATAATGATATTAAATTAAAAATATAATTTTCTCAAGATATAATATTTACAAATCAAAATGAAAATGTGTTTAAAAACAAAATTACTTAAAATTTGCAAAATCATATTTTATGTGGTATAATATGACTTATGAATTATGTTAAGTACATAATTTATAAGTCATTTTAATACTGAAAGGTGGAAAGGCAAATGTTTGGATGGAAATCCAAAGCGACAAAAAATGTAACAAATGGCGAGCATCGTATAATGGTAAAAACTAATTTGGGTGACGTCGAACTCGTGAATCTGGAAGATGTATCGGTTACAAAAATAATCGATGTAGTATACATTTTCTGCAAAGACGAAAACGACGGAATAAAACCTATATACGGTATAAGAGCAAAAAAAGCTGAAAAAAAGGCCGAAGAAAAAGCCAAAGAAAAGGCTGAAAAGATGAAGAAGAATCTTTTAAGAGCCTATAATAAAGGCAATCCGGTTGTTACATTATCATAAGAAAATGACTAAATCTCTCTAATATTTAGGGAGATTTTTTTATGAAATTTTTATTGTTAATAATTTGCGATTATGTTATTATTATAAAAAATAATATATTTTGAAAGGAGCGATTTAAAATATGGAACTAAAGAAAGAAAAAAGTTGTGGATGTGTTATTGTCCAAAATGATAAAGTATTACTGATACTTCAGCAGAATGATGCTTATTGGGGATTTCCAAAAGGTCATGTAGAAAATGGAGAAACTGAAACTCAAACAGCTAAAAGAGAAGTAAAAGAAGAAGTAGGATTAGATGTTGAAATTGACGAAAGTAAAAGATATTCAATAAATTATATTGTAAGAGATGAAATAGATAAAACTTCAGTGTTTTATATTGCAACCCCTATAGGTGGAAAAATACAAAAACAAGATAGTGAAGTAAAAGAAGTAAAATGGTGCACATTTGAAGAAGCCTTAGAACTAATTACTTTTGATAATTTAAAAGAAGTTTTAAGAAAGGTTATGGAAGATTTGAAACAATAATTAAAATTATTAATATTAAAAAATTTAATAGCACAATTATTTTAAATAAGTATAAATTAATTAAATATAGTAATTCAAAAAATATTGTGCTAAAATATGTTTAACAAATTGTATATTGTTTATAATTAAAATACAAAGGAGGGAATTGTTGTATGTCAACAAAATTTGTTTTAAATGAAACGGCATATTTTGGAAGAGGTTCAAGAGAAGAATTACCTGGAGAAATAAAAAAAAGAGGTTTTAAAAAAGTTTTTCTAGTAAGTGATAGTTCACTTGTAGAAGCAGGGGTAACAGCAAAAATTCAAAGTATATTAAAAAAGGAGAAAATACCACATAGTTTATATTCAAAAATAAAGCCTAATCCTACAATAAAAAATGTATTAGATGGTGTTAAAGCTTGTAAAAGATCAGGAGCAGATTTAATAGTAGCAGTAGGTGGAGGTTCAAGTATAGATACAGCAAAAGGAATTTCAATAATAATGACAAATCCAGATAGAGCAGATGTTAAGTCATTAAATGGATTATCAAATACAGTAAATAGAGGAATGCCACTTATAGCACTTCCTACCACAGCAGGAACAGCTGCTGAAGTTACAATAAACTATGTTATAACTGATGAAGATGCTCAAATAAAAATGGTATGTGTAGATCCAAATGATATACCAATTTTATCAATAATAGATTCAGAATTAATGGAAACAATGCCTAAGAGTTTAGCAGCTGCAACAGGAATGGATGCATTAACACATGCAGTAGAAGGTTATATAACAAAATCACATAATGAAATGTCTGATATGTTCCATTTAAAAGCTATTCAAATGATATTTAAATATTTACCATCAGCTGTAAATGACAAAAATCCAGAAGCAATTGAAATGATGGGAATGGCTCAATATATTGCAGGAATGGGATTCTCAAACGTAGGGCTTGGAATTGTACACTCTATGGCACACCAATTAGGTGCTGTATATGATACACCACATGGAATAGCAAATGCAATGTTGTTGCCAACAGTTATGAGATTTAATGGAGAGGTATGTGCAGATAGATTTAGACAAATTCTTGTAAATATAGGAAGACCAGATGCAGCAAATTTAAATGACCAAGATGTTATAAACACATTTGTATGGATGTTATCTGAACTAAGCAAAGCAGTAGGAATTACTCAAACCATTAAAGATTATGGAGCAAAAGAAGAGGACTTTGAAATGCTTGCAGAAAAGGCAATGAATGATCCTTGTAGACCAGGAAATCCAAGAGAAACAACAAAAGAAGATTTCATTGAATTATATAGAAGAGCTCTTTAATACAATAAGGCAGGGATTTTGTTCTAAGAAAAAATATAATAATTTTAAAAATCTATCTTTTCGGAGGTAGATTTTTTTGATAAAAATTAAGTCATATTTATTGAAAATTCATTATGCTTTATGTTATGATTATATATCATATGACAAGAAAGGTTTAAGCTAATGAAACATAAGATAAAAGAATGGCTAAATGTGAATGGTCCATTTTACTCAAAAGTAGGAAAAGCAGTTCTGGTCTTAATAGCATTAATAGGATTTTTAGCGATAGCAGAAAATGTATGGAATAAAGAAATCATGAAATTAGATATATTAGGGTATAAAATTATTTCTACGGTTTTAATATCTGATTTTATGACTCCAATAGCAAAAATAATAACTAATTTTGGAAGTGCAACTGTTTTAATTTGTATATCAGCAATATCATTGTTAGTTGTCAAAAACAAGAAGATAGGCTTAACAATAAGTGTAAATTTAGCTATGGCATCTGGAATAAATTTTCTATTAAAAAATATTCTGCAAAGACCAAGACCAACTGAATTCAGACTAATTGATGAAAGTGGATATAGTTTTCCATCAGGTCATTCAATGGTAAGTATGGCTTTCTATGGATTCTTAATATATTTAATATATAAATATGTTAAAAACAAAAAATTAAAACTAATACTTATTACATTTTTAAGCCTACTTATATTTTCAATAGGTATAAGCAGAATATACTTAGGTGTACATTACACAAGTGATGTAATAGGAGGATTTTTAATAGCAATTTCATATTTAATAATATATACAAGAATTGTGAAAAGATTAGTATTAGGAAGTTCTAATAATAAAAATAATTTATAATTAATAAAAATTATGAAGGTTATAAAAATAGAAAGGAGAAATAAAAATGAAAGATTTTTTGAAAAAATCAGGATGGACAGATATATTAGTATCTCTAGTATTTGCTGTAATTGCTATATTTATGATAACAAAATCAGATGCAGTAGTTAAAATAATCTCTTATGTTTTAGGCGGAATATTTATTGTTATGGGAGCTGTCAAAATCATAGATTATTTTGCATCAAAAGGAAAATATGACTTATACAATTATGATTTAATTTACGGAATTATTGCTATAATAATTGGTTTAGTTACTATATTTTGTAGCAGTCTAATTGAATCTATGTTTAGAATCGTGATTGCAATTTGGATAATATATAGTGGACTTATAAGATTATCATTGTCATTAAAATTACATACAGCAAAAATAAATGCGTGGAGTGTATCACTTATATTATCAATTATAATGATAATTGGTGGTATATATATGTTATTCCAAAGTGGTGCATTAGTTTTAACCATAGGAATAATAATGCTAGTATATTCAATAATTGACTTAATTGAAAGTGCAATATTTATAAAATATGTAGATAAATTATTATAAAAAGCAAATTAAAAAAGTTTCAAACTAAAAAATTTGAAGCTTTTTTAATTTCTATAAATCATATTCACTGTAATACCAACATTTTTTAATATATACCCTCCTATTTACAAAATACCATGGAGGGTATATAATTTTAAATGGTGGTGATAATATGAAAAGTGAATGTTGTAAAAAGAAAACACATAGAAGTGATGACGAAAAAAAGATTATAAATAATAGAATAAGTAGAATTGAAGGACAGCTAAAAGGCATAAAAAGAATGATAGAAGAAGATTCATATTGTAATGATATTTTGGTACAATTATCAGCTATTGAAAATTCCGTTAAAAGCTTATCAAATCATATACTAGAAAATCATTTATATAGTTGTGTATCAAGAGACTTAGAGCAAGGAAATACAGAAATAGTAGATGAATTAGTTTCTTTATTTAAAAAATTTAATAAATCATAAAAAAGTAATTTTAAGGTTTATGGGCAACCTCTAAAAACCTAAATATATTATAAAGGAAGAAAAATTATGAGTTTTGTATTTGAAAGAACAGTTAATTATTATGAAACAGATAAAATGGGGGTAGTGCATCATTCTAACTATATTAGATATATGGAAGAAGCAAGGTGCTCATGGCTTAATAGTATAGATATGCCTTTTGCAGTTTTGGAAGAAAACAATATAACAATTCCAGTATTAGGAGTAAATTGTGATTACAAATATCATGCTACATTTGGAGATACAATATTAATTAGAGTATATATGAAGGAATATAATGGCGTAAGAATGACCGTGGGCTATGAAATGAGCGATAAAAAAACGGGTAAAATATTTTTAACAGGAGAAACAAAGCATTGCCTTACAAATAAGGAATTAAGGCCAATCAACTTAAAAAAGCATGCACCACAATTTAGCGATAAATTTCAAAAATTACTAGAAGAACATTAAACTAAAATGAATAAAATTAATACAATAAATTACAAAAGATAATAAATATTTAAGTTAATTAAAAATTAAATTTAGAAAGGAAGTAAAAATTATGAAGGAAACAGTTATTAAAGTAAAAGGAATGGTATGCAATGGATGCGAAAACAGAGTACAAAATGCTCTAAAAACAATAGATGGGGTTTCAGATGTAGTAGCAGACCATAATAAAGGAATAGTAACAGTTAATGCAAAAGAAGAAGTATCTAAAAGTGTTATGGAAGAAAAAATTGAAGATATAGGATTTGAAGTTATCAAAGAAGATTAGATAATACTTTGGGTAGTTTAAGGACATTAAATAAAAAAGTTAAATAGAGGAAAATTAAGTTATGAAAAAAATAATTTTATCTATTGATGGAATGACTTGTAGTGCTTGTTCTAATGGCTTAGAAAAATATTTAAATAAGCAAAATGGCATAAAAAGTGCATCAGTTAATTTAGTAATGGCAAATGCTAGCATTGAGTATGATGAAAAAATGTTAGACCAAGCAAAACTAGAAGAATTTGTAAAACAAGCAGGTTTTAAAAGCTTGGGAGAATTTAAAGAAATAAAATTTGAAAGTAAAACTAAAAAAGAAAAAATTAAGTTTATAATTTTTAGTGTACTTGCAATTCTTTTAATGTATATTTCAATGGGGCATATGATAGGTTTGCCAACAATAGAAATAGTAAATCCACATACAAATGCAGTAAAATATGCAATAGTGCTTCTTGTTTTAACAATAGCATTTATGATATATGGTTTTGACATTTTAAAAAATGGCTATAAAAATTTAATTCATGGAACACCTAATATGGATACTTTGGTAGGAATAGGTGTAATAAGCAGTTTTTTATATAGCATATATGGAATGTATATGATTATTAAAGGAAACCATAGTTATACTATGAATTTATATTTTGAATCATCTGCCATAGTTATATATTTCATTAAATTAGGAAGGTATATAGACGGACTTAGCAAAGATAAAACAAAAGAGGCAATTCAGAAATTAGTTACAATAACACCTGAGAAAGCGATAGTTAAAGTAGATGGAATAGAAAAAGAAGTTACTCTTGACGAAATAAGTAAAGGTGACATAGTAGTTTCAAAGCCGGGAGAAAAAATTGCAGTAGATGGAGAGATAATTTCAGGGAAAGCACATTTAGACGAATCCTTTATTACAGGAGAAAGTAAGCCAGTATCAAAAGAAAAAGGTGGCAAAGTAATTGCAGGAAGCATGAATTATGATGGATATATAGAATATAAAGCAGAAAGAATAGGAAAAGAATCAACTATATCAGAAATTGTAAAGCTAGTAGTAGAAGCAAGCAATACAAAAGCACCAATAGCAAAAATAGCAGATAAAGTGTCCGGATATTTTGTACCAGCAGTTATAGCAATTGCTATACTTACCTTCATAATCTACTTAATAATTGGTCAAAGTTTTAGTACAGCAATTTCTACTTTTGTAACAATATTAGTTGTAGCTTGTCCATGTAGTTTAGGTTTAGCAACACCACTTGCCATTGTAGTAAGTGAAGGGTTATGTGCGGGAAACGGTATTTTAGTAAAGAAAAGCGAAATATTAGAAAGCGCTAAAAAAGTAGACACAATAGTATTTGATAAAACTGGAACTTTAACTTATGGAAAATTGAAAATTGCAAAAATAATAAATTATAGTAACATAGAAGAAGATAAATTAGTGCAATTAGTAGGAAGTTTAGAAAGTAAAACAGCACATCCAATAGGAAAAGCATTTACAGATTACATGGAAGAAAAAAGCTTAAAAACATTAGAAGTAGAAGAATTTGAAAATATAGCAGGTTTTGGAATTAAAGGAAAAGTGAAAATGCAAGATGGAAGTAAGGCAGAAATAGAAGAAAGCATAGAAAAAATAAACGATGAAGATAAATTAGAAGCGGAAGAAATAATAGTAGGAAATGCAAAAATACTTGAAAAATATCAAATAGAAAATAAATACTTAGATGATGAAAAAACACTATCAGAGCAAGGAAACAGCATCATATATGTAGCAAAAGCAAACGAAGTAATAGCACTTATTGGAGCAAATGATGTAGTAAGAGAAAATGCAAAAGAAGTAATAGAAACTTTAAATAAAAACAAAATACAAACTATAATGCTAACAGGAGATAACAGAGAAACAGCTGAAAAAATTGCAAAACAAATAGGAATAACAAAAGTAATTTCTAATGTGTTACCATCTGAAAAGGCAAAGACAATTAAAGCTTTAAAAGCAGAAAACAAATTTGTAATGATGTGTGGAGACGGAATTAATGATAGCCCAGCCTTAGCAAGCTCTGACATAGGTGTTAGCGTAAATACCGGAACTGATATTGCAATGGATTCATCAAATGTAATACTAACAAGTAATAACTTAAATAGCATTGTTAATTTAATAAAAATTAGTAAAAAAACAATAAGAAATATTAAGCAAAATTTGTTTTGGGCATTCTTTTACAACTGCTTAATGATACCAATTGCAATGCGGAATATTAAAGCCAGTTGGAATATCAATTAATCCAATGATTGCAAGTATAGCAATGGTATTTAGCAGTATTACTGTAATATTAAATGCTTTAAGACTTAGAAGAATAAAGTTAGGGGAATAATAAATTTGACATTACAAAAATCTTATAAATAGTAATAAAAATACAATGTAAAAAATTGTAAAAAATGAATATTTTTCATTGACATAATGAATAAAAAAATGATATAATAAATATACTATAAGAGTAATCATTTGATTACTAATAGGAAGTTCTACCTAAAAAAGAACGATTTTAAATTAGGTAAAGTTCAAGCCTTATAAATGAACTGATTTCAAATTAGGTAATGCTTAAGCCTTATAAATAAGCAGTTATAAATAGGTATGGGGTACTTATAAAAAAGTATCCCATATTTTTATATGTGAAAAATAAAAAATATTGTCTTTTAAAAGCAAATAAAGTATAATAATTACATAAATAAGGAGGCATTTATGTCTAGAAATAAAAAAATTATACTTACAGCGCTACTTTTAGCAATGCTTATAATATTATCACGCTTTTTATCAATAAAAACACCATTATTAAAAATCAGCTTCGCATTTATTCCAACAATGCTATGTGCAATATGGTTAGGACAAAAATGGGCAGTATTATTAAATGTTTTAGGAGATGTAATAGGAGCAACTTTATTCCCAACTGGACCATATTTTGTAGGCTACACAATAAGTACAGCAATAACAGCACTCATTTATGGGCTATTAATTTATAAAAAACAAGCAAATACATATACAGAAAAACAATTTATTATAAGAGTAATTATTTCAGTAATATTAGTTACAGCAATTTCAAATATAGGGCTAAATACATTGTGGGTAAGTATTACTACTGGTAAAGCATTCATAGTTTTACTTGGAACAAGAATTGTAAAAGAACTTGTTATGATACCAATACAAATAATTGTAATTCTATTTATTGAAAGAGTGTTAAGAAATCCATTTGATACTTATATAAGGAGCGAAAATGATTAAAGTAGAAAATGTATCATTCAAATATAAGAATAAAGATTTAAAAATATTAGACAATCTAAATTTTTCAGTAAAAGATGGAGAAATATTAGCCATTGTAGGTAAAAATGGATCAGGTAAATCAACTATTGCAAAACTAATTTCAGGAATTATTAAATTAAAGCATGGAAGCATTTTTATTGATGATGTTAATATTAAAGATAAAAAAGAAATTAGATATAAAATAGGAATTGTTTTTCAAAATCCAGAAAACCAAATTATATTTAATAATATTTATGATGAACTAGCCTTTTCTTTAAAAGAATTAGAAAAATCGGAAATTGAAAATAGAATAAATACGGCATTACAGCAAGTAGGAATGTTAGAACACAAAAATGATGATCTATACACACTATCATTAGGGCAAAAGCAAAGAATAATGATTGCAGAAATTTTAGCAAGAAAGCCCAAATATATAGTTTTAGATGAGCCAACTTCTATGATAGACAGCAAAGGAAAAGAAGAAATTTATGAAATAATAAAAAACTTGAAAAAAGAAGGCTATACAATAATTTGCATAACTAATAATGCAGATGAAATTTTAATTGCCGATAGGACCTTAATATTAAGTGATGGTCATATAGTTAATGAAATTTCAAGAAAAGAACTAACGGAAAAGTTTAATATATTCAAAGAGTTTGACATTAAAGAACCTACTATACTTCAAATTTTAAGTAGGCTAAAAGAGAACAATATAAATATAGATTTGCAAGATTTTACAGCAGATGAATTAGTAACTAAACTAAAAGAAATTTTAAAAGTGTAAAAATATTATAAACATATAATTTTTAAGCTTTATATAAAGGTAGGAAATTCAAACAATGAAAAATGTAATTAAATTTTTATTATTTATTACATATAGTACAAGCATATTCTTTTTACCTAATAGCATGATAATTTTATTTTTCATCCTTCTTAATATCTTAATGATGATTATTGCTAAGGTGAATATAAAAAAGGTTATATCTAAAACCTTAATAATACTGCCATTTATAGTTTTTACTTTTTTAATAAATTGGCTATTAGATAATCTAAATAATGCTTTATGGATAGGAATTAAGCTATTTGTGGTATGCAATATTACAATTATTTATTCTGAAACTACTAGTATTGCACGGAGTAGCAGAAACAATAAAAGTGCTTTGCACACCACTTAAATTGTTAAAAATAAATACTGACGATATTAAAGTAATGGTTAGTATTTCTTTATCCATGTTACCAATACTAAAAAGAGATTTATATGAAGTAAAAGAAGCCTGCATTGCAAAAAATATTACTTTCAATTTAAAAAGTATTAAAATAATATTAGCTAAATTTTTCTTATCAATCATATCAAGAGTTAATAAAATAGAAGAATCGCTAATTGAAAAAGGATATGGCAATGAATAGGATTTTATAAAAATAGTAAAATATTGTTATAAAAGATGATAAGTTAAATAGAGTGAGATTAAAAAATATTTTTATTTAATATTTACAAACTAAATAAAAAGAAAGGATTATAAAATTTATGAGAGCTTTAATAACAGGTGCATCTTCTGGAATAGGAAGAGATATGGCAAGAGAATTAGATAAAAAGGGGTATGACTTAGTGCTTGTATCAAGAGATGAGGAAAAATTGCAAGAAGTAAAGAAAAGCTTAAAAGGTAAAAACATAGAAGTAATACCTATGGACTTAGCAAATGAAGAAAACTGCAAAAAGCTACACGAAATGGCAAGAGATATTGATATATTAATTAACAATGCAGGCTTTGGGATATTTGGAAACTTTACTCAAACAGATTTAGAAAAAGAATTAAACCTTATTAAAACAAACATAACAGCAGTACACATCTTAACAAAATTATATCTAAAAGATATGATGGATAAAAACGATGGGCACATATTAAATGTAGCATCAATAGCAGGTTTTATGCCAGGACCACTAATGGATAGCTACTATGCTTCAAAGGCGTATGTTGTAAGGCTTTCAGAAGGAATAAGAGAAGAAATAAAAAAGGCAAAATCAAATGTAAAAATTAGCTTACTTTGCCCAGGACCAGTAAATACAAACTTTAATAATGTTGCAGGTGTTGAATTTAATTTATATTCATTAAGCAGTGAAAAAGTTGCTAAATATGCTATTGAAAAAATGTTAAAAAATAAATTTATAATAGTTCCGGGGCTTGGTATAAAAGCTTTGAGAGTACTTGCTAAAATATCTCCAAACAATATAACATCAAAATTTGTTTATATGATGCAAGAGAAGAAAAATATTAAAAAACTATAAGGAGGATTTAAATGAAAATTTCAACTAAAGGAAGATATGCACTAAGGGTAATGATTGATTTAGCAATAAATAGTAGTGATAAATTTATTGCTTTAAAAGATATAGCCAAAAGACAAAATATTTCAAATAAATATTTAGAGCAAATAATAGCATTATTAAACAAAGCCGGATACTTAGAAACTGCCAGAGGTAATATGGGAGGATATAAGCTGGCAAAAGCACCAAAAGAATATATTGTAGGTGATATATTAAGAGCCACAGAAGGTGATTTAGCACCAATATTCTGCTTAACAGAAGATGGAGAATGTGAAAGAAAAAAAGACTGTATGACATATTCTTTTTGGAAAGGATTAGATGATGTAATAAATGAATATGTAGACAGTAAAACTTTAGAAGATTTAATAAAATGAAATAAGAGCATATAAAAATAGAAAAAGCTAAGCGAAATTCAAGATTTATAATTCTATTTATATGCTCTTATAATTTTTATTTTTAATTCCTATTGACAAACTAGGAATTAAGTTGTATAATTCCTACTAAAATACTATGAATTGAAAGAGGTATAAAAATAATATGAATAATGTATATTTCGATAATGCAGCAACTACAAAATTAGATGATGATGTATTAAATGAAATGATGCCATATTTAAAAGAAGATTATGGCAATGCATCAGCTATATACAAAATAGGGAGAGATGCCAGAAAAGCTGTTGAAAATGCAAGAGAAAAAATTGCAAAAGTGTTAAATTGTATGCCAAATGAAATCTACTTTACAGCAGGAGGAAGTGAAAGTGATAATACTGCAATTAAAGGAATTGCTCATGCTTATAGGAATAAAGGAAATCATATAATAACATCAAAAATAGAACATCCAGCAGTATTAGAAACTTGCAAGCAACTAGAAAAAGAAGGATTTGAAGTAAGCTACATTTCAGTAGATGAAAATGGAATAATTAATTTAGAAGAATTAAAGAAAACTATTAAGCCATCTACTATATTAATAACAATAATGTTTGCAAATAATGAAATTGGCACAATAGAGCCTGTAGAAGAAATAGGAAAAATTGCAAAAGAGAATAATATCTATTTTCATACAGATGCAGTTCAAGCAGTAGGAAGTGTAGAAATAGATGTTCAAAAATTAAATATTGATAGTCTATCTCTATCAGCACACAAATTTTATGGACCAAAAGGAATAGGGGCTTTGTATGTAAAAACAGGAATAAAGTTTGAAAGCCTTATTACAGGAGGACATCAAGAAAGAAGCAAGAGGGCAGGAACTGAAAATGTAGCAGGAATAGTTGGAATGGCAAAGGCTATTGAAAAAGCTTATGAAAATTTAGAAGAACATAATAGAAAAATAAAAGAATTAAGAGATTATTATGTGGAGCAGGTTAGCAAAAAAATTCCATACATTAAAATAAATGGAGATATGGAAAAAAGGCTTCCGGGAAATAGTAATATTTCATTTAGATTTATCGAGGGAGAGGGGCTTTTATTAAATCTAGACTTAAAAGGAATTTGTGCTTCAAGTGGTAGTGCATGTACTTCTGGTTCACTTGACCCATCTCATGTATTATTAGCGATTGGCTTGCCACATGAAATTGCACATGGTTCTTTAAGAATATCAATAGGCAAATATAATACTAAAGAAGAAGTTGATTATTTAATAGAAAATTTAGTAGAAATAGTAAATAGACTAAGAGAAATGTCACCATTATGGGAAGAATTTATAGAGGAGGAAAATAAATAATGGATTATTCAGATAAAGTTGTAGAGCATTATACAAACCCAAGAAATGTTGGAAAAATAGAAAATGCATCTGGAACTGGAGAAGTTGGAAACCCAGTTTGCGGAGATATTATGAAAATGTTTATAAAAGTTGAAAACAATATAATAACAGATGTTAAATTTAAAACATTTGGCTGTGGAGCAGCAATAGCTTCAAGTAGTATTTCAACAGAAATGATAAAAGGTAAAACAATAGAAGAAGCATTAAAACTAAAAAATAGTGATGTTGTAAAAGCATTAGATGGGTTGCCACCTGTTAAATTGCATTGTTCAGTTTTAGCAGAAGAGGCCATACATGAAGCAATTGCAGATTATTTAAGAAAAGAAGGAAAACTATCAGAAGAAGAAATAAAAGAAAAATGTAAATAAATTTGTATTGACAATTAATATTTCATATGGTATAAATTAAGTATACACAAGAAAATTATAAAGTATTATCTAAAAGATAAGAAGGAGGAGAACACATGAAAAGTAAAAACGCTTGTGGCTCTAGAGAGAGAGAGAGAGAGAGAGAGCCGTAATTT
>CANRCF010000003.1 GCA_947629045.1 uncultured Clostridia bacterium | reverse complement strand
AGAGAAGGAGGAAAAAACAAATGAAAGAAGTAAAAATAGCTAGAAGTCTTGATACTGTACACACACACACACACACAAGACCTTTACAGAATTGGTGGACAGTCTGGAGAGAGCTGTAATTTAGTAAAAATAAAAGAAAGGGAAGGTTTATATAGCAAAAATAGACCGCTATTTATATGCACTACAAAGATTACGCAAGGTGAAGGTGTAAATGATAATGCAAGCAATATACTGCCAAACAATAGAAAAAGTAATAGCACGAAAAGTATATTAAATGCAGTATCAGGAATAACACTAATAGCCTTAGTAGTAACGATTGTAGTGCTTTTGATTTTGGCATCAGTAAGTATAACGGTTGTATTTGGAGATAATGGAATATTACAATTAGCTAAAGAAGCAGGAGAAAAAACAAATGAGGCAGTAAAAAATGATATATCTAGTATAGGGGAATTAGAAGATATATTACATGAAACACAAACAGGAATAAAAGTAGACAAAGTAACAGATGCAAAACCGGCAGAATTAGAAATAGATGCTTCAAATGGAAATTTATTTACAATAAATAGTATAGAAGATTTAGTATTTTTTGCCCATGATGTAACAAATGGTAATACTTATGAAGATAAAACTGTGAAATTGGGGTTAAGTTTAGACTTTGCATCGACTAAATCTTATGTAGATGCAAATAGAACAGACTATGGAAAATATGGGTATAATGGAAATTTAAAAACATTGTTAACATCTGGTGAGGGCTTTTTACCTATTGGAGCAATTTTAGGTTATAATGATAAAGAACATAGCTTTAATGGAACATTTGATGGAAATGAAAAATATATTATTAATTTGCGTATTCATAAAGAATTAAGTGATAATAAAAATGATTTAAACATCGGATTATTTGCAAATAATTATGGAACAATAAAAAAACTTGGAATAGTAAATTGTGATATAAGTGGGACTTTAACATCAGAAGTAAATTCTGTTCATTCTGGTGGAATTTCTGGTGTAAACTTTAACGAAATAAATAATTGCTTTGTTAGTGGACAGATTTCATCTACTGGATTAGAAACTGCTAAAAGTAGAGCTGGTGGAATAAGTGCAGTAGGACGAGTTTTTAAAGACTGTTATAATTTAGCTACTGTAACTTGTAAAGGAAATAGCGCAAATGTTGTTGGTGGAATTTGTTGTGGAACAGATGGAGAAAATTGTAGTATAATGAATTGCTATAATAAAGGTGAAATTATAGGAATTGATTTGATCGATGGTAACTTTGTAGGCGGTATTGTGGGGATGGCTAGAGAGAGCGGAACTAACCAGATGAAGATTAGCAATTGCTATAACATTGGAAATATTTCAGTAAGTATAAAAAATATGGAAGGAGAGAATGGCATATTTGTGCGGTCGGAATTTTTGGCTTGGTTTATGGTCAAAATTCAAATAATTGTCACAATAATTGTAATATAATAACTAATATGAAAGATGAAAAACTTAGAATTGGGCTTATTGGGACAGGATATGAAATGGTTTACGAGGAGTTGCATATAAAAAGTTCAGCTGAAAATTGCAAAGCATTAAAAGTCGGAGATTATAAGTTATTTCCAGGTTTTGATGGAACAATTTCTGATGATTGTAAATTATGTGAAAATGAAAGTGAAATGCCAAATATATTAGATGTATTGGGCGAAAACTTTAAAATGGGTCCAAATGGTTACCCTGTATTAAGTTGGCAATAAATATAATATAAATTGAAATATAAAAGTAAATGAGGCAGATTATAAATGCCTCATTTTGTATTTGTGCAATGCAAAAAAATAATAAATTTTACAAAAAAGTATTGACATATTCAAAACAAAAGTTTTATAATAATACACAGATTAATTCAATTCAAATTTATGGTAAATCTTAAAAATTTTTTTCGGCAAATTTCCAATATTAAAATTATTTATAAGAAAAAAGAGAGGTGAATAACTATGTTAAAACAAGAAGAATTTGAAAACTTTTTAATAGAAATAAATGAATTATTAAACGAGATAAGACAAGGACAAATAAATCTAGGAAAAAACATAGATAAATATCACAAAATTAATATGAAAAACTTTGCTAAATTAAATGAGTTTAATAAAATTTGTGATATGACGAACCAAGTATTTGAAAAAAGATTTTTAAGTATAGAAGAAGTTATAAAAGAAAAATTAAAATAGCAAAAAACAATACAAGAACTGAAATAATGTTAAATACAAAAGATATTTGAAACTAAGTATATATTTATAATTTATATACTTAGTTTTTTTAGCTAAATACTAAGTTTAAATAAAACTATTTATCAATATAAGCTTATCAAAGCATAAAAATATGTAAATATACTTGATAAAACTACAAATAAAGGGTAAAATTAGGAAAGAAAAAATGTGAATTATTATAGAAAAAATATATACATATATTTTCATATAAAGTATATACAAAAGCAATAGAAATGGAGGCTTTTATGAATTATAAAAAAACACTTAAGTTTTATGTAGCACTTTGGATTGCAAAACTTTCTTCATTTGCATTAAAAATACTTAAAAGAAATGCAACATATTTTCCTGGAAAAGTTGCATTATCAATATGCCCAGATTTTATGGGAAGACTTGATAAACCAAAAACGATAATAGGTGTAACAGGAACAAATGGAAAAACAACAACTTGTAATATGATAAATGACATATTATCACAAAATGGATTTGACTTTATAAACAATAAATATGGTTCAAACATAGATGGTGGAATAGCAACTACTTTAATTAGTGGCTCAACGATTACAGGAAAAGCAAAAAAAGATTTAGCTGTTCTAGAAATAGATGAAAGAAGTGCTAATAAGGTTTACCCATATTTAACACCTACATATTTAATATGTACTAACTTATTTAGAGATTCTCTTATGAGAAATGCACATACAGAATTTATAGCAAGCATTTTAAACAAGTATATTCCAAAAGAAACAATTATGATTGAAAATGCAGATGATATAATATGTAGCCATGTAGCAGAAGGCAATAAAAAGATTTATTTTGGAATAGATAGGCTTGAAACAGATACTGAAGATTGCAAAAACATCACGAGAGATATTAGAGTATGTCCAAAATGTTTATCACCAATAAAATATGAATATGTTAGATATCATCATATAGGAAAAGCATATTGTCCGAATTGCGATTATAAATGCCCTGATCCAGATTACCATGTAACTAAATTAGATTTAAAAAATATGCAAATGACAGTAAAATTTAAAGATGAGGAAGAAGTTTATGACCTTGTAAATGATAATATTATAAATATATATAATATGTTAGCAGTAATTATAGTATTAAAACAATTAAAATTAACACAAAAACAAATTAATGATTCTTTTGCAAAATTAAAAATAGTAGAAACAAGATATAGTGAAGAAAACTATAAAGATTATAAAATAGTTACACAATTAGCCAAAGGAATGAACCCAATAGCATGCTCAATAGCCTTTAATTATACCAAAAATGAAAAGGGAAACAAAGCAGTAATTATAATACTAGATGATTTACATGAAGATGCAAAAGGAATGGAAAATACATCATGGCATTATGATACAGATTACGAATTTTTAAATGATGAATCGATAAAACAAATTATAATTGCAGGACCTCGCTATTTAGATTCATATATAAGATGCTTAATGGCAGATATTCCAGAAGAAAAATTAATTCATAAAAAGGACTTAATTGAAGCCACAAGCGAATTGAAGCTAGACGGAATAGATAAAGTATTTATTTTACATGACTTATATTCTATTGAAGAAACAAAACAAATAAAACAAAAAGTTAAAGAAATAATAGATAAATACACAGTTGAGCAGAAATAAAAGCACATAATATAAATAAGAAAGGTTGAAAAATAATAAGATTATGAAAATAGAAATTTTGTACCCAGAATTTTGCAATATAAATAGTGACATGGGAAATATTAAATATCTAAAAAAGTGCTTACCAGAAGCGGAATTTATAGAAACATCAATAAATGATGTGCCAGCTTTTATAGAAGAAGAAATATCACTTGTTTATATGGGAACATTATCAGAAAGTGCACAAGAAATTGTAATACAAAGATTAAAACCATATAAAGAAAAAATAGAAGGAGCAATTGAGAAAAATCAGTTATTTCTTTTCACGGGTAATAGTGTAGAAGTGCTTGGAAAATATATAGAAGACGAGAATAGAAAAATAGAAGCTCTTGGTATTTTTGATGTGTATGCTAAAAGAGATATGCTACATAGACATAATAGTTATTTTTTAGGCAAATATGAAGATATTGAAATATTAGGATTTAAAAGCCAGTTTACTATGCTATATGGTGATAATTCAAATGGGTATTTTGCAACAGTAGATTTAGGAATTGGAATAAACGAAAACAGCAAATTAGAAGGAATAAGGAAAAATAATTTTATAGGAACTTATATAATAGGACCAATACTAATTTTAAATCCTTTATTTACAAAAAAAATGTTAAGCTTAATGGGGGTAAAAGAGCCTAAGTTAGCATTTGAAAAAGATGTATTAGAGTCATATGAAGTAAAACTTAAAAAGTTTAAAACATTTACAAATTTTCAAATGTAAAAAAGAAATTAAATTTTTTTAGCTAAAAATTTTTAAAAATTGAAAAATTTTTTAGAAAATCTTTTCTAATTTTACAAACTATTGAAAAAAAATATCAACTATGATATAAATATAATGAAAAATAAGAAATATTACAAAAACAAAAAAATCCTTACGGAAGGAATAAATAAAAACATAAAACTAAAATGAAGAATATTAAAGATTATAATTTAGAAGAATTAAAGCAAGAACTTATTTCCCTAGGAGAAAAGCCATATAGAGCAGAGCAAATTTTTAATTGGCTTTATAGAGAAAAAGTAAAAAATATAGATGATATGACAAATCTTTCTCTAGACCTAAGGAACAAGCTAAAAGAAAACTATACAATGTGCAATTTTGAGATACTTAAAAAACAAGAATCTTCAGATGGCACAATCAAATATTTATTTGATGTATTAGATGGAAATGCAATAGAAACTGTTTTAATGCAATATCATCATGGAAAAACAATATGTGTATCATCACAAATAGGCTGTAAAATGGGGTGCAAATTTTGTGCATCAACAGGTATTCAATTTGGTAGAAATTTGAGCGCAGGGGAAATTGTAGAGCAAGTGTTAGCAGTAGAACAAGACATAGGAGAAAATATTTCTAATATAGTTTTCATGGGAATTGGAGAGCCATTTGATAATTACGAAAATGTAATGAAAGCAATAAAAATTATAAATAATCCAAAAGGGTTAGAAATAGGTGCAAGGCACATAAGCGTTTCTACCTCGGGAATAGTACCAAAAATTTACGATTTTGCAAATGAAGATTTACAATGTACATTATCAATATCACTTCATGCAACAAACAACAAAAAAAGAAGTGAAATGATGCCAGTAAATAATGCATATCCAATAGAAGAATTGATGAAAGCTTGCAAAGATTATATTGC
Source organism: uncultured Clostridia bacterium (assembly GCA_947629045.1). Taxonomy (GTDB): domain Bacteria; phylum Bacillota; class Clostridia; order TANB77; family CAG-508; genus CAG-273. Next base: position 78,351 of record CANRCF010000003.1, on the reverse strand, counting down.
AAAAACCAATAAAAGAATTTCCTTTGAGTATGCATTAGCAAAGGACAACAATGATAATTTAGAAGATGCAAGAGCGTTAGTAAATTTACTTAAAGGAATGCTATGCCATGTAAATTTAATTCCAATTAACAAAATAGAAAATGGAAAATTTGTAAAAAGTACAAACGAAAATATTATCAAATTTAGAGATTACTTAAATGACCATGGAATAACAGCCACTATTCGTAGAGAGCTTGGAAGCGACATTGACGCAGCATGTGGACAATTGAGAAGAAAGAACTTAAACAAAAACTAAAATCTTAATATACTAAATAAATCTAAAGTATATAAATATGACACTAATTTGCTCAAAATTAATAATGAAATTAAAATTTAATTGAAAAAAGCAAATAATAAAATAAAGGCAATAAATAATAAAACTAAGCAGATGAAAAAATAGAAAATAGGAGGAAACCAAATGAGAAGTTTTGCTAAAACTGATGTTGGCAAAGCAAGAGAAATGAACCAAGATTATTACTACATCTCTGAGCCACAAAGCAATATACAAGTGTATATATTAGCAGATGGCATGGGTCGGATACAATGGAGGAGAAGTAGCAAGTAGGTTAGCAATAGAATCAGCTAGAAGTTATATAGAAAGTAACTTTAATTTAATAGAGCACGAAAAAGAAGCATTTTTAGACCTAATAAAAAATGCAATTGAATATGCAAATACAGTTGTATATGAAAAATCAAAAAAAGAAAAAGATTTAGAAGGAATGGGTACTACTTTAGATATTTGTTTCATATATAATAATAAGGTATATATAGGACATGTTGGAGATAGTAGAGTATATAGAATTAGAGGAGAAGTTATTAGAAAACTAACAAAAGACCATAGCTATGTACAACAATTAGTAGAAGATGGAAAAATTACAAGAGAAGAAGCAAACCATCATCCTAAGAAAAACATGTTAACAAAAGCCTTAGGTTGTACTGAATATGTAGAGCCAGACATTAGAGCAAGAAATATAGAAAAACAAGATGTATTACTAATGTGTTCAGATGGACTAACAAATATGGTAGATGAAGAAACAATTTTTAAAGTTGTAAAAGAAAATGCAGAAAAAGCACCAGAAAAGCTAGTAAATTTAGCAAATGATGCTGGCGGATATGACAATATTACAGTCATAACGATAATATAGGGGAGAGATAAACATATGAATTTAGTTGGAAAAGTAATAGGAAATAGGTATGAGATACTAGAGAAAATTGGAGAAGGCCGGAATGGCAACAGTATATAAAGCAAAAGATAATGTCTTAAAAAGATATGTTGCTGTAAAAGTGTTAAGAGATGAATTTACAACAGATGAAGAATTTATTAGAAGATTTAATACAGAAGCACAGTCTGCTGCAAGCCTTACACACCCTAACATTGTATCTATATTTGATGTAGGAATAGAAGAAAATGTATACTATATTGTAATGGAATTGGTACAAGGAAAAACTTTAAAAGAAATTATAAGTGAAGATGGAGTACTTCCTTGGAAATGGTCTGTAAACATTGCAATTCAAGTAGCTTCAGCCTTAGAAATGGCACATAAAAATAATATAATTCATAGAGATATTAAACCACATAACATTATAATTACAGAAGATGGAATTGCAAAAGTTACTGATTTCGGTATAGCAAAAGCAGTTTCAAATTCTACTATAACAGCATTTGGAGCAACAATTGGTTCAGTTCATTATTTCTCACCAGAGCACGCAAGAGGTGGCTACACAGATGCAAAATCAGATATTTACTCTTTAGGTGTAGTTATGTATGAAATGCTAACAGGTAGAGTCCCATTTGATGCAGATACACCAGTATCAGTAGCACTAAAGCACATGCAAGAAAAAGCAGTAGAACCAATAAAATTAAATCCATCAATTCCATATGCAATAAATAAAATAATAATGAAGGCAATGGAAAAAGACATTAGCCTAAGATATCAAAATGCAACAGAAATGCTAAAAGATTTAAGCCTAGCATTAAAAGAACCAGAAGGAAGCTTTGTAAAAAGTAATGCTGCAAATATGCAATACACACAAAGAATACCATCAATAAGAGAAAATGTAACAAAAGATGATGAAGAAGAAAATAAGAGCAAAGAAAAAACTGAAAGAAAAAAAGGATATTTCCAAGAGCATCCGGGCGCAAAAAAAGCAATAATAATATCATGTATAGTATTGCTTGTAGTATTACTTCCAATAGCAGGCTTCTTTGGTGTTCAATTTATTATGAATGCAGGTAAACCAAAGGATGTTGAATTACCAAACTTTGTAGGAAAAACATTAGAACAATCAAAAATATCAGCAGAGCCATTAAAATTAACTTTAGAAGCAGAAGAAGTATATAATGATGAAATAGAGGCAGGCAAAGTAATTTCACAAGAACCACCATATTCAGAAGGCTATAAAGTAAAAGAAAAATCAATTGTAAAACTAACTATTAGCAAGGGTCAAGAAATGGTTACTATGAAAAAAGTAGTTGGAATGACATTTGAAGAAGCAGAAAGCATATTAAAAGATGAATTACATCTAGAAGTTGAAAGAGTAGATGAAACAAGCAAAACAGTTGAAAAAGGAATTGTTACAAAACAAGAAGTAGAAGAAGGAAAAGAGCTAAAAGCAGGTAGCAAAGTAAAAATTCATGTAAGCTCTGGAACAGGAATAAAAGAAGTAGTTGTACCTTATGTAGTAGGTGATACAGAAGAAACAGCAAAGGAAAAATTAAAAGATTTAGAAGTAACAGTTGTATATGAAGAAGATACAACAAAGGTAAATGGAGATGTATTAAGACAAAGCATAGAAGCAGGTGAAACTGTAAACGAGAAAACCAAAATTACAATTACAGTAAATAAAATAGAAGAAATCAAAACTGGAACTATAAAAATAAACTTAAAATCATTATTAGGCAATAAAGCAACTATTGAAGTAGACGAAAATGGTGAGGAAATAAATCCAACAGTAGATTTAAGAATTGAAGTAAATGGTGACACTGTATATCGTGAACAAAATCAAAGAAAAGATACTACAGAAGTCACTGCAACAGCATCAGGAAAGGGAACTGTAACTGTTAAAATATTTGTAGATGACGTAAAAATTACGTCAGATAAGCAATTTGATTTAACTGTTGAAAATCCAGTATTACAAATAGACTAATGGGACTAGGTCCCATTCCCAATTTTTGGGGTACTTGGGACAGGTCAGATAAAAAATAAAAAGGAGCAAAAAAATGGTAGAAATATCTGCTTCAATATTAAGTGTAAAAAATGAGGATGCAATTAAAACTTTATATAACTTAGAAACAGCTGGAATTGATTACTTTCATATTGATGTTATGGATGGCAAGTTTGTAGAAGAAAATACATCAGATAGAATGATAGAATATTGTGAGTATTTAAATAGCATTTCTAATCTACTATTAGATGTTCATTTAATGGTAGATGATGTAAAAAGCTATATCAACAGTTTTTTAGTATTTGAACCTAATATAATAACATTCCATTTGGAGGCAGGAAAAAATAAAGAAGAAATTATGGAATGGATAAAAATTATAAAAGAAAACAATACAAAAGTAGGAATATCTATAAAGCCAGATACAAACGTTAAAGAAATATATGACTATCTACCATTTATACATATGGTATTAGTAATGACAGTAGAGCCAGGAAAAGGTGGGCAGAAGTTACTCCCTAAGACAATAGAAAAGATAAAGAAATTAAGTGAGTATATACAGAAAAATAATTTAGAAGTAGATATAGAAGCAGATGGTGGAATAAATACAGAAAATGTTAATTTAGTAAAAGAGGCAGGAGCAAATATAATAGTTTCAGGAACTGCAATCACTGCTTCAAATAATTTTACTGAAACAGTTAAAAATTTAAGAACAAAATAAATGTAATTTTAATAGTAAAATAACTAAAAGTTTTAATATAAAAAAATAGTGATTTACGCATAATAAATGCGATAACATCACTATTTTTTGTATTAAATTAATTATTTTTGTTCTCCATCTGTTTTTGGTTGTTCTGCTGTTGAAGCAGTTGTTGGTGCAGAATTTTGTCCGTTTAAATTAGTTAAATCTTTCTTTGTAAAGAAAGCAAATATAAATAATCCCAATCCGAAAACAACTGTAAATATTGACATCCAACTACCGAAAACTGGTATTAATTGTAATAGCCAAATAACTACAACAGATAAAAGTGAAAGTAGTATGAATTTTAATTTTGTTTTATTCTTACATTTATTAGTTAAGTATTTACCAACTGCAATAGATAAAATTGAAATAGTAATAGAAAGTGTAAGAATGTAAACTGCTAATAAAGCTATACCAGGATATACTAAATAACCAGTTATCATAAATATAATTGATATTATAGGAATTACTATAATACCTAAGATACCGATTCCAGCACTAACAAAAGGTCTTTTCTCCAAAGCATAAACCAATTTGTCTGAAAATTTTGGCATAAAGAATGCTACTAATAAAATAACGATAAATGCATAAGCAAAAACTAAAATAAATTCAGAAATATAATTTGAGATAACCTCTTCAGTACTTGGCGTATTATTAGAAACTTTAAAATTGATATCTCCACTAACAGCGTCTCTTGGAATGTTTAAATCTTCACTAGCAGAATAGTTTAAGTCACCACCAATAAGATTTTGAGCATTTTCAGGTAAAACTATATTACTTACATAAACATTAGCATTTCTACCAATATATCCTAGTAAATTTAATTCATTTGTGAAAATGTTTATATCTCTATTAACTCTACCACTATTTTCAATGTTAAATGTAGAAGCGAAACCATAAATATTATTTACAGATCCTTTGATGTAAACTTCACTACCATAAATAAATAAATTTCCAGTGATAACAGAAGACTTATCTATTGTTACACTATTTGATGCAACAAATAAATCACCACGAATTTCTCCTTTAATAGTGACATCATTACCATAAATGAAAGTATTTCCCTCTACAATATCTTCTAAAACTATAGAATCACTATTTGCCATAAATAAGTCTTTATGTACAATGTTTTTAGAAGATGTCGGAATGTTTTCATTAACATCAGTAGCCATACAAATTGAAGTAGATAATAATGCTAAAATAAAAAAAGCAAATAAAATTTTTGTTAATTTGCGCATAAAAAAACCTCCTTAATAAAAAATATATATTATTGATAGTATTTAGAACAATAAATAAATATTTTCTAAAGATACTGTAATAACTATATAACTTTTACATAAGAAAGTCAATAATTTCATTTATTTAGCTAAAAAAGAAATATTATGTGGTATACCTATAAAATATGCACATGAAGAATTTGAATTTATTTTTTGTACTTTAATAGTTTCAAGAGAACATTTCCCATCTTTCTGATATATACATTTCTCAGAACAATTAATATTTGTCAAAATAAATACACCACCTAAATATTTATAAAAAATTGAAGTTCTATAATATAGTATAAATAAATAGACAAAAAATATTCAAAAACAATAAGCAAATTAAAATTATATTTATAAAATTTTTTGACAATTATTTAAAATTGGACATTCGCTACATTTAGGGTTCCTAGAACTACAAATGTTTCTACCATGCCAAATTAAAATGTGATTTACATCTTTGTAATATTCTTTTGGAATTTGCTTTAATAAATCTTGTTCGATTTTTTCAGGCTCATGATTTTTAGAAAAACCAATACGATTAGAAATTCTTTTAACATGAGTATCTACTGCAATTCCTTGAGGATTATTAAAAGCTTCTAGCATAATAACATTTGCACTTTTTCTACCAACACCTGGAATAGTAATTAGTTCTTCAATAGTACTTGGAACTTTGCCATCAAAATCATCTAAAAGCTTTTGACTAGCAAGCTTCATATTTTTAGCTTTATTTTTATAAAAACCACATGGATGTACTAAGCTTTCTAGTTCTTCTAAAGGAGCCTTAGCCATTTTTTCAGGTGTATCATATTTAGCAAAAAGAGCTGGAGTAGTTAAATTAACTCTTTCATCAGTACACTGAGCAGAAAGCATAACGGCTATCATCATTTCAAATGGACTTTTGAAGTCTAAACTACATTTAGCATCAGGGTAAGCCTTTTTTAATTTTTCAATTATAACGATAGAGTTTTCTTTATTCATAATATATACTCCTTTCAAAAATAAGGTAATTTTACTAAACTAAATTTATCACAAAAAATAAAATTTCTTTAATTAATATTTAATCACAAAATAAGATATTTTTCAATAATAGTAAGGTAAATGAGAGTCAGAAATGAAATAAAAATAAGTAAGATAAAACAATGAATAAGTAATGAAATTAAATAAGGACATTAATTGTGTAGAATCAAGAACATAAAAAGTAACAAATAAAAATATAGTTAATATAATATATAAAAAAGGGTAGGAGGAGATAAAAATGTTAAGAGCATTAAAGAAAACAATAGGTGTATGTTTAATTGGATTAGGACTTGGTATTCTGCTTGTACTATTCCTACCTCTATCTGGTTGGTTATGTGTCATAGGTATAGCTATTATTTCAGTCGGATTAATGTGGTTATCTTGCAAATAAAGATCCTAGCAAATAAAATAGTAAATAAAATTAATGAAAAATATTGGTAAGTAGAATATTGAAAGGGTGTGAGAAAAATGACAATAGTTGTAAAAAAAGTTCCAAAGTGCTTAAGGGGAATTGTAAAATTGATATTTGGTATTAAAGAAAAATAATACATACTTATAGTATGAAAATAAGTAACCAAAAAGAGACTATTAATGAATAAAATCTAAATAGTCTCACTTTTTACTTATTTAAATTTATAAAAACAATTTAACGAAACTAAGCTCTAGTTACTTTTCCAGAACGTAAACATTTTGCACAAGCATGAATTGTTTTTGGCTCGCCATTGATAATTGCTTTTACTTTTCTTAAATTTGGTTTAAAAGTTCTAGTAGCTCTTCTACTAACATGAGAACGAGCAATACTAATTTGATTTCCGTGAGATAATGTTTTTCCACAAATATCACATTTTGCCATTAAAATGCACCTCCTATATGTGAAATCTAAAATTGACTATTCATAAGTTTAACACAAATATAAAAAAAAAACAAGACTTTTTGCAAATTATTGTTTTTATTCTTCAAAAAATTTTAGTATTAATAACAATATTATTAAAAAAATTGAAAAGTTTAAGTTTTACCATCAAATGAAAAATTAAATGAAATTCTATAAAGTAAATTTAAATTTTGCAAACAAAAATTTGCAAATAACTCTTGCAAATTTTAAATCTTATGATAAAATAAGAAAAGTTAAAAAGTAAAAACAAGTAACAACAAATTTAAAAAAATAGTAAAATTAAAAGTAAAAAATAAGAAAAAAGTGAACTATAAAAAGTGAGAAAAATAAGCTGGAAAGGAAGATAAAAATGTTAGCATATATAAAAGGAAATTTAGAATTAAAAACAAAGGAATACATAGTAATTGATGTAAACGGAATAGGTTATAAAATTTTTATGCCACAGTCATCAATTCAAAATTTGGGACAAATCGGGGAAGTTTTAAAAGTCCATACATATATGAGAGTTAGAGAAGATGATGTATCAATATTTGGCTTTATAAATAACGAAGAATTACGATTATTTGAATTACTTTTATCTGTTGGTGGCATTGGAGCAAAAGTAGGCCTTACAATATTATCAAACATTACACCATCACAATTTGCACTAGCAGTTATTTCAAATGATATAAGTATATTAAAAAAATTACCAGGAATAGGACCTAAAACTGCTCAAAGAATTATTTTAGAGTTAAAAGATAAATTAAAGAAAGAAAAAGAACTTTTATCAGAGGAAGAAAAAGAGGAAGGTGCACCTACAATAGAAATTGCAGAAGATGAAAATGTAGAAGAAGCAATTAGTGCACTTCAAGTATTAGGTTACAGTAAGAGAGAAGTTGTAGAAGCTTTAGCAAAAGTAGAAATTAACAACTTAAGCGTAGAAGATATAATTAGAAAAGCTTTAGGAAACTTAGCAAAAGGATTATAAAAAAATAACTATGAAAAAATCCATATGACTAAAATAACTATGAAAAAATCCATATGACTAAAATAACTATGAGAAAAAATACTACAATAGAAATGAATATAATAAATATAAAAAAAGTAGAAACATAATAAAATTATAGCAAAGAAGGGAATTATAAAATGGTAGATTTAAATAAACCATTAGCATACAGGATGAGTCCAAAAACATTAGATGACTATGTTGGACAAGAGCATATATTAGGTAAAGATAAAATTTTATATAGAACAGTTGTAGCAGATAGGCTATCTAGCATAATATTATGGGGACCTCCTGGCTGTGGCAAAACTTCACTTGCAAGAGTAATTAGCAATACTACAAAATATAAATTTATAAAAATAAATGCAGTTACATCAGGTGTATCTGATATAAAAAATGCAATAGAAACAGCACAAAATACACTACTTAACCCATCTGGAAAATGTATTTTATTCATAGATGAAATTCATCGTTTTAATAAATTGCAACAAGATGCTTTGCTTCCATATGTAGAAAATGGTACAGTTATATTAATAGGTGCAACAACTGAAAATCCATATTTTGAAGTAAACAAAGCTCTTATATCTAGGTCAATGGTATTTCACTTAAATCCATTAACAGATGAAGATATATTTAAAGTTTTAAAAAAATCATTAACAGCAGAAGAAGGACTTGAAACATATAACATAAAAGTAGAAGATAGCACTCTGAAGAAAATCGCACAAACTTCAAATGGAGATGTAAGAACAGCTCTAAATGGATTAGAAGTTGCAGTGCTTACAACTAGCGTTGACAAAAATGGCTTTATAACAATTACAGATGAAATAGCAAAAGAGTGTGTACAAACAAGAAAAGCAATATTTGATAAAAAAGGTGATAGTCATTATGATAATATAAGTGCTTTTATTAAATCTATGAGGGGAAGCGACCCAGACGCAGCACTTTTTTATTTAGCAAGAGCACTAAATGCAGGAGAAGACCCTGTATTTATGGCAAGAAGAATAGTAATTGCAGCAGCAGAAGATGTGGGTATGGCAAATCCTAATGCACTAGTAGTTGCAACATCAGCCATGCAAGCAGTCACAATGGTAGGAATGCCAGAAGCCAGAATTATTTTAGCAGATGCAGCAGTATATGTAGCAACTTCTAAAAAATCTAATTGTGCTTATTTAGGAATAGAAAAGGCATTAGCAGATGTTGCAAATAAAGATACAGGTACAATACCAATGCATATTAGAAATGCACCAGCAGAGCGGAATGGCAAAAGAAGGTTATGGGGTAGGGTATAAATACCCGCACGATTATCCAGGACACTGTGTTGAGCAACAATATTTACCTGATAAAATGCTTGGAACAAAATATTATATAAAAGATGATACAGTAGAGTAAAAAATTAATTTAAAGAGATGTTTCATAGAAAGTTAAAATAAGTAAAAACTCCTATTTTTAAACTATTAAAAAACAATTTAAAATAGGAGTTTTTTATTGTGAAACCAAAGGATTATCGGGTATCCATCCACAATCTTTGGTTGCAATCGTGGTTAAGGTTCTTATTATTGTAGTATGTTAATAAGATGGTATTATGATAGTCTATACATGCTTTTTAAGTCTAGTCTTTTTTCTTGTCTTTAACAACTTCAGAAATAGCACCTAAGCTACTTAAAGCTTTTGTTGCTTCAAATGGAATAAATACTTTATTAGCACTTCCATTAGCAACTTCTTTTAAAGCTTCTAAAGATTTTAATTGAACTAATTTATCATCAGGGTTTGCTTTCATCATAGCATCATATACTACATGAATTTCTTGTGCCTTTGCATCTGCCACTTTTATAATAGCTTCAGCCTCACCAGTAGCCCTTCTAATTTTAGCTTCTTTATCAGCTTCTGCTTCTAATATAGCAGCCTCTTTTTTACCTTCAGCAAGTGTAATAGCAGATTGTCTTTCACCTTCAGCTTGAAGAATTAAAGCTCTTTTATTTCTCTCTGCATTCATTTGTTTTTCCATTGCATCACGAATATCAGCAGGAGGTGTAATATCTTTAATTTCAACACGATCTACTTTACAACCCCATTGGTCAGTAGCTTCATCTAGAATTACTCTTAAACGATCATTGATGGCATCTCTTGAACTAAATGTAGCATCTAGGTCCATTTTACCAACAATATCACGAATTGTAGTAATAGCTAAATATTCAATACCTTTCTTTAAATTTTGAATTTCATAAACTGCCTTAGCAGGGTCTGTAATTTTGTAGAACACAACAGTATCAATAGTAATTGTAACATTATCTTGAGTAATTACACCTTGTGGTGGAATATCCATGGTTTGTTGTTTTAAACTTACAACACTACGAACATGGTCTACAAATGGAATAATGATAGTAAGACCAGCATCAGCTACCTTATGAAATTTACCAAGTCTTTCTATAATGTAAACTTCAGATTGTCTAACAATCTTTATGGTGTTAAATGCAATAATTAAAACGATGACAAGTAAAACTAATAAAACCCATAACATAAAAAATTCCTCCTTAAAATAATTATAAATATATATAAAATATTAAAATCTAATTATACATTAGCGGTTTGATTTATATTTGCAGTAACAACTGCTTTTACACCTTCAATTTTTAAAATATAAACCTCTGTACCTTGTGCAATTATTGTATCATCTTCACACTTAGCAGACCAAATTTGACCATCAACCTTAACTTGCCCTGAACCTAATGTAGGGTTAATATCTTTTATTACAAGAGCTTTTTTACCAACAATAGCAAAAGCATTTGTAACAACATCTTTATCTTTTTTAGTAAGTTTTTTTACAAAAGGTCTTGTACAGAATATTAAAAGTGTAGAGCTAATTACAAAAACTGAAGTTTGAATAATAACATTATCAGTTATAAAGCTTACAAGCATGGCGATTAATGCACCAATTCCAAGCCAAAAAATTAAAAATCCTACTGTAATTATTTCAGCAATCATAAAAATACCTGATAAAATCAACCAAATATACCACATAAAAATTATACTCCTATAATTTATTTTATTGTTATCTATAGAATAAAAATCATTAAGTGAAAAATTAAATTGAAATAAATATATGTAAAAAATATTTAACAACAATTCTATTATACTATATTCTAAAGAAAAAGGGAATATGTTTTTAAGAAAAAAGTCGAAAAATAATGCAGGAAAATGCTTGCACTTTATATGAAATTGTGATTTAATTGTATTGTTAAATTTTATGAAAAGGCAAAATACAAATTACATTATGAATTTATAAAAAATAACAAATAAAATATGAAAGGTGGTGAAAGATATGGATAAAGACATTAAAGAAATAAAAGAAACTTTAAAAAGGAATGAAGAACAGTTAAAGAGGCATGAGGAACATTTAATTGAGCATGATAAGCACTTTGAAATAATAGAAGAACAGTTAAAGAGGCATGAAGAACATCTAATTGAACATGATAAGCATTTTGAAAAAATAGAGGAACATTTAAAAAGACATGATGAAGATTTAAAGGAACTAAAGGAAATGATTAAAAGCTTACAAGAAGCAATGGTTATTGTTGAAGATGCAGTTACAAGAAAATTACCAGCTCTTTTTGATGGCTATAAAATGCATCAAGAAAAACAAGAACGATTAGAAGAAAAATTAGAAGAACATTCTATTCGAATTTTTGCCTTAGAAGCAGCAAAAAAATAATTTTTTTTAAAATAACTTAAATTAGTATCTTTAATTAATTATTTCAAAAACAAATTGTTGAAGCTTAAAATAATGTTGCAAATTTCAATGAGAAATGGAGCTTAGACATATATTCTAAAATTTAAAGAGTATATATCTAAGCTCCATTTTTGTATAATAGAAATAAGCTAACATCAGTTTAAACTTTTAATTCTTCGTCATAAATATCAACATCTTTATATTTTTCTAAGTTCATTTGACCAAGTGAATTTTCAATGCAACTAACAATAACATTATTAAAACTCATATCTTCTTTTTTAGCAATCTTCTTTAATGTTTCATTCATTTTTTCAGGTAATCGTATAGATATTTTTACATTACTTTTCTTATATTTAGAAATCTCAAACATTTTTTATTACCCCATAATATATTTATAAATTTTTTTAGAATAGTTTTATAAATACATTCTTTCTTTTTATAATTTGTATATATTGTCGCACAAAAATACATACAAAAATACCAGACAAAAGTATTGCAAAAATAAAAACATTATAGTATACTTAATCTGCAAGTAAAAAGTGCATTATAAATTATGACGGCAATTTGCTAAATAATAAAGTATATCTGTACTTTAAACAAATAAATGTATACTACTTATTATTTTAGTAAATACTAACAAAAGAACTAAAAATTAAAAACGAAGGATGGTAAAAAAGATGAAAAATTTAAAAGAGAAACAAAATTTTAAAAAAGGTATTACATTGATAGCACTTGTTGTTACTATTGTAGTGCTTTTAATTTTGGCATCAGTAAGTATAACGGTTGTATTTGGAGATAATGGAATATTACAGTTAGCCAAAGAAGCAGGAGAAAAGACTAATGAAGCAGTAAAGAATGATATATCTAGTATAGGAGAATTAGAAGATATATTACATGAAACACAGACGGGAATAGTAGTAGAAAAAGTAAAAGATGCAAATCCGGGTCAATTGGAAGAAAGTGAAGGAAATATTTATACAATAAATAGTATAGAAGATTTAGTATTTTTTTCTTATGATGTAACAAGTGAAACTAATAATTATGAAGGAAAAACAGTAAAACTAGGACTAAGTTTAGATTTTAATTCAACAAAATCTTATGTAGATGCAAATAGAACAGATTATGGAAAATATGGTTATGAAGGAAATTTAAAAACATTATTAACAACAGGAGAAGGTTTTAAACCAATAGGAATTACAACAGCAGATGACGAAAATAAAAATTTTGCAGGAACATTTGATGGGAATGGTAATTTTATAAATGGCTTATATATTAATATCAAAATTGATAGAAATAATTACAATGTAATGGATAAAATAGGTTTATTCTCAAAAAATTATGGTACAATTCAAAATCTAAAATTATTAAATACTAATATATATGCAAGTGAGAAAGTAGCATATGTAGCTGGCATCTGTGGACAAAACACGGGAAATGGAAGAATACACAATTGTATAGTTTCTGGAAATATTAAAGGCGAAGTAGAGATTGGGCAGGTTGGGGGAATAGCTTGTTATAATAGTGGTACAATAGAAAAATGTGGAAATAAATCAAATATTGAGGCTAATATTGAACGTACGAATTCTGAAAGTGGATTTTGTGGGGGAATATGTAGTTCCAATGGAGGCTACATTGAAGAATGTTATAATACAGGAAATATAAATCTAAATAGTAACATACAGTTGGAAAGTGTAAAATTTGGTGTAGGAGGAATAGCTGGACGCGTCAATGGAAGAATTTTAAAATGCTATAACATAGGAAGTATTAATGCTAATGTATTAGGAAACTTATATATTGGTGGAATACTTGGTATAGCAGAAAATACAAGCAAAATTTCTAATTGCTATAATGTAGGAACAGTACAAGGGAAAGGTAAAGAATTATTGATAGGAGCGATAGTTGGTAAAATTGATGAAAGTTGTGCAGTTTCTAGTAACTATTATTCTGAAAATAGTAACGATAAAGGAATTGGAACAAATCTTGCTGAAGAAGAAACAGTAAAAATGACAGAGGAAAAAATGAAATTACCAGATTTTGTTACGACATTAAATAAAGAAAATAAAGAAAATACAGAAGAAGTATGGAAGCAAGATACTGATGGAATAAATAAGGGATTTCCAGTATTAAAATGGCAACAGCAATAAAGCTTTTATAAATATTATGTGTGCATAAAATTTCTTGTTACTTGCATTGGTAAAAATTTTTTATCATATATAATTACATTTGATAACGCTAATTGGAAATTTTACAAAAAACAATTGAATTACGCTCGAATTTTGTGATATTATTACTATAATATCTCAAAAGGAAATAAAAAAAGTGATTGCGGAAATTATATTAAATAGTAATGCAAAAGGGTTAAACAAAGTGTTTGACTACCAAATACCAGAAAACTTGGTTTCCAAAGTTAAAATTGGAAGCCGAGTTTTTGTACCTTTTGGCAATCGCAAAGAATTAGATGAGGGCTTTGTAGTAAATATAAAAGAAAAATCACAATATGAAGTAAAGGCAATTTCAAGTGTAGATGAAACAGAATACATACATGAAGAAAATATTGAACTTGCAAAATGGATGGCAAAAAGGTATTTTTGTAATGTTTCAGACTGCATAAAACTAATGCTTCCACCGGGCACTACAACTAAAGTTTTAAAAAATCGTGTAAAGGAAAAGAAGGTTCAATTTATATATTTAAAAAAAGACCAAGAAGAAATTGAAAAAGATATTGAAAATAAAAAAATAAAGTCAGATAAGCAAATAAGAGCATTAAAGTTTATATTAGAAAATGATGGAGCTTTATTCTCAGACTTAGAAATTTTTGCAGATGTAAGTAGAGCAGTCATAAACTCACTAGAAAAAAATGGTTATGTGGAAGTAGAAGAAAAGGCAGTAGAGCGAAATCCATTTATAAACAAAAATGTAGAAAAAACTAAAAATTTAAAGCTAACAGATGAACAAAAAAATGCATTTAATACAGTATGTGATGCAATAGATGATCATTTATATTCTAAGTTTTTATTATTTGGTGTAACAGGCTCACGGAAAAACTGAGGTATATTTACAACTTATAGAAAAAATACTTAAAGAAGGAAAATCTAGCTTAATGCTAGTGCCAGAAATTTCACTAACACCACAAACAGTAGATAGATTTATTTCTCGTTTTGGAGAAGAAACAATAGCAATTTTACATAGTAAATTATCTGTTGGAGAAAGATACGACCAATGGAATAAAATAAGAAAAGGAACAGCCAAAATTGTAATAGGTGCTCGTTCTGCAATTTTTGCACCAGTTAGCAATTTAGGGCTAATTATTATAGATGAAGAACACGACCAGTCATACAAATCTGAAACTACACCAAGGTATCATACAAGAGATATAGCAAGTTACATAGCAGAAAAGATAAACATTCCTGTTGTACTTCGGTAGTGCAACACCGGACTTAGAAACATATTATAAAACACAAACGGGAGAAATTGGTCTACTTGAATTGCATAAAAGGGCAAACAATGCAAATCTTCCTGAAATACAAATAATAGATTTAAGGCAAGAATTAGAGCAAGGCAACAAAACTATGATAAGTGGAGCTTTGCATAGAGCAATTGAAGAAAATTTAAATAATAAAAAGCAAACCATACTATTTCTAAATCACAGAGGTTTTTCAAGCTTTGTAATGTGCAGAGATTGTGGAAATGCTTTGAAATGTAAAAATTGTAACATTACATTAACATACCATGCATCTACACAAAAACTAAAATGTCATTATTGCGGATATGAAATACCACTTGTTAAGGAATGCCCAGAATGTCATAGCAAAAATATTAGGCACTTTGGAGCAGGAACGCAAAAGTTGGAAGAACAAATACATATGTTATTTCCAAATGCAAGTACAATTCGTATGGATGTTGATACAGTAAGTAAGAAAAATTCGCATGAAGAAATTTTAAATGAATTTAAAAATAAGCCAATAGATATTTTAATAGGAACGCAAATGGTTGTAAAAGGACATCACTTTCCAAATGTTACTTTAGTTGGTGTAATTGCAGCAGATAGTAGTTTAAATATAGATGATTTTAGAGCAAATGAAAAGACTTTTCAAATTTTAACACAGGTTGCAGGAAGGGCAGGAAGGGAAAAAGACCAAGGAAAAGTAATAGTGCAAACCTATAATCCAGATAACTTCAGTATAGAATGTGCTCAAAAGCAAGACTACAATTTATTTTATGATACGGAAATCTTAATGAGAAAACAATTGAAATATCCGCCATTTTGCGATATAATAGTAATTGGTGTTACATCAGAAAATAAAGTATCAGCATTTAATATAACTAAAAAAATGCATGAATACCTAAAAACAAGAGTATTACAAGAAAATTTGGGTATCATATTATACCAAGGAATGCCAGCACCAATTGACAAGATAAAAAATCAATATAGATTTCGTATAATTATTAAATGTAAGTTTGGAAATGATATAATTGATTTGATGAATAGTATGCTTGAACAATATAGCTTAACTAAAGAAGGCAAAAATGGCATTACAAGGCTTACGATAGATTTAAATCCAAATAATTGGATGTAGTTATTTAAAATTGATTGTGCGGTGTATGCAAAATATTTTAGCCAAAGATTAAATACTAAGATAATTAATTAGGGGGAAGAATTAAAAATGGCGATTAGAATTGTAAGAGAAAACGGAGATGAAATCTTGAGGAAAAAATCAAGAGAAGTAGAAGTAGTAGATGATAGAATAAGAGAACTTTTAGATGATATGGTAGAAACCCTACATAGCTATAATGGTGTTGGACTAGCAGGACCTCAAATAGGAATTTTAAAAAGAATAGTGGTTATTGATTTATATGATGATAAAGGACCAATAAAACTAGTAAATCCAAGAATAGTAAAGCAAAAAGGAGAGCAAGAAGTAGAAGAAGGATGTTTAAGTTTTCCAAACCAATTTGCTAAAATTATAAGACCGGCAGAGGTTACCATTGAGGCTTTAAATGAAAATGGAAAAAAGATAAAAATAAAAGGAGAAGGACTACTTGCACAAGCTATATCACATGAAATTGACCATTTAGATGGAATTTTATTTGTAGATAAAATTATTCCGGGAACATTAGAATATGTTTCACCAGATAATAACAAGGACGAAAGCAAATAATATACTAAATGGCGATAAGAAATCGAAAAATTTAAAATAGATACAAATATAAAGCAAAAAGTAAATAATAAATAATAAAAATAAAAAATCATAATAATTTCTAGAAAGGACAATTAAAACAAAAATGTTAAACATTGTATTTATGGGAACCCCCGATTTTGCACAAGAGTCATTAAAAAGCATTGCAGAAGCGGGGCATAATATATTAGCAGTAGTAACAAATCCAGATAAACCAAAAGGCAGAGGAATGAAAATGGTAGCATCCCCTGTAAAAGAATATGCCTTAGAAAAAGGCTATAAACTTTATCAACCAGAAAAAGTAAGAAATAATGAAGAATTTTTAAATGAAATAAAAAACTTAAATCCAGATGTTATTTGTGTAGTAGCTTATGGAAAAATTCTTCCACAAGCACTTTTAGATGTAGCAAAATTAGGCGCAATAAATGTACATGGTTCACTACTTCCTAAATATAGGGGTGCTGCACCAATTCAATGGGCAGTGTTAAATGGTGATAAAGAAACTGGTGTTACAACAATGTATATGGATGCAGGAATGGACACAGGAGATATAATTTTCAAAGAAAAAGTGAGCATAGGAGAAGATGAAACAACTGGTGAGCTTTGGGATAGACTAAGCAAAATAGGTGGTAAACTTTTAGTAAAAACACTAGATGCAATAGAAAATAAAACTGCACCAAGAGAAAAGCAAGGAGATGATTGCACAACCGCATCAATGCTAAATAAAGAAATGGCAAAAATAGATTGGGAAGAAAAGACAGCTACTGAAATTAAAAACTTAGTAAGAGGGCTTAACCCAATTATGGGAGCTTATTCATATTTAGGCGATAAGAAAATAAAATTATGGAAAGTTAAAGCTTTAAGCTATCAAGACTTTTTAGAGATAGATGAAGAAATGAGAGAGTATGACTATAAATTACCGGGGCTTGTTCCGGGAACAATTTTAACAGCTGATGAAAAAGAAGGCTTCTACATTAAAGCAAAAGACGGAATAATTCAAGTCTTAGAATTACAAGCAGAAAATGCTAAGAAGATGAGCGTTGGAGACTTTTTAAGAGGGAATAGACTTCAAGCAGGTAGTATACTAGAATAAACAATGTAAGTAGTGTATTGAAATAAATAATGTATAGCATATTAGAATAAGAAACTAGTATATTAGTCTAAATAGAACTTGTAAAATTATGTAAATTATAGTATAATAAATCATAATATGAGTAATATCTTATATTACAAAGGTACATAGCAATTTAAGGGAGGCACATTATGAAGATAGAAATAACAAAAGTACCTGTTGGCAAATCTCCATTAGATGTTCTTTCAGAAATGGGAGAACAAATAAGCAAATCGTGGATTTATCTTCATGAGAATGCTTATTTAAGTTTAATAAGAAGTAAGGGTGTTACAACATACACAAGGCCAGAAATGAATGGCACTAGGACAACTATAATGGTGTGGAAAACCACAAAGAAAAGTTCAGAAATAGTTGTTCATTGTGAAGAACCAAATGTAACTAAGTGGGGAAGAATATCTTTTATCATGGATAATCATATTCCATATAAAAATTGCCCCGAAGACCCTGAAAATATATTTTTCTTAAAAATGGAAGAATGATTTGCTAAATCAAAAACGAAGTAAATATTACTTCGTTTTTTTTATGAAATTTTTAAAAACAGTTGTAAATTTTAAATAATATTGATATACTTATGGTATCAAAAATATCATAAGAGAAAAAGAGGAGGTATTTTTATGGAAGAAAATAGAGAAGTAAAAGAGGTAGAAGAAGTTACAGAGAATAATGGAGAAGTTGCATTAGAAAGCAATACAAATATAAAAATAGCAGATGATGTTATTGCTGTTATAGCAGGAGTTGCAGTAGCTGAAGTTCCAGGTGTAGCAGAAATGTCTGGTGGATTTGCAGGAGGAATTTCAGAAGTACTTAGTGGAAAGAAAAACTTATCAAAAGGAATTAAAGTAGAATCAGGAGAAAAAGAAACAAAAATAGATGTTAATATTATAGTAGAATATGGCACAAGAATTCCTGATGTTGCATTTGAAATTCAAAATAGAGTTAAAAAAGCAGTAGAAAACATGACAGGACTAAAAGTAGTAGAAGTAAATGTTCATGTTCAAGGTGTTAGCACAGAAAATATGGGAGTAACTGAAAAAGAAAACCAAGAATAATTTGAGAATTAGGGCACGGAGGTTTAACTGCCGTGCCTATTTTAAGATATACATCCAAAATTAATATAGAAAGGAAAGTATAATATAATTATAATATTATACGGGAACAAAACATGAAAATATTAGATAAAATAGGACTAGCAATTTTTTCAACAGTAATACTTATTATTTCTATAATTGTATGCCTACTAATCTTCGGATGGCTTGACCTAGACTTTGCACATCAAGTAGTAGAAAGAATAATAGAAAATGAAATATGTTCAAACACATTATTAGTAATTAGCATTATTTTTATTTTATTAGCAATAAAATGTATTTTCTTTGAATCTGGATATAAAGAGGACACAGATTACAAAAATGGCATTCTATTAGAAAATTCAGATGGAAAACTTTTAATTACTAAGGATACACTTGAAAATTTAGTAACAGGTATTGTAAAAGGTTTTGAAGGGGCAGAAAGTGTAAATGCAAGAGTTGAATTAGACAAAGAAAATCATGTAATAGTATTTGTAAATTTAAGTGTAAAAGAAAATGCAGTTAT
The DNA here is from genome assembly GCA_947629045.1 of uncultured Clostridia bacterium. Classification (GTDB taxonomy): domain Bacteria; phylum Bacillota; class Clostridia; order TANB77; family CAG-508; genus CAG-273. The sequence goes on along the minus strand of CANRCF010000003.1, from coordinate 58,629 downwards.
TAAAGAATTATCTTCAAATATACAAAATAAAATTAAAGAAACTATCAAAAAGACTTCAGACTTAGAAGTAAAGGAAGTAAATATTAAAGTAAGAGATATTGAAAATGCTAAGAAAGTAGAATAGTATATAAAATATAGTTATAATATACAAAGTACAAAATGTCAAAATGCAAAAACTAAAAAAATATGAAAAAGCTATATTGATAAAAGTTATATGATAAAGGTGTAGGAGGATTAAAGGAGGGATTCTTAAATGGACAATTTTAAATTGTTTTGTGATAAATATGGAGGAGCAATAATTGGTTTTCTAGTTGGACTTGCACTAGCAGTTCTTCTATTATGTACTAATTTATATAAATTAATAATAGGAATTGCTCTTATTATTGCTTGTGTATATTTTGGAAATTATATTCAACGAAATAAAGAAAATTTAAAGGAAAAAACAAAGAAATTTATTGATAAATTATAAAAATTTATTAAATTTAGATGTGATATTAAAGGGGAAAAAATAATGACAAGAACAGAAACTAGGCAAATAGCATTTGAACTTTTATATAGTTTAGAAATACAAAAAACAGAAGCAAGTGAACAAGAAGAACAAATAAATTTATTTTTAGAAGGCCAAGAAATTAAAGATGAAAAAGTAAGAGAATATATTCTAGATATGGTAAACGGAATTAGTGAAAACAAAGAAAAAATTGAAAACTTAATTTCCAAAAATTTAAAAGAAAAATGGGATATTACTAGAATTTCTAAGATAAATGTTACTTTATTAAAGCTTGCTATATATGAAATAATCTATAAAAAGTTACCATACAAAGTAGTAGTAAATGAAGTAGTAGAACTTGCTAAAAAATATGGAGACGATAGCTCATCTTCATTTATAAATGGTGTACTTGCAAATGTTATCAAACAATGCAATGTCATTACAGAAGAATAATAAAATTAGTATAAGATTTTAGCAACAAAAGAGGTAAAATATGACATATAACGCAATTAGTGTAAGTGAATTAAATAAATATATTAAAGAAAAATTTGAAGAAGATGAGTATTTTTCAAGTGTTTTAGTAGAAGGCGAGATATCTAACTGTAAATACCACTACTCTGGTCATATTTACTTTACATTAAAAGATGAAAACTCTTTAATAAAGGGAGTTATGTTTAAAACATATACATCACATTTAGACTTTAATTTACAAGATGGAATGAAAGTAATGGTACTCGGAAGTGTCTCTGTTTTTGAAAGAGATGGTACTTACCAATTATATGCAAAAGCAATGAAACAACTTGGAAAGGTAGGAGATTTAAGAGCTGCATTTGAGGCATTAAAGGAAAAACTAGAAAAAGAGGGATTATTTGAAAGCTCTCATAAAAGGCCAATACCAGTGATGCCTAAAACAATTGGTGTTCTTACTTCAAATACGGGGGCAGTTATTAGAGATATTATAAATGTATCAACTAGGAGAAATCCAAATGTACATATTAGGTTATTCCCTGTTCCAGTGCAAGGTGAAGGAGCTGCGCAAAAAATTGCAGATGGAATAAGGGTAATGAACGAAAATAACTTAGCAGATGTATTAATTGTTGCAAGAGGTGGAGGCTCATTAGAGGATTTATGGCCATTTAATGAAGAGGTTGTAGCAAGAGCAATATATAACTCTGAAATACCAGTAATTTCAGCAGTGGGACATGAAACAGATTTTACTATTTCAGATTTTGTAGCAGATTTAAGAGCGCCTACACCATCAGCAGCAGCGGAACTTGCAGTTCAAGATATATCAATATTACAAGAAAATATATATTCATATCAAAATCGTTTTAAACAAGCATTAGTAAAGAAAATCGAATTTATGAAGTTGAAATATGAAAAATGTATGGCAAGTAGAGCATTTTCAAAGCCGTTACAACAAATACAAGAAAAGTATATTCTGGTAGATAAAAATATAAAAAGCTTAGAATATAGCATATCAAAAAAACTTCAAAACGAAAAAGCAAAGGCTCAAAATATGTATTTAAAGCTAGATGCTTTAAGCCCTTTGAAAACATTAGCTAGAGGTTATGGCATAGTTTCAGTAGAAGATAAAATTATAAAAAGCGTAAAACAAGTAAAAACAGATGATAAAATAAACATTCGTATGGAAGATGGAAAAATAGAAGCAAAAGTCATATAAAAATTTTACTAAAAGATAAGAAAAAATTAAACAGGTTAAACGAAGAAAATTGTAAAAGCAAGAATACACGTAAGAAAGAAGGGGTCTATATGAGTAAAGGTACAAGAAACTTAATACTTGGAATAATTGCTATAATATTATTATTTGTAATAATAATTATTATTTATCAGCAATATAGAACGGAACCATTAAATGCGAATGAAGCAAAAGGTAATATATTAGCAGATCCGAATAGTGGTTTAGATAATATGTTAAATAAAATTTTTGGTAATGAAGAGACTGAAAATGAAGAAAACAATATTACAAATACAACAAATGCAAATGTACAAAATACAAATACAGAAAACAAAACGAACGATGAAGATTTAACGGAAGATGATAGTAGAATGACACCAAGAGAAAATAAAGCTATTAAATTAGTACAAGAATTATGGAAGAAAGAATGGGGAAATTTAAGTGGTGTATCATTTAATGTTAGTATTCAAAGTGATGGAAAATATGGCGTAACTGTATATAATGTTGTAACAACTGAAACAATTAGATTCTATGTTGTAGACGTTGATACAGAAGTTGTAAGGGAGAGGTAAAAAGATATGTCAAACAAGAAAGAAGACTTAAATTTCGAAGAATCAATAAAAAAACTAGAAGAAATAGCCCAAGAGTTAGAAAAAGGCGATTTAGATTTAGATAGCTCAGTTAATAAATTTGAAGAAGGAATGAAGCTTTCAAAAAAATGTAATAGTTTATTAGAAGACGCAGAAAAAAGAATAACAATTTTATTAAATGATAATGGAAATCTAAAAGAAGAAGATTTTAATCCAGAAGAGGATTAACTAGAAACAAATTAAAGCTAAAAGAGGAAAGAAGAAAAATGATAAAGGGGATTATAGAGTTTATACAATTATATAAGTATATTATTGTGCCATTTTTAGTATGGTTTGGAATACAATTATTTAAACTAATTTATGATTTAATAGTAACAAAAAAATTTAATTTTAAAAGAATTTTACAAGCAGGTGGAATGCCAAGTTCACATTCTGCGGTTGTAATTTCTTTAACAACAATGATAGCAAAGGCAGAAGGAATAACCTCGCCTTTATTTGGCATATCATTAATTTTTTCATTTATAGTAATGTATGATGCAGCAGGTGTTAGAAGGGCAGCAGGAAAACAAGCAAAATTATTAAATAAAATTATAGAAACGCCGGGTCTTACAAATTTAGAGGTACAAGAAAGGTTAGTAGAAGTTTTAGGACATACACCAGTACAAGTATTTGTGGGAGCGCTTATTGGGCTAATAGTGGGGCTTATTATCTAATTTCCTTATTTTAAAAATGTGATATATAATATGAAATAATATAATATTTTTTTCGCTCCTTTCCCTACTTCGCACAGTCTGTAAAAAAACTTTGTTAGCGGAAACTACAGTTTTTTAACAGACTGTATGCTTGTTGGTCCCCACAGCCACGCTACAAAAATATTATATTATTTCATAATAAATAAAAAATTAAATTTTATAATCAATAAGAGAGAAAGGATGTAAAAAATGGAAGATATTGAGATAGCAAGAAATACTAAATTAGAGCCAATTACAAACATAGCAAAATCTATAGGAATAGATGAAGAAGAATTGGAGCAATATGGAAAGTATAAGGCAAAAATTTCTTTGGATGCTTATGAAAAAAGAAAAGACAGAAAAAATGGAAAGTTAGTATTAGTGACAGCAATAAATCCAACACCACTTGGAGAAGGTAAAACTACAATGGCAATAGGTTTAGCAGATGGATTAAAAGAAATCGGTAAGAAACCAGTTCTAGCTTTGCGTGAGCCTTCATTAGGACCTGTATTTGGAATTAAAGGTGGTGCAACAGGTGGTGGACATAGCCAAATAGCCCCAATGGAAGATATTAACTTGCATTTCACAGGAGATATCCATGCAATTACATCAGCAAATAATTTATTAGCAAGTATGATAGATAACCACATCTATTTTGGAAACGAGCTAGGAATAGAAAAAGTAGTATGGAAAAGATGTGTAGATTTAAATGATAGACAATTAAGAACAGTAGAAACAGGTTTATCAAACGAAAAAAATATTGTACCAAGAACAGACGGATTTGATATTTCAGTTGCATCTGAAATAATGGCAATATTTTGCCTAGCAACAGATAGCAAAGATTTGAAACGAAGACTAGGAAATATCATAATTGGATATAATAAAGAAAATAAGCCAGTTACAGCAAGAAATTTAAAAGCAGATGGAGCTATGGCAGTTTTATTAAAAGATGCTTTACAACCAAATTTAGTACAAACATTAGAAAAAGTTCCTGCAATAGTTCATGGTGGCCCATTTGCTAATATTGCACATGGTTGCAATAGTATTATAGCAACAAAATTAGCATTAAAATTAGGTGACTATATAATAACAGAAGCTGGATTTGGTGCTGACTTAGGAGCAGAAAAATTCTTAGACATTAAATGCAGAAAAGCAAGTTTAAAGCCAGATGCAGTAGTATGTGTAGCTACAATTAAAGCATTAAAATATCATGGTGGAATGCCAAAAGAAGAAATTAAAAATGAAAACATGGAATATTTGCAAAGAGGATTTGCAAACTTAGAAAAACATATAGAAAACTTAAAAGACCATTATGGATTAAATGTAATAGTAGCAATAAATAAATACACATATGACACAGAAAATGAAATAAATTTCTTAAAAGAAAAATTACAAGAAAAAGGAATAGAGTTAAGCTTAGTAGAAAGCTGGGAAAAAGGTGGAAAAGGTGCAAAAGATTTAGCAGAAAAAGTAGTGGACTTAGTAGAAAAGCCAAGCAATTTCAAATATGCATACGAACTAGATGAAACAATAGAAAATAAAATTAAGGCCGTAGCAACAAAAATATATGGAGCAGAAGGAGTAGAATTTACGGATGAATCTATGAAAAAAATAGAAGAAATTAAAGCACTAGGTTATGATAATTTACCAGTTTGCATTGCAAAAACACAATATTCCTTCTCAGATGATGCTAAAAATTTAGAGTGCAAAGAACCTTTTAAAATTCATGTACAAGATGTTATACTAAGAGCAGGAGCAGAATTTATTGTTGTTTTAACAGGAAAAATTATGACAATGCCTGGACTTCCAAAAGTTCCATCAGCAGAAAAAATAGACATTGACGAAGATGGAAATATAGTAGGAATTTTCTAATTATAATATATAAAAAACTTTATAAAAATATTAGTTATGAAATTAGTTAAAAAAGCATGATTACATATTTAAAAACTGTATAAATACACCATTTCTGGTTAAAATAAATTTAAAAATAATCGGAAAGTGGTGCTTTTTTATGAAAAATTTTATAAAGAACATATTTATAAAAAATGATTTTGAAAAAAATAGTTTTACAAAAAAGAATATTATAACCAAAAACAAGAAAAGAATAATAACAGTTATAATTTTATTTATAATTTTTACAATATTTGTTTCATATAATATCTTTTTTAGAAATAATGAGGCAGAAGCATTATCAAAATATGGCTCTAGAGGAGATGAAGTAATACAAATACAAACAAAATTAAAAAGATGGGGATATTATAATGGAAGTATAGATGGAATTTATGGTAGCAAAACACAATCAGCAGTAAGATATTTTCAATCAAAAAATGGATTAACAGTAGATGGAATAGCAGGCAAAAATACATTAGCAGCAATGGGAATTTATAGTTCATCTTCTTCGTCATCGGGCTCTAGCTCAAACAATTCTAACGACTTAAATTTACTTTCAAGATTGGTATACGGAGAATCAAGAGGAGAGCCATATACAGGTCAAGTAGCAGTAGCAGCAGTTGTATTAAACAGAGTAAAAAGTAGCTCATTTCCAAACTCAGTAGCAGGAGTTATATATCAGTCAGGGGCATTTGATGCAGTATCAGATGGGCAAATAAACTTATCGCCAAACTCTACTGCAAAAAAAGCAGCACAAGACGCTTTAAATGGTTGGGACCCAAGCTATGGTGCAATTTATTATTTTAACCCTAGCACAGCAACAAATAAATGGATATGGTCAAGACCTATGACTGTAACAATAGGAAAGCATAGATTTTGCAAGTAATGTAATAAATAATTAATTAAATTAAAACAGTCAAGTGAAAAATTAAATGCAATTCTGCAAATAAAATTTGAAAATCAAACTTCTCCTTGACAAATTAAAAGCATATTGGTAATATAATTAAAGAAAAGAACAAAAAATGGAGGCATAATGATGCTATATCCAAAATTATACGTAAATAGCGTAAAAGAAATAACAATAGATATGCTTAGAAAAAACGATATTAAGGGTCTTATTTTAGATGTAGACAATACTTTGATAGACTATTACAAAAATATGCCAGACGGAATAGAAGAATGGGTTAAAAATTTAAAGCAAGAGGGGATTTCGTTTTTTATATTATCAAACACAAACCATAAAGAAAAAGTAGAAAATGTATCACAAAAACTAGACATACCATATATAAACTTTGCCAAGAAACCACTAAAAAGTGGCTTTAATAAAGTAAGAGAAAAAATGCGGATTACCAGCAGAAAACATTGCAGGAGTAGGCGACCAAATATTAACAGATGTAATTGGTGCAAACAGAAGTAAAATGTTTTCAATTTTGGTAAAACCAATTAGCAAAGAAGATATATTTATGACAAGAATAAAAAGACCAATAGAAGAAATTATTATAAAAATGTATCAAAAAAGTAGAAATAAATGAAGAAAGGAGCATATGATTATTTAATTTTTTAAATATCATATGAAAAAAATAATGTATATAAATGATATTCATATTTTATACTATGTATTAGTGGGAATTATAGGACTATTTATAGGTCAATTTGTAGATTGGTGTAACAAGCGTTTACCAGAAGAAAAGAAAGTTATTTCAAGAGATTTTTTCAAAATTTATTTAAAAAATACAAAACCAAATTACATACTTATTATTCTAACAGCCATAATATATATAGGAATACTATATTTCTTTGGAAATAATATTGTTAAACTATTAGAATACTTATTCTTAGCTCCAATGCTTTTATCAGTTTTTTGCATAGATTATAAATTTCAAATTATTCCAAATAGACTTAATTTAAGTTTGTTCGAAGTAGGACTTTTATTTACATTCGTTGAAGCTGTATCAGACACAAGCATAATTGTAACTACATTTACAAATAGATTTTTAGGCTTGCTTGCAGGTGGAGGAATTTTCTTACTTATAACTTTAATAGGTGGCATAATTGCAGGAAAAGAAGCAATGGGCTTTGGTGACGTAAAGCTTATGGCAGCATTAGGTTTATTCCTAGGTTGGAGCAATATTTTAATTGTTTCAGCATTAGCATTTTTACTAGCAGCAGTTATTAGTATAGGAATTCTTATATTTAGAAGAAAAAAAGCAAATGACTATATACCATTTGGACCATTTATTGTACTAGCAAGTTTTATAGTTATTTTTACACCAGCAAATTTATTATTAACAATAGTTTTAAAAATATTTACATTAGGACTATTTAAAGGTTAATAAGTTATATTCAAAAATAATAATATTAAATTGATGTTATTAAGATAGATGTGTTATTAATTTAAATATAAAATAAATTAAAGCTATTTAAAATAAAAGAACAATTAGAAGTTTAATAGTTTTTTTAAAAATTAAAATACCGTAAATGGTGGTGGTTGGTATGAATAATAAAATAAAATGGTTAAGAGAAAAAATTCGTGGTTTAGATATGCAAGGAATGATTGTATCAAATCCAGTAAATATAAGGTACTTAACTGGGATTGATGCAGAAGGAATTTTGCTAATTACTAGAAAAGAAAACCATTATATAACAGATAGTAGATACATTGAAGAAGTAAAGTCAATTATAACAATAGATGACGAAATTATAGTTCATAATGCATCAGACGTTAATAGTTATGATTATGAAAATTTCTTTTCATTTTGCGAAAATGTAGGATTTGAAGAAACATACATAACATATAACACATATAAAAATTATATGCAAAGATATAAAGCAAACCGCCTAGAAGAAACAGAAAATATTTTAGAAAAACAAAGAATGATAAAAGACGAAAACGAAATAGAATTATTAAAAAAAGCTTGTGAGTTAACAGACAATTGCTTTTCATATATAACAAAATTTATTAAAATAGGCATGACAGAAAAGCAAATTGCATTTGAAATAGAAAAATACTTTTTTGAGCATGGAGCAGAAGACCTTTCATTTAAAACAATAGTAGCATCTGGCAAAAATTCATCAATGCCACACGCAAAAGCAACCGATAAGAAAATAGAAAACGGAGACCCTATTACTATTGATTTTGGATGTAAATATAAAGGCTATTGTTCAGATATGACAAGAACAGTATTTGCTGGTTTCGTGCCAGATAGAATAAAGCCAATTTATGATTTAGTATTAAAAAATCAATTACAAACAGAAAAAGATATGAGAGATGGTGCTAGCATTAGAATGTTATTTAAAAATGTAGATAATGACTTTCGCTTGCACGGATATAATTTAGTGCATAGTTTAGGCCATGGTGTAGGCTTAGACATTCATGAAAGACCATTTATCAGTTATAATAACGATAATACTTTAAAAGAAAATATGGTAGTTACAAATGAACCGGGAATTTATTTACCGGGAGAATTTGGCGTTAGAATTGAAGATACAGCATTAATTACAAAATCTGGTTGCATAAATTTAACTAAATCTGACAAGAATTATATTATAGTAGGTGCAAATAATTATGCTTCAAATATTATTAACTAAAAATATAATAGTTTTTGCACCTTGCTGTCGCAACATAAAGTTGCTCCAAACGCGCTTCGCTTAGGACGCTTAAGCGGTGCTTGCAAACTATTATATTTTTAGTAAAAAAATAAACATTGAATAGTAGGCTTGATTTTAGGCTAAATAAAGTGTATAATAATGAAGTGCTAATTTTTAGTACGGATTTATTTAAAAATATAAATGTATTTTGAAAGGAGAATTTACATATGGCAGAAGTATATATGGCAGGAGATTTTAGAAATGGAACAACATTTGAAATGGACGGAAACGTATTTAAAGTAGTAGAATTCCAACACGTAAAACCAGGAAAGGGCTCAGCTTTTGTCAGAACAAAGCTAAAAAATGTTATTTCAGGAGCAGTAATTGAAAAAACATTCAACCCATCTGAAAAATATCCAGCTGCAGAAATTGAAAAGAAAGAAATGCAATATTTATATAGTGATAGTGATATTTATTATTTCATGGATAATAATACATATGAGCAATTACCACTTAACAAAGATCAATTAGGTGATAGCTTAAAATTCTTAAAAGAAAATATGAATGTTAAAATATTATCATATAAAGGACACGTATTTTCTGTTGAACCACCAATGTTTGTTGAATTGGAAGTTACATATACAGAACCAGGATTTGCTGGAAATACTACTACAACATCAGGAAAACCAGCTACATTAGAAAATGGTTATGAAATTTCAGTTCCAATGTTTGTAAACATAGGTGACGTTATTCGTATTGATACTAGAACTGGCGAGTATATGGAAAGAGTATAAATAAAGGCGGAGGTAAGTTATATAAAGCCATGTCAGATTTAAGAAATCGTTATCAAACAATTTTAAAAGAAATAGAAAATAATATTAAAGACGAAGAAGAAAGAAAATTTGTAATAGAAAAATTTCAAGAACTTTCTGTTGTTTTTATGGATATTATTGACCGTTTAACATATGTTACAGATATGAAAGTAAAACAAGTAGAGGAAAAGCAAAAAGAAATAGAAACTAAAATTGGAGAAGTTCAAAAAGCAGTAGATGGCATTGAAAGTGACATTTATGAAGATGAAGAGCCATACGAATTTGAGATTACTTGTCCATATTGTAACCATGAATTTGTGGCAGATATAAATAGCGAAACAAATACAGAAGTAGAATGCCCAGAATGTCACAATGTAATAGAGTTAGACTGGAACGGAGAAGATGAATGTGAAAGCGATTGTCATCATTGTTCTCATGGATGTTCACAAAATAACTATGACTTAGAAAATGAAGAATCTGATGAACAATATGATGAAGAATTAAAAAATCAATATGAAAATGATGAATTTGAAGAACAATATGAAGATGATGAAATCGAAAAAGATAAGCAAGCAAACGACGAAAATGTATACAATAAAGAACAGCATAAAAAAGGTGGTAATAAAAAAGAAAATTACCAACAAAAATCTTCAAATGAGGAAAATGAATATGATATAGAAGATGACTACGACGAAGACGATGATATGTAAAAATATTTTAATTATTTAAATAGAGAAAGAGGGTCTATATAATTATCATTTACTCTAACACCTAAATGTAAATGAGGACCCGTAGTGGCGCCATTGGTAGGATTACCATTGGCGTCTTTGTATTGGTTACCGAGGAACACCATAAACATTTTTAGGACCAACATAGCCGTATCACTTGACCTTTTTTCACAATATCTCCAACCTTTACAATATAATTTGGTGAAACATGGCAATAAGTAATTTTCATATTATTAACAGATAAAGTAATAGTGTAGCCACCACCACCTAAAAAACCAGTAAAAGTAATTTTGCCATCACAAATAGCAATAAACTTACTACCCTTAGGCGCACCAATATCAATTCCTTTATGATAACTACTAGCACCAGCAGTTGGAGAATTTCTTCTTCCGAAATAAGAATTTATGGAAGTATAACCAGGAGTAGGCCATACATATTCAGAATTTAAATCAAACGAATAATATGTATCTTCATAAGATGTAACATAGCTACTTAAAATAGTAGGAGAGAAAAAACAAGTTATAAAAATTACAAGAAAAACTAAAATAATAAAAGGTACAAAAAAAGACTTAAAAGCAGGTTTAAACATAATTTCTCCATTTCTTAAGCCCTTTATAATTTTATCTTCAAATAAGATTATATAATCTTATTTGCAAAATTTTATAATATATTAAACTATACCCCTAAATATTAATTTATATAATAACACAGATTATAATATTTAACAAGAGATTTAATAAAGTTTAATAATAAAACTTACAGTATAATGGTTTTAAGTAAAATATAAAGACACCTACAAAAGTATAGATGCCTTTTTTATTGAAGAAAGTTTAGGTAGGTTGACCTTCCTACATCTCCTAACTATGGGTGGCGGCTGCCTGTTCCGCCCTCAGAAACTTTCTTTTATGTTATTATATGTCTTTCTTTTTAGTTATATTCATTATAACATGCGTTTTTTAGTTTGTAAAGTTTTTTGCATTTATTTATATTTTTTAGCATAGCCATTTTTTAAATATATATTCTTTTTTCTTTCTGTCATTGTAAATAGTGTTCTTGCAAACATTGTACCTTTATTTGTTATTCTTACAGCTACTAATACAAATTCATTATCTATTTTATATTCTTTTATATATTCTATTGAATCTTGATTTGGGTTTCTTGCTACATATGTTGGATTATTTACTATGTTTGATATATCTTGACCATATTTTTCATAATCTTCCTTATGTTGTTTTTTCATATGCTCTATATTAGTATCCCCCAATATTATAGGTATTTCTTTTGTATAATTTAAACTCAACAATTGTATGACTTTATAATTTACTTTTCCTATTTGCTTATTCATTTCTTACACCTTTCTTGAATATGAATTTTATTTTGAAAAAATTTTTTCTCATAAAAATACTATAAATTTACTATGAAATGAAAATAGTAGGAAACCATTGAAAATAAACAGATAAAAAGAAAATAACACTATTTTGAGAATATTACAAATAGTGTTATTTTTTTAAAGTATGGCAGGGGTAGAAGGATTCGAACCCTCACAAGCGGTTTTGGAGACCGATGTGCTACCATTAACACTATACCCCTAAATTTTTATTACACTTAATTATATTAGCATATAATTAATAAATATGCAAGAGGTTATAATTAAATTTCAAAAAATTGCTACTATTGACAAAATTAATAACAAATTATATAATTCAAAGCAATTAAAAATTGGAAATAGAAAGGAGAGTTTGTATGAAAAAACAAATTATAAGTGGTGTACAGCCATCAGGAATTTTAACACTTGGAAATTATTTAGGAGCTTTAAGAAATTGGGTTAAAATTCAAGATGAAGAAGAATATGAATGCAAATTCTTTGTTGCAGACTTACATTCAATTACAGTAAGCCAAAACCCAGAAAATTTGAGGAACAATATTAAAAGTATAGTAATGCAATATATTGCCTCAGGAATAGACCCTGAAAAAAATACAATATTTATCCAATCTCATGTCCACGAGCATTCAGAATTAGCATGGCTTTTAAACAATTACACATATATTGGTGAATTAAATAGAATGACACAATTTAAAGACAAATCTAAAAAACAAGAAAATGTAAAAGTAGGATTATTTGATTATCCTGTTTTAATGGCAGCAGACATACTTTTATATGATGCAGACTATGTGCCAGTAGGGGAAGATCAAAGGCAACATTTAGAAATAACAAGAGATATTGCTCAAAGATTTAATTCAACATATAATAAGGAAATATTCAAAATTCCAGAAGCTTTAATAACAAGAAATACAGCAAGAATAATGAGTTTACAAGACCCTACTAAAAAAATGTCTAAATCAGATGAGAATAAAGATGGCTTTATATCATTATTAGACCCTAGAGAAGTAATAGAGAAGAAGGTAAAAAGAGCAGTAACAGATTCAGAAAATGTAATAAAATATTCAGACGAAAAACCGGGAATTAAAAACTTAATAAATATTTATTCAGCAGTAACAGATAAAAAAATAGAAAAAATAGAAAAAGAATTCGAAGGTGTAGGTTATGGCAAATTTAAGCAAGCAGTAGCAGGTGCTATAGCAGATACTTTAGAGCCAATTCAAGCAAAATACAATGAATTAGCTTTACCTGAAAATAATGAATATATAGAAAATATATGTAGAAAAGGTGCAGAAGTAGCACAAAAAATAGCAAAAGAAAAGTTAAAAGAGGTTCAAGAAGCTATTGGTTTTATTACAAAATAATAAAATCACTCTAACTAACTTAGGTCAAGAGTGTAGATTATTACAAAAAAATATTATTTTATAATAAAAATCCCCAGCCAAATTAATGGCTGGGGGTTTTGAGGTTTGCTGCTTATTTAAGCAACCACACTGACGACTTTAGCAATATCCGAATAACAGATTTCGATAACATCAGAATCAGGTATTCCTACTCCATTGATAAGCTCACTCCTTTTGAGTGTAACTCCATTTTGAGTAAAGTAATCACTCATAAGAGTTATGAACTTTGACCTTAAACCAGAAATCGTGATTATTGAGACACGATCATGCTTTAAAGCTGCGTCATGAAGCTCTTGCTCCATCCTGTTAGTGTGTTTGGGTTCTGTGTACATTGGACTTACCTCTTTTTGCTAAGATTTTACACTATTTCAAGTGTATAAAATATATTGTAGCATATTCTGGTAATTTTTTCAAGTCTATTGCAAATAAAATAGTCCCTAAAATTATTGCAAATTTCGACAAAATTTGATAATATTAGACTGCATATGATATATGTAAATTTTAAGAAAGGAAGAATTGCAATGAAAAAAGCTTTTATGTCATTGAAGTTTCATGATGGCGACGAAGACAAAAAGAAAATTGATGATTTAACAAAAGCACTTTTAAAAGCAGACATTGAAAATGTAGTAATGGCTCGTGATGTTGAAAAATATGGGGAAGCCGTACTACCTGAAGGTGCAAGGTTAATGATTGACTATGCCTTTCCTGCTATGGAAAAGTGCGATATGTTAATTGTCGAATTTTCTGAAAAAGGTGTTGGACTAGGAATTGGAGCTGGTTATGCTTATGCAAAGGGTATACCTATCTATGTAATAGCAAAAACTGGCAGTGACATTTCCTTAACCATGAGCAACTTGGCCCAAAAAGTTATCTTCTACGACAATGTAGAAGATTTAACAGACGAGTTTAGGAGGCTTGTGTAATGGTAAAAATAATTTTAGCTTCACAATCAGAAGTTAGAAAGGAAATGCTTAAAAGAGCAAAAATTCCTTTCGAAGTTATTGTAAGCAATGCAGACGAAACACCTAACACCTCTAAAAGTTTTGAAGAACAATTAGCTGAAATCGCTATGAGAAAAGCTGATGTGGTTTTTGAAAAAACTGTTGATATGGGGGAAAGGATTATCGTAGCTGCAGACCAAAACATAGTTTTTCGCGGAAATATGTATGGAAAACCAAAAAGCATTGAAGCTGCACGAAATCTTATTAAATCCATGGAAGGAGACGATAAGATATATGCCTACACTGGAAATGCACTTATATATGCTAATGGTAAGGAAATTATCAAAAAAATAAATAATTGCGATATTTCCAGAATGCGTATGGACAAAATTTCAGACGAAAAACTAGAAGATTATTTAGCTAACCAACATCCATTAGATAGATGTGCAGGAATAAGTATTTTATATTCAGATTTCCTTCATCTAGAAGATGGAAAAATGTCAACGGCATATGGAATGACAACCGAATATTTGCAAGAATTGTTATCTTTCATTTAAAACTTAAAAAAATATACCCACGGTCACAATGCGACTGTGGGTTTTTATGTGTTGGTGCCATTGATGTAGATATTATCAAATTATTAAAAAAATATATATTTAAAAATTTACTTGACTATTGCAAACAACTGTTTTATAATATATTCGAAATTCATACAGATTGGAAGTGATATTCATTTATGAAAAATGAACTTATAAAAACAGAAATAATAGTAAAAGATACTCTTATAAGTGTTATTAGAATTGATAAAACAGACTTTATTTCCTTAACTGATTTAGCTAAATATCAAAATTCAAGTGATCCATCTTTTACTGTAAAAAATTGGCTAAGAAGAGTTAGTACAATAGATTATATAGGTCTTTGGGAACAACTTCATAATTATAATTTTAATTTGGTCGAATTCGACCAAATTAAAACTGAATACGGAAAAAATTCTTTTGCTATGTCGCCTACACAATGGATAAAAAGAACAAATAGCATAGGAATTATTGCAAAAGGTGGTAGATATAGCATTGGAACATTTGCACATCCTGATATTGCTTTTGAATTTGCTAGTTGGTTAAGTCCAGAATTTAAATTATATTTAATAACCGAATTTGAAAGATTAAAAATTAATGAATCATATCAAAATAAAGTTGAATGGTCTGTAAAAAGAGAACTATCTAAAACTAATTATATTATTCATACAGATAGTATAAAAGAATTTATTGTCCCAACATTAACTGAAAAGCAAAAGCAATATGTATATGCAAACGAAGCTGATGTTTTAAATGTTGCTCTATTTGGAATGACAGCAAAAGAATGGAGAGATAAAAATCCTAATTTAGATGGTAATATTCGAGACTATACAGATATTTTACATTTAGTTGTTTTAGCAAACCTTGAAAATTTAAATGCTGAAATGATAAATAGTGGAATGTCTCAAAGCGAAAGAATTGTAAAGCTGAATAATACTGCTAAAAAACAACTACAATTATTAAAAAACAATAGTAGTGTGCATAGATTAGAAGAGATGGATGAGAAATTAAAATTAAAGTAAAAAATGTATTTATTGTAATTTAGTTTTGACAAATGATACAAAACTAGTAGGATGGTATAGTACATACTAAAAAAATACCATCCTTTTTAGAATGATATTTCTATTTATCTGTTCTATCAGTTTGAACAGATAAATTGTTGGTGGAGATGAGGAGAGTCGAACTCCTGTCCAATACACCTTCCATATCAAATTCTCCGAGTGCAGTTTGTTTTCTTATTTCCCTAAATTATAACCTAACAAACAAGCTTATAAAAAAGGTAGCTATTAAAAATACCCATTATTTCGATAGCTCAAAATAATTTTGTTTCCCACAAATCGGCGCCTTATCTAAAGATGTGGGCTCTAAAGTAAGACGTACGCTGCGCCTAGGCAGCGAATGCTAATTCTCTATTATCAGCGTTTATTGTTAATTTCTCACATTATTAAAGTGGCCAAGTGAGAATCCACTACTCGCTATTGATATTTCTAGTATACTGTCGAAACCAAATACATCCCCATGTATTACTTACTAAAATTTATTATACACCATTATATTTAAAATAACAAGGAAATAGAAGAAAAAAGTGTTTGCAATATGTTTCTAGTTTTGATAAAATATAGCAAAGGTTTATAGGCAAAACCAAACTTTGAAAATAAAATTATAGAAAAATAAGAAACATTATCATAAAGTAAAAACCTAAATAAATTATAAGGAAAAAATCATGGTAGATTTAAAACAAAATGTACAATATGTAAAATCAGTAGGTCCAACGAAAGCCTCACTATTAAATAATTTGAACATATATACATTAAGCGATTTACTAACCTACTTTCCTAGAGAATATGAAGATAGAAGCAAAATAAAAAATATTGCTGATGTAATAACTGGCGAAGAAGTAACTATTCAGGCTAGAGTTATTTCAGAAGTAAACATTACTAGAATTCGTAAAAATATGGTTATTATAAAAACAGTTATTGAAGATGATACTGGAAGATGCACTGTTACATGGTTTAATCAAACATACATTAAGCAAAGAATTAAAAGAGGAGAAACTTATCGATTTTTTGGTAAGATAAATAAAGTAATAAATCATTTGGAAATGAATAGCCCGATATTTGAAGAATTAGGTAAGGAAAAAAATACTGGAAAAATAATGCCGATTTATCCTTCTACATATAAACTATCACAAACTGCAATTAGACAAGCAGTAGAAAATGCACTTTTAATGGTAAAAGGAGAAGAGATAGAAACACTACCAGAATATATACTTAAAAGTTATAACTTAGAAGACCTTCAAAAAAGCTTGCAAGAAATACATTTCCCATCAAATATTGAAAATAGATTATCTGCTAGAAAAAGGCTTGTATTTGAAGAGCTTCTTGTTATGCAACTTGCACTTCTAGAGTTAAAAGGAAAAACTGAAGATTATGAAGGAATTAAATTTAGTAAAGATGTTAAAATGTCAGATGTTATAAATTCACTTCCTTTTAAATTAACAAAAGCACAGCTTAAAGTATTAGAAGAAATAGATAATGACATGGAATCTAATAAACCAATGAATAGGCTTTTGCAGGGTGATGTTGGCTCTGGAAAAACTGTTGTATCTATAATTTCAGCATATAAAGCAGTAAAATCAGGTTTTCAGGTTGCAATAATGGCGCCAACTGCAATTCTTGCAACACAACACTTTGAAGAGTTCAAAAAAATATTAGAGCCTTTTAATATTAAATGCGAGCTAATATTAGGTGCAACAAAACCAAAACAAAAGTTAGAAATTACTGAAAAATTAGCAAATGGTGAAATTGATGTTTTAATTGGAACACATTCACTACTTACAGAAAATGTAATATTTAAAAATTTAGGGCTAGTTGTAACAGATGAACAACACCGCTTTGGTGTAAGGCAGAGAGAAACAATTACAAGCAAAGGAAACCACCCAGATGTATTAGTTATGACTGCAACACCAATTCCAAGAACCTTAGCTTTAATTTTATATGGAGATTTGGACATATCTATTATTGATGAGCTTCCACCAAACAGGAAAAAGATTGAAACATATGCAGTAACTAAAAGGATGGAGGAAAGAGTAAATAATTTTATACGAAAGAACATTGAAGAAGGTAGACAAGTTTATGTTGTATGCCCACTAGTTGAAGAAAAGGAAGACGAAGAAGAACAAGAAAGTTTAAAAGAAGAAAAAATAAATGAGCGAGTAAACTTAAAAAGTATCGAACAAAAAGGACAGGAAAACTTTGAGGGAGTAGGGCAATTAGAAATAGAAGAAATGAAGATAGAAGCTTTTAAGCAAAAGGCAGATTTAAAAGCAGTAAAAGAATGGACTGAAATTTACCAAAAGCAAATTTTTCCAGATCTTAGAGTAGCTTGTGTTTATGGAAAAATGAAACCAAAAGAAAAAGAAGAAGTTATGGAGAAATTTAAAAATGGAGAAATTGATATTTTAATTTCTACTACTGTAATTGAAGTAGGTGTTAATGTGCCAAATGCTAGTGTAATGGTAGTAGAAAATGCAGATAGGTTTGGTTTAGCACAGCTTCATCAGTTAAGAGGTAGAGTAGGTAGAGGAGAATATCAGTCATATTGTATTTTAAAATATAGTAGTCAAGCTTCACAAGTAGCAAAAGAAAGAATGAAAATAATGCAAGAAACAAATGATGGATTTGTAATTGCAGAAAAAGACTTAGAACTTCGTGGAACAGGAGAATTTTTTGGAACAAAGCAACATGGCTTACCTGAATTTAAAATTGCTAATTTATTTGTAGATATGCCAATGCTTAAATCTGTTCAAAGTGTTGCTTTAAAAATAGAAGCGGAAGATAGAGGATTAAAGCAAGAAAAAAATCAAAAGCTTCGCAAATTAGTAGATGAAAAATTAAAGCAAAGTATATCTTTATAAATATAAATTAATAAAAAATATATTACTAATGAAAATATGGTAAAACAATAAAAGAACATTGTTGTTTAAAAATAAAAGGAATCCAAAATTTAAAAATTGGATTCCTTTTTATAAATTATTAATTATTTTTGTAGAAAAATTAATCTGGAACAACACTAAAACAGTTATTAATTTTATATTTACCTGTACCATATTTTTCTCCAATTGCATTTGCACTTTCAACATCGCTAAAATGCCACCATTCAGAAGCAATAGGGACAAGACCTGCATCAGTACAATATTTTTGCAAACGTTTTGCATCATCAGTAATAGTCTCTACAAAAGTTGCGTTTTTCCACTCTGTACTTGATGATGAAGATACTTTTTCTCTAAATACAGCAGAATCTTTACTTAATTCATGAATACCAGTTGGCATTCTTAATGTATTATAATCTGTGATATTCACATATTTATATTTTCCTAAAGTAATTAAAGCATATTTTTCATATTTTACTAAGGTAACGTCTATGGAAGTACCTTTCTGATGATCAGAAATATTAGAATTAATAAACCAATTTTCATTCCAACCATCACTATAAATTCCATCATAAACATCAGTATTTGAATTTAATAAAGCTTTTAAATTTGTGCATACTTTTTGTTGAGTATCATAAGGTCTATAAGTTTCATATATTTTTAAAGAATATCCATCCTTCAAAGCATTCTTTTGAACTGTCATTATTTTTTTTGCCATAGAATAAATAACAGGCATTACATATTCTTTTTTAGCTAACCTTTCATTAAAAAAGTATACATCATAAAGTTTTTTACCAGTAATATTATCAATATTAAATCCAGAAGATTTAAAAAGAGACTGATAACTATTAGTATTATCATAAATGATAGATGGTATTATATCTGGTAAATTAATCATACAATAAGTTGTATCTACCCAACCTTGTACATTATCTATTTGAATTTTCCACCAATTTTCATATTCTTCTAAAATTTTAAATCCATCACCTGCATTAAGCTTTTTTACAACAGTACTAGATTTAGGAATATCTAACATATCCATTTCAATAGAAGCATAACCAGAAGCACCTTTTATTGGAAGCTCAAAATAAAAATTATATTCAGGAATTTCAGGTAGAGGTCCTTCAATAGTAATAGAATTTTCATTATTTGTCATTTGACTATTTCCTGTTTGCATATTGTTTTGACTATTAGAGGGTTCATTAACGCTTGCCATATTACCAATATTTTGAGAATTTAAAGAACTACTAGAAGATCCAATTCCATTTAAAACTATATAAGCGATTATAATTGCTAATACTACAATTACAGCAATTATACTTATTAATATAATTAATTTATTTTTATTCATAATTATTCTTCGTATAATTATATTATACGAAATTCTCCTTTCTAAAATATCTATAAATTTTGATAACTTTATAAATAAATATTATTAAAATTAAATACCTTTCAATAATAAAATTATATACTATTAAAAATTAAAAGTAAATGGATTGATTTGTAATTGTTAAAAGAAATTGCTTGACATTTACATAAAAAAACACTATTATATATATGTAATTATCGCTTCATATGATATTGCAATCAGTATGTATATAAAAAACGACTTTACTTACAGAATGTAAGGATTTATAAATTAAGAAAGGAGAAGTCCAATGTATACGCAAATGCTAACATCATCAAAAGGTGGAGAACTAATCAGCTTTAAAGTTAATGGCGAAGAAAAAATACACCAAGGAGAAACCGTTGTTGACGAAAACGGAAAAGTATATTGGAAAAGGCACTCTCCTGTATTATTTCCAATAGTAGGAAAACTAAAGAAAAACAAAACGCTAATTGGAGGAAGAACTTATGAACTTATGCAACATGGCTTTGCAAGAGATTTAGAATTTGAACCGATTACAAAATTAGATAATTTTCATTCTTATGTGTTAAAGAGTAATAAATATACATTATTAAAGTATCCATATGAATTTGAATTATATAATACCTATCGTACAGAAGAAAATAAATTGACAACAATTTATAAAGTTGTAAATACTGGATTAATTAATCTACCATTTGGTATTGGTGGACATCCAGCATTTAAAATAGATGCAGAAGATTTAAAAAATGGTAATTATTATTTGGAATTTGAGAAAGACGAAGAAAAAATACATTTCCTATATTTAGTAGATGGTTTAGTTGGAACAGACTATGCACAAAATAGAGTTGTAGAAAAAAGATATATTCCATTAGATGCCCATACATTTGATGACGATGCTTTAATTATGAAAAGCATTACATCAAATAAAATAAGCTTAATAAATTCTGCTACAAGAAAAAGACTATTTACTATGGATTTTACTGGTTTTCCATACTTAGCAATTTGGTCAAAACCAAATGCTCCATTTATTTGCATAGAACCATGGTATTCAACAGCAGATAATATAAAAAGTTCTGGCGTATTTACACAAAAACCAGATATTATATCATTAAAGCCAGATGAATCATTTGAATGTAAATACACAGTAGAATTTTTCTAGTATAATTTAAAGATATGAACGCAAATTACATATTTGTATAAAAATATATATAAACACAAATTACATATACTTGTATAAAAATATATAGAAAACACAAAAGATAATAATTAATAGAAAAATATAAAAAGGAAGAAAAAATGTTACAAATTATTTTAAAAATAGTAGGAATGTTAATTTTATTATTAGGTGTAATCTGCATATTTGATGCAAGAGTAATTACAAAAAGATTATTTGGCTTTGGTGACCAAAATGAAGCAAGTATGGGACTTAAAATTATAGGTTTTATACTTTCAATGGTTGGAGCTTTTGTAATAATAATTTCATAAATTTAAACTAAAGTACTAGAAAACATTAAACATACAACTAGAAAATATCAAAATCAATAAAAAATATTGATATTATATAAAAAACGTGTTAAAATAATAAACATCATAAAAAATAATACTTAAATAAAAATTGAAAATAGAGTTTATATAAAAAAATAGAAATATTAAAAAATAAAATTAAAAACTGAGAAAAAGAGGAGTAAGTTTAAACTATCTATAAAAGAGAAAGAAGTTACTAGCTGAAAGCTTCTAATAGAAAAGAAAACTGAAGGTAGCTTTGGAGTTGATATATTGAAATTTAAAGTAAATATATTCGTATTACTTGCGTTAAAGGTAAATGGAGATATTAATTAGTTTTAAGAATTAAAATATAAATTTAATAAATAAGTATGTAAAAAACGAATTAAACTAGTTAAATAAATTAAGGTGGTACCGCGCATTAAACCTCGCCCTTAGCAAATAAGGACGAGGTTTTCTATTGTGAAACAACAAGGTTCTCGGGTACCCACCCACAATCTTTGATTGTGCTGGTGGGTGAGGTTCTTATATAAAAAATTTGTAGGAGGAAAATAAAATGTGTGAAAAACATGAGCTAGAAGGAAAATTTATTCCAAAAGAATTTGAAGAAGAAATTTATCAAAATTGGATGGAAAAAGAATATTTTAAACCATCTAATGATAAAACAAAAAAGCCATATACAATAGTAATTCCACCACCAAATATTACTGGAAAATTACACATGGGCCATGCATTAGATGAAACTTTACAAGACATTCTAATTAGATATAAAAGAATGAAAGGTTTTAATACTTTATGGCTTCCAGGAACAGACCATGCATCAATTGCAACAGAAGCAAAAATAGTAGAAAAAATAAAAGAAGAAGGAACTACAAAGGAAGAACTAGGTAGGGAAGAATTCTTAAAAAGAGCATGGCAATGGAAAGAAGAATATGGTGGAACTATTCTTAATCAATTAAAAAAATTAGGTTGTTCTTGCGACTGGTCAAGAGAAAGATTTACCATGGACGAAGGTTTATCAAATGCAGTAAAATATGTATTTGTAAAGCTTTATGAAAAAGGGCTTATTTATCGTGGAAAAAGAATGATAAACTGGTGCCCATATTGTGATACTTCAATTTCAGATGCAGAAGTAGAATATGAAGAAGAACCAACTCATTTATGGTATATTAAATATCCTGTAAAAGGTGAAGAAGGAAAATATGTTATTGTAGCTACAACAAGACCTGAAACAATGCTTGGAGATACAGGTGTTGCAGTTCATCCAGAAGATGAAAGGTATAAAAGTATAATAGGAAAAACAGTTATACTTCCAATTATGAATAAAGAAATTCCAGTAATAGCAGATGAATTTGTAGAAAAAGAATTTGGTACTGGTGCTGTTAAACTAACCCCTGCACATGATGTAAATGACTACCAAGCTGCGCTAAAACATGGATTAGAAATAATAGAAGTATTTGATGAAAACTTCAAAATGGGAAATTTGTATCCAGAATTTAAGGGAATGGACCTTTATGAAGCAAGACAAAAAATAGTAGAAAAGCTAGATAAAGAAGGATACTTATTAAAAATAGAAGACTATAACCACAATGTAGGAAAATGCTATCGTTGTCATCACACTATTGAGCCAAAAATATCTGAGCAATGGTTCGTTAAAATGGAGCCACTTGCTAAACCTGCAATAGAAGTAGTAAGAGAGGGTAAAACAAAATTTATTCCAGAAAGATTTGATAAAATCTATTATAACTGGATGGAAAATATTCAAGATTGGTGTATATCAAGACAGCTTTGGTGGGGACATAGAATTCCGGCATATTATTGTGAAGAATGTGGACACATAAATGTAGCAGAAAAAGCACCTGAAAAATGTTCAAAATGTGGAAGTACACATTTAAAACAAGATGAAGACACCTTAGATACATGGTTTAGTTCAGCTTTATGGCCATTTTCAACACTTGGCTGGCCAGAAAATACAGAAGACTTTAAGTATTTTTACCCTACTAGCACATTAGTTACAGGTTATGATATTATATTCTTCTGGGTTGCAAGAATGATTTTTTCTGCTATGGAGCATACAGGAAAAGCACCATTTGAAAATGTATTTATTCATGGTATTGTGCGTGATAGCCAAGGAAGAAAAATGTCTAAGAGTTTAGGAAACGGTATTGACCCATTAGAAGTAATAGACAAGTATGGAACAGATGCTTTAAGATTTTCATTAGTACTTGGAATTTCACCAGGAAACGATATTAGATATATGCCAGAAAAACTAGAATCAGCATCTAACTTTGCAAACAAATTGTGGAATGCATCTAAATTCGTTTTAAGCAATTTGCAAAATTCAAGCGAGGAGGAAAAGAAAGCATTTGCAGATGAAAGCTTACTAGAAAATATCGATAAAAATGAACTAGGAAATAGCTTATGCTATGAGGACAAATGGATATTATCAAAATTAAGTAAATTATCAAAAGAAGTAACTAACAACCTAGAAAACTTTGAATTAGGAATTGCAACACAAAAAATATATGACTTTATTTGGAATGAATTTTGCGACTGGTATATTGAAATGGTAAAACCTCGTCTTTATGATGAAAATTGTACAACTAAATTTTCTGCTAAGTATACATTAAATAAAGTATTAAAAGATGCTCTAAAACTATTACATCCAGTTATGCCATTTGTTACAGAAAAGATTTATATGGAGCTTTACCACAATGATGAAAGCATTATGATTTCTAAGTGGCCAGAAGAGTCAGTACCTACATCATTTGAAAAAGAAAATTCAAAATTAGAAGACTTTGAAAAAGAAGAAGGACAAATAGAAAAATTAAAAAATATAATTACAGGAATTAGAAATTTAAGAACAAACTTAAATGTACATCCAAGCAAAAAATCAAAGCTTATATTTGTAACAAAAACTTGTACAGAAATGATAAAAACCTCTGAAAGTATGATACAAAAATTAGCATTTGCAAATGAGATTATTTGTAAAGAGGAAAAACAAGATATTCCAGCAAATGCTGTGTCAGTACTAGAAGATGGAATTGAAGTATATTTACCATTTGAAGAATTAGTAGATATTGAAGCAGAAAAGAAAAGACTTGAAGGAGAAAGAGAAAGGTTAATTTCAGAAGTTGAAAGAGCTGAAAAAATGCTTTCTAATCCGGGCTTTGTAAATAAAGCACCAGAAGCAAAGATAAATGAAGAAAAAGAAAAGCTTGCAAAATATAAAGATATGCTTGCTAAAGTTGAGGAGAGAATAGGAAGCCTATAATAATATGTACTTAACTAAAAATATTATGTTTCTTGCACCTTGCTGTCGCACCTAAAAGGTGCTCCAAACGCGCTTCGCTTGGACGCTTAAGCGGTGCTATAAAACATAATATTTTTAGTAAATTATTACATACGGTTACTTGAATTTTATGTTAAGTTATGGTATAATAGCATTATGCAAAATCCTAACAATACAAAAGTTAGGTGCCCAAAAGTGGGTAATTTTAAACAGAAAGGAGGTTCTCCTATGAGTACGGAGAACCGGAATCTTGTGTTTAAACCTGCACAAGAAATGTGGGAAAGAGTAAATGCAAAGCAGGAGGAAGTTTTCGAAAGAAATCGGCAGGAAAGAATAAATCGCCAGTTTTCAATCGTTCAAAAAGCAATTGAAAAAGCTACTAAGGAGCTTGAAGAAAAGGCATCAACGGGAATACTTGACAAGAAAGAGAAAAAAATTATTGTCAAAGTAAGTTTTATTATCAATGATGAAATTGATAATAAAAAGATGGAGCCGGAAGTAATGAAGGCTCTTACAGATGCTGGCTGGTCTGCTCCTGTTCAAAGTGGAAGCTGTGAAGGGCTTATTTATACTTTCGAATACGACCCAAGCAAAAGAAAGTAAACTCTTTTCTCACCCAAAAACACACCTGTAAAAATGCAGGTGTGTTTTTGGGTTTAATTAAAGTATAAGTTTTTATTTTTCTACTGGTTTACTTGTTTCATATAAAGAGTCAGGACATAAATCAATTTCATCATCCCAACAAATTGTCCCATAGGAAATTTTTACCCTATTAAAAACTGACTTTTCTTTTAACTTTTTAAAAACACCTTTATTTAAATAAGGTTTCATATCTTTTATTTTTTTTTCTTTATTATCAAAAGTTAATAATAATTGGTAATCTTCAATGGGCTTTACATCAATTACTTCTCTCATCACATACTCCTATTCTAAAGGCTTAATATAAAACAAAGCCTCATTTTTCCTTGATAAACACCAATTTGCAAGTAGCTCTTCTTTATGTATAATTGTCCAAGCTTGAATTAATTTTGTTTGCTTATTTGGCATCTTGCCTTCTAATAAATTTCCGTCTAAATCAAATAATGCCTTATTTTCATTATAATATGCATGAAAATGTGGTGGTTGATGTTCATCATAATACATTTTAATTAGTATTCCGTAAAACATACTTATAGTTGGCATATTTAGCTCCTTTCTAATTATATCATTTTTTAATGAAAAAAACACCTCCTTTTACAATTTTTTATAAATTTGTGGAAATAAAAAGAAATAAAAAATAAGAAAAAATAGGGAAACACATTATATAAATTTTATGCTCCCCTTTCAATATAATACAATCAAAAATATAAAATGTCAAACATTTTCTTACATTTGTAAAAAAAGGTCGAAAACTTCTCATAATTCGACAAAACTTCCTAAGTTTTACTCTAGTAAAAAATTGGAAAAAACTGTATAATAGGACAAGCAAATAACAAGGAGGTAATTAGCATGAATAGTGAATTTAATGAACTAGAAAAAATGCTTAATATTTTTATTACCGAGGAAATAGACCATCATACTACAGAAAAATTAAGGAGGAAAATGGATTATGAAATTACAAGATTTATGCCTAGAAAAGTTGTGTTTGATTTTAGTAAGGTTTCTTTCATGGACAGTGCAGGAATAGGGCTTTTAATTGGAAGATACAAATTGGTAAAACTAATTGGTGGAAGTTGTGAAATAATACATTGCATGCAAAGCATAAGCAAAGTGCTAGAAATGAGTGGAATTGAAAAAATAATTCCAATTCAAAAAGAAGAAAAAGTAGGCTAAGAAAGGAGAGAAAAATGAAAAGTAGGTATGACAATGAAATGGAACTTAGTTTTTTAAGCAAATCTAATAATGAGGCATTTGCCCGTATTACAGTAGCAGCATTTGCTGCACAGTTAGATCCAACCATAGAAGAACTAGCAGATATAAAAACAGCAGTATCAGAAGCAGTAACAAATTGCATCATTCATGGCTATGAAGATACAGAAGGAATAATTAAGGTAAGAGCCACATTATTAGATAATTGCTTAGAAGTTGAAATTTCAGATAATGGAAAAGGAATTGAAGATGTAGAACTTGCAAGAAAGCCTTTATACACTACAAAAGGTAATTTAGAAAGGTCAGGAATGGGCTTTACAATAATGGAAAGCTTCATGGACGAAGTTAAAATACATTCCGTAGTAGGAATTGGAACAAAAGTAACAATGAAAAAGAAAATTAAAAAAGAAGAAAATAGTAATTTAGATGAAAACGAAGATGTTTTAATAAATACTTAAAGCCAAAAAGTATAAAACTTATAAAGAATTTTAAATATAAAACTAAAAATGTGCTAACAAAATAAGTAAAATTTGAAGAAGAAAATGCACTAATAGACGGATGACTATAGAATAGGAGGCATTTTCATGCAGGATGATTATGAAATAAACAACACAGAGTACATAATAAAAGCACAGCAAGGCGACGAGCAAGCAATGACAAACTTGATAGAAACAAATAAAGGACTTATTTGGAGCATAGTAAAGCGTTTTCAAGATAGAGGGTATGAAATAGAAGATTTATATCAAGTTGGTGTAATGGGATTTATTAAGTGCATTAAGCGTTTCGATAGTAGTTTTGATGTTAGACTTTCAACATATGCAGTTCCATATATCTTAGGAGAAATTAAAAGGTATTTAAGAGATAATCGGACCTATTAAAATAAGTAGAAGCTTAAAAGAAATGGCAATGAAGGCATTAGATATAAAAAACGAGTATTATAAAAAAAGAGGAGAAGAAATAAAAATAGAAGAAATGGCAAAAATTTTGCATACTTCAAAAGAAGAAATAGCACTTGCCTTAGAAACACTTCAGCCTATAAATTCAATAGAAGAAAAACTATATGACGAGGGCGAAGATGGAATTAGTTTAATAGATAAAATGAGTTCTAATGTAGATGAAACTACTATGCTAACTAATAAATTATGTATAGAACAACTATTAAATAACCTAAATGAGCAAGAAAGACAGCTAATTCTTCTTAGGTATTATAAAGGAAAAACACAAACAGAAATTGCAAAAATTCTTGGCATTACACAAGTGCAAGTATCAAGAATTGAAAAGAGAACTTTAGAGCGAATGAAAATGAAGCTTGCAATGTAATGCACTAAAATAATGGATTGCTAAATAATTTTAAATTACATTGCATTAAATAAGTTATAAATGATTAAATCGGAGGCAAAATGAAAAAATATATAATTTATTTTCTTGTGTTTTTATTTTTATGTTTTTCCATTCCAATTTTTTTAACCTCTCAATTTAAAGAAAAATGGAAGCAAGTAGATAATGTAAAGCCTTTAAATGAAAATGAAATAATACAGTCAACTTATGATTATAGTAATTATAAAACTGTTAAGCTATTACATAAAAGTACAAATAAAGTAGAAGAGCTTCCGCTTGATGAGTATTTGTATCGGGGTAGTAAGTAGTGAAATGCCGGCAAACTTTGAAATGGAAGCTTTAAAAGCACAAGCAGTAGTTGCAAGAACCTATACTATATATAAAATAAAGAATAATAAGAAAAAGCATGGGACAGCAGACATTTGCGACGACTCTGGCTGTTGCCAAGCATGGATTTCAAAAGAAGATAGATTTGCAAAGTGGGATAAAAGTAAGCAAGATGAGTATTGGAATAAAATTGTAAAAAGTGTTAATGAAACACAAGGAAAAATGATTACATATGATGGAGAGCCAATAAATGCATTCTTCCATTCTAATAGTGGAGGAAGCACAGAAGCACCAATAAATGTATGGGGTGGTAGTGGTTATCCATATTTACAGTCAGTGCAGACGGCAGGAGAAGATGCATATAGCCAATATGCATCAGAACTAACAGTAACAAAAAAACAATTTGAAGAAACTATAAAAAAAGAGCATAGTGATTTTAAAATTGACTTTACCAAAAATGACTGCATAAAAATAACAGAATATACAGAAGGAAATAGAGTAAAAACAATCAAAATTGGCAATTTAAACTTGTCGGGTGTAGAAGTAAGAAATTTATTTAGTTTAAGGTCTGCTAATTTTGAAGTAACTATTACTAAAGATGAAATAAAATTTGAAGTTAAAGGTTATGGACATGGTGTTGGAATGAGCCAGACAGGCGCAGATAGCCTAGCAAAACAAGGAAAAAATTACGAAGAAATAATACATCACTTTTATACTGGTGTTGAAATAAACAATATTTAGCTATAAGAATAAAAAATCTGTAAAATATCATAGTTTTTGTATAAATTTCTCTAAATTGTTAATAATTGTACTAAAGAAAAGTTAAGGAGGAATTATTTATGAGAAGAGATAATAGAAGAAAGCCAGTAGATGATGGATTAGATGTAAAGAAAATGGTATATATAACAGGAAGTGTGTTAGCATTAGCAGTTATTGTATTTGTTATTACTTTTTTATTATATAGTAATAAATTAGAAAATGAAACAAATTTAGGAAAATTAAATACAAATACAATAGGTAATATATCAGCTGAACAAGCAAGTACACAATATGGCAAAACAGTAAATGAAGTTAAAGATGAAAATAAAGAAACAGGAAGTACAGAAGGTAGTAGTTCTAGTGATGGAAATAAAAGTGGAGCAGATATTCAAAATGGAGATACTTCAAATTCAAGCAGTACATCAAATTCTGAAAGTAAAATAGCTATAAACACTAGTGCAGCAGAACAAAAAGTAGAAAACTCAAAACAAAATGAAAATAAAGAAACAAACAAAACTAGTGAAACAGAAAAAGTACCTGACCCAGAATTCGTAAAGCCAGTTGATGGAGCCATTATTAAAGAATTTGCAGACAATAAATTAGTATATTCAAGCACCTTAGATGTATGGTCAACACATAACGGAATAGATATTGAGGCAGAACAAAGAAGTGTTGTAAAAGCTTCAGCAGACGGAACAATAACCTCTATAAAGAATGACCCACGATATGGGTTAACAGTTATTATAGAGCATGTAAACGGCTATAAAACAGTATATGCAAACCTTTTAAGTACAGAATTTGTAAAGCAAGGTGAAAAAGTACAACAAGGGCAAAGCATAGGAACAGTTGGAAACACTGCAGCTTTTGAAATTTCAGATGAAGCACACCTTCATTTTGAATTATTAAAAGATAATGAACAACAAGACCCTGAACTATATTTAAATTAATATAAATTTTAGATTTTCTTATAAAATATAAATAAGAAAATCTTTTTTATTTACATATATGTTCTGCTTCAAGCTTTAACTTATTTATAAACTCATAAGCTTCCATAACAGATAGGTGATCTATATCAGTATTTAATATTAAATTTAATAAGCTTTTAATTTCATTACTTACCTTAAATTCTTTTGGTAGAAATATTGTATTAGAGGAAGGGTCAATTAGTCTAAAATCAATATTATTATTTTTTAGCATATTAATATATTTTTCTCCTCCAGAAATTGGAAAGCCACATTTAACAATAGAATCATTCAATTTAGTTAATTTAAAATTAAAAGTATTAGATAAAAATATTGCATCATTGGCTAGAGCAGTATAAAATATTCCATTCTTAAATAAATATATTGTATTATTATTTTCCCTTTTTAAATTTTCATATAAAGAATATAACTTGCTCATATAAACCTCCATTTAAAACTTAATAAATTATACAATTTTACCAATAATTAAATGATTTTTTTTATGAAAAGTCTAATTTTTTTGACAAAATGTGAAAAAATTTAATTTAATATAAAAAAATACTAAAAATACAGATTATAAAATAAAACTTTTAATCTTGAAAACTTATATTCATTAAGATATAATGAATGCGAAAAAAGAAGAAAAGAGGCAAATTATGTCTGAAGTAAAATGGACCAAAGAGCAAATGCAAGCCATAGAAGAAAAGGGCTCTAATATTTTAGTAGCTGCTGCCGCAGGTAGTGGTAAAACTGCTGTGCTCGTAGAAAGAATTATTCATAAAATAATAAATGAAAAAATAGATATAGATAAAATGCTAGTAGTCACATTTACAAATGCAGCTGCAAGTGAAATGAGAGAAAGAGTATTAAAAGCGATTTACAAGAAAATAGAAGAAGAACCAGAAAATACATATTTACAAAGGCAAATCACTTTACTTTCAAAAGCGAATATTAGTACAATTCACTCTTTTTGCCTAGATGTTATACGCAATAATTTTTATGAAATAGATATACCAAGTAATTTCCGCGTTGCAGATACAGCAGAAATTTCACTTTTAAAGCAGGAAACTTTAGATGACTTATTTGAAAAAAAATATGAAGAAAATGATGAAGATTTTTCAAGCCTATTAGATTTATATACAAACTATAAAGGTGATGAAGCCTTACAAAATTTAGTTTTAACAATATATAGCTTTATTCAAAGTAGTCCTTTCCCACAAAAATGGCTAGAAGAAAAAATAGCAATGTTTGAAGAAGTAGAAGGAATAACTGACTTTGGTGAAACAATATGGGGCAAAATAATTTTAGAAAATGTAAAAGAGCAAATAGAAGAAACTATAATTGGCCTTCAAGATTTAGAAAATAGCTTATCTAAATATGATGAGCTTGCTCTATTTACACGGAATAGTATCAGAAGATAAATTAAGATTACAAAATATTATACAAAATGCAAAAACATGGGATGATTTTAAAACCATGTTATCAAATATAGATTATAGCGATTGGCCTAAAGTTACTAAGTTAGATGTAGACTTAAAAGCAAAAAAAGATGAAGCACATAAGATTAGAGACGATTTTAAAAAGAACATAAAAGAAAAAATTGCTTTGTCAGTATCAAGAGCTTCATCCTCAATAATGCAAGATTTTGAAGTTATAAAGCCAATAATTAGAAAATTATCAAATTTAGTTTTAGAATTTGCAAATGAATTTGAGGCAAGGAAAAAAGAAAAAAATTGCTTAGATTTTAATGATTTTGAGCATTACGCACTTAGAATTTTAGTAAATGAAGATGGTACACCTACTGAGGTAGCAAAAAAGTATCAAGAGAAGTTTGTAGAAATTGCAATTGACGAATATCAAGATAGTAACTTAGTACAAGAAACAATCTTAAATAGCATCTCTAAAGGAAATAACATTTTCATGGTGGGTGATGTTAAGCAAAGTATATATAAATTTAGACAAGCAAGACCAGAGCTTTTCTTAAATAAATATGAAACCTATAAAATAAAAGAAGATAAAAAAGATGAAGACAACTTAAAAATTCAGCTATTTCGTAATTTTAGAAGTAGAGAAAATATATTAGATTTTACGAACTTAGTTTTTGAAGCAATCATGACAAAAAATGTAGGAGATATTAACTACAACGAAACTGAGTATTTAAACTTAGGTGCAGATTATAAAGAGCCAGAGGAAGATATAAATTATGCAGGAACAGCAGAAATGCTACTTATAGACTTAAAAGAAAATGAAGAAACTACAATATATAAAGAAGAAAATAACCAAGATGAAAATAATAAAAAAGAAAACATACAGGAACAAAATATAAATGAAGCAAATATGCAAGAAACAAATCTACGAAAGAATGAACTTAAAAATAATGGTCAAACAGTAGAAATTAATCATATGACCCAAAAAGACGAAAATAAAAGTGGAGAAGAAACTGAACGAGTTGAAGACCAAGTGTTAGAAGCAAGCTTAGTTGCAAAAAAAATACAAGAGCTTTTTAAAACTAATTACATGGTATATGAAAAAAATGTAGGTTACAGAAAAATAAGACCAAAAGACATAGTAATTCTTTTAAGAGCTCCATCAGGCATAGCACCTATTTATGAAAAAGAATTAATGGACTTAAGCTTGCCAGTTTTCAGTGATACCTCAGTATCATATTTGGAATCTGCAGAAATTGAAACAATTTTATCAATTTTAAAAATAATAGATAACCCATTACAAGACATTCCATTTGTAGTGGTTCTAAGGTCAACAATTGGAAATTTTACAGACAATGATTTAGTAAAAATTAGATTAACAGATAGAAATTGCCCTTTCTATGAGGCATTTTTAAAGGCAAGAATTTCAGCAGAAGATGACTTAAAAAATAAAATTGAACAGTTTATGGAAAAGCTAGAGAAATGGAAAGAAAAAGAAAAGTACATTCCTTTAGATGAACTAATTTGGCAAATTTATTTAGACACAGGCTATTACCAATATGTAGGATTACTTTCAAATGGCGCAATGAGGCAGGCAAATTTAAAAAGTTTATTTGAAAAAGCAAAACAATATGAAAGTGCAAGCTATAAAGGATTATTTAATTTTATTCATTTCATAGAAAAGTTAAAAAAGCAGAATGGAGATTTAAGTTCAGCAAAACTGATTGGAGAAAATGAAGATGTAATTCGTATTATGAGTATTCACAAAAGTAAAGGACTAGAATTTCCAGTAGTATTCCTATGCAGTACACAAAAACAATTTAATTTGATGGATTTAAATGATAGCATTTTATTGCACAATGAACTTGGTTTCGGACCAACAATTATAGATAATGAAAGAAAAATAAGATATTCTACAATGGCAAAAAATGCAATGAGATTAAAAATGAGGCAAGAAATACTTTCAGAGGAAGAAAGAGTTTTATATGTAGCACTAACCAGAGCAAAAGAAAAGCTATTCATTATAGGAAGAAGTAAAGACCTTACAAAAGATTTACAAGCAAAAGAAAAATTAGTAGAACTATATTCAAATACAAGTATAGATGATATAAAACTAGACAGCAAATTGATAGATAAAGGAAAATCGTATTTAGACTGGTTACTTTATGTGTATATGTCACAAAAAGGAAAAACAGTCACATTAAAAGGAAATAAGCTTCCATTAGACAAAATTGTAACAATAACAACATATACTAAAAAAGAGCTTATAGATAGCTTACAAGTTAAAGAAGAAATAGAAAATGCTAATTTAAGAGAAAAGATAGAGCAAAAACTAAAAGATACTAAAAAAGAAGAAAGCGAAAAAATGCAACAAGATTTAAATGAACTTTTATCTTGGAAATATAAATACATGGTTGACACTAAGCTTCCAACAAAAACCTCTGTTACAAAAATAAAAGAGGAAAAAATGAAATTAAGTGATGATTTAAATTTAAGTGAAGATGTAGAAAGTGAAGAAGATCCAAAAGAAATAAAATTAAAAGAAAATTTAAATGAAAAAGAGCAAACAAATAAATTAGAAATCTCACCTAAATTCTTACAAGAAAAAGAAACTATAACGGGTGCTCACAAAGGTACATTAGCACATTTAATAGTTCAAAAGTTAGATGAAACTAAAGACTACACAATGGAAGATATTAAAAGCTTAATACAAGAATTAGTAGCAAAAGAGATTATAACAGGGGAAGAAGCAAATGCAATAGATACGGAAACTATTTATCGCTACACACAATCTGATTTATTCAAAGCTTTAAAAGAAGCAAAAGAGATACATAAAGAGCAACCATTTTATATTACCTTGCCAGCAAATGAAATAATAAAAGAAGCACAAGAAGCGGGCTCCGAGAAAACAATTTTAGTACAAGGTATTATAGATTTGTATTACATAAGCAAAGATGATGAACTAATTTTAATTGATTTTAAAACTGACCATATTGAAGATGAAGAAAGTGCAAAAGAAGAGCTTTATGAAAAATACAAGGTGCAATTAGAAATCTACAAGCAAGCATTAGAAAATGCACTAGGAAGAAAAGTAGAAAAGGCAGAGTTGTATTTGCTGAGGTAATGGAACAAAAGGTATGCTTTATTTGAAAGGAGAAAATTGTAGTTATGCAACAAATAAAATATGTTGAAGAAACAAAAAATGCTATTTTTGATGAACATACAGTAAGATGTCTTTTAAAATCAGAAAAAGATATTGAAGATGGTAAAACGAGAAAAGCTGTAGAAGTAATTAAGGAGTTAAAATCCAAATATGGCTTCTAACAGTGTACTTAATAAAGCTTGCTCAAAAAGTATGAAAGGAAAGTATAAAAATATGAAGGAAAAGTACGATATTATTGTAGTAGGAATGGGACCTAGCTCGATATTTATGGCTTATGAACTAATTAAACTAAACAAAAACAAAAAAGTTTTGCTAATTGAACAAGGAAAAAAGGTAGAAGATAGATATTGTCCAATATATAAAACTGGAAACTGCATTAAATGTAAGCCGTTTTGCAATATTACAAGTGGATTTTCAGGAGCAGGAGCCTTTTCAGACGGAAAATTATCATTATATAATAAAGAAGATGACGACATATACATAGGTGGAATTTTGCATGAATATGTAGGCGTTCCAAAAACAAAAGAACTAATTGACTATACAGATAAAATTTATTTAAGTTTTGGAGCAGACACTAAATTAGAGGGAACAGAGCATAAACAAAAAATTAAGAAAATATATGATAAAGCTAAAAAAGAAGGAATTACTTTAATAAACATTCCAATTCGTCATTTGGGTACAGAAAAAGCACATGAGCTATATAAAAGACTAGAAGATTACCTACAAGAGCATAATATTGAAATGAGATATCAAACAATAGTAGACGACTTAATTATAGAAAAAAATGAAATTAAAGGTGTAAAGGTAAAGCCTGCAAGCCAAGTTTTAAACGAAGAAGCTGAGTTAGAAGAAATTTATGCAGACAATGTTGTATTAGCAGTAGGAAGAAAAGGAGCAAACTGGCTTGTTAAAATGTGTGATAGGCACCAAATAAAAACTAAAGCAGGAATAGTAGATATTGGTGTACGCTATGAGCTTCCAGACGAAATTATGAAAGATATAAATACATATATGTATGAAGGAAAATTCATAGGAAATCCAGCTCCATTTAAAGATAAAGTAAGAACCTTCTGTCAAAACCCAAGTGGATTTGTTGCATCAGAAGTGTATGATAATAACCTAAGTTTAGTAAATGGACATTCATACAAAGAGAAGAAAAGCACAAATACAAATTTAGCAATTTTAGTATCGCATCATTTTACATATCCATTTAACAAACCAATTGATTATGGTAGAAATGTAGCTAAAAACTTGAATGAATTAGGTGCAGGAAATATTTTAGTGCAAAGGTTAGGAGACATTTATCGTGGAAAAAGAACATGGGAACAAGAGCTTAGTAAAAATAGTGTTGAACCAACTCTAAAATCAGCAGTACCGGGAGATATAACTTATGCAATAGGTTATCGTACAATGACTGACATTTTAAACTTTATTCGTAGTATGGATAAAGTAGTAGAGGGCTTTGCTGACCCAGATAACTTACTATATGCACCAGAAATTAAATTTTATAGTAATCAAGTAGTAATAGATAACAACTTTGAAAGTAGTGTTAAAGGCTTATATTCTATTGGAGATGGTGGAGGTATGACAAGGGGCTTAATGATGGCATCTGCATCAGGTGTACAAATGGCAAGAATTTTAGGAGAAAAGTAGACATAAATTTTTATATGTCGAATTTGCTCGAAGTTTGACGAACGAAAATGCTTGAAAAATAGCTAAAAATGTGATATAAAGAAGGTTACTTAAGCAAAAGTTCTTTCTTTATATTTTTTATTTCAAAAATATTTTAAATAACTTTTCTAAATATTTTTAAATCATTTAAAAATCTATTAAACTAAAAATTTCCAAAAGGTAAAAAGAAGAGAAGAAAACAAAAAAAGAATAGGAGGTGGTAATAGAATAGTTAGCACTTTTGCTTAAAACTATAAAACAAATTTTACCAATAGTGTTGATAAAGTAAGAACTAATATGGTAAAATAAAGAAAGGAAAAAGTTAATGGAACAAAAAGTAGAATTATTACCACTAACAAATGATTATGTATTTAAAAGAGTATTTACAAAAGATGGAGAAGAAGATTTATTAAAAGACTTGCTATCAGCAATATTAAATATAGAAATAAAAGAAATAGAAATAAAAAATCCAGAAATGACAAAAGAAAGTAAAGAAGCAAAGAGAGAAGTATTAGATATAAGAGCAAAAGTAAATAATAATAGTATAATAGATATAGAAGTACAAGTAAGAAACTATTATGATATAGACAGAAGGTCAATAGGTTATTTAACAAAAATGTATTCAGACCAACTAAAAGTAGGAGATGCATACGAAAAACCACTAAAAACAATATCAATAAACATATTAAACTTTAACTTTTTCAAAAGAAATGCATACCATTCAATAGCAAGAATAAAATTTGAAAAAGATGATAAAGAAAAATATGTAGATATGGAATATGACAAAGAGGATGAATATGTAACAGAAGATTTAGAAGTACATTACATAGAATTACCAAAGTTTATAAAGAAAAATCCAGGGGTAAAAACAAAACTAGAACAGTGGTTATGGCTTATATGTGGAGAAGAAGGGGGAAAAGTAGAAATGGCGAAGGAAGAAAATGAAAAAGTAAAAGAAGCATCAGAAGTACTAGAAAGAATGAGTATGAGTTATGAAGAAAGATGGTTATATGATCAAAGAATGTTAAGAAAAATGGACGAAATGAGCCTAAAAGAGCATGCAAAAGAAGAACGGAATTAAACAAGCAAAATTAGAAGATGCAAAGAAAATGCTAGAAGAAGGAATAAATATAGAAACTATTATTAAAGTTACTGGATTAACAAAAGAAGAAATATTAAAATAATTAATATTTAATATAAAAAATAAATGAGGCAAATTATAAATGCCTCATTTTATGCTTGTAAATAAAAATATATTATTACAATAGAAGTGAAATAAAATGCTTGTATATTTTTGAGAATTTTTATTGACAATTAAATTTAGTTATAGTATAAAATTATTATACATATGAGTGTAAAAAAGTTATAATCTATGAATAGAATAATGCAATAACACTCATAATACTAAAAGAAGAAAAATAGAGAAACAAATAGATAATATGAAGTAATTGAAGTTATGAAAGTAACTATATAAAAATTATAAAGTATTATCTAAAATGAAGGAGGAAAAACAGATGAAAAGTAAAAACGCTTGTGGCTCTAGAGAGAGAGAGAGAGAGAGAGCCGTAATTTAGTAAAAGTAGAAGAAAGGAAAGGTTTATATAGCTTAAATAGACCGTTATTTATATGCACTACAAAAGTTAGACAAGGCAGAAGTGTAAATGATAATGCAAGCAATATACTAAAAATGCAAAGTATTAGAAAAAATTATAGCATGAAAAGTATATTAAATGCAGTATCAGGAATAACACTAATAGCCTTAGTAGTAACAATTGTAGTGCTTTTGATTTTAGCATCGGTAAGTATAACGGTTGTATTTGGAGATAATGGAATATTGCAGTTAGCAAAAGAAGCAGGAGAAAAGACAAATGAGGCAGTACAGGGAGATAAAGAAAACATAGGAAATGCAACAAATTATATTAAATCATTAAGTTGGGATGCGTCAAAAGTAACAGCAGTAACAACTAAAGATGGTGGAATAGTGCCAGTACCAAAAGGATTTGTAGGTTCTGAATTGGATGGAGAAAATACGATAAAAGATGGATTTGTAATATATGAAATTCCAGAAGAAGAAAATTTAGATTGGAAAAAAGACATAGATGAAGATGGAATACTAGATATACAACAAGATTGCAATCAATTCGTATGGGTACCAGCAGATGGTGTAAGTTTAGAATATAAACAAGATAAAGAGACATGGAAAGAAAATGAAAATTTATATAATGATTATACAGATTGGTGGGATGAAGAAGAAATTACTTTTAGAAAAGAAAGTGTAGAAAAATACGGAGGGTTTTATGTAGGAAGATACGAAGCAGGAATAAATAAAGATTATAAAAATGGAGACACATATGAAAGAAATTCACAAAATGCTAGTGCAGCTGATAAAAAACCTGTAACCAAAAGAGGAAAACAGGCATGGAACTTTGTA
The DNA here is from genome assembly GCA_947629045.1 of uncultured Clostridia bacterium. Taxonomy (GTDB): domain Bacteria; phylum Bacillota; class Clostridia; order TANB77; family CAG-508; genus CAG-273. The sequence continues at coordinate 19,783 of CANRCF010000003.1, read as the reverse complement.
AGTCAAGAAAAAGCAAAGGAATTATCGGAAAATATGTACACAAATAATGCATCAGTAGCAAGCAGATTAATAGATTCATATGCATGGGATACAATATGTACATGGCTAAGTAATAGCAAAATTAATGTAATGGATAGTACATCATGGGGAAATTATTCAAATTCAAGTTATACGATAAAAGGATTATACGCAAGGCATACTTGGAATAATAAATGGGTATATGCAACAAAATATGGTAATGATGAAACAAACGAAAATGATACTTTTTTAATCCCAGAGAATAAAAACAATGTCTATTATGAAGTAGCAACAGGGATATCAGTTGTGGATGAAAATGGAGAAAAGATAGATAGAAACAAAGCAAAAAATATATATGATTTTGCAGGAAATATGTGGGAGTGGACTACGGAGATAAGGGAATATAAAGACAAATCAAACGAAGTAACACAGCCGAAAGCAACTTATTGTGTTACCCGAGGTGGTGGGATGGGATCGATGGCACATTCAGCATCATATCGCGATGGCGAAAATCTAGTTAGTTATGTTGAATGTGATCTTGCGTTTCGTACAGTATTGTATATCAATTAAAACTTTAATATATAATAAATTTTATTTAAAATGAGACTTTATAATATAGTGAATTTGACCCATTATAATAAAAAAGAAAAGGAGTAAAAGAAAAATTCCCCCTTTTCTTTTTTTATGAAATGTAATATAATTATGCAAAGTAAAAAATATAAAACAATTAGAAAGGAACCTAAAAATGTCAAATTTTGTACACTTACACATACATAGCGAATTTAGTTTGCTTGATGGAGCAAATAGAATAAAAGATTTGCCATTTCGTGCAAAAGAACTTGGAATGGATGCAATGGCTATCACAGACCATGGAGCTATGTTTGGTGCAATAGATTTTTATAAAGCTTGTAAAGCAAATGGTATAAAGCCAATTATTGGTTGCGAGGTTTATGTGGCACCCCGTTCTAGATTTGATAAAGACCCTAATATAGATGGAAAGTACAGCCATCTAATTTTACTTGCAAAAGATAATGATGGTTATAAAAATTTGGCAAAATTAGTTTCAATAGGTTACACAGAAGGCTTTTATTATAAGCCTCGTATAGATCATGAAGTATTAGAAGAGTATCATGAAGGCTTGGTATGTTGTAGTGCTTGCCTTGCAGGAGAAGTAAATCAAGCAATACTTGCAAATGACATGGAAAAAGCAAAAGAAGTAGCCTTGTGGTTTAAGAATTTATTTGGAGACGATTATTATTTAGAAATTCAAAATAACGGAATTAAAGAGCAAGTATTAGCAAACCAAAAGCTAATACAACTATCTAGAGAGTTAGACATACCTTTGGTTGCAACAAATGATGCTCACTATTTAAAAAGAGAAGATGCATATAATCATGAAGTGCTTTTATGTATTCAAACAGGAAAACGTATGTCAGATGCAGATAGAATGCGTTTTGAAACAGACGAGCTATATGTAAAATCACCAGAAGAAATGTCTGATTATTTTAGAAATGTTCCAGATGCTATTGAAAATACAGTAAAAATTGCAGAAAAATGTAATGTGGAATTTGAATTTGGACATACAATACTTCCAAATTATGATGTTCCTGAAGAATTTGAAACTCATTACGATTATTTAGAAAAACTTACAATGGATGGGTTAAAGCAAAGATATGGAAAAGGCTACAATTTGCAAGACGAAGAAGACGGCGAAAAAGCTATTGAAGTAAAAACAAACGATGAAAATACAGAAGAAAACAACGAAACAATTCCACAAGAAATTCTAGAAAGAGCAAAATACGAATTAAGTGTAATTCAAAAAATGGGCTATGTAGATTATTTCTTAATAGTGTGGGATTATATTCATTATGCAAAAACACATGATATTCCAGTAGGACCGGGGCGTGGCTCAGGAGCAGGCTCTATTGTAGCATATAGTATAGGAATAACAGATATTGACCCAATAAAATATGGACTTATCTTCGAGCGTTTCTTAAATCCTGAAAGAATTAGTATGCCTGATTTTGACGTTGACTTTTGCTATGAAAAAAGAGATAAAGTTATAGAATATGTAGAGTCAAAATATGGAAAAGACCATGTATCACAAATTATTACATTTGGTACTATGTCTGCAAGAATGGTAATTCGTGATGTTGCAAGGGTGCTAGATTTGCCTTATGCAGAGGCTGATAAACTAGCTAAAATGATACCAAATGAAATACATATAACTATCAAAAAAGCTATGGAACAAAATAGAGAACTAAAAGAGCTTTATGACGGAAGTGAAGATATAAAAAAATTATTAGATATTGCAATGGCATTAGAAGGTATGCCAAGACAGGCATCAACACACGCTTGTGGTATTGTTATCACAAAAGAGCCAGTTGTAAACTATGTTCCACTTTATGTAAGAGATGGTGCAATTTCTACACAATATATAATGACAACCTTAGAAGAACTAGGACTTCTAAAAATGGACTTTCTAGGTCTTCGTACATTAACTGTTATAAAAGATACAATTGATTTAGTAAAGCAAAATCAAGGAATAGATGTAAAATTTGATGAAGCAATGAATGATCCAAAAGTATATAAATTATGGCAAAATGGAGAATCTGTTGGAATTTTTCAATTTGAAAGTCAAGGTATGACAAACTTTATGAAAGAGCTTAAACCAGACTGCCTAGAAGATATTATAGCTGGTGTTTCACTATATCGTCCCGGACCAATGGACCAAATTCCAAGATATATTGCAAACAAAAAAGACCCAGAACACGCAATTTACACACACCCAGCATTAAAACCAATTTTAAAAGTTACTTATGGTTGTATGGTTTATCAAGAGCAGGTTATGCAAATAGTAAGAGATTTAGCAGGTTACTCATTAGGAAGGGCCGACTTAGTAAGAAGAGCAATGGGTAAGAAAAAGCTAGACGTAATGGCAAAGGAAAGAGAAATTTTTATACATGGTCAAGAAGATGAAAATGGCAATATAGTAGTTCCTGGCTGTGTAAGAAATGGAATAGATGAAGCATCTGCAAATAGAATATTTGATGAAATGGCAGAGTTTGCAAAATATGCATTTAATAAATCACATGCAGCAGCTTATGCAGTAGTATCATATCAAACTGCATATTTAAAAGCATATTATCCAGCAGAATTTATGGCAGCAATGTTAAATAGCTTTTTAGGAAATCTTGATAAAGTTCCGGGCTATATTGAAGAATGTAAAAGGCTTGGAATTGAAATCTTAAAACCTGACATAAATAAAAGCGATACTAAATTTACAGTTGATAAAAATCAAATTCGCTTTGGACTAGGAAGCATTAAAAATGTAGGAACATCAGCAGTAGACGAAATTGTTAGCATAAGAAATAAGGGCGGGGAGTTTAAAGATTTTAGCGATTTTTGTGAAAGAATAAAAGACGCACAAGTAAATAAAAAATGTGTAGAAAGTTTAATAAAAGCAGGTGCATTTGATAGCTTAGGTCAAACTAGAAAAACTTTAATGGCTTCATTTGAAATTATTATAGATATGATTAACGATAGTAATAAAAAGAGTTTTGATGGACAAGTAAGCATGTTTGATTTAGGCGGAAAAGCACCAGAAATTGAAGAGATGAAATATCAATATACAGTCTTACCAGAATATACTCAAAAAGAAATGCTTAGCATGGAAAAAGAAATGTTAGGCTTGTATATTTCAGGCCATCCACTAGAAAATATAAGGGAGCAAATTGAAAAAAGAACAAATATAAACACAATGATTTTAAGGCAATTAAATGAAACTTCAAGTGATGAAGAAAACGACAACGTTCCAGAATTGGAGCAAAGAGCAAAAGTGTTAGGTATGCAGGATGGACAAAATGTTACATATGCAGGAATTATTTCATCAATTAAAAAGAAATATACAAAAAATAATAAGCTAATGGCATTTGTTACAGTGGATGACTTGTATGGCTCTGCAGAAATTATAGTGTTTGAAAGTTGTTACCAAACATGTGCTAATGCTCTCCTAAATGACAATATAGTTTTAGTAGAAGGACGATTAAGCATTAGAGAAGATGAAGAACCAAAAATTGTAGCTAAAACTATAAAAGAATTTACAGATATAAAAAATGGAATAAATAGCACAGAAAATACAAATAATTTAAAAGAAATTAAAAAGAAAATTTTTACTTTAGATATAACCAATTTAGATGAATTAACAAGAGAAAAACTAAAAGGCGCAATTTACTTCTTTAAAGGAGAAAAAAACAATATTCAAATGCAAATCGTAAATGGAGAAAAGAAAGACTTAGTACGAGGAGGAATATATTTAAATTCTGAGATCTTGACACAATTTCAAGAGCTAGTCGGACAAGAAAATGCAAGAGTTGAAGAATGTTAGTTATTAAATAATTTGTAATTAATAAAGCTAAAAATACAATAGTTTGAAAGCACCGCGTAGCGTTCAAACGAAACGAAGTGAAGTGCGCTTGGAGCAACCAACATATATTAAAAAATTGTATTTATACAATTTTTTTAATAAAAGGTTGCGACAACAAGGTGCAAAAAACTATTGTATTTTTAGCTTAAAGTAACTATAAAATTAATAATAAAAATATTTTTATAAAAACTTTAGCTATAAAAAGTAAAAAAAATATATTTTTTTCTTGCTATTTTTTAATGTTTATTGTATGATATAGAAAGTGAAAAAGTGTATAATAGATGAAATAAGGAAGGGGCAAAAAATTCATGAAAAAAGTAATAGCATTTGTATCTATATTTTTAATAATATTTTGCACTATAACTATATATAATACTACAAATGCATCTCAAGAAGTAACTAATAATACATTAACATCAAGCAGTACAGCAAGTACAAGCTTAGTAGAATTAAAAGACAAAGCATTAAGTAGTTTAGAAGATTATAAAAGAGAATATGGTGACGATACATATGGTTTTGCAGCATATGCCTTAAACATTATTAGAATATATAGTATTCCATTCGGATTTATAGGAATTGTTATTGCAGCAATTTATCGTTATGTAATTGGAATTAGAAGGTTAGACGTACAAGATAAAGGCTTTGGTGTATTAGTTGCCATTATAACTGTAATGGTAATTTGCCAAGTATTACCATTAATTTTTGCAATCGTTGTAAAAGGTTGGAGGGGTTAAACGAATGAAAGTATTATTTGCAGTAAATAATGAAAGCATTTCAGAGTCAATTATAAAAAAATATCAACAAGAATATAAGGAAATTATTTCAGTAAAGAATGTGTATTATTTTAATGCAATTATTAAAGAATTACAAAGAGATAAAACTTATGACAGAATTGTTATAAGTGAAGATTTACAACCATATTCAAATAATGACTATAATTCAATTGACAAATTTATATTTGAAAAAATGGACAACATTAGTGATGAAGCTACAAACCAAGCTGGGGGAGATATACCAATAATTTTAATATGTACAGATAGAAGAACTAAATCAGAACCATTATTAGTAAAACTATTTGGAATTGGTGTATATAATGCTCTACTTGGAAAAGATAGAAGCATTACAAATGTATGTGATTTATTAGCAAGACCACGTACTAAAAAAGAAGCAAAAGTATATTATCATATAGATTCAGAAGATGTGGATTATAAAGTAGAAAATGAAGGAGATGTTACTGAGGTAGAAATTCAGAACATCATAAATCATTATAAAAAGTTAGGCGGAAATGAAGAAAAGTATGTAGAAAGTTTTGATCATATAGCTAGCCAATATACAGATTCACAATTAAGATTAATTGCTAAGTTTTTACCACTAAATGTAAAAGCAGTGCTAGAAGCTAATAGTAGTAAATATCAAGAGGTTGTATCATTTGGAGAAACGACAAGTAATAAAAAAATAAAACTTGAAAAACCAGAACCAAAATCTAACCAATATGTTAAAACAATAAAACCAAAAGAAACAACACCAGATTTAGATATAATTAAGAATAATTTAAGTAAAAATAGAATTACAGAGCCAGTAATTATTCCATCTGCTATTGATAAAAATAAAATGAAAAGAGAAAATATGAAGCAAAATTCATTAGAACAAGCAAATAAAAATAAAGAAACACCAGTAAAAGTACAGGAAATACAAGAAATAGATGATATATTAAATGATTTATCAGAAAATAATCAAACAGTAGTAGAAGCAGAAGATGTAGTAGAGCCTACATATACGAATGCATCAAATAATTCAGAAGGTGAAGTTATAGAACCACAAGCAGAAGTAAAAAGGGGAAGAGGAAGACCTAGAAAAGCTAAACCAGAGGGAATTCAAACAGTACCAGTAGTAAAAAGAGGAAGAGGAAGACCTAAAAAAAGCAGTCCAGAAGTTGCAGAACCAAATGAACAGACCTCTATATTAGAAACAATAAATCCAGTAGAACAGGTAAAAGAAAATAATACTCCAGTAAATTTATTTGAATTAGGTGAAGAAGAACAAGAAAATACATCTAATTCATCTTCTCAAAGTAATGACTTTGTTCTTCCAGGTTTAGACGATGAACCTATTATTGATGAGCAACCATTAGAAGTACAAAATAATGTAAATACAATACCAGAACGTAATACAGCTACTAATTTTAATGCACAACAAAATAATTCTACACCAAACCAAAACTCAATACAAAATACAGCAAATAGCATGAATTCTCAAAGTATAAGTTCATTATTGACAAGAGAGAAGAAGGTAGTAGCATTTGTTGGAACTTCAAAAAATGGTACATCATTTTTAGTAAATAATGTAGCTGAAATGCTTTCTCAAAAAGGAATTAATACAGCAATATTGGATTTAACAAAAAACAGAAATGCATACTATATTTATACAGAAAATGAAGAAAATTTAAGAAAAGTGGCATATTCATGTATTGAAAATTTAAGAAGTGGAAGACCAGAAGGAATTCAAGTTCATAAAAATTTAACAGTGTACACAACACTTCCAGATGAAGAACAAAACATAAATGATTACAGCAATATTTTACAAACTTTAGTTAAAAATTATTCATTAGTAATTTTAGATTGTGATTTTGAAACAAACATAGAGTATTTTAGTGAAGCGCAAGAATTATACTTAGTACAATCTTTTGACATACTTACAATTCAACCATTAACAGCATTTATGAGAAACTTAAAGGCTAAAAATGTACTAAATCCAGAAAAATTAAGATTAGTATTAAATAAAGCAGTAAGATTAAGAAGTGTCTCAGAAAAAACAATTATTGGAGGAATGGCATATTATAATGACCCATCAATGTCTTTTATGACAGAGTTATTTAATAAAGATACAGCAGTATATTGTACAATTCCTTTTGAAGAGCAAACATATTCAAAATATTTAGATGGTTTAGTTAATTGTAAAATTTCATTAAATGGATATTCAAAAATATTTATGTCATCACTTTCAAAATTAGCAGACATGGTTTATCCATTAATAAATAATAATATGAAAAATAAAGGAAATAATAATTATAACAACTATAATAGTTTTCCTAATTCTATGAATAGTACATTAGACAAAATGAAAAATAATTATTAATAGTATATAAAAAACTTTAAACATTATATAAAATGAGGTGATTTTTTGATAATCGGATTGATAATAGTATTAGTAATAATAATTGTGACACTAATGATATATAATATGTCTATACATAAAAAGATACAAAATTTTCAAAATTTAAATGAAAAGATAACAAGCTTAAACGTGTTACAAGACTTTATGAATACAATTAGCGAAGTTACCTCTGTAAATGAAAAAATACAAAAAATAAATGAGATTCTTATTGAAAAATATCAAATAAAATATTCTACCATTGTAGTATATGATGGTGCAGAATATGTAGTAAAAGCATCTAATGTAGATGAAAAACACTGGGATGCATTAAGAAATCTTCAAAATGAAGACATATTTAAAGATAGTATAACAACTGCAACACCTAAATATATAACTGTTGAAAAAGAAGGAGAAAGGCTTCCATATCAAAAAATGGAATTTGCAAGAGCAAAATCAGCAATGTTTTTCCCTCTTTATGTAGAAAATGTATATATAGGCTATTGGATAATTGAAGGTGGCAAACCACATGAATTTGATAATATAGATACAACACTATTAGAAGTAATAAAAAACAACATTGTGTCAGTACTACGTACAGTTGAAAATCAACAAGTGATAGAAAATATTGTTAGAGATGATTTATTTAGTCAATTAAAATCGGCAGAATATTTATTTGGAGAAGGTAAAAAAACAATTGATAAATATGTAACATCAACAGCTTGCTTGTTCAAAATTATAAATCTAGAAGAAATAAACAAAACGTATAGCAGAGAAACAGGAAATCAATTAATAACAGAAGTAAGTGATTTAGTAAAACAAAACTTGTCAAATGAATATATTTTTGTAAGATACATGGGACCTAAATTTGCAATCGTATTTTCAGGAATTGATTTAGAAGCAGTTACATCATTCATGAAAGAGTTGAAAAAAAGAATAGAAAATATTGAAGTTGAAACAGTAAACACTAAAAAAGTAGAAACTGTAAAACCTAAAATAAATGTAGTATTGTCAACATATTATAAAGGAACTGCATTAGAAGGACTTACTAAAAAATTAGAAGAATATATAGACGAGGCACCAGTAGAAGAAAATACAATAAACTATTTATAAATTCATTAGAAATAGTTAAATAAAAGAAACATTTAGTAGTTAAAAATTACTATTAAATAAGTAAAGAAAGGAAATGATTTTAATATGATATCTGATGAAACAGTTAGTTTTAAAGTAGAAAAAGACAAAAACTTAAAAGTTAGAGAAATATTAAAAGAAGTATATCATGCATTAGAGGAAAAAGGATATAACCCAATTAATCAAATAGTAGGTTATATTTTATCAGGTGATCCAACATATATTACAAGTCATAATAATGCTAGAAATTTAATAAGACAAGTAGAAAGAGATGAACTATTGGAAAAAATGGTTAAAAATTATATAGGATTGGATGATTAATTGATGCGAAAATTAGGAATAGATTATGGCGACAGTAGAATAGGACTAGCAATTACAGACGAACTTGGGATTACTGCACAAGGCTTAGAAACAATACACCATCAAGGAAACGATAAATTAGCACTAAAAAGAATAGAAGAAATTTTAGAAAAGTATTCAATTGATGTATTTGTAATTGGTATGCCAATAAATATGGATGGAACCAAAACAACAAGAGTAGAAGTAACAGAAAAATTTATTCATAAATTAAGATGCAGATTTCCAAAAGTAGCAGTAGAAACAATTGACGAAAGGCTTACAACAGTTGCCGCTCATAAAACAATGAATTATTTAAACATTAATAAAACAAAGAAAAAAGATATAGTAGATACTATTTCAGCAGTATATATTTTAGAAACTTATATGAATAAAAAAAGCAGTTAAAATTTTATATAAAAATCATAAATTGCCTTTGCATATATTTCAAAAATATGCAAATAATAAAAATGATATTAACATTGTAGAAATATAATGATTATATATAAACGAAAGGAGAAAATTAAAATGAGTGAAAATGAAAACTTAAATCAAAATCAAGAAGAAAATTTAAATGAGGGAGAGGAATTAGATAATATATTAGTTCTAAACGATGAAGAAGGAAATGAAGTAGAATTTGAATTCCTAGATTTAATTGAATATGAAGGAGAAGAATACGTAGTACTTTTACCAGTAGAAGAAGAATCAGAAGAACCTGGAGAAGTAGTAATCCTTAAATTAGAAGATTCAGAATCAGAGGATGAAGAATCATATGTTAGTGTTGATGATGAAGCAACATTAAATAAAATATTTGAAATTTTTAAAGAAAAATTTGAAGACGAGTTTAACTTCGTAGACTAAGACAATAGGACTTAGGTCTTATGTTGGGCTTTTGAAAAATGAAATCCTAACATTATATAAAATTAAAATATTTTTAAAAATTGAAATTCTTATAGTATAAAATGCACTTTTAGAGGAGGAAAAACCAATGAAAAGTTTATCTAGTTGGCTAATAGCCATTTTTGCCTTTATGTTTTGGGCATTTAGAGTAGTAGCAACACTACTATATTCAATGGGAAAAGAATTTATAGCAGAACCAATGGATTTAACCATGGAAATAGCATTATTATTTATAACATTTATATGTATTTGTTTTATAGCAAAAAGAAAATTATTACCAACAACAATATATTTAGTAGCACATGGACTATATTATGGAGTTTATATCTATCAAAATGCAATGTCAGTAATAGAAGGAACAGGAACTTTGAACAGTTATATGTCTTTATTAGTTGCAGCAATAGGTGTTGTTATTCCACTATTTGCATTCTTTGATGTATTACTAGACAAAAACAGAAAAGCACACCCAGTAGATAAACAAACAGATTGGTTTTACAAAAATGAACAATTCGATAGAAAAGTGGATGAAAGAGCAGATAGAAACCAATATAAAACTTTATAAAATATACAATATAAAATATTAGGGGAACTGATTTTTTAATCAGTTCTTTTATAAAAATATAGTTCAATGTAATGAAAAATAAAAATTTTTTGAAATTTGTATCTTATATAATTTAATAAAAGTAGAATTTTTATAAATTTAGTAATCAATTTATAGTCCGAATTTTAAACCATCGAATTCGACGGTTTAGAAAAAGTTCGAATCTGAACACTTAAAAAAATTTGATAAATTGAAAGTTGATTGGCAAGATAATGGAGGAATTCCAATATGTAAATTTGCAAATCAAGTTGAATAAAGGAAGTGAAAGTATGAACGAAAATAAAACAAACATCAACTGGTACCCACGGTCACATGGCAAAAACAAAAAAGCAAATAATAGAAGACTTAAAATTAATTGATATTGTAGTAGAAGTATTAGATGCAAGAATACCAATATCTAGTCAAAATCCAGATATGAAAGAAATAACCAAAAACAAAAAAAGACTTATTGTTTTAAATAAGTCAGATTTATCAAGTGAAAAAGAAAATCAAAAATGGGTATCATATTTTGAAAAACAAGAAATACCAGCAGTTTTAGTAGACTCTGTTTCAGGAAAAGGAATACCAGAAACAATAAGAAAAATAGAAGAAATTTATGAAAATGAGAAATACGAAAGTAAAGGTAGAGTAGGAAAAGCAATTAGAATAATGATACTTGGAATTCCAAATGTAGGTAAATCATCTTTTATAAATAGAATGGCAAAAAAGAGTGTTGCACAAGTAGGAAATAAACCAGGTGTTACAAGACAAAAACAATGGATAAAAGTAGGAGATAAAATCGAATTGCTAGATACTCCAGGCGTTTTATGGCCAAAATTAGAAAAGCAAAAGGTAGCTTTTAATTTAGCATATACAAGAACAATAAAAGAAGAATTACTAGATACATTAGAAATTGGATATGAATTATTAAAACTTTTATTAAATGATTATACTATTAATTTACAAGAAAGATATGGAATATCACAAGAAGAAATAAACTTTATTATGCAAAACGATAAATTACAAGAAAATGAAAAAGTTATAGAAGTTATGAACTTAATTGGCAAAAAAAGAGGTGCTGTAATTTCTGGTGGAGAAATAGATTTAGAAAGAGTAGCAAGTATTTTATTAGAGGATTTTAGAAGCGGAAAATTAGGTAGAATAACAATAGAAAAGGTAGGAGAATAAAAATTGGAAATATTTAATTGCAATAAAAAAATAGAAGAAGTAAATCAAATGTCACCATTAACATGGGCATACATCGGAGATGCAGTATATGAATTATATATTCGTAAAAATTTAGTATGTGATACAAACTTAAAACCTCATAAATTACATATAGAATCAATAAAATATGTAAAAGCGCAAGCACAAGCTGAATTATTAAAAAGTATAGAAAAAGATTTAACTGAAGAAGAGCTAGAAATAGTAAAAAGGGGAAGAAACACTAAAAATCATCACATTGCTAAAAATGCTAGTGTGCAAGATTATATGTATGCAACAGCTTTTGAGGCTTTAATTGGTTATTTATATTTAACAGGAAACGAGGAAAGATTAAAGGTGATATTGGGACCAGGTCCGCTTTCCCATTTTTGAGGTACTTGGGACAGGTCAAACGATAATGAAAAATATATGAATTGAAAAAGTAAAATATATTTAGAAAAAGTACATTAAGTGAAAAGTTAAATGCAATTAGAAAAAGTAAAAATAAAAAAGCCTACAAATCTTGACTATTAAACATTAAATATGTTATATTATATAGGTAGCTAAATTAAAGGCCCCTTGGTCAAGCGGTTAAGACGCGGCCCTCTCAAGGCCGAATCATGGGTTCGATTCCCGTAGGGGTCACCAAAAAAATTCCCTCACTATCTTAAGTAAAGATTGTGAGGGAATTTTAATTCTTTATAATAAAAAAATCCCAATGAAGAGACTAATCTTCATTGGGACTTTTGCTAAAATCATGGATTTTAACATAAATTTCAGGAAATAAATACTTTATTTTTGAGAAATTTTCCTGTAGAATCTTCCGTTAGGACCTTTGCGATAAGGTGCATCAGAATTCCTATGGCATTCCCTCAAATCTTTCCGCTTGCTTACAAAAGAATCTGTTTCTTTAGAAGCATCTGATTCGATTTGTTCTACAAGTTCCTTTGTTCCCTGATTTGGTTCAAGAGGAAGTGCACTGCTGTACTTACCCATGATGAAATCCCCCTTTAAAAATAAAATATAATTACATCGCATTTGCGAGTAAATTAATTATATCAAAATGACTTAAAAAAGTAAATAAAAAAATATAAAAAACAATTGACAAAACAAAAATTTGGTATATAATATGTACATACAAACAAAATTTTGCAAATAAATTATAAAAGGAGAGTGCTTTTATGATAACCACATTACATATAAAAAATGTAGGAATAATAGATGATTTAACTGTTGATTTTAATGAAGGATTAAACATTTTAACAGGAGAAACAGGTGCAGGAAAAACTTTAATAATTGGTTCCATTGCCATTATTTGTGGTGGCAGGTTTTCAAAAGAAATGATTAGAAAAGGAGAAGAATTTTCATTTATAGAAGCTAATATTTATTGCCCTGAAAGTAGTATATCAATGGATGGCAATATTATAGTTTCTAGAGAAATTCATTTAAACGGAAGAAGCTCTTGTAAAATCAATGGAAGGCTAGTTACAGTAAATGAATTAAAAGAAGCAATGAATCAAATTATAGATTTACATGGTCAGCATGATAGTCAGCTATTATTAAATCCAGCAGAGCACATCTCTTATTTAGATAGTTTTATAGGCGATAAATTGCAAAAGCAAAAAGACGAATATGAAAAATTATTTGAACAATATACAAATTTAAAGCAAGACTTAAAAAATAATTATGGAGATGAACAAGAAAAAGCAAGAAAATTAGATTTACTTAATTATCAATTAAATGAAATTGAAGTAGCAAAGCTAAAAGTTGGAGAGGAAGAAGAACTAGAAAATCAAAGAAAATGTATTCAAAATGCAGAAAAGTTAAAGCAAAGCATGAATTCCATAGATGAAGAACTAAACGAAAATGTAATTGGTGGAATTAGTAATTGTATTCGTAACTTAGAAAAAATAGAAGATTGTGGAGAAATTTATCAAGAAAAGCTAGCAATATTAAAAAATAGTTATTATGATATTCAAGAACTAGCAAGAGACATATCATACATGAAAGAAGAAACTGACTTTGATGAAGAAACACAAAATGAAATAGAAAATAGATTAGATTTAATTTATTCCTTAAAAAGAAAATATGGTAGCACAATTGAAGCAATTTTAAAATATAAAGATGATATTTCAGAAGAAATACAAAAAATACAAAACTTAGAGCAAATAAATGAAAACATAAAAATAGAATTAGAAAAAACAAAACAAAAAATGAACATTATATGCGAAGAAATGAGCAAACAAAGAAAAAAACAAGGACAAATACTTTCAGAAAAAATAAATAGAGAGCTGGCAATTTTAGAAATGCCAAATGCCAAATTTTCTGTAACAATTACAAAGCAAGAAAATTTTACAATAAACGGTTTAGATAAAATAGAATTTTTCATTTGTACTAATATTGGCGAAGAAGCGAAACCACTTGTAAAAATAGCATCAGGTGGAGAAATGTCTCGTATAATGTTAGCAATAAAAACAGTACTTGCAAGCGTTGATAAAGTGTCAACCTTAGTATTTGATGAAATAGATACAGGAATGAGTGGTAAAGCTTCAAAAGCAGTAGGAGAAAAATTAAAAACAATTTCAAAAACTCAGCAAGTTTTATGTATTACTCACTCTGCATCTATTGCAGCAAAAGGTGACTATAACTACTATATTAGCAAAAAAGTACAAGGTGAAAAAACTTATACAGATATTAAAGAACTAAATGAAGATGAAGTAATAGAAGAAATTGCAAGAATATCATCTGGCGATATTACTAAAATTGCAAAAGAGCATGCAAAGGAATTAAGGAAGGCTAGCTAAAAAATATATTAATAGTTATACAATATGAATTTATATAATGTAATTACTTTATAGTTCAAAAAACTTGTAAAAACTTAAAAATGAAAAACAAACAAATAAAGAGTGGATTTTATTACAAATTTGCTCTTTAATTGTTTACATATTTCAACTTTTAATGTATAATAAATGCGTTAAAATATAAATAGATAGGAGATTTTCTTATGGACCAAAATGTAAACAATAATCAAGAACAAGAATTAGATTTAAACCAATTAATGAAAATAAGGAGAGAAAAATTAGCAAAACTTCAAGAAGAAGGAAAAAATCCTTTTGAAATAACAAAATTTAATACAACACATAACAGCAAACAAATAAAAGAAAATTTTGAAGAATTAGAAGGAAAAGACGTTACCATAGCAGGAAGAATGATGGCAAAACGTATAATGGGTAAAGCCTCTTTTTGTCATATTCAAGATGCAGAAGGAAAAATTCAAAGTTATGTTAGCATAAATGAATTAGGAGAAGAAAGCTACAAGCAATTTAAAGAAGACGATATTGGAGATATTATTGGAATTACTGGCTTTGTATTCAAAACAAAAACAGGAGAAATTTCAATACACGCAAAACAAGTAACTTTACTTTCAAAATCATTAAGACCATTGCCAGAAAAATTCCATGGATTAAAAGATGCTGATTTGCGTTATCGTCAAAGATATGTAGATTTAATTGTAAATCCTGAAGTAAAAGATACATTCAAAAAGAGAATTGAAATTCTAAAAGAAGTAAAAAATGTATTAGATGAAAAAGGCTATTTAGAAGTTGAAACACCAATCTTAAACACAATAGCAGGTGGTGCTACAGCAAGACCATTTATTACACACCATAATACATTAGATATTGATATGTATTTAAGAATAGCAAATGAGCTATACTTAAAAAGACTAATAGTAGGTGGATTTGACAAAGTATATGAAATGGGAAGAATGTTTAGAAATGAAGGAATGGATATTAAACATAACCCAGAATTTACAAGTATAGAGTTATATTCAGCATATGAAGATTATAACGATATGATGGATATTACAGAAGAAATAATATCAAAAGCAGCTTTAAAAGTATTAGGAACAACAAAAATAACATATCAAGGAACAGAAATAGATTTAACACCATCATGGAAAAGAATATCTATGATAGATGCTATTAAAGAAGTAACAGGTGTAGATTTTAATAAAATAGAAACAGATGCAGACGCTCTAAAAGCTGCAAAAGAATTAAATGTAGAGTTAGATGAATTAAAACTAACAAGAGGAGAAATTATAAATCAAGTATTTGAAGCAAGAGTAGAAGAAACTTTAATCCAACCAACCTTTGTTTGTGATTATCCAGTAGAAGTTTCTCCACTTACAAAGAGAAAACCATCAGACCCTCGTTTAACAGAAAGATTTGAGCTATTTATTGGTGCAAGAGAATATGCAAATGCTTACTCTGAATTAAATGACCCAATTGACCAATATGAAAGATTCAAAAAACAAGTAGAAGCTAGAGAAGCAGGAGACGAAGAAGCAAATATGATGGATGAAGATTTCGTAACAGCACTAGAATATGGAATGCCACCAACAGGAGGACTAGGAATAGGAATTGATAGATTAGTTATGCTATTAACAGATTCAGCTTCTATAAGAGATGTATTATTGTTCCCAACTATGAAGCCATTAAATTAGTTTTTAATAAATTCTAAAATCAAAAAAAAATAAACCACCCCTTTTGGAGTGGTTTTTAATATCAGCAGATAAGACCGATATTAAGTGAAAAGGCTACTTATGGATTTCCTTGCATTTGTGAACATAGGAACTTTGTAGCCGACTCCGATGCACAGCTGATCGTCCAAGATCATGTTCTTGAACTGATGATTAAACTTCCACTTAAGTGGAGCCATTACATCATGGCAGATGAGCTGAGCTGCACATTGTGAGAAGAGAGCTTTAGTGCCGATGAAGATTGAACCTTTTTCAAAGGTTACAATGTACTTCCGGCCATCCTTGCCAACAAACACAGAGTCCTTTAATACCTTTTTCATGATTTGTGTACCTCCTTGGGCAATTGCCCTAAAATAAATTAAGTGTATTTGCGATAGATGCACGGAGTTAAAACAACGTTTATCTAATAAAATTATATCATTTTTTATAAGAAAAGTCAAAAATAATGCCATTTATAGGTGTTATACGCATATTTTTAAAATGTGTGTAAACAATTGAAATTTTTAATAAAATATGATATATTTAAAAAAATATGAAAGGCAGAGCTTTCAATAATTCAAATATAATGAAAATAATGCAATAAATATAATATTAAAATAATAAAAATGGAAGAATTAATGAAAACTAATATTTATAAAGTATGCTTAGAATAAACTTATATTAATAAGTATAGTTTAAAGAAAGGATTAAAATTTATGTATTTTGATAACAGATTTTTGTATATTATTTTAATTGTAATTGCAGTAAGTAATATCTTAAGTGGAAATATTAGCCTTTTAGACTTACTATTAACAGTGCCAGGTGTTCTAATAGCTATTACTTTTCATGAATATGCACATGCATTTGCAGCAGATAGGCTTGGAGACGATACACCAAGAAATCAAGGAAGGCTAACGCTAAATCCATTAGCACATTTAGACCCATTTGGTGTTGTGATGCTTATATTTGCAAATATAGGTTGGGGAAAACCAGTACAAATAAATCCAAATAACTTTACTAGAAAAATTTCAACAAGAACTGGAGAGGCAATTGTATCAGTAGCAGGGCCACTTACAAACTTTGTACTTGCAATAATATTTACAATAATTTTTTATGCAGTTGTAACATTTGCACCAGCATTTGCCTTAGGGACACAAGTAGGTGCTATTATAACTACAATGATAACATATGCAGTTATGGTAAATGTTGGATTAGGTGTATTTAACTTAATTCCATTACCACCATTAGATGGTTCAAAAGTTTTAATGGCATTCTTATCATATAATGCAAAAAGATGGTTTGAAGAGCATACTTATGTATTTTATATAATTTTCATAATAATATGGATTACACCAATTTCAAGTATGATTATTTCACCTATCATTGGAGCAATTACATCTGGAATAAGTAGTGCTGTTGGTGCAATATTTGGACTATTCATATAAAAAATAAGAGGTAAATAAATGGACGACATATACACTTTAGGAATTGAATCAAGTTGTGATGAAACTTCTGCTGCCATTGTAAAAAATGGAAGGGAAGTTCTTTCTAATGTCATTCACTCGCAAATTGCAATACATGAGCAATTTGGGGGTGTAGTGCCAGAAATAGCTTCAAGAAATCACGTAGAAGCAATTTCAACAGTGGTAGAAGAAGCAATAAAACAAGCTAACATAACTATGGAGAAGATAAGTAATATTGCTTGTACTTATGGACCGGGATTAGTAGGTGCTTTATTAGTTGGGGTGTCTTATGCAAAAGCTTTAAGCTATTCATTAAATGTACCACTTATTGCAACTAATCATATACATGGACACATTGCAGCAAACTATATTACACACAAAGAATTAAAACCTCCATTCCTTTGCTTAGTTATTTCAGGTGGACATACACATTTAATACATATAAAAAGCTACACTGAATTTGAAATATTAGGAAAAACAAGAGATGATGCAGTAGGAGAAGCCTTTGATAAAGTAGCAAGAGTAATAGGATTAGGGTATCCCGGAGGACCAAAAGTAGATAAACTTGCAAAAGAGGGAACACCTACAATAGAACTTCCAAAAACAAAATTTGATAATTTAGATTTCAGTTTTAGTGGAATAAAAACAGCAGTTATAAATTTGCATCATAAAAATCCTGAAATAAATAAAGCAGATTTATGTAGTAGCTTTGAAAAAACAATTACAGAAGAATTAATATCAAATACATTAAAAGCAGCTAATATGTTAAATATAAAGCAAATTGCATTAGCAGGAGGGGTATCTGCAAACTCATATATAAGAGGAGAATTTTTAAAATTAGAAAATGAGGGCTATAAAATTTATTATCCGGAGCCTATATTATGCACAGACAATGCAGCAATGATAGCATCTGCAGGATACTATAAATCACTTACTGGAGAAGTAGCAGACCTAAGCTTAAATGCAATACCAAATTTAACAGTTATTGAAAATAACAAATAATAGTAAAATCAGCAATAAACTAATAATTTAGTATGAAATTTCATAAATAAACATGAAAAACTAAAAAAGGAGATAAAATTTTGTCAATATATGTAATAGCAGACTTACATCTTTCATTTGCACAGCCAAAACCAATGAGCATATTTGGAGAAAACTGGGCAAATCATGAAGAAAAAATAAGAAAAAGTTGGGAAGAAAAAGTAAAACCTGGTGATACCGTAATATTACCGGGTGATTTTTCATGGGCTATGTATTTAGAAGAAACATATAAAGACTTTGAATACTTAAATAACTTGCCAGGAAATAAGCTATTATTAAAAGGAAACCATGATTATTGGTGGACAACCATTACTAATATGAAGAAATATTTAGAAGAAAATAATTTCCAAAATATTGATTTTTTATACAACAACAGTTATTTAATAGAAAATAAAATAATAGTAGGCACAAGAGGATGGAACTTAGCAGAAGATGCAGATGGAAAAATGTTAAACAGAGAAACAATTAGACTTAAACTTTCGATAGAAGAAGGAATAAAAAAATATGGAAACGATAAAGAAATAATAGCATTTATGCATTATCCACCGGTTACATTAGGAGGTATTCAGAATAAAGAGCATTTAGATTTTATAAAAATTATGAAGGAATTTAATGTTAAAAAATGCTATTATGGTCATCTTCATGGAAATTCTCATAAAGATGCAGTTGAAGGTAATGTATATGGTGTTGAGCTTAAACTAATAAGTGCAGATTATTTGGATTTTAATTTAGAAAAAATATAGGACTTGCAATTCTTAAAAAATGTGATATAATATGAAAGCGAATTATTTTGAAAGGAAGATTATTAAAATGAGCGTAAAAGTAGAAAATACCCAAAACAAAAATGAAGTAAAATTAAGTTTTACAGTAGAAGCAGAAAAATTTGAAGAAGCAATGAAAAAAGTATATGCTAAAACAGCAAAATACTTTACAATTTCAGGATTTAGAAAAGGAAAAGCACCAATGAACATGGTAGAAAGACAATATGGTAGCGAAATTTTTTATGAAGATACATT
>CANRCF010000002.1 GCA_947629045.1 uncultured Clostridia bacterium | reverse complement strand
AGTGGAAAATCCACTTTATTAAATTTCATAAAAAATATTTTTTATGGAATTTCTAAAAATAAAAATGGAAAAGAAATTTCTGATTATGAAAAATATAGTCCATGGGATGGAGAAAATTTTTCAGGAAAAATAGAATATGAATTAAATAATGGAAATAAATTTGAAGTATTTAGAAATTTAAATAAGAAAGATGTAAAAATTTTTAATGAAAATTTTGAAGATATTTCTGGCAATTTTAAAATTGACAAAAAGGATGGCAATCAATTTTTCATTGAACAGACAGGTGTGAGTGAAGAAACTTACATTTCTACTATAATGACTGCTCAAAAAGAGGTAATATTGGATAAAACAACCCAAAATGGATTAGTACAGAGAATGGCAAACTTAGGGAACACTGGAGATGAAAGCTTATCGTTTCAAAGAGTATTAGATAGGTTAAATAAGAGGCAAATAGAAGAAATAGGTACTAATCGTACTCAAGATAGACCGATTAACATACTTCAAAAAAGAAAAAATGAGTTGGCCATTGTCTTAAAGACAGAAAAAGACTTCTTGGAAAATAAAGAAAATTTACAAGAAGAAAAATGTATAATAACAAAAAATTTAGAACAAGAGAAAAATAAAAATAATTTAATTCACGAAATAGAAAAAATAATTAAAGAAAAAAATATAGAATTAGAAAAAAATAATTTAAAAATAAAAATAAAAAATGATAACGAAGAAAAAATTAAAAAAATAAAAGACGAAAAAAATAATTTAAATAATAATTTACAAAATTTACAGAATAAATTAAAAAATAAAAATAAAATAAAAGATGAAATTAAAAATCCAAATAAAGAAAAAAATATTTTTTTAATTATTTTTATTTTAATAATTATTTTAAATATTTTAAATTTTGTTTTTAATCCAATAAAAATATTAAAATATATTTTATTAATTTTTATTCCAATGGAATTTTTAATAGATATTTTAATAAATAAAAATAAAAAAATAAAAATAAAAAAAGAAGTAGAAAAAGAAGAAGAAAATATAAAAAAAGAAATTACAGGATTTAATAGTCAAATAAATTTATTAGAAGCAGAAATTCAAAAACTACAAGATGAAATACAATTAGAAAAAGAAAAAATAGTAAATAAAATAGAAATAAAAAAACAAGAATTAAAAAATAAATATAAAGATAATAATTATTATGATGATAAATTATTTTTAATAGAAGATGAACAAAAAATAGAAGAGGAATTAGAAAAATCTAATAAAAAAATAATGGAACTTAATTTAGAATTAAATCATATACAATATGATGAAAAAAACATATTAGAAAAAACAGAAGAAATAATTTCATTAAAAGAAGAAAAGGATGACATAGATGAAAAATTATCTTTACTAGAAGAAAAAAATAAATATTTTGAGATTACAAAAGAATTTATAGAAAAAGCTTATGAAAAAATGAAAAATAATGTAACACCTAAATTTACTCAAAATTTATCTAATATAGCACAAAAAATATCAAATGGAAAATATAAAAAGGTATCAATAAATCAAGAAAAAGGCTTAGTGGTTGAAACAGAAAAAGGTGAGTATATTCCAGTAGGACTTTTAAGTACAGGAACAATTGATCAATTATATTTATCATTAAGATTATCAATGCTAGATGAAATATCAAAAGAAAAAATGCCAATTATTTTAGATGAAGCTTTTGCATATTATGATGATGAAAGATTAAAAAATATATTATTATTTTTATCAAACGAATGCAAAGATCATCAAGTTATTTTATTTACATGCCATAATAGAGAAAGAGAAATTTTAGAAAAAGAAAAGATTGATTATAATTGGGTAGAATTATAGGGACCAGGTCCAAATCCCCATTTTTGAGGTACTTAGGACAGGTCATAGAAATAAAAAGGTCATCAAGTGAGAAGTTAAAATAAGCTTAGGTAAAAAGAAACAGCTAATAGTTGAAATTTAATAAATTTTAGGGTATAATACTAATGCTTAAAGAAAATTTAAAAAATGAACTTATAAAAAATTAAATTCAAGGAGAAAAAATAATGTTTCAAAAATTAGATGAGGTAGAAAAGCGTTATGAAGAGGTTACTAAAAAAATTAGTGATCCAGAAACAATTTCAAAACAAGATGAATGGAAAAAGCTTATGAAAGAGCATTCTGAAATTGAACCAGTAGTTTTAAAATATAAAGAATATAAAAAAGCAAATCAAGCAATTGAAGATGCAAAAGAAATGTTAAATGATCCAGAAATGAAGGAATTAGCAGAGCTTGAAATAGCAGAAAATAAAGAAAAATTACCAAAATTAGAAGAAGAAATAAAAATATTACTTATTCCAAAAGACCCTAATGATGATAAAAACGTTATATGTGAAATTCGTGGTGGTGCTGGAGGAGATGAAGCAGCACTATTTGCAGGTACTTTATTTAGAATGTATTCTATGTATGCAGAGAAAAAACATTGGAAATTAGAAATATTAAAT
This sequence comes from uncultured Clostridia bacterium, assembly GCA_947629045.1. Taxonomy (GTDB): domain Bacteria; phylum Bacillota; class Clostridia; order TANB77; family CAG-508; genus CAG-273. The sequence goes on along the minus strand of CANRCF010000002.1, from coordinate 114,599 downwards.
GAAAATGAAACAGGTCTTGGAGGTTACAAAGAAGTTTCATTTATGATTACAGGAAAGGGTGCATATAGTAGACTAAAATTTGAAAGTGGAGTGCATCGTGTACAAAGAGTGCCAGATACAGAAGCAAGTGGAAGAATACATACATCAACAGCAACAGTAGTTGTTTTACCAGAAGTAGAAGATGTAGAGATAGACATAAATCCAGCAGATATTAAAATGGAAGTATATAGGGCATCTGGTGCAGGGGGACAACATATTAATAAAACTTCATCTGCCGTACGTTTAATTCACGTTCCTACAGGAACAGTTGCAGAATGTCAAACAGAAAGATCACAATTCCAAAATAGAGATTATGCAATGAGATTGCTTCGTTCTAAGCTATATGAAGAACAAAAACAAAAGCAAGATGCAGAAGTAGCTAATGCTAGAAAAAGCCAAGTTGGAAGTGGAGATAGAAGCGAAAAAATAAGAACATATAATTATCCACAAGGACGTATTACTGACCATAGAATTGGACTTTCAATCTATCAAATGGAAAACTTCTTAAATGGGGACTTAGATGAAATGATTGATAGCTTAATTACAGCGGATACGGCTGAAAAATTAAAAGGTAGTGAAGAAGAATAAAATAAAAAATTTATTAATAGGTACAATAGTTCAAGAAATAACATCAAAATAATCATTTTTTTATAATTCAGAAATATAATTATAATAAAGCAAGGAATATATAAAATATTTCTTGCTTTTATGCATAATTCAATTTACATAAAAACAATATAATATAAAGAAAGGATATACTTACAAAATTATGTAAATAAATTTCAAAGTATATTATAGGGAAAATTTAAATTGAATGAAATATTAAAAGCTACTTTGATTGGTTTGTTTTTTGGAACTTTTGGAACAACAATTGGGGGAATATTAGGTGCAAAACTTAAAAACCCATCTCAAAAATTTTTAAGTTTTATTTTAGCATTTGCATCAGGACTTATGCTTGCAATAGTATGTTTTGACCTTTTACCAGAAGCCTTTGAACTAACAACACTTCCTACAGTATTTTTAGGAATAATATTAGGAATAATTTCAATGATTTTTTGCGACCTTATAGTTGATAAGAAATTCAGTAATAAAAGAAGCTTAAATAGTAATAGTTTATTAAAAACAGGTATAATTGTAAGCATCGGTTTAGCACTTCATAATTTTCCAGAAGGTTTGGCTATTGGGTCTGGGTTTGGTGCATCTTTAAAATTAGGGCTATCACTTGCAATTGCAATATGTCTTCATGATATACCAGAAGGAATAAGTATGTCAGTTCCAATGAAAAATGGTGGAATGAAAACTAGTAAAGTAATTTTCTATGTAGTTTTATCAGGTGTTACAACAGGAATAGGAGCATTCTTTGGTGCGCTTATTGGTGGAATTTCACAAAGTGTAATTGCAATGTGTTTAGCTTTTGCCGCAGGTGCAATGATTTATATTGTTTCAGGTGAACTTATACCAGAATCAAATAGTTTATATCATGGAAGAATGACTGCAATTGGAAACATAGCTGGCTTATTAATAGGGATTCTAGCAATGAGTATTGGCTAATGTTTATGTTAAATAAAAAGCTTTAATATAAAAAACTAATATAAAAAATTTTAATATTTAATTGTGCAAAAATTATATGTATGATAAAATAATAAATGCTTAAAGTGTAAGAAATAAATTCATCGAATAATACAAATAATTAAAGTGAAATTAAATTTTATAGATGATGTAAAATAAATGGAAAGGTAAAATAAAAGAAAAACGGAGGAAAAAACAGTGAAAATAATGTTTATTTGCACAGGAAATATTTGCAGAAGTGCAATGGCTGAAGCAATGCTTAAAAAGATGCTAGAAGGAAAAGAAAATATAGAAGTGTGCTCAGCAGGAATATATGCAGAAACAGGAGATATTCCAACAGAAGATGCAATAGAAGTAATGAAAGATTATAATGTTGATTTAACTAGGCACCGAGCTACTAATATACAAGATTCTGAAATAGAAAAAATGGATTTAATATTGTGTGCAACAAGGTCTCATAAATTAGCAGTTATACAAGAATATCCAAATCTTAAAGATAAAGTATATACAATAAAAGAATATGCAGGATTTTCAAAAGAGGGTAATAATTTTGATATTTCAGATCCTTGGGGTTATAACAAGAAAGTATATGAAGAATGTGCAAAAGAAATTTATACATGCTTAGAAATAATTAAAAATAAATTAGTAGAAGAAAATAATCATAAAAGTCAATAATATAAAAAGTTAATACGAACTTGTGCTTAACATAAAACAAATACAAGTAGACATAAAACTATAAAATATAGCTATAAGACATAAAGATGATACAATTAAAAAATAGAAACCTAGAAAAATAAAAACATAAAAAATATAAATAAATAGAAATATAAATAGATGAAAATAACAATAGAAAAGGAAGATGAAAATGCAAGATTTAATAGAAGGATTAAATGATAGACAAAAAGAAGCAGTACTTAGTACAGAGGGACCATGTTTAGTAATAGCAGGAGCAGGAAGTGGAAAAACGAAGGTATTAACACATAAAATTGCGTATTTAATTTCAGAAAAAAATGTAAGCCCATGGAATATATTAGCAATCACATTTACAAATAAAGCAGCAACTGAAATGAAGCAAAGAGTTGAAAAACTTGTTGGACAAGTAGCCGAGGAAATGTGGATGGGAACATTTCACTCTATTTGTATACGAATTTTAAGAAAATATATAAATACAATAGGTTTTGATACATCATTTTTAATTTTTGATACATCAGACCAAAGAACCGTGGTAAAAGAATGTCTAAAAACATTAAACATAGATGATAAAATGTTTACGGATAGAAGTGTTTTATCAGAAATAAGTAATGCAAAAAATGAAATGCTAACACCAAAAGCATATCAAGCTAAGTACTCTGGAGAAATTCGTAAGAAAACAATAGGACAGATATATGAGGAATATCAAAAAAGGTTAAAAGAAAATAATGCACTTGATTTTGATGATATTATAAATTATACAATTGATATTTTAAGTAACAATCCAAAGGCACTTGAGCATTATACAGAAAAATTCAAATATGTGTTAGTAGATGAATATCAAGATACAAATAAAGCACAATTTACACTTATTTCAATACTAGCATCACGCTATGGAAACATTACGGTAGTAGGTGATAACGACCAAGGAATTTATAGCTTTAGAGGTGCTGATATTACTAACATTTTAAACTTTGAAAAAGACTTTCCTGGAACTAAAATTATTAAATTAGAGCAAAATTATCGTTGCACAGGAAACATTTTAAAAGTTGCAAATAGCGTTATTAAGAATAATGAAACTAAATATGAGAAAAAATTATGGACCAAAAATGAAGAAGGAAGCCTTCCAAATTTGTATCAGGCAGAAGATGAATATGATGAAGGAAGATACATAGTAGACCAAATAAGTCATTTAAAATTTCAGGAAAAATTAAATTTAAAAGATTTTGTTATATTATATCGTATGAATGCCCAATCAAGAGCAATAGAAGATATTTTAAGAAGAGAAGATATTTCATATAAAGTGATAGGTGGAGTTAAATTCTATGAAAGGAAAGAAATTAAAGATACAATTGCATACCTAAGGTTAATACATAATACTTCAGATAACTTGTCATTTGAAAGAGTTATAAATGAGCCAAAACGTGGAATTGGTAAAAAAAGTTTAGAAACCATGCAAGAAGCATCGGATAAAACAGGAATATCTATGTATGAAATAATTAAAAATGCAGAGCAAGATGAAATTAAAAAAATTAAGAAAAGTGCACAGGGATTTATTGACTGTATTGAAGAATTAAGAGCAAAAAAAGATGAACTAAAAATATCAGAATTAATAAAACAAGTATTAAGCAAATCTGGTTATATTAAAGCTTTAAAAGATGAAAATACAGTAGAAGCAGAAAGTAGAATAGAGAACATAGAAGAATTTTTAACAGTAGCAATGGAATTTGAAGAAGAATCAGCAGACAATAGCTTAGCAGAATTTTTAGAGAGCATTACACTTTCTAGTGATGTTGACGAAATACAAGATGAGGAAAATACAGTTACATTAATGACACTTCATAGCGCAAAAGGATTGGAATACCCTGTAGTATTCTTAGTAGGAATGGAGGAAGGAATTTTTCCAGGCTACCAAGCAATGTTAGAACCAAAAGAGTTAGAAGAAGAAAGACGATTATTTTATGTAGGAATTACAAGAGCAAAGCGATTTTTATATTTAACTTGTAGCAAACATAGAACGATATTTGGCTCTACTAGTTATAATGCAATTTCAAGATTTGTAAAAGAAATACCAGAAAACTTATTGGAAGGATGTATTGATGAAAACCAAGAAGATGATTTTGAAGATTCATCATACAATTGGGAATATTCAAAATCATATAATAATGAAAGAAATTATAAAATTGCAAATTCAAATATCTCATATAATGGAAATGCTTATGCATATAATAATGCAAGTAAGGTAACAACTTATGCATTTGACTCAAAAAGCGATATTTACGCAAATCAAAAACCAAAATCAAATTATCAATTTAGAACAGCAGAAAGCTTTTTAAATTCTTTAAATCAGAAGAAAGTACAAGATGAAGTAGATATTAGCCAATATAATGAAGGACAGCGTATTTATCATAAAAAATTTGGAGAAGGAACAATTCAAAAAATAGAAGCAGAAGGTGATGATTATAAACTTGATATACAATTTGATAAATCTGGACATAAAAGATTAATGGCAAAATTTGCAGGACTTGAAATTATAAATTGATTTTAGCATTACGGAAATAGAAAAAAGCTAAAATTAATTACAAGAAAAAAATAATCAAAATCTATTGTAAAAAATTAAAAATTGATATAAAATATAACAGAAATAAAAAAAGATAGAGGTGTTTAAAATAAATACTATAAAGAAATTTGCGATGTTTTTTAGAACATCAATAAAAATTCTTATATTAACAATTATATCTATTTTCATTATAGGTGGTACAGTTGCCTTTTTCTATAAGCCAACTTATGCCGTTAGCTTAAATGGTGAATTAATAGGTTATACTTCTAATAAAAGTGAATTACAAAATAAGATTAATAAATATATGGAGGGAGAAACAGAAGAAGGTATAGCATTTAGGCAAATAGATTCTCTACCAGAATATAAACTTTGTTTACTAAAAAAAGACTATGAATTAAATGATGATGAAATATATGCAAAAGTTACAGAAAGTGGTACACAATATTACAAATACTATGCTATTACAGATGAAAAAAAGGAAAAATACTATGTAGCTACATTTGAAGAAGCTGAAAGTGTAGTTAAAAAATTAAAAGATAAAGATAGTGTTAATAAAAATGATATAGGAATAGTAGAGAAATATGATACAAAGACAAAAGAGTTTACTTCCGTAGAAACTTGTGTTTCGAAATTATATGAAGCAAGACCTAAAGTTGTATATGTTGCGACAGCATCATCAGGAAATGTTTCGGGAACTTCTAGTCAAAAAGTAAATATTGGTATATCTTTAATTCAACCACTTTCAGGAATAATAACTTCAAGATTTGGAAGTAGAGAAAGCATTCGTAGTTCTGCACATAGAGGTCTAGATATTGCTACATCTACTGGAACACCAATAAAGGCAGCAGCATCTGGAACAGTAGTAGCAGCAGGGTATAGTGGTTCTTATGGCAAAATGGTACGTATTTCACATGGAAACGGTGTTGAAACACTATATGCACATTGTAGTGTATTAAATGTTTCAACGGGTCAGGCAGTAACTCAAGGTCAAGTAATTGCAAAAGTAGGTACTACTGGAAATGTAACAGGCCCACACTTACACTTTGAAGTAAGAAAAAATGGAGTAATATTAAATCCACAAAATTATGTGTACTAAAATTTAATTAAAACATAATGCTATTTAAAATATATTTAATAATAAATGAACAATATATGTTTTGTGTAGTGGCACGTAGCGTTCAAACGAAACGAAGTGAAGTGCGCTTGGAGCAACCATCATATATTGAAAAAAGATGTAGATATTCTACATCTTTTTTCATAAAAGGTTGCGACAACAAGACACAAGCAAAACATATATTGTTCATTTTATATTATATTTTTTAGATTTTATGAAGTTTTCTTCACAAAATTTTCAAATCCAATTTCTAATGCATTGTTTTTCATAATCAAACTGCCACATTCTTTTAATTTGCTTGCAAAAACTTTTGAATTAGTTATACATTTTGCAAACTCTGTAATAAAAGTATAAAATTTAATTTCATTGATTAATTCTGCATGAATATTATTCATTAATAAATAATAGTTATTTTTGTAACTATAAAGCTCAACATTATCAGCAATATCTTTACAAAATTCAAGTAAATTTCTTTGCTTTATAAAATTTAATAAACTACAAAAATCTTCAAAAGAGTGGAATATGTAAATAGCTTGTGTTGTAGAAGGATTTATACATTTTCTTTTAATCATAAGCTTTCTTTTAAATGATTTTCCTTTATCTGTTTCAGGTGCAAGTTTTGTAATAATAAAAACAAAATTTGTATCTGCTAAAGCTAAAGCTTCAATTTTTAAATTAGAATCTTCAGCATCAAATCCTATTTGCTTTTTAGCTTCATCTAACATATCTAATAAAATATCTTGAGTTTCAATGTTATTAGACATAAAAGAATGAAAATCAATATGCTTTTCTGCTAAATCTTGAATAGTTAAAGTAATTCTTATTTTATTATCACCTAGTTTTTCAAATTTCATTAAGCATCCTCCAAATATATTTATCTTTAATAATATTATACTACTATAAATCCATAAATGAAACCAACAAAATATGGAAAATTTTTTGTGTTTATAAATATAACATAAAAAAATAAAAAAGAAAATACTTTTATATTAAAAATATAATAATTATCTTGAAAAAATTAGTATTTGAATATATAATACTAACATACAAAATTAGATATAAAAATAAAATGAAAAAATAAATTAAGTTACTAAGGAGGAAAAGAAGTGGCAATGAGAGAAAAAAATATATGGATACTAATGTTATTTATTCTATCAGGTATAGTAGTAGGAGGTTTAATAGGGGAACTTGCTTCACACGTCGAATTTTTATCATGGCTTGCATATGGACAACAATTTGGATTAACATCACCAGTAGAATTAGATTTAAGTGTTATTAAATTAACATTTGGATTGATATTCAAAATAAATATAGCAAGTATTATAGGAATTGTATTAGCTATTTTCATTTACAAAAAAATATAGCAACTAAAAAAAATATAAAAATATAAAATTATATAAAACTATAAAACTATAAAACTATAAAACTATAAAACTAAGTATAAATTAAAAAAGTTAATATATAAAAAGCTAATATACAAAAAGTTAATATATAAAAAGCTAATATATAAAAAAGTAAATATATAATAAAAATTGATTAATAGTAAAATAATTAATTTAAAATCATAATTTATTTAATTCAAAAGATATTTAATTGGGGGCTAAAATAGAAAGGATGGAAAATTTATGTCACTTAAAATGAAAGAACTCCCAATTTCAGAAAGACCTTATGAAAAATTGGAGACTTATGGAGAAAAAGCATTGTCAAATGCAGAGTTACTAGCGATTATCATAAAAAGTGGAACAAGAGAAGAAAGCTCAGTTACAATAGCACAAAAAATACTTTCACTTGGAAAAGGATGCACACAAGATAATTTAAGCTTTTTGCAGGAAGTAACAATAGAAGAACTTATGCAAATAAATGGAATAGGAAAAGTAAAAGCACTGCAAATAAAAGCTGTTTGTGAGCTTGCAAAAAGAATTTCTAGACCAATAGAAAATGTAAAAACAAAAATAACAAATCCACAAGATATCGTAAATGTAGTAATGGACGAGTTAAAAATAGAGAAACAAGAAATAGTAAAAGTAGTAATATTAAATTCCCAAAATGTAATTATAAAAATACAAACAATAGCAATAGGATCAGATAATTGTGCCAAAATTCAAGTAAAAGATATTTTTACTGAGGCAATAAAAAGAGGTTCTCATAAAATTATTTTATTGCACAATCACCCTAGTGGAAATTCTATGCCAAGTAAACCAGATATAGAATTTACCAAAAAAATAGAAGAAGTATCTAATTTATTAGATATACAACTGTTAGATCATATAATAATTGGCTATAATGAATATACAAGTATAAAATCATATTTAATAAAGAAAGGAAGAAATATATGAACTTATTAGGATGGAACTCTAAGGACATAGGTGTAGACCTAGGAACAGCAAATATAATTATAACAATAAAAGGAAAAGGAATAGTGTTAAACGAGCCATCTGTTATTGCTATTGAAAAAGGAACAGGTGAAGTATTAGCAACAGGAAATGAAGCAAAGGAAATGGTAGGAAGAACACCAGCAAATATAGATGCAATTAGACCAATGAAGGAAGGTGTAATAGCAGATTATACTGCAACTGGACTTATGATTAGAACAATGCTACAAAAAGTTTGCAAAAGATATAATGCAGGAAGACCAAGAGTAGTAGTAGGAGTACCATCTGGAATTACTGAGGTTGAAAAAAGAGCAGTAGAAGAGTCAATTTTGCAAGCAGGCGCAAAAGAAGTTTACTTAATAGAAGAACCTATGGCAGCAGCAATTGGAGCAAATCTAGATGTAGCAGAGCCAGCAGGCAATATAGTTGTAGATATTGGTGGTGGAACAACAGAAGTTGCTATAATTTCTTTAGGGGGAATAGTAGTTAGTAACTCACTTAGAATAGGTGGAGATAAATTAAATCAAGATATTATAAACTATGTAAAAAAAGAAATGAATTTAGCAATAGGCGAAAATATGGCAGAACAAATAAAAATAGCAATTGGATGTGCCAAGCCATTAATGACGGAAGAAGTCACAAAAGTTAGTGGAAGAAATTTAGGTAATGGATTCCCAGAAACAGTAGATATAACTTCAAGCCAAGTTCAAGAAGCAATACAAGAATCGGTAGATAAAATCATTGAAGTGATAAAACAAACATTAGAAAGAACACCACCAGAACTTGCATCTGACATAATGGAAAAAGGAATTGTATTAACAGGAGGAGGAGCTCTACTTAAAAACTTTGATCAATTATTATCTGAAAAAACAGATATGCCAGTATACATAACAGAAAAACCATTGGAATGTGTTGCTAAAGGAGCAGAAAAAGCTTTAGAAGATATAGAAAAATTAAAAGTTGTACTAATGAACTCTAGAAAAAGATAATATCTATAAAAAATATAGAGGAGAGAATAATGTATAAAAATAAAAAAACTGGTGTAATTGGTATTATTATCACAATTATTATCTTAATATTAATAGTTATTTTATCTAATGTTAATTTAAAAGATATATCTTACTTAGAAAATATTTTTGGTAGTATTGTGATGCCAATTCAAAATAGTTTTACATATTTAAAGAATAAAATTGAAGGAAATGATAGTTTTTTTGCAAATATAGATTCATTAAAATCAGAAAATAATCAATTAAAAGAAAGAATTAATGAATTAGAACAATCTTTAAAAGATCTAGAATTGATAAAATCAGAAAACGAAACATTAAAAGAATATGTAAACTTAAAAGATAAATATTCAGAATATAAAACGATACCTGCTTATATTATAAATAAAGATATTTATAATTATACAAAAACAATAATTATAAATGTTGGCGAAAGCGATGGAATTAAAACTAATATGACAGTAATCGCAGAACAAGGATTAGTAGGGTATATAATTTCAACTACACAGCATACAGCAAAAGTTCAAACTATAATAGATACGTCTACTTCTGTTAGCAGTGTAATGACTAATTCTAGAGAAGCGATAATTGTTAATGGAACATTAGAAGATAATTCAACACTAAGGGCTACTTATATTCCAACAGATGCTACATTAATAGAAAATGATACTGTGGAAACATCTGGATTAGGAGGAATTTATCCAAAAGGAATTCATATAGGAACTATAAAACAAATTGTAAATACAAAAAACAGTATAGATAGATATGCATATATTCAAACAGCTGTTGATTTTGATAAATTAGAAACTGTATTAGTAATAACAAATAATCAATAAAACATAACGACATAATTATATTATTGTAAACATACATGGTAACATAAAATCAAAAAAGAGGGTGAGCAAGTGAAAAAATTAATAGTAATCATTAGTATTATAATAACGTTTTTTTTTATTTATTTTTTACAAGCTAATTTTTTTTCTTGGTTTACAATTAGTGGAATAATGCCAAACTTATTTGTTATATTTATTTTATTTATAGGTCTATTTATAGGCAATAAATCTGGCTTTATCTTTGGACTAATCTTTGGAATATATATAGACTTACTTACAGGAAAGGCAATAGGAATATCTGGAATAATGTTAGGGTTAATTGGATTAATTGCAGAATATATAGACAAAAGTTTTTCAAAGGAAAGCCGTATTACAATTATGAGTATAGTAGCAATATCTACAGTTATATATGAAATAGGAATGTATGCTTTTCAAATTATAAGATGGAATGCTATAGTAGAAATAATTCCATTTATAAAAATATTAGCAATTGAAGTTTTATTTAATGTTATATTAACAATTATACTTTATCCACTTATTCAAAAACTGGGAACAAAAGTAGAAAAAATATTTAAAGGAAATAGTATTTTAACTCGTTATTTTTAAATATAACAAGAAATTTTAAAATAAATCAAAAATGCTCTGAAAGGAGAAGACATTGAAGCAAAAGAAACCAAGAAATGAAAAAGTAAGATATAACATTATAATAATGCTAGTCTATATAATAGGCATAATTTTGCTTTTTCAACTATTCAACTTACAAATTATACATGGAAAAGAATATAGGGAAACATCTAATACAAGACTTACAAGAGAATCTACATTGAAGGCGGCAAGAGGTGATGTACTAGATGCTAATGGAAATAAATTAGTAACTACTAAAATAGGTTATAGCCTAGAATTATATAAAACAAAAATGGACAATCAAGCACTTAATGAAACAATTTTAAAAATAGTAGAATTACTAGAAAAAAATGGAGATAAATACATTGATAATTTACCCTTAAAGGTTAAACCATATTCCTTTAGTATTGAAGATGAAGAAGCACAAAAAAATTGGAAAAAATCAAATAATATAGATGAAAACTTTACAGCAGAAGAAGTCTTCAATTTCCTAAAAGAAAAATATAGTATTCAAGAAGAAAATCCTGAAAAAGCTAGAAAAATTATGGTGGTAAGATATGAAATTAGTAGAAATGGATTTAGTAATATAAAGCCAATAACAATTTCTAAAAATATTAGCAGTCTTAGTGTGAACCAAATCAGAGAGCAAAGTAATTATTTACCAGGAGCAGGAGTTGTTACTGAGCCGATAGTAGTGTATCCTTATGGAAGTTTAGCATCACATATTTTAGGACAAGTAGGTGCAATTTCTGAAGATGAATATAAAACTAGAAAAGATACTTATAATATAAATGATATTATTGGGAAAAGTGGAATAGAAGCAACACTAGAAGAATATTTAAAAGGACAAGATGGAATTAGGCAGTTAGATATGGCAGTAGATGGAACAATAACAGGAGAATATATAACTAAAGAAGCAGTAGCTGGAAATAATGTTACCCTAACAATAGATGCTAATTTACAAAAAGTAGTTGAAAATGCTCTAAAAAATAACATAGAAAAAATAAAAAAGGGTGAATATGGTAAAAAATATAATGCTAATGGCGGTGCAGCAATTGTAATGAATGTAAAAAATGGTGAAGTATTAGCATTAGCAAGTTATCCAGACTATGAACCTGAATTATATATTACAGGAATTACAGAAGAGAAACTAAAAGAATATGAAAAAGGAAGAAATTTATTTAATAGAGCTATTTCAGGTGCGTATGCTCCTGGCTCCATATTTAAAATGGCAGTAGCAACAGCAGCATTAGAAACAAAAACAATTACAGAAACAGCAACTGTAAATGATATAGGAAGATATACAAGGGGGTATCATCCAGTTTGTTGGTATTATACAGAATATGGTTATGGACATGGGCCATTAAATATAAAACAAGCAATTCAGAAATCTTGTAATTACTTCTTTTATGAAATGGGCTATAGAATGGGAATAGAACCTGTTATACAATATGCAAAAATGTATGGATTAGGAAAAAAGACAGGAATTGAATTATATGGAGAAGTAGAAGGAACCGTAAACTTGACAGAAAAATGTAAAGAGCTTACAGGGCAAGAGTGGCAACTAGGTGATACTTTGTCAGCAGTAATAGGACAAAGCTATAATGAATATACACCAATACAAATAGCAAAATATATTAGTATGATAGCAAATAATGGCAAAGAAATAGATGTTACATTAATAAAGTCTATTACTGATATAAATGGAAATGAAATCCCTAAACAACAAATAGAAGAAAAATTAAATGAAAAACTAGGAAATAATTCTACATCTAATATAACAGATTTAGAAATTGATAAAAAAACATTAGAAATCATAAGAAAAGGAATGAAAGGTGTTACTAGTGAAAGTGGAGGAACTGCATATTATATTTTTTCAGACTTTGAAATGGATATTGCGGGAAAAACAGGTTCTGTTGAAACAGGAACCAAAGGCCAAGTAAATGGATGGTTTGCTGGATTTGCACCTTATGATGACCCGGAAATTGCAGTAGTAGTTTTAATAGAAAATGCTGGGGCAGGAGGAAATGTAGCACCTGTTGCAAAAGAAATTATGAAATCTTACTTCGGAACGAACGCAAAAGAAGTGAATGAAGATGTAACAGCAATTCCAAGCACAGGAGAAACAAGATAAACATTATAAACTAAACAAGAGAAATATTATGCGATAAACAAATAAACAGTATATGAGAAACAAAATAAATATTATAAGAGAAATAATATAAATATTAAAAAGAAAGGGTATATTTATAAAAACTATTATTTTTAATAGGGATTATAAATATATTATAAGGGAAAAAAATGAAAAATTGTATTAGTGTCCAAACCAAAAAAGATCAAGTAATAATCAATGTAGATGAAAATGGAGAACAAAAGCAAATTTTGCAAGAACTAAAGAAAAAAATATCAGAATTAAAAAAATTATATAAAGAAGATAAAACTCCTATTTTAGTAACAGGTAAAGTTTTTAAAAATAAAGAAATGGAGCAAATTCAAGAAGTTATTCAAGGAATAATTTCTGTTGAAGTAAATTTTGATACACCTAAAATATTAGGATTGCATGGAATTAAGAAAACATTTAGTAAAGAAATAGCAACATCAGAAACTAAATTTCATAGAGGTTCTTTAAGATCAGGTCAAAAAATTGAATTTGAAGGGAGTTTAGTAGTTTTAGGAGATGTTAATGCAGGTGCAGAAGTTTTAGCAGGAGAAAATATTGTGGTATTAGGAATTTTAAGAGGTGTAGCACATGCAGGTGCAAAAGGAAATAAAGAGGCAATTATCGCAGCAGCATCAATAGAAGCGGCACAGATCCGTATTGCTGATGAGATAAAAGAAATAGAAAAACAAGAATTAGAGGAAATAAAAACTTGTGCTTATATAAATGATGAAGATAAAATTGCATTAGAATAATATCTATAACAAAATATTTATAACAATAATATTTATAACAATGATATTTATAATAATGATATTTATAACAATATTAGCTAAGTAGCAATAAAACTAAGGCAATCATTAAATAATCATCTTTAATATCTTCTTTATATAGAAAGAAAATAAGACAAATAAGTAAGATATCATCATAATATAATTTCAATCCGAAAATTTCAAAAAATGAATTGTTTGTACAATTATTATTTTTTAGCTCCTTCTCCTCTTTTGCATTCAAAAGTGGAGGAGGATTTTTTGGCTCAGTACTATTATGTATACTGCTTGACATGTATTTGTTATTACATTCAGAACTATTATGTATACTGTTTGCCATATATTTGTTATTATATTTATAATAATTTTTAAAATTAGGAAAATTGAAAAAAGGGTAATTATACATCATTCTTTTTTTCACCGCCCAAAGGTTTCATCATTTCAAAAACTTTTTCCATACGGAATATTTTAATATATTCATCTACTTTACTTTTTCTGCTATTCCTTAGATATGGCTTTAATGATTGTAATAAATTAGATCTAGGGTCAGATTGATTTTGATTAATTTTTTCCATTATAGATTTCATTTTTAGTAATGTATCAATATCAAAATTAGGTATTTCAGAGGAATTTCCTTCAGAAACATCATTATTTACTTGCTTTTTATTATTTACATAATTTTTATCAGACGAATCTTTTGACGAATTATTAGAAGAATTATTTGAAGAATTACTTGAAGAATTACTTGAAGAATTACTTGACGAATTATTAGACGAAAAATTTTCAAGCATATTTTTTATGTCATCTGGTATTTGATTATTTTGTATCATATTATTAACTTTTTGCATAATTTCAGATATATCTTCACTCATTATTTCTCCTTTCCATTAAAAGATTGACCTTTATTTTGGTTATTTAACATTTGATTAACTTTATTTAAGCCTTCTTCTAATTGCTTTTTGTCCATTTGCGAAAGCATGCTCATTAATTTGTTCATATCAATGTTTTTAGGAATTTCCATAAATTAAAAACCTCCATAATAATTTAATCTTATTGAAATTATAAATATATAAAAGTTATTAAAACTAAAAAATAATTAAAAAAATCTATATTTATATATATTCATTTAAAAGAAAAATGTTACAAAAAAAATTAATAAATATGAAAATAGATTACCAATATTTATATTATGTAAATACATAAAATTGATTTTTACAATTTTTTACAAAAAGATAAAAATTGTAACAAAAATTTAATATATTGACATAAACATATAATTTCCGTAAACAAATTTGCAATTTTCGCATATTTCTAAGTAAAAAAGCATTGAAAAATAAAAAAAATGTGCTATAATTGATATTATAGAATAATTATGTCAAAAAATAGATTTAGGAGGTTACTATGAGAATTAAGAAAAAAATACTAGCAACAATTATGCTAGTAATACTACTTAGCAGTAATTTATTAAACATTGGAGCACAAGTAATTGCAACATCAACCAATTTACCACAGCAAAATAGTAAAACTAATAGCTCTAACGTAGAGTTTAATAGTTACTTAGATGGAGAAGTACATGAAAAAACTTTTGAAACGTCAGAGAAAGGAAAGTTATATTTAAAGCTTAGTGTAAAAGAAAATGGCTACTTAAAAAATGAAGTTGTAGAATTTAAAGATGCAAACTTCAGTATAGATAGTAGTCAAGTAGAATCTAGCTATGTACAGAAAATAGAAGATAGCAAAATTTATTTAAACCAAATACAAAGCGGAGAAGAAATTACAATAGAATTACCAATTACATTTGCTAAAAGTAATCAAATAGATAGTGATTACTTTTCAAAAGATAGCAAAACTATTTTCACAGCAACTTATGTAAATGGTAATGGAGACGAGAAAAAGGTTGAAAAAACAATAACAAATAGAATAAGCTGGAAAGTAAATCCTGAAGTTGAAATAAATGGAGAAATTAGTAAATATATTCCATACCATATAGGAGAAGAATTTGGTTTATTAGTTCAATCAAAAATAAATCTAGGAATTAAAGATAATCTATTACCTATATCTGCATTAAATTTAGAATTAGTTGCACCTGAAATTAATGCTCAAAAACCTGATAGAGTAACAGTAATAGCTAATTCAACAAAGGCAACAAATGGTAGTGAAAAAGGACTAGCTTCAACCTATACATATAATAGCGAAGAAGGAAAAGTAGTAATACAAACATTAAATGAAGTAGATGAACAAGGCAAAATAACATGGGGACAAGGAAAAGACGAATACATAGTAACCTATATATATACAGGAGAAGACTTATATAACAATATTCAAGAATTATTAAAAGTAGCAGAAGAAGGAAAAGTTACAGAGCAAGAAAAGAAAGCCGGAAAATCAAATGAACAAGCAATTACAGGAAATATTTCACTAGTTGCAAATGTTAAAACATATAATGCCAAAGTAGATGCTATAGAAATAGAAAAACAAATTCCTTATTCAATAGAAGAAACTATTGGTGAGTTAACAACATCTTCAATAGAAACAGTAAGTTCAATTAGTAAAGCTTATTTATATGCAAACTATGATAAACAAAATGGTAAAAAAGAAACAACATATGATGTAACATTTAAAACAAACATTTCTGATATAGCAATTAATAATCAAATAGAATATAAAGTTAATAATGAAAAAATTGAATATAGAGATAATCAATATTTAAGCGGTAATAATATATATGCAAAACAAATTAAAATACCAGTAGATAACTTCTTAAAAATTTTAGGCGAAGAAGGAAAATTAGACATTACAAAAATAGATGGAACTGTTTTAGGAAGTATTACAAATCAAAGTGAAAAAGATGAAAATGAAAATTACATATTTAATATAGATGAAAAAATGACAGAATTAGTTATTAAAGCTGTAAATCCAGTATCAGAAGGAAAACTAGAAATAACAGTATCAAAAGTATTCTCATTAGAACATGAATATACTCTTGAACAAATGAAAGACATTACAAAAATAGAAACATCAGTAGAAGTAAAATCAAATACAAATAAACAACAATTATCAAAAGAAATACAATTACAAGAAGTAACAAATAACGCAGAAATAAGCATAAAAGATGAAAACTTATCAACTGTTGTTGTAAATGAAGATGTACAAATAAGAGTTGTATTAGATACATCATCACTTTCAAATGCATTATATAAAAATCCTACTTTAAAAATAAAATTACCATCATATATTAGTGACATAAAAATAAAAAGTAAAGATATTTTAATGAACAATGGATTAAAAATTAAAAGTGTAAACAGTGTAAATGAGGACGGCTCTAAAGTAATTATTGTAGAATTAGAAGGTACTCAAACAGATTATACATTAGGAGCAGAATATAAAGGTACTATCATTATATTAAATGCAGATATAACTGTAAAAACATTAACACCAACAAATGAAAGCAAAATAGTATTAACATATACTAACGAAAATGAAGCTGTAAAAGATAATAAAGAAGGAATAGCTGAAGCTACTTTAAATTTCGTAGCTCCAAAAGGTGTTGTTGCAGCTAATGCAATAGCTAATTACGCTAACAAAGCAAAAACAATAATGTCAATATCAGCAGAAAAAACAGCAGTAGCAAACCTAGATACTTATAGTGAAAAGAAAATAGCAACAGTAACAGGAACTATAGTAAATAATTATGGAAATAAAATTAAAAATGTAAAAATATTAGGAAGATTACCTTCAAAAGGAAATAAAAAAATAGATTCTGAAGAAAATTTAGGATCAACATTTGATGCAATAATGGCAGATGAACTAAAAGTAACAGGATTAGAAAATTACAAAGTATACTATTCAAATAAAGTAGATGCAAATGCAAATTTAGAAGATACACAAAATGGATGGACAGAAAACTTTTCAAAATCAGCTAAATCATACTTAATATTACCTGACGAAAATTATGAAATGGACGAGCAAAAAACAGTGGAATTTAGTTATGATATAGAAATACCAGCAAACTTAAGCTACAACAATAGTGCATATGAAATGTATAAAGTATATTATACAAACGTATCTCCAGTAGGAATTATGAATGAAACAAAAGAATCTTCTTTAATTAATGCTACTACTGGTGAAGGCCCTAATTTAGACATAAAACTTGAATCATCTACTGACGTTATTAGAGAAGGACAGATTGTTACTATGAAGGTTACTATTTCTAATAAGGGAGATAAAAAAGTTACAAATGCAACTTTAAATATTCCAAAGCCTGAAATAGCAAGTTTTGGAGAATATTATGAAGATGATATAGGAATTACTAGAGAATACTCAGAAGAAAAAGAGATAACATTAGGAACAATAAATCCAGGAGAAACAATAACTGAAAATTATTATTTAATTATTGATAGTAGTATAGCTGATGAAAAGAAGGACTTAAGTACCAAGGTAACGATAAATTGTGATGAGGTAGAGAGTGGTATACCTTCTAATGAATTTAACACAACAATAAAAGATGGAGATATAAAATTAGAGTTAATATCAGACATTGAGAATGATGCAACTATAAAAAATGGTGAAGAAGTTTCTTTAAGATTAAAAATTAACAAAATTAGTGGAAAAGAAGAATTAGAAAATATATCAATAAATATTCCATTATTAAAAGGAACTACTTATAAAGAAGCATATTTTAAAAATGGCAGTGAAAAGGTAACTGATGGAATTACATATAATAGCAATTCTCATACTTTACAAGTTAAAATAGATACATTAAGTAATAAGTCTCAAAACTTATATATTAAGCTTGAAGGAAAAGATTATGTAGGTAAAGAAACCATCATGGCAACTGCTAAGGCAGGAGAAGGAGAAGATCATTATTCTAATATTTTCGAATATTCATATTCTAAAATAGATTTACAAATATCTGATTTAACAAGTTCTCCTAGATATGTAAAAGAAGGAGATCCAATTGAATATAAATTTGATATTAAAAATGTAGGAGATACAGGTGCTAACTATATTAATATTAAAGGAAATATACCAAACGAACTTTTATTAACTTCAATAAGCTATAAAATAGGACAAGATACAGAAATTGTTTCAACATCAGGAAATAATATCGATTTTGAAATTTATACTTTACAAGTTAACGAAACAGCAACAGTTACAATAACAGCAAGAGCAAAATCATTAAATAGTGAAGAAGAAAGACAAGTAAAAACAAGCTTAAAAATTTCAGCAAAATACTTTGATGAAGTAGAAACTAACCAAGTAACAAATACTATTGAATATAATGAAGAATTACATAATCATCAAGGTGCACAAAATCCATCAGGAGGAACATCAGGAGGACAAACTACTGCTACATACAAAATTACAGGAACAGCATGGCTAGATGAAAATAAAGATGGAAAAAGAGATGAAACAGAAAAAATTCTAAGTGATATACCAGTAGTACTAGTAAATAAAGCAAATAATACAGTAGTAGCTGATAAAAACACAAATGCACAAAAAAGAACAACTACAAACTCTAATGGAATATATGAATTTACAAACATTCCACGAGGTGAATACTTAGTATTATTCTTATATGATGCTTCAAACTATAGCACAACAAAATATCAAGCAGAAGGTGTAGATGAAGGATTAAATTCAGATGCAATAGATATAAGCATAGTATTTGAAGGAGAAAAAAGAATAGCAGGTATAGCAGACGTAGTAAAAGTAACAGATTCAAATGTAAGAGATATAGATATAGGATTATATGTAGCAGAAAAATTTGATTTAAGAATAGATAAATCAATAAGCAAAATAACATTAACAACACCAACAATAGGAACAAGAGTAACAACATATAATGAAGAACAATTAGCAAAAGTAGAAATATTAGGAAATAACGTAAACAAGAGTAGCATTATAGTAGAATACAAAATAAAAGTAACAAACGAAGGAAAAGTTGCAGGCTATGCAAAGAAAATAGTAGACTACTTACCAGAAGATGCAGGATTTAGTTCAGAAGTAAATAGTGATTGGTACTTATCAGAAGGAAATCAAAATGCATACAACACAAGTTTAGCAAATACAATAATAAATCCTGGAGAAAGTAAAGAAGTAAAATTAGTATTAAGCTTTAACATAACAGATAAGAACATAGGAAATATAGTAAATAACAATGCAGAAATATATGAAAGCTATAATGAGCAAGGAATAGAAGATATGGATTCAGTAGCAGGAAATAAGGCATCAAATGAAGATGATATATCAAAAGCAGATATAGTACTAGGTGTAGTAACAGGTAAGTTAGTAATAGGTTCAATGTTAATAGTAGTAGTATTAGCTATATTAATATTTGGAATATATGAAATCAAAAAAAGAATATTAACTAAAAATGTAAAATAGAAAGGAAGGGAGGAAATATAATGCAAACCAAAAAAATAATTAAAGTTTTTAAATCAACAGTACTAATGATAATAACTACTTTAGTTATAGTAGGAATATTTCAGCTAATAATTGGTGGAATTAAAGCAAGCATTGATGAAACTGAAACAATAGCATCTGCTTCTAAATTTTCTGGAACGTTAGCTGCTGGTGAAACTGCACCGGGAAATTATAATGTGCCTTCTGGTGGAGAATTTATTTCGAAAGAATTAAATAGTTTTGGTGGAGCGCCTCTTATTACTGAGTATCCAAATAACGGGTACTGTATGAACCATAAAGGTGAAGGCAGTGGAGCGCCTGTTTATAAGTACGCAAGAGATGGATTTGATAAGAATGCTTGGGAAAGCTTGGCAGATAGGTATTATGTACAGTGTACAATAAGTCATCATGACGGTGATGAAAATAATGGATTTCACATTAGGGACTTTCCTTGGAAAAAGGTTGGCACTGAAAAAATAACTGTACCACAGTTCCATACAGGATCTAAAACAGTAGAAGTAATAAAGATAAAACCAAATAGTGCAAGGGAGGAACATACTAATTTTGAAGTACCTACGGAATTATATACACCTGGATATTATAAAGTAAGTGGTACTGGATCTTTAAGTCCAGCTGAAGCTTATGTGGTATCTTACCCTGGTGGACTATCTCCTGAAAAACAGACTGCATTATGGGCTCTTTGGGGTGAATTATGCGGTAGATGCTCTGATAGCAGTTTAGCAAAAGAAGCAGAAAGATATGAAAAATATGATGAAGAAGTAAGATCTGCTGGAGGTTTAAATCCACAAAATACTTCAACAATGGTAACACCTATTATAGATATAGAAAGACAAACATATACATTAGGACCTTTTAGCGTATCATATATAGAAAGCGGAACTTCTTTTGATGGTGGTGTTTCTTTTGCAGGTATAACTGATATAACTGTTCAAGGTTATGGTTCTTCTGGTTCAAGTATGGGCGGAGGAATGTCAATAGGTGGAAGCATTATTTTAGCAGATGGTGCAACTGGAAGCACGGGAAGTAGCAATTTAAGTTACTTTAATCCAGATGGATCAGAGAAAGTAGATAGAAGCTCACAAGTATACCCAAGATCAGGTCAATCTTTCTATGTTGTAATTTCGAATCCAAATGCTAATGCTAAAAGTGAAGCTGAGTGTGTAACTTCTATATCTGTAAAGGTTAAATTTAAATATATGTTAGCAGAAGGAGAAAAAGCAGATTTAGAGGGAAAACAATATTTTGCGCAAATAGATCCTCCTGATCATAGTGTGTATGAAGAACTAGGAGATTATCATTGGGTATCACACTATCATTCTCATACTGGACATTCTCATGATAAAATAGCAATTACAGAAGTAGATTCGAAGACTGGAAAAGTGGAAACTCATTATAAATGTAATAAATGCGGTGAGACAGATCCGAAAAGTACTTATTGCTATTATACATGTGATTATTGCACGGGTGAGCTTGATGAATCTTTTTGTTATCATTGTGATGGATTCAATGAAAAAACGTGTTACGGAGAAGAAAAGACAGGCCACTGGAAAAAATGTAATCATTGTATAATTAATGTAAAAAAAGAGGAAATAAACATACAAGGCATGATGATTGCTGATGCTAAAAGAACTATTTATGAACAAGAGATTGAATTAATGGCAACAGTACCAAATGAACAGCCAACACCAACACCAACATCGACAACAACGCCAACGCCAACACCAACATCGACAACAACGCCAACGCCAACACCAACATCAACAACAACGCCAACACCAACGACAACGACAACACCACCGCCAACACCATCACCTACACCTACTTATCAATCTACTGTTAGTTTTGCATTTAGTATAGCTGGTAATGTTTGGGAAGATAAAGAGCAAGGAAAAACAGATATATTTAATGGATTAAATGATGGATGGAATGGAAATAAAGAAATTAATTTAAAAAATATAAAAGTATCATTGTATTTTGCAACTGGACCTCAAAAAGGTCAGCTTGCATGGTTCATGAATTCTAAGATGTCATATGGGTATGATCCTAAGTATTCTCATATAAATCCAACTTATACAGATGAAAATGGTAACTTTCAATTTTGTGGACTAGATCCAATGAAAAAATACTATATAACATTTGAGTATGATGGCCAGACATATACACCTACGAATTACATGTATTGTTGTGATATGGATACAGGGGAATTTAAAAAGCAATATAGTAGTGCTTATGAAATGGCAAATGACATGGGAGATGGAACGAATCATCCTGATTGGGATATAAAAGATTATGTTAAAAATTTGAGAGACTTGTCTGAAAGCTGGAATATGAATTCAAAAGCAACAGAGAAAAATTCAGAAAGAACTGCATTTAACAATTCTTTTGCATCAATTCGTTCATACCCAGAAAATTACAAAATAAGAAAACCAATTTCTGGATTTAATTTAGGAACATATAATACTACATTTACAAGATTGGAACTTTTAGGCTATACATTACAAAAAAATAGTCAAACTGGAAAATATGAATATGTACAAACAGGACTTCAATTAATTGATGGCTATGAAGTAGATCCAGAAACAGGAATAGAAAAAACAGAACAAAACGGACAAAGATTAGAACCAAAAGATGGTTTAATATCTAGTACAATTAGATCTATAATTGAAACTCAAGGTAGATCACCAAGCATGAATGAGGTATATTCACAAATAGCTGGATCAAATGTAGAATTACAAAGAAAATTACAATTTATTGAAGATTGTAAAATAACAGCATACACAAAACCACAAAACAGTGAATTAGTAGATAATTATGATAAATATGTAGTTAAAAATGACTATATAGAAATGTACTATGAAACTTCACCTTATGAAAGTTCATGGACAGAATATTACAAAGAATATGACGAGGAAACTGGCACTTATATCGAAAAACCGGTTGAAGTTTTTGTGCAACATGAATATCATGAAGGTATTTATACTCACGCAATGCATATAAACTTAGGATTAACAAGAAGACCACAAACTGATTTATCATTAAGTAAAGATGTTTATAAAGTAGGCGTAACAGTAAATGGACAAGCACAAACTTATGAATATGATTCAAGAACTAAAGATTATGTGGTAGACGAAAATGGAAATAAAACTGATATTGAAAAACCTTGGGACATAACTGTAAGATTAAATAGTGCAGATTATTACTCATCTACATATAATAGAGCATTATATAAATCAGATGCACAATCTTACTTAAATACAGATATATCAGCAGATGAAAGATTACAAGTATATGTTACATATAAATTAGTAATACACAATGCTTCTTTAGGAATTGTTTCACAAATAGATGAAGTTGTTGACTACTTTGATGAGGATTATGATTTTGTAGACAATATGTCATGGGCAATGTATTATGATGAAAAAGATGATCAAAACGACTATTCAATTACAAGAATACCAAATTCAAATGCTGTATATACTGAAATGTTAAATTCAAACGGCATAAACTATGGACAAGGATCATTTAAAAACTTTAAACAAGTAACATCAATTAATGATGATAATAAAACCGGAAATGGAAGATATCGTGATTATTCACAATATGGCGGAACAACAGAATCTAATATGAGCGGTTATAACAAATTATATGTTAAATTAAATGATGGCAATAAACATAAATTAGTTCCAGGAGATAACTTATACTTATACTTAACATTTAAAGTAAAAGATAAAGTACCAGCTGGAAACGGATTATGTTTAGACGAAAAGATAGGAAATTCAGCAAAACACAATATTGCAGAAATAAATGGTTATACAACATGGTATAATAACAATACTACACTACCAAACGGAATTAAAAAAGGCACAAACGATTATGCTGGTATCATAGATATAGATTCTAATCCAGGTAACTATATAATTGCTAAAGAGGATGATTCAGATGAAGCAAGAGGCATCAAAATATATGCTGATGATGATTGGGTTAGAAAAATAGACGGAACAACATGGGAAGATAAGAGAACATATTCACCAAGTGGAACAAATGCATTAATAGGAAATGGCGTAAGAGAAACTGGTGAAGTTGGAATAGCAGGAATACAAGTAACATTACATGAAGTAGTAAATGGCGTAGTAAATGACAATATAGCACAAGTATATGATAATGCTACTAATAAATGGGTACCAGGAACTGCAATAACTGATGCAAATGGTAAATATAGTTTTGATGGTTATGTACCAGGAGATTATGTTGTAAGATTCACTTATAATGGAGAAACATATAATGCACAAGACTATAAATCAACAAGTTATCAAATGAATTTAGCAACAGGAGCAAAAATAGACCAAAATGGTAGAACTGATATTAGTGGACAAAATAAATCAGGTTATGTTGGCTATACAGATGTAGAAGGACAAAATGAACCTGGAACTTATGGATACAGTATAGCAAAAGCAGATAACGCTGGACTACTTGTATCAGATGCAAAAGATATCTGGAGCTTAAGAGAATCAACAAATAGCAAATATGCAAACAGTGTATCATATGAAGGAGCAAAAGAACAAGAAAGCGGAAGACTTCCTATGATGGCTTATACAGGTGTAATAAGAGTAGAAGTAGAATACAATAGGGAATCTTCAAAAGGAAATAACCAAGAAAGAAATGATAATGGTATACAACATAATAATGATAATCAATTTAATGGAAATTACTATATCAAAGACTTAGACTTAGGCTTAGAAGAAAGACCAAAAGCAGGATTAGAACTAAATAAACAAGTAGGCAATGTAAAGATAACACTTGCAAATGGTACAGTATTATTTGATGCATCACAAAAAGCAGACAACTTAATTTGGGTATCAAAACACGTATACAATGTAAATGACAAGAAGACAGAAACAAGATATGATAATGTAGGACCAACTGCTACTCAAAATAAACAATATGTATATAGCGATTACACTAGATATAAAGAATTTAGAGACTATGTATTAAATCATATTAAGACAATAGTAAATGGCCAAAACGGATTAATACAAGCAACAATGGATGAAGAAATAATGCATGGTACAACAATTCAAATAACATATGATATGACAGTAAAGAATATTGGTGAGGAAGACTACAACGATAAATCATTCTATTATCTAGGTGATGTAAAAAATAAAGATAGCATGGTAACAACAAGTGCAGACTTAGTAATTGACTATGTAGCAAACAACTTAAAATATGAACCTAAGAATAATACATCATCAAAATGGACACCAATCACAGAAGCTGATATCAGTGCAAATAAATACGTAAGTCCAGAAGTACAAAATGCAATAAAAGGAAAATATAATACAATTCTTACTACAGATGACTTAAATAAAAAATTAAAACCATTAGGAAGCGGAAATGAAGAAGATAGTATAGATAGAACAACATTAGTATTAACACAAACAATAACAGCACAAAATTCAGGAGACGACTTATTATATAAGAATATGGCAGAAATAGTATCAATTTCAAATACTGTAGGAAGAAGAATGGCATTCTCAATACAAGGAAATCAAGACCCAGCAATGAGTCCTGCAGAACCAGATGCAAGTAGAGCAGAGGATGTAGTTATATTACCACCATTTGGTACACATTACTTATACATTGGATTAAGTATATTTGTAGTAGCAATAATTGCAGTAGCAGTAATTGTTATTAAGAAAACAATACTTAAAAAATAAGACATTGTAAATAATAAAAGAGGAGATTGTTTCAAGTTTTGAAACAGTCTTCTTTTTTAGTTAAATAAATATAAAAATCTTTTTTAAATGAAATGTGAATTATAATAATTATTAGTAAAAATAAAACACGCTAAAAATTGTGATAAGTTGTAAAAGTAACCTTCAAAAGCAAGACAAAATTATTCTTAATTAAAATTTAAAAATAACATAACAAAAGCTTGTATTTTTAGACATTTTACGATAGAATAGAAAACAAATAAGAGAGAAAAAAATAAAAAGAACACTAAAGATGACAATTAAGAAAGAAAACTTTTTTAATTTGAGTATTCAAAACGACAAAAATTTTAAATAGCTTGTACTAAAATAAAAGCAAATTAAAAAAGTAGGGGTGATTTTAAAAGTGTTTCAAAATATACAAAGAGAAAATAATGATGAACAAGAATATGAAAATTATTCATATAGAAATAGCAATTTAAATGGTTTAAATTCAGACGATTTAGATTATGAAAATGGTTCAAATAAAGCAAAGCAAATAATAACTAAGTTATTTTCTTTGCAAAATATCATATTATATTTAATTTCTTTTATGGTATCAATGGTAGGCTTTAAAAGTGAAAGTATTGTACTTAGTATGAGCCCATTTGCCATAAGCTTTATATCAGCAATGGTAGCAAACCGTAAAACAATAGGTATTGCATATTTATTTACATTATTAGGTACATTTATTTCTTTTGGACCTAATAGTTTATTATTGTACTTTTTAACAAGCTTGTTATTCTTTGTTTTGATTCTTATAAAACAGCCAAAAGAAGAAGAAAACACAAATGAACAAAAAAGAGTAGGGGTGCACTTAGGAATAGCAGTATTAGTAGTGCAAGTTATACCTATGTTTTTTAGAACCTTCTATTTCTATGACTTGCTAACAAGTATAATGCTTACAATTACAAGCATCGTATTTTACAAAATATTTGCAAATTCAATTTTAATGATAAGTGAATTTAAAATAAAAAAAGCATTTGCAATAGAAGAAGTTATGGGGACAAGCCTTCTTCTTGCAATAGCAAGTATGGCATTTGGAAATTTAAATATATTTGGGTATAGCGTATGCCACATAATAAGCATCCTTATAGTTTTAATTCTAGGTTGGAAAAATGGAATACTAGTAGGTGCTACTGGTGGCGTTACAATAGGCGTGGTACTTGGAATTATAGGAAATAGTGACCCTATACTTATTGCAGCATATGCACTTTCAGGAATGATAGCAGGTTTGTTTTATAAGCTTGGAAGAATAGGTGTAATAGCCGGATTTATTTTAGGAAATGTTATTCTAAATTATGTAGCAAATGGAAATACTGCACCAGTAATTCTAATTCAAGAAATATTAATAGCATCACTAGGGCTTTTAGCTGTACCAAAAAGATTTGAAATTAACATTGAAGACCTATATAACAGAAAAAATAAACTACTTCCAGAGACTACTGGTAGAGCTATAACAGAAAATAAAGACACAATATTTAAATTAAACAGTATGTCAGAAACAATTAGCGACTTAGCAAAAAGCTATGAAGAAGCGGCAAGCACAATATTAGATGAAAAAGATTTAAAAGCAGAAGAGCTATCTAATGAGCAAGTATTTAAAGAAGAGCTAGAAGGCAATTTATTAGAATTAGAAGATAATATTTTATATGATGAAATATCTGATAGTGAAAACGGAATTATAGATGAAGTATTTTCACATTTATTAGAGCAAGAAGTAATTACGGAAAAGGAATTAGTAAGAATATTTGAAAAGCATAATCAATACATCATAGGCTTTGAAGAAAAAAATGAGCAAATTGTAGAAGATGTTTCAAAAATGATAAAAGCAATAAACTCAGCATATAGAATTAGTAAAGTAAACTTCATTTGGAAAAGAAAAATAGAAGAAAACAAAAAGAGCGTATCATCACAATTAGATGGTGTATCAAAAGCAATTTCATCAATGGCAGAAGAAATGAAGGAAGAAGAAAAAAATCCGTTTGAAACAGAAGAAAAAGAAATAAGAAGTCTATTAGAGCAAAAAGAAATAGCCATAGAAAGCTTGAAAATAAAGAAAAATCCTTCAGGCAGGTACTATGTAGAAGTATATACAAAGCTATGTGATGACATAGAAGGAAATAAATGTAATATCAAAAAAATAGCTAAAATATTAGAAAAAGTATTAAAAGATAAGTTCGTTATACAGGCACAAGAATGTGGATTAAGAGAGCAAAAACAAGGCTGTAAATTTAGCTACTATTCACAAGATAAATTTAAATTACAAGTAGGCGTAGCAAGCGCAGTTAAAAATGGCTCACCAGTTTCTGGAGATAGCCACACTGAAACAAAACTAGAAGACGGAAAATATTTAATTGCAATTAGTGACGGAATGGGTTCTGGTCCAGAAGCAATGAAAAGCAGTAAAATAGCAATAAAAATGCTAGAAAGATTGCTAAAAGCAGGCTTTAACAAAGAGGTATCACTAAACTTAATAAATGCAACATTAGTAGCAAACACCAAAGAAGATATGTATGCGACCTTAGATATGCAAATATTAGACTTATATGCAGGAAATATGGAATTTATTAAAAGTAGTGCGTGTCCAACATTTATAAAAAGAAACAAAGAAGTGCAATTATTAAAAGCTTTAACTTTGCCAACTGGAATATTAGAAAATACAGATTTAATTGTATATGATTACGACCTACAAGCAGGTGATATTTTAGTAATGTGTAGTGATGGAATTATAGATGCAAATACAGAATACATAAATAAAGAGCTTTGGGTAAAATATTTGCTAGAAGATTTGCAAACAGACGACGCACAGCAAATAGCTAACATGATTTTAAATGAAGCAATTGATAGTGAATACGGAATGCAAAAAGATGACATGACAGTAATTGTAGCAAAGGTTTCGTAAGAATAACTAAGTACAATCTTATAAAAATTGACAAAATCCTTGTAATTTAATATAAAAATGTGATATAGTATAGCTATAAAATAGGCTATACTATATTTAGCTTTCAACCTATTTGGAGGTAATAAGTAATGGGTAGAGGAAAAAGATATGGAAGAGAAGGACAAAAACTAAATATGAAAAAAGTTGTAGCAGTTCTAATAGCATTAATAGTAATTGTTATAACAATAATTGGAATTGTAAAAATGTTTAGCAAAAGTACTACAACATCAAGTAAAACAGTTCCAAATCAATATTTTGCAGTATATACAAATGGTAAATGGGGTGTTATAAACTCAAAAGGTGAAATCATAATAAAGCCTGATTATGAAGAAGCAATTATTATTCCAGACAATACAAAAGATTTATTCTTATGTGTATATGATGTAAATTACAATGATGGAACATATCGTACAGAAGTATTAAATAGCAAAGGTGAAGAATTTATTACAGGCTATGATGCAATACTACCATTAGAAAATTATGATAGCAATAATAATTTGTGGTATGAAAAGGATGTACTATTAGTTAAAAAAGATGACAAATACGGATTAATAGATTTTAAAGGTAAAGAACTTTTGAAATGTGAATATGATGAAATAGAAACTCTAAAAGGAATTACAAATAGCTATGTAGCTAAAAAAGATGAAAAAGTAGGTTTAGTAGATAATATTGGTGCAGTTGTAATAGAAGAAAAATATACAGAGATTAAGCCAGTTTCTACAAAAGCAGAAGATGGCTATATTGTAACAGATGACTCTAAAAAAATGGGAGTAGTAAAACGCAATGATGTAGTAGCAGTAGAAATAAAATATGATGATATTAAACCAATATGCAGTGATGATAAATATGTAGTTAAAGACGGACAAGATTGGGAAATTATCGATAAAGACGGAAATACTTATTTAAAAGGTAAATTTGATGAAGTAATTAATATTAAATCAAATATGGCAGTAATTAAAAGAAAAAATCAATATGGAATACTTACATTAGATACAGCAGAGGAAAAAGTAGCAGTTAAATATCAAGATATGAATTATGCATTTGATGATAAATACATTTATAAAGAGAATAATTTATATGGTGTTATGAACTCTTCTGGCGAGGTTACTCTAAAACCAGAATATGAGGAGCTTATATATAGAGCAGATGTAGGATTTTTAGAAGGCACAAAGAAGGATTCATTTGAAACAGAATTTATAGGAACCGATTTTACTGTAAAACAAACAGGAATTTTATCAGAAATAAATGTAGAAAATGGATATATGAAAATAAGAACAAATGGAGAATATAAATACTATAATTTCAAATTTGAAGAAAAAAGCAATATTGAGTTGTTAACAACTAATACATTATTCTTATCAAAAAAAGATGGCAAATATGGATATGTAAATAAAGATGGCATAGTAGTAGTAAATTACATTTATGATGATGCGAAAGAGCAAAACGAGTTTGGTTATGCAAGTGTAAAGAAAAACGGAATGTGGGGATGCATAAATTCTAAAGGAGAAGAAGTAATTACACCAGCCTATGGACTAGAAAATAATTCTATTATTGAATTTATAGGAAAATGGCACAGAGGAGAAGATTTAAATTTAAATTACTATACAGATAAATAATAGTAAGACAATAATTTCAGAAATTTAAAATGATAAACAAAGAATATTAAACCTAAGATAAATAAGAAAATGAGGAATCAAAATGGAACTAAAGACAAAATATCAATATACATATTTTATTTATCCATATTTTGTGGAGAAAAAAGACTATGTAAATTATTTGCATAGTTTGTTAAGAAAACCCGAATGTGAATTAAAATTATTTGATAAAAAGAAAGACATTCAAATTGACTCATATTTTTTGCCAGAAATAAAAAATAAAATGTTTTGGTCCTTATATTTAAGTAAAGAAGGTTTAAGAGATTATAATTCATTAGATAATAGGATGAGAGCCACAGTTTTGAGTAAAAAAGAAGCCTGTATTTTTGAATATAATATAAGAGAAGATATACCAGCTAAAATAGGAGAAGGCGGAGGAATTTTCTTTGATATTAACAGAATGGAAATTATATGTTTTTCAACAGGACTATGCTTTTTATTAGTTAAAACTATGTTAAGCGAAGGATCAAATTTTTCTGATGTTCTTAACTTTAATTATAAATTTAGAGACATTCAGTCTAAAATAGTGCAACCAAGAGAATATGATAATATTAAAATACAAACTACAAAATTTAGAAATATGCAAACCTTTTCAAACTTTATAGAGCGTATTGCAGGTTCTAATCTAAAGGCTAAAAAGGTTAATCTAGACACTAACCGTTTAATTACTTATTCTTATACCTGCTTAGAAGCAGAAAGCTGGAATGAAAATACAAATCCAGAAATTATAGAAAAGGAATTTGAAAAATACTATCGTATAAGGCCAGCAGGTGAGCAAACAGTTGATGCGAAAATGAATAGTAAACAAATCTACCAAGAAAAATATGCATATTATGGATTTTCTAATAATAGTACGATGTTACTTACATCAGCTAGTAATATGAAAAATTATACAAATTTACTTTTTGAATATGAAAATGAAGGCTTGTATCATTTTATTTATAACCTATACAAAAAGATATATTTAAAGCAGTTAAATTATGAATTTTCACAAACAAGTAATTTCAAAAGCATACAACAGGAATTTATAAATTTTTCGAGAAACAGCTGGACTTATGAAGTAACTAATAATGACAAAGGTATAATTCTAGAAAAGTATTATAGTGAGGCACAAAACTTAGACGAAACATTTGAAAAATTAAAAAATGGATATGATTTATTATATAAAGAGTATAATATAGAAAGAACGAACAAGCATAATAAGTGGATTGCCATAGCTGTTGCAATATTAGCTGTTGTAAGTTTAATTAATATATTTTTTAAGTAAGAAATAAAATATTAGCATTATAATAAATACTTTTTATTAGATAATGTAATCAATAAAAAAATATGTAAAGTAAAAAGTAAAGTTACAAGTTATAAGTAAATATAAAACTTATTTATTGTAATTAAAAATAGGAGATAACAATGAAAATACAAACAGGAGTAGACATTATAGAAGTAAAAAGAATAAAAGAAGCGATAGAAAGAGATGGAGAAAGATTCTTAAATAAAGTTTATACCTCTGACGAAATAGAGTATTGCAATAATACAGGAAAGATGGAATATCAACATTATGCTGCACGTTTTGCAGCAAAGGAGGCAATATTTAAGGCAATATCATCAAGAATTTTTGAAAAAGATGATATTTGGAACAAAATTGAAATAAAAAATAATAAAGATGGAAAGCCATATGCAAATTTAAGCAAACTTAATATACAAGGCATTGTAGACATGGATTTAAGCTTATCACATCTATCAGAATATGCAGTAGCAAGCTTTACAATTTTATTTGAATAATATAATATTTGAAGATAATATGAACAATATAATAAACATATAGTGTGAACAATATAATTTCCATACTACTACATAAAATTATATTGTTCATTAAATTTATTTAAAAATAATGTAAATAAAGAAAAGAGGAAAAAATGGAATTATTTGATTCACATGCACATTATAATGATGAAAAATTTGAGGAAGATAAAGAAGAAATTTTAAATGAAATATATGAAAGCGGAATTACAAAATTAGTATGTGTGGGGTATGATATAGAAAGCTCAAGAAAAGCAGTGGAAATAGCAAGTAACCATGATTTTATTTATGCCACAGTAGGAATTCATCCAAGCAATATTCCTGGTGGTTCAGATTATGAGGAGAAAAATAATATTGGGTTACAAATAAATATGCAAGAAGCAGAAAAAATAAAAAAAGAAGAAGAAATAAATCCAGAAATCAAAACACCACAAAGCAAAATAAATTTTGAAGCAGAGCTAAATAAACAATTAGAACAAATAGAAAAGTTAGCTAAAAGCCCAAAAGTAGTAGCAATAGGAGAAATAGGGCTAGATTATCATTGGGACAAAGAAAATAAAGAAGATCAAAAATTAGCATTTAAAAAACAAATAGAAATTGCAAACAAATTGGATTTACCAATAGTAATCCATACAAGAGATGCAATTTATGATACATTAGAAATTTTAAAGCAGGAGAAACTTTCTAATAATGTTCCAGATAAAATTTCTAATAATATTTCTAATAATGTTTCAGATAATAAAGGTGTTCTTCATTGTTGCCCACTAAATGTAGACTTAGTTAGAGAAGGATTAAAATTAGGATTTTATATTTCGTTTGCAGGAATTATAACTTTTAAAAATGCCAAAAATGTAGAAGAAGTGGTAAGTATGGTTCCATTAGATAAAATGCTAATTGAAACAGATAGCCCATATTTAGCTCCAGAGCCAAATAGAGGAACAAGAAACGATTCAAGAAATGTGAAATATATTGCAGAAAAAATAGCAAAAATTAAAAATATTCCAGTAGAAGAAATAGCAAAAATAACCTATGAAAATGCCATAAAGTTATTTAAATTAGTAAAAAATAGAAATATAGAAATTTAAAAGAACCATATGTACAATGGTTCTTTTTGAATGTTATTTAAATAATTATTAGATATAAAAAATATTATTATAAAATTACTATTAACTATTTTAAATTTCTTAAAGCTTCAATTCTATCTTCAGTAGAAGGATGAGTAGACCAAAGGCTACTTGTTCTTCTTCTTTTACCATCAGCATTTTTCTTAAATGGACTAATGATATACATATGTGCAGTAGAATTATTAGCAGTTTTGAGTTCATTGTTATCTGCTTCTAGCTTTTCAAGAGCAGAAATTAAACCATCAGGGTTTCTAGTAAATTCAACTGCAGTAGCATCTGCTAAATATTCTCTTTTTCTAGAAATAGCAAGCTTCATAAGCTGACCAAAAATAGGTGCTAAAATAAGTGCAATTAAACCTAAAAGCATTAAAATAGGGTTTGCATTATCATTATCATTGCTCCTACTTCTACTACCACCATAAAGAAACATTCTAGAAACTAAATCAGAAAGCATAACAACAAGTCCAACCATAACAGTAACAATAGCAGATAAGCGAATATCATAATTTTTAATATGAGAAAGCTCGTGTGCTACAACGCCTTCTAGCTCATAATAATCTAGCTTTTCTAATAATCCGGTAGTTACACAAATAACAGCATTTTCAGGGTTACGTCCAGTTGCAAAAGCATTTGGCTGAGCATCTTCAACTATATATAATCTAGGTTTAGAAGTAAGACCGGAAGACACCATTAACCCGTCAAGAATGTTTACTAATTGTTTATTTTCTTCAGGTGTAGCAGGACGAGCTCTATTTAATGATAAAATAATTCTATCACTATAATAGTAAGAGCTCCATGCAGAAGCTATTGAAAATGCTAAAGCAATTACAATAGAAACTGCACCTAAATCAAAAGCCATACAAATGTAATAAACAATTAAAGTTATAATAAAAATAAAAATGCTTATAATAATTCCTGTTTTTATTTTATTTCTTCTAATATCTTCATACATTGTTTTAAATAAATTCCACCTTTTAAATAAATTTTTAAGCTAAATTTAATTCCAAATTTAGCTTAAATTCAAATATAAATTAATTAAAATTTACTTTTACATTCTTTCTAGCCTCATCACTATCAGCTTCAAATAAGCTTTCAGCTTGAAAATGAAACATAGAAGCAATAATATTAGATGGGAAAAGCTCTATTTTTGTGTTGTATCTTGTTACGCTATCATTATAGAATTGTCTAGAATAAGAAATTTTATTTTCTGTATTTCTTAGTTCTTCTTGTAACTCAGAAAAGTTTTGACTAGCTTTTAAATCAGGATAATTTTCTGAAACTGCCATAATAGTTTTTAAAGCCCCAGATAACTGATTATCTAGTTCAGCCTTTTCTTTTACTGTTTGTGCGTTTGCCCAAGATGTACGAAGCTCTGTAACCTTTGTTAAAACCTCGCTTTCATGAGCCATGTAACCTTTTACTGTTTCTACTAAATTAGGAATTAAATCAAATCTCCTTTGTAATTGAACATCAATTTGGCTCCATGCATTTTTAACTCGTTGTCTTAGAGTTACTAAGCTATTGTAAACACCAATAATAGCAATAACTAATACTGCAACAATTGCTAAAATAATCCATAACCACATAAAATTCACTCCTTTTAATTTATTTTCTACTATAATATCACATTATAAAAATAAATACAATATCGCAAAAATCGAATTTATATTTACACTTAATAAATTTATTCATGTAAAAAAGAAAAAATATCTAAAATTATAAATATTTTTTTAAAGTTGTCATATTTTTGTACAAGCCTGAATATAATTGTAATATGTACAGATTTTGTACAAACTAAATATAATTAATAGTATGCACATATAACTAAAAAAAATTCCTAAATAAAAATGAAACAGAACTATATTAATTTACACATATAATAAAAAATAAAAAAATTATAACTTAAGGTATATGAAGCAAAATTACATAATAAAAGCTTGAAAGCCAAATGGACAAACAGCTACAAAAGATGCGATAAAATTTGACATTATTTTTCAAAAATGGTATAATATAGTTGTTGCTTTCAAAGGAGGGAACAAATTAACTATGAAAAATGATGATAAAGCATCTATATCGCTGAAAAAAATCATTTGTATTAGTATATTATTTATTTTTATAATGACAGTAGTTGTATCTGCTACAAATGTAAAAATAAATAATGTAAAAATCGTTCTTGCAAGTGGGTACGAAATGAATGTACTAACTGGTAAGAAAAAAATATCAGAGATACTTGATGAAAATCATATAATTTTATTAGATGATGAAAAGGTAACCCCAGATTTAGATTCTGAATTACCTGATAATAATACGATTAAAATTACTAAGAAAATAGATGAAGAAATAGCACTTCCAGAAGTAATTGAAAATTCTTCAGAAGTTGATGTAGAGCAAATTTTAGCAAGCTATGATGATATAGTAGAAAAAATCGTGGTAGAAAAGGTTAAAATACCTTATGAAACTATTACAAAAAATGTAGCATCTGGTTCAGGTGCAAAACAAGATAAAATAGTACAATATGGTGTAGATGGCTTAAAAGAAGTTACTTATAAAGTAAAATATCAAAATGAAAAAGAAATAGAAAAGAAAGAAATTTCATCAAAAATAATACGTGAGCCAGTTGATAAAATTGTTGAAGTAAGAAATAAGCAACAAGTTATATCAAGAGGTGGAACTGCAACAAGATATGCTGGAAAATGGAGCTATACAGATGCTGAGCTTGACTTAATATGTGCTATAACAGCACAAGAATGTTCATCAAGCTATGAAGGAGCTTTAGCTGTTATCACATGTGCTTGTAACAGAGCAGAAAGTTCAAGATGGAGACACAACGGAACAGACCCATTAAGCCAATACAAAGCAAAAAATCAATTCTGTTATTCAATAGATAATTATTGGAGAAGAAGATTAAATGGAAATTATCCAGATCGTGTTAAACAAGCAGTTATAGATGCATTAAACGGAAAAAGAAACCATAATTATTTATCATTTAGAGCAGCAGGTTGTGCAAGTGGTGTTAATATAGGTGGAAACGTATATTTTAATGCAATGTAAAAAATGCAATTTTAAAAATGTAATCTAAGAAATTTATAAAAAATGAAATTGGTTAGAAGCATCTAGCCAATTTTATTTTTACTTCCGAAACAACAATAGTTAAAAGTAAGTTATTATATAATCTTGTAGTATTATATAAAATAATTGAAAATGATAAAAATATATGTTATATTAATAACTGAAAAAATATATTAGGAGAAAAATATGAAACTAATATCATGGAACGTGAATGGATTGAGAGCAGTTATAAATAAAGGCTTTAAAGAATTTTTTGAAAATATAGATGCAGACATATTTTGCTTGCAAGAAACTAAAATGCAAGAAGACCAAATAGACTTAGAAATTCAAAGCATTTTTAAAGGCTACAATTCATATTGGAATAGTGCGATAAAAAAAGGCTATTCTGGGACAGCAGTATTTACAAAGCAAAAACCAATTAAAGTAACGTATGGTATAGGAAAAGAAGAGCACGATCAAGAAGGACGAGTAATAACATTAGAATTTGAGAAGTTTTTTCTAGTAAATTGCTATACGCCGAATTCAAAAAGAGAACTAGAAAGACTAGATTACAGAATGGTTTGGGAAGATGAAATAAGAAATTACTTATTAGAATTAGATAAAACAAAACCAGTAATTTATTGTGGAGATTTTAATGTAGCGCATGAAGAAATAGACCTTAAAAATCCAAAAACAAATCATAGAAGTGCTGGATTTACAGATGAAGAAAGAAATAAAATGACTATGCTTCTAGATGCTGGATTTACAGATAGTTTTAGATATTTATACCCAGAAAAAGAAAATGCATATACATGGTGGTCATATATGTTTCATGCAAGAGAAAAGAATGTAGGTTGGAGAATAGATTATTTTATAGTATCAAAATCAATAGAAAGCAAAATTAAGGAAAGCAGTATATATGATGAAGTAATGGGAAGCGACCATTGCCCAGTTGGATTAATTTGCAATCTATAAAGTAACCTATTATAATAATAAAAACAGAAGTTTATAAAGTAAGAGTTATTTATAAAAAAGAAAGGAGAAGTAATACGTCTTAAAATGTATTACAAACAATTATGAGAGAGAAAAGAAGATTAACTAAATGGCTATATTGGTTTATGCTAGGGGTTGCAATTATTGCAGTATATAAATTACTTGATAATCTAGGCCCAATAACTAATTTTTTAACAGGACTATTAAATATATTAATGCCATTTGTAGTAGGGTTATTAATAGCATATCTATTTTATATTCCATGTAGAGCGTTAGAGAGAAGATATAAAAAAATAAAATTTCTATCTAAACGAGCTAGGGGATTATCAATTATTACTGTATATATAATTGCAATTTTAATAATAGTGCTTGCTTTAACATTTGTAGTACCAAACATAGCAAAAAGTATAGCAGATTTTGTGGCAAACTTTGGAACTTATTACAATAACACATTAGAAAGCATACAAAACTTACCAGAAGATTCATTTTGGAAAAGTGATACGGTAATGAATATCATTCAAAGTTTTAATCAAATTGATTTAAAAGAATATTTAAATATAGAAAAATTAATGCAATATGCACAAGGTGCAATTAGTGCAGTAAGCGGAATATTTAGAGTATTTGTTGCCTTCATAGTTTCAGTATATTTATTGTCAGAAAGAAGTCAAATACTAAAATTCTTAAAAAGGTTATCAGGTGCTATATTTCCAAAAGAAACTTATGAAATGGTTAGCAAATATTTCAACAAATCAAACGAAGTATTTTTTAGTTATATAGCAGGGCAAGTGTTAGATGCAATTATAGTTGGAATTTTAACATCAATAGCAATGTCAATTTTAGGTGTAAGATATGCTGTTTTATTAGGTTTCACAATAGGCTTATTTAACTTAATTCCATATTTTGGTGCAATTATAGCAGTAGCAATTGCAATTATTGTAACACTATTTACAGGCGGATTTGGTCAAGCACTTATAATGGCAATAGTAGTAATTATACTTCAACAAATAGATGCAAATATTATAAATCCAAAAATTATAGGAAACTCATTATCAATTAGTCCACTTTTAGTAATTTTTGCAGTAACAGTAGGTGGAGCATACTTTGGCGTACTTGGAATGTTCTTATCAGTGCCAATATGCACAGTAGTTAAGTTGCTAATAGAAGAGTATATAGAATATAAAACAAAAAGAGCAGAAAATTAGTTATTAATTAAATAATTATTTAAAATATGCATCAATATAAAGATAAAAATCAATGTCATAAATCGAAACATTAAAATAAATTCAAAAGAAAACTAAATGTAAAACGAAAGATGATATTAGAAAAGAGGTAGTATGAAAAAGCAAATAATTAAAATAAGTGTATTAGGTTTAATATTATTAGCTGTACTAGTAGGCCGGAATATTTTTATTACATGAAAATTTTAAATATGTATTAAAATGGTGGGCAACATTATTAATAGTTGGAATTATCTTCTTTCCAATTACATCATTAGTTTTTAATAAGTTTGATGACAAAGGATGGGCATTTTCAAAAATACTAGGACTAGGAATTTCAGGATTAATATTGTGGAATTTATCATATTTAAAAATACTTAAATTTAACTCATTAAATTGTTATATAATAATGGGAATTATGCTAGCCATAAATTTAGTGGTTTTATATTTTAAAAAAGATAAATTTAAGGAAATCAAAAATAATCTAAATAGTATACTAACAAATGTATTAATAATAGAAATAATTTTTTTAGTAGCATTTATGGCATGGGTATATATAAGAAGTTTTAACCCTGTATTGAATAATAGTACAGAGCATTTTATGAATTATGGCTTCATAAATAAATTAATGAATTCAGACTATTTACCAGTAGAAGATATATGGCTTTCAGGTAATAATATAAATTACTATTATTTTGGGCAGTATATTACAGCATTTTTGAATAAAATATCAACTACACACGTAGAAGAAAGCTATAATTTAATGCTTGCATTACTTGCCGCATTTTTAATTACATTACCTTATTCAATTGGCAAAAATTTAGGTAATAATTTAATAAAAGATGAAACTAAAAAAATTGCAAAGGTGGTTCCAATAATCATAGCAATACTTGCAGGGCTTTCAACTTGTTTAGGTGGTACAACCTATTATTCTATATATAAATTAGCATTAAATGACCCAAATTATTTCTATGCAGATCCTTGCTATTATATAGGGTATAGACCAGATGTGCCAGATAAAACTATTACAGCATTTCCTTCATATATGAATATAGAGGGTGATCTACATGCACACCATATAGATACAATGTTTGCACTTACAATGCTTGCATTATTGCTACAATATATGCTTGCAAAAGATGATGAAAATGATACAGAACAAAAAATAGAAATTAAAAATAATAAAAATAGCAAGCAAAATATAAATAATAAAAATATTAAGCAAAATATAAATAACAAAAATAGCATGCAAAATATAGATAATAAAAACAAGAAAAAATGGAGAAAGTTTTTTAGTTTAAATATAATTTTGATGGGCATTTTGTTAGCAATTCAAAAAATGACAAATTATTGGGATTTCCCAATATATTTAGTAATAATAGGTGCAGTAGTTACAGTTAAAAACTTTATTAAATACAAAAATTTCAAAGAAAAATTTCTAGTAACTCTTGCACAATTAGCACAAATAGTGGTATTAGAAGAGCTATTAACTTTAACCTTTTCAATGCAGTTATATATTAGTGCAACACAAGTACATTTTACAAACATAATGTCACCATTATATAAACTAGGTGTTTTATGGGGACTTCCAACATTATGTGTTATAGTTAATATAATTACAATTTTGTACAAATATTTTAAAGAGAAAAAGGGTAGTATATTTGCTTATATAAATAATATGAATTTATCAGATATATATATAATTATTATAGGCCTTTGTGCAATAGGACTAGTATTACTACCTGAAATTATATATTTAAAAGATATATATGCTGATGATTACAAAAGAGCTAATACTATGTTTAAACTTACATTTAATGCTATAACATTATTCCATATTTCTACGAGTTATATATTAGTAAAACATATTTATCAAAAATCTTCAGTAGTTAAGAAGACAGCTACAGTAATTATTTTGATAATCTTTATAACCACAATAGGCTATGGAATAGATACTATTAGCTATGCAACAAATGGACTAAAAAATAAAACAATGGACATTAAAAATGTAGAAGATTATATTAAGGTAATGCTTCCAGATGATTATGTTGCAATTCAATGGATAAAAGAAAACCTAGATAGAGATTCAGTAATTTTACAAAAAGTGGATGGAAGTTATACTTTATCTACTAGAATATCAGCATTTACTGCAAATCCAACAGTTTTAGGATGGCATGGCCATGAATGGGTATGGAGAGCAAAAGCAGATTATAGTGTGCCTGATGAAGTAGATGCAAGATGGAATGATATTTTTCAAATATATAATTCAGAAGATAAAGAATATGTAAAATCATTAATAGAAAAATATGACATTGATTATATTTATATTGGAAATTTAGAATATAGTGAATCTACTGATAAAAACTTTAGTACATTATTTAAATTAGGAGAAATAGTATATACAAATGGTACTAACTATGCTCAAAGCCCAGTTTATATTATAAAAGTAAATGATCAATAATATTTTAAATTTAATGTGTCAGGTGTTAAAATTAACATTTGGCACATTTTTATTAAGAAAAACTTAATAATTTTACCTCTTTTTTCTTAAGAATTATACTGTTATAATACTATTAGAGAAATCAAATGAAAAATAGATATAAAAATATAGAATACATAGTAAAAAATATAAAATAAAAAATGAGGGGAAAGTTATGTATAATATTTTAGTAGTAGATGATGATAAGGAAATAGTAAACGCAATAGAAATTTATTTAAGTAAAGAAGGCTACAATGTATTAAAAGCATATAATGGACTAGAAGCATTAAAAGTAGTAGAGAAAAATAAAGACATACACCTTATCATATTAGATATAATGATGCCAAAATTAGACGGAATAAGTACAGCAAATTTAATACGAAAAGATAAAGCAATACCAATTATTATGCTATCTGCTAAATCAGAAGATTATGACAAAATAGCAGGACTTAATAATGGTGCGGATGATTATATAACAAAACCATTTAATCCATTAGAATTAATAGCAAGGGTAAATTCGCAGATACGAAGATATACACTTTTAGGCTCTATGGTAGAAAATGAACCACAAGAAAATATATACCGCTCAGGAGACTTAATAATAAATGATAATACAAAACAAGTTACTGTGGAGGGTAAAGATGTTAAGTTAACACCAACAGAATATAACATATTAAAATTTTTAACTAAAAACAAGGGAATTGTGTATTCAATAGAGCAAATTTATGAAAATGTGTGGGAGGAGGAAAGCTTTGGGGCAGATAACATAATAGCAGTTCACATAAGACATATTAGAGAAAAAATAGAAATAAATCCAAAAGAACCTAAGTATTTAAAAGTAATATGGGGAATAGGCTATAAAATTGAAAACTTAAATAAAAACTAAATAGCAAAACAAATAATGAAAAGTAAAAATAAACAATAGTAAAAAATTAATAGCCTAATAAAAAATTTAATAGGAGGAATGAACAATGCATAATAAAAAAATTTGTACAGCTAGAATAGTAAAAAACATAGAATATTTTTTTGTGCCAATATTCTTAGCTATATTTATTTTATGTATATTATCGTTAATAACAGTAGAGCAAAATGTAGAATTGAAGCATACCAATAATTATTATGAAAGCTCTATATTCACAAATGAATATTTAAAAAATCTATGGTTAAATAATCACGATGTAAGAACTTATGAGCTTTCTAAAAATCAATATGGGAATTCTGAAAACATAGTATATAATTGGGATAGAAATTCAAATATTATTTTTTTAATTATTAATAAAAAGACAGGTACAGCATATACTAGCGTGCAGAAAACTACATACACTGACACAATAGATGAAATAAAAACATACATTGGAAAAAATGAAATATACTGGAATTATGTGAATGAAAAAATAGATACAAGTGCAGAAGCCTTAAAAGAAGAAAATATATATTACGATAGTAATTTTGAAACAATAAAATATAATAAGGAAAATGTAGATATATATAGTGCTATAATAGATGAAATGCCATACAATGATTCAATAGTATTTACTAAAATAGCCTTTCAAGTATGCAAGTATTTTTATAACTACTCAATAATTTTATTACCATTATCAATGATAGCATTAATTATAGCAGTAATTTCGATAATTAATGGAATTGGAAAAACGGCTAAATATGAAGAAATACATTTAACATGGTTTGACAAATGGAAACTAGAAATAGTAACTTTTATAATATTATCTATAATTATTTTATCTACTATTGCATTTATAATGTGCTTTGATGTATTAGATAGTATATTAAGATGGCCAATTGGAATTATTGGAATAATAACAAGTTTAATATTTATTTATTTAATGCTAATTTTGTTACTAGAAACAACAGTAAAAAGAATAAAAACGCATACTATAATAAAATCTAGCTTGATATATGCTGTATTTCACCAGATAGCTGAATTAGTCAGAAATAGAAAAATTACTACAAAATTAGTATTATTCTATGGAAGTTTTTGCTTAGCAGGATTTATTTGTACAGTTGGAATTATGAATTCA
Source organism: uncultured Clostridia bacterium (assembly GCA_947629045.1). Taxonomy (GTDB): domain Bacteria; phylum Bacillota; class Clostridia; order TANB77; family CAG-508; genus CAG-273. The sequence goes on along the minus strand of CANRCF010000002.1, from coordinate 71,394 downwards.
TATAGTAGTAAAAGTGCATTCTTTTGGTTAATTATGCTAATAATACTTGCAATTACAACATTCTATTTACTATTTAAAAAGTTAAAAGAATTTGAAAAAGTAAAAGAAGCTCTTAAAAATATATATGAAGGGAACACAGAAGTATACATAAATCCAAATGAATTTAATGGCGATGTTAAAAAAATGGCAATATACATCGACGATATTGCAGGAGGACTATCAAATGCCATACAAGAAAGTTTAAAAAGTGAAAGGCTAAAAACAGAGCTTATTACGAATGTATCACATGACATTAAAACACCACTAACATCTATAATAAATTATGTAGATTTATTAAAAAAGGAAAAGATGCCAAATGAAAAAGCACAAGAATATTTAATGGTATTAGAAAATAAATCACAAAGATTAAAAAAACTAACAGAAGATTTAGTAGAGGCATCAAAAGCATCTTCAGGAAATATAAAATTAAATATGGAAAAATTAAATGTAATAGAGCTTGTAAAGCAAGTATCAGGAGAATTTGAAGATAAATTCAAAGAAAGCAAATTAACAGAAATAATGACAGTTCCAGAAGAAGCGGTATACATAGAAGCAGATGGAAGATATATGTATAGAATTTTAGAAAATATATATGCAAATACTGCTAAATACGCAATGGAAAATACTAGAGTTTATGTGGATGTAAAAAAAGCAAAAGAAAATGTTGTTATTAATATGAAAAATGTATCTAAGGATAAGCTAAATATCAGCGCAGATGAGTTAATGCAAAGATTTGTTAGAGGAGAGGCATCAAGAAATACCGAAGGAAGCGGACTTGGACTTTCAATAGCAACTAGCCTTACAGAGCTTCAAGGTGGAAAATTTCAAATATACTTAGATGGAGATTTATTTAAGGTGACTATTGAATTTAAAATTAAAGATTAAAGATTAGGATTAAAGCCTAAAAATTAGAATTTGAAAATAAAAAATGAACAATATAATTTATTTTGGAAAATTATATTGTTCATTTTAAATTTATATTTTAATTTAAAGTATTATGTATGCGAAAAGATATAACCGATTCCACCAAACGAAATAGCTGTAATTGTAAGAACTATAATTCCAGCTGTAAGTACACCGATAACAATTGGAGGAATTGCTTTTTTAGGTGGTAAATTCAAAAAGTTAGCAATAAGCGAACCTACCCATGCTCCTGTACCAGGAAGCGGAATAGCAACAAATAAAAATAAACCTAAGGCAGTAAAATTTTGAAGTCTAGGGTTATTTTCAATATTCTTTGTTGCTTTTGCAGAAGCCCAGTCTATGATTATTCTAAAAGGTTTCCATCTTCCAAAAAAATCAAATAAAGGGCGAATATATTTAACAATAAAATAAATAGGAACGATATTCCCTATAAAGCTACATACAAATGATTCAAAATATGATAGGCCCATACCAACACCTATTGGAATAGCACCTCTTAGCTCTATAATAGGAACCATACCTACAAAAAACGTAATTAAATATTTTAATATAACTGGCATAATTTGAACTCTTTTCTTTATTTTAATGATGTTATTATAGCAACTATTTTTTTATTAGTCAATACAATTTTAAAGGTTAGATTAATTTATGCAAAAATTAATTAGTTTTACAATTTTATTAAATGCTATTACATAAAAGCAAAATTTTTACAAAATTCTTACAAAAAAACCAAGCAAAACCATTGACACAAGCTTTATAAATATGATATACTTATTGGGTAAATTTTAAAAATATACATAAAACACACTTTAAATCTTGTTATGTTAATTTAAATAAAAAGAGGAATTGTTCTATAATTCTTTACGGAAATGGGATGTTTGGAGAGCAGGAACAAATCATTTCGTAAACCAATTATAGAAACAAGAAGGACTTTTTATTTAATCATCATAAATATTTTTTTCTGCTTAATATTTATTAGGGGTGATTTTTTTGTTAAAAGAAATTAAACACGAGAAATGTTCTCGCAAAACTTTTGCAAAAATCGGCGATTCAATCGAAATGCCAAACTTAATTCAAGTTCAGAAAGATTCCTACAATTGGTTTATAGAAGAAGGATTAGGAGAAGTACTTGCAGATATTTCCCCAATTGTTGACTATTCTGGAAATCTTGTACTTGAATTCTTAGACTACTACATGGAGGAAAAAACAAAATACACACTAGAAGAAGCTAAAGAGCGTGACGCAACTTATTCTACAAGATTACACGTTAAAGTAAGACTAATCAATCGTGAGACAGGAGAAATTAAAGAGCAAGAAATTTATCTTGGTGATTTCCCACTTATGACAGATAGTGGAACTTTCGTAATAAACGGTGCAGAAAGAGTTGTTGTTAGCCAGTTAGTTCGTTCACCAGGATGCTATTATGCACAAGACTTTGATAGCAAAACAGGTAGAAGAATTTACACCTCTACTGTTATGCCTATTCGTGGTGCATGGATAGAATATGAAACAGACGGAAATGATGTTTTCTACGCTAGAGTAGATAGAACAAGAAAAATTCCTGTTACAACGTTATTAAGAGCATTAGGAATTACTACTGATGAAGAGATGATACAACTATTTGGAGAAGAAAACAAATTAGTAACAACAATCCAAAAAGACCCTATAAAAGCTCAAGATGAAGCTTTAATTGAAATCTACAGAAAATTAAGACCAGGTGAACTTCCAACAGCAGATGCTGCAAGAAACTTATTCAATGGTCTATTCTTCGATAAAAGAAGATATGACTTAGCAAAAGTTGGTAGATACAAATTCAACCAAAAATTAAACTTAGCAACAAGAATTACAGGCAGAATTGCATATAGTGACATTGTAGATTCAGAAACAGGCGAAGTATTAGTAGAAAAAGATGCTACAATTACAGAAGATGTAGCAATTAAAATTCAAGACTTAGGAATTAACATGGTAGATGTTAATGTTGATGGAAAACCAGTTAGAGTAATTGGTAATGCCACAGTTAACATTCATAGTGTTTTACCAAAAGTAGATTTAAGTGATTTACATATTAAAGAAATGGTAAATTACACAGTATTAAAATCAATAATTGATACAACAAACAAAAAAGATTTACATGATGTAATTAAAGAAAGAATTGATGAGCTTATTCCAAAACATGTTACAACAGAAGATATTATAGCTTCCATTAGCTATTTATTAAACTTAGAGCATGGTTTAGGAAATGTAGATGACATTGACCATTTAGGAAATAGACGTATTCGTTGCGTTGGAGAATTACTTCAAAATCAATTTAGAATTGGTTTAACAAGACTAGAAAGAGTTGTTCGTGAAAGAATGACAATTCAAGACTTAGATATAGTTACTCCACAAACTTTAATTAACACAAAACCAATAACATCTTCAATTAGAGAATTCTTTGGTAGTTCACAATTATCACAATTCATGGATCAAACAAACCCACTATCAGAATTAACTCATAAAAGAAGAATTTCAGCATTAGGACCTGGAGGACTTTCTCGTGAGAGAGCAGGCTTCGAAGTTCGTGATATTCACTATACACACTATGGAAGACTATGCCCAATAGAATCACCAGAGGGACCAAACGTAGGTTTAATTTCAGCACTTTCATCATTTGCTATTATAAACGAATATGGATTTATAGAAACACCATACAGAAAGGTAGACCACAAAACTGGTGTTGTAACAGATGAAGTAGTATATATGTCAGCAGACCAAGAGGATAAATACATAATTGCGCAAGCATCTGAACCAGTAGATGAAAAAGGCAGATTTGTAAATGATAGAATTCGTGTACGTCACAGAGAAGAAATAACAATGGTAGATAAAAACCAAGTAGATTTCGTAGACGTATCACCAAAACAATTAGTATCTGTAGCAGCAGCCATGATTCCATTCTTAGAGCATGATGACGCAAAACGTTCTCTAATGGGTGCAAACATGCAACGTCAAGCAGTTCCACTACTTATGCCAGAAGCACCAATAGTAGGAACAGGTATTGAATATAGAGCAGCTAGAGATTCAGGAATCACAGTTATTGCTAAAAATGATGGTATCGTAGAAAAAGTAACTGGTGATGAAATTCAAATTAGAAATAAGAAAGATGAATTAGATGTATACCATTTAAGAAAATTCAAAAGAACAAATGGTGGTACATGTATAAATCAAAGACCAGTTGTAAGTGTTGGCGAAAAAGTAAAAGAAGGAGAACTAATTGCCGATGGTCCAGCTACTAAAAATGGAGAAATGGCATTAGGAAGAAACGTACTAATCGCATTCACAACTTGGGAAGGTTATAACTATGAGGATGCTGTTTTAATTAGCGAAAGATTAGTTAAAGAAGATGTATACACATCTATTCACATTGAAGAATACGACTGCGAATGTCGTGATACAAAATTAGGCCCAGAAGAAATCACACGTGATATTCCAAACGTAGGTGATGATAGCTTAAAAGACCTAGATGAAAACGGAATTATAAGAATTGGTGCAGAAGTAAGACCTGGAGACATCCTAGTTGGTAAAGTTACACCAAAAGGAGAAACAGAACTTACTGCTGAAGAAAGATTATTAAGAGCAATCTTTGGTGAAAAAGCTAGAGAAGTTAGAGATACATCACTTCGTGTACCACATGGTGAAGCAGGAACAATAGTAGATGTTAAGATATTTACTAGAGACAACTCAGACGAATTAGCCCCAGGAGTAAATCAAGTAATTCGTTGCTATATTGCAACAAAGAGAAAAATCTCTGTTGGTGATAAAATGTCTGGTCGTCATGGTAACAAAGGTGTTATTTCAAGAATATTACCAGAAGAAGATATGCCATTCATGCCAGATGGTACACCAGTAGACATCGTATTAAACCCATTAGGTGTTCCTTCACGTATGAACTTAGGTCAAGTTCTAGAAGTACACTTAGGTATGGCAGCAAGAGCACTTGGCTGGAAGGTAGCAACACCAGTATTTGATGGTGCAACAGACGAAGAAATAAAAGAACTATTTAGAAAAGCAGGACTTAGCGAGGATGGAAAAACAGTAGTATATGATGGTAGAACAGGAGAGCCTTTTGATCACCCTATTACAGTTGGTGTAATGTATATGTTAAAACTACATCACTTAGTAGATGACAAGATACATGCTCGTTCAACTGGACCATATTCACTTGTTACACAACAACCTCTTGGAGGTAAAGCACAATTCGGTGGACAGCGTTTTGGTGAAATGGAGGTTTGGGCACTAGAAGCTTATGGTGCTGCATATACATTACAAGAAATGTTAACAGTTAAATCAGATGATATCGTAGGAAGAGTAAAAACTTACGAAGCAATAGTTAAAGGTGAAAATGTACCAGAGCCAGGAGTACCAGAAGGATTTAAAGTACTTATAAAAGAGCTTCAATCTTTAGGACTAGATGTAAGACTTCTATCAGAAGATAACCAAGAGCTTGAGCTAAAAGAAAACATTGATGACGGAATTGACTTTAACAGTGTAGAAGATGCTAAGAAAATAGACGACCAAGTTATAGATGAATCAGAATTATCAGATGGCTATACAGAAGAAGGGGAAGACACAGACAGCTTAGATGATGATATGGCAGATGATGATAGTCTATTTGAAGATTTAGATGATGAGGAAATTCTTTTAGATGATACAGACTTAGGAGAAGATAACCTTTTAAATGATCAAGATTTGCTTGATGATGATGGGGAATAGGTTTTCAAATTGTACTTTTAAATTTTAAGTCAAGTGAAAAGTAGATTAGATATATAATACTAAATAATAAAGTGAAAAAAATTAAATAGCCTTCATAAATACTTGAAATAGTTTCAAATAAGGAATTGTTCAGCGGTGTATACTATTTTAAAGTAAATTATGAAAAACCAAAGATGGCAAGGGAAAAAGCCATCAACAAATATGATAAGAGCAAGAGCAAAGCCTTTATCATAAGAAAATAAAATATAGGGGGCTAAATAAACGTGGATGAATTAGAAATTTTTGACAAGATTAAAATTGGATTAGCATCAGATGAAAAAATTAGAGAGTGGTCAAAAGGTGAAGTTAAAAAGCCTGAGACTATCAACTACAGAACTTTAAAGCCAGAAAAAGATGGTCTATTCTGTGAAAGAATATTTGGACCAACAAAAGACTGGGAATGTCACTGTGGAAAATATAAAAGAGTAAGATATAAAGGTATTGTCTGCGATAGATGCGGTGTAGAAGTAACTAAATCTAAAGTAAGACGTGAAAGAATGGGACATATCGAGCTTGCAGCACCAGTTGCACATATTTGGTATTTTAAAGGAATTCCAAGTAGAATTGGTTTAATGCTTGACATTACACCAAGAAGCTTAGAGAGAGTTATATATTTTGCATCATATATAGTAGTAGATAAAGGTACAAGTGGACTAACTAAAGGTCAAGTATTATCTGAAAAAGAATATCATGATGCAGAAGAAAAATATGGGGTAGGCTCTTTTAAAGCAAAAATGGGTGCAGAAGCTATCCAAGAATTATTAAGAGAAATAGATGTTGATAAATTAGCTGAAAAATTAAAGAAAGAGCTTGAAAAAGCAAGTGAACAAAAGAAGGCTAAATTAGTAAAAAGATTAGATACAGTAGAAGCTTTCCGCTTATCTAAAAATAGACCTGAATGGATGGTAATGGACGTAATTCCAGTAATTCCACCAGATTTAAGACCAATGGTACAATTAGATGGTGGTAGATTTGCAACATCAGACTTAAACGATTTATATCGTAGAGTAATAAACAGAAATAATCGTTTAAAAAGATTATTAGAATTAGGTGCTCCAGAAATTATAGTACGTAACGAAAAAAGAATGTTACAAGAAGCAGTAGATGCCCTAATTGATAACGGAAGACGTGGAAGACCAGTTACAGGTGCTGGAAATAGACCTTTAAAATCTTTATCAGATTTATTAAAAGGAAAACAAGGTAGATTCCGTCAAAACTTACTAGGTAAACGTGTTGACTATTCAGGACGTTCAGTTATAGTAGTAGGACCAGAATTAAAATTATATCAATGTGGTGTGCCAAAAGAAATGGCAGTAGAATTATTCAAACCATTTGTTATGAAAGAATTAGTAGGTAGAGGCCTAGCACACAATATTAAAAATGCAAAAAGAATGGTAGAAAGATTAAGACCAGAAGTATGGGATATTCTAGAAGATGTTATTAAAGATCACCCAGTACTTCTAAACCGTGCTCCAACACTACATAGACTTGGTATTCAAGCATTCGAGCCAGTATTAGTAGAAGGTAGAGCAATTAAACTTCACCCATTAGTATGTACTGCATTTAACGCAGACTTCGATGGTGACCAAATGGCTATTCACTTACCATTATCACCAGAAGCACAAGCAGAAGCAAGATATTTAATGCTTTCAGTAAATAACCTTTTAAAACCACAAGATGGTAAACCAGTTACAGTACCTACACAAGATATGATTTTAGGAAGTTATTACTTAACAATGGAAGTAGCAGGAGAAATGGGAGAAGGAAATTATTATTCTTCACCAGAAGAAGCAGTAATTGCTTACGAAAACCATGACTTAGGCTTACATGCTAAAATCAAAGTAAGAGTTCAAAAAGAAGTAGACGGAGTTTTAGAAACTCGTAAAATAGAAACAACAGTTGGAAGACTTATATACAATGAGGGTATTCCTCAAAACTTAGGCTTTGTTGATAGAACAAAACCAGAAAACTTATTTGAACCAGAAATTAATTTTGCAGTTGCTAAGAAAAACTTAGGAAAAATCATTGAAAAATCAATAAACAGCAATGGTTTAAGTGCAACAGCAGAATTACTAGACTACATTAAATCAATGGGCTTCAAACACTCTACAACAGCTGGTATTACAGTTTCAGTAGATGATGTTAAAGTACCAGAAGCTAAAAAACAAATTTTAGCAGATGCAAATGTACAAGTAAATGAAGTATTAAAACAATATAAACGTGGTTTAATAACTAACGATGAAAGATATAACTCAGTTATCAAAATCTGGGAGAAAGCAACAGATGATGTTACAGAAGCTATGAAAAATAACTTTGAAGAATTAAACCCAGTATATATGATGAGCCAATCTGGAGCAAGAGGTAACTTAAACCAATTAAGACAAATTGCAGGTATGCGTGGACTTATGGCAAGTACAACAGGTAAAACAGTAGAAATTCCTATTACATCATCATTCCGTGAAGGACTTGATGCACTAGAATATTTCATTTCTGCCCATGGTGCAAGAAAGGGTTTAGCAGATACAGCTTTAAGAACAGCAGACTCTGGTTACTTAACAAGAAGATTAGTAGATGTATCACAAGACATTATCGTTCGTGAAGACGATTGCGGAACACATGAAGGAATAGTAATATCAGACATTAAAGATGGAAACCAAGTAATAGAAAAATTATCAGAAAGATTAATTGGTAGATATCCATTAGAAACAATTATAGATCCAACAACAAAAGAAGTTATAGCAGACCCAGACACAATGATTACAGAAAAAATAGCAGAAAAAATAGTTGCAACAGGTATGGAACAAGTTAAAGTTCGTTCTGTACTAGGATGCCGTACAAAACATGGTGTATGCCGTAAATGTTATGGTATGGGCTTAGCAACACGTGATGAAGTAAACATTGGTGAATCTGTTGGTATTATAGCAGCTCAATCAATTGGTGAGCCTGGTACACAGCTTACAATGAGAACTATCCACTCTGGTGGTGTTGCAGGTGTAGCAGATATTACACAAGGTCTTCCAAGGGTTGAGGAGCTATTTGAAGCAAGAAAACCAAAGGGATTAGCAGTTATTACTGAAATAGACGGAACTGTTAAAATCTCGGAAGACAAAAAGAAGAAAGAAGTTATTGTTACATCAAAAGATAACTCAAAAACATACACAATTCCATTTAGGTCAAAACTTCGTGTAAAAGACGGAGACGAGGTGCAAGCAGGAGATGCCTTAATAGAAGGTGCTATAAATCCAAATGAAATTTTAGCAATTAAAGGACCAGAAGGTGTATATGAATACTTAATTCAAGAGGTTCAAAAAGTTTATCGTAACCAAGGTGTTGATATCAACGACAAGCACATTGAAGTAATTGGTAGACAAATGCTTAAGAAGGTAAGAGTAGAAGACAATGGAGATACAGATATGTTTGCAGGCTCATTAGTAGATGTACATGACTTTGAAGACAAGAACGAAGAAGCAGTTAAAGAAGGAAAGAGACCAGCTACTGGAAAACGTATTTTACTAGGAATTACAAAAGCGTCACTTGCTACAGAAAGCTTCTTATCAGCTGCATCATTCCAAGAGACAACAAGAGTATTAACAGAAGCTGCTGTTAAAGGTAAAGTTGATGAGTTAATAGGCTTAAAAGAAAACGTAATTATTGGTAAACTAATTCCAGCAGGAACAGGACTTCCAATTTACAAAGATACACATATAAGCACAGAAAAAGATGAAGAGGAAAGTACTGAAAATGCTAATGAAGCAGAAACAACTACTGTAGAATAAAAGGACTATATATTAATGAATAATATAAAGTATTACAGCTGAATAAATAGAATAAAAGTATAGTTAAATAAGTAAATTAAACATAAAAATAGGATGTTCACTTTAATTGAGCATCCTATTTTTGTAGCTATATAACAAATTTGTTTAATGTTACTCAGAAACTTTCTTTATATGCACTTTATACTTAATATGCACTATATATATATATATATATTAAAATGTAAGTCTATATAGACGAAAAAATTAAGAATTTTAGACACATAAAATCAATGATTTTAGCCTTAGCAATTGACATAAGCAATAAATAATAGTACAATATGCATGTATACAAAGGCAAAAATAAGTCTTTGTACAAAGGAAGAAAGGGATTGATTAAATAAAATATGCAAAAAGACAATAAAAAATTATTTGAAGGAATATTGTCAAAAACGAAAATATATTTAATTATTATTGCTGTGCTATTAGTAATAATATGCGTTTTAAACGTAGCCTATATTGCACCAGCAATTTTATTTTATGCCATGGTACTTATTTACACATACTTCAATAATCAAAAAAATAAAACAGAGCTAACAGAGCATATACAGGATTTAACATTTCACTTAGACAAAACAGCAAAAAATACACTAATGCACACACCATTTCCATTAATAATTATCGAAACAAATGGAAATATACTTTGGAAAAGTGCAAAATTTGAAAAAGAATTTGTAAATACTGATATCAAAAGTGTTTTAGATGAAACAATAAAAGAAATTAAGCTAGAAATAGAAAACAATGAAGAAGACCCAGAAAAGAAGGTTCACAAAGAATTAGAAGTAGGAAATAAAATCTATGAAATTTTAGGTAATTACACGAAGGTAAAACAAGAATATATTTTAACTCTATATTTCTTAGATGAAACCAAAAACGTTGAACTTAAAACCAATTATGAAGAATCTAAAATATGTGTTGGTGTTATCATGATAGATAACTTTGAAGAGATAAATCAAAGAATAGAGGACGAGCAAAAGCCAATACTACTTGCTGCAATTGAAAAAACACTTTATGACTGGGCAGGAACATTTGAAGGGTTGATTATTAAGTCTGAAAGAGATACGTTTATTTGTATTTTTGAGCAAAAGTATTTAAATATGTTAGAAGAGCAAAAATTTAATATATTAGATACAGTAAAGGAATTAGAAATTTCAGAAAAAATACCAGTAACTCTAAGTATTGCTATTTCAAAAGAAGGAGAATCAAACTACGAAAAGTATAAGTCAGCACAAGCAGGTGTAGATATTGCATTAGGTAGAGGTGGAGATCAAGCAGTTGTTAGAGAAGAAGATGGAAAGTATATTTTCTTTGGTGGAAAAAGCCAAGAAGTAGAAAAAAGAACAAAGGTAAAAGCAAGAATTGTATCACATGCTTTGCAAGAATTAATGCAGCAAGCAAAAAATGTAATGATAATGGGCCATACAAATGGAGATATGGACTCAATGGGTGCTAGCATGGGCTTATATCGTTTAGCTAACACTCTAGGTGTAGAAGCCTATGTTATAAATAACAATACGGGAACAAACTTAGACAATTTCATTGAAACTGCAAAAGAAAATGAGGAATATGCTCAGATTATTATAAACAAAGCAGAAGCAATGTCTAAAATTTCGCCAGACACACTTCTTATAGTTGTAGATACTCATAAACAAACCTATGTAGAAGTTCCAGAGCTATTAGAAGAAACTAGCAAAGTTGTTATAATAGACCACCATAGAAAAAGCCCAGATTGCATCGAGGATGCAATACTTACCTTCCATGAAGTATATGCTTCATCAGCATCAGAGCTTGTTACAGAAATATTAGAATATGCTCCAAAAGAAATTGAGCTATTAACAATAGAAGCGGAAGCTTTATATGCAGGAATAATGATGGATACTAAAAACTTTACATTTAAAACAGGTGTAAGAACATTTGAAGCAGCAGCATATTTAAGAAAATGCGGTATAGATATTATAAAAGTAAAGAAATGGTTCCAAAGTGATTTAAAAACATATAACAAGATTTCAAAAATAGTAGAAAATGCAGAAATAGTAAACGAAACAATAGGAATTTCAGTTTATGACCAAAACGATAAAGAAGCAAACCTTATTTGTGCAAAAGCAGCAGATGAGCTTCTTACAATTAGTGATATAACAGCATCATTTGTTATAGGAAAAATAGGTGATAAAGTATACATAAGTGGGCGTTCAATAGGTGATATAAATGTACAAGTTATACTAGAAAAATTAGGCGGTGGAGGCCATATAACCTTAGCAGGAGCACAGGTTGAAGGAATGACTATAGAAGAAGTAAAACAAGAATTAATTAACAGAATAAACGAGTATTTCTCAGAAGTATCTAGTTAAAAATTATTAAATATGTAAATAAAATTATTTAATACATAAAAAAGCACTAAATAGAAAAAGCATATTAGATATATAATCTAAAATAACTAAATAGAAAAATGTTATATAACCAAAAGAACAATATAATATTTGTTATTATATTGTTCTTTTTTTATGTCATGTGAAATATATTAATCATTTTAAATACATATTATGTATACAAATTCTAATAAATTTAAAATAATACAAAGATATAACAAAATTGTAATATATTTTTAATATTACGAGCTTAAATTTGAAAAATGTATATCCGTAGTGAGAAAAAAATAAAAAAGTAAAAAAATGTAAATACTGTAAAACTCTTGTATTGACATATATTTATAATGAAAATAAAATTAGTAGTAATAGAAAAAGAGAAAGAGGAATGAAAAAATGAGGTTAAGAAAAAAATTATTGCTATTAATTTTATTTTTTATGCTAATAATTACATTTATTAGCTCGTTTAGCGTAGTTTCAGCAAGTGTAAGTGAAGGAACACTGGATTTAAGCATTAAAATGAAAAGGTCATCTGGTTATGGCTATAAATTTTCTGCTAATAATAATAAAGGACATAGTGTATGGAAAATATATGAAAATGGTAATGACAGAAACCAAACCATTTATTGTTTAAAAGGTGGACAAGGCTTTGGATCTGATAATATGCTTAGTACGCAACCGCAATCTAAAACCTATACTCAACATTTTGATATGAGAAATCCAGAAGAAGTAACAAAATCATCTAGGTTGTATTCTAGTATAAGTAGTGAAGATAATATTTTATTAGATACTGATGGTCAAAATTATAAAGCAATAATGTGGATTTTAGATAATTGTTTCATATTGCCAGAAACAAATAGTGCTAGAGCTAGCAATTCTAATATTACAGTAGGAGATTTAAGAAGAGATAGTTTATTAGCTTCTGCCGAGGATTATGCTGAAAATGAGGGAAATGAAGGTGTCGATTTTTCATGTTTAACAGATGATGATATAGATGTAGTACAGCAATTAGCTATATGGCATTATACAAACTCAAGTAAAGAAGATTCATATAATATAGGAAGAACATTTACTCTTTGGTTAAACGTACAACAAAATAACGTAACAGAGGAAAATAGTTATAAAGAATTAGGTAATGGTAATTTCGAAAATGGAAAAGAAAGATTAGAAGCTTGTCAAGCATTATTTGAGTACTTAATAAAAATACCAGAAAACATGAATTATGAATATAATTATAAAAATGTAAACAGTAGCACTAATCCAATAAAATTTTCAGATACTAATGTTACAATGGATGAGTCTGAAAATGAAGAAAATAGATATATTTTAGGACCATATAAATTAGAGCGAGAAGCAAGTGAAGATAATAGAAATTATAACTTAGAAGCAAAAGTAGTAACTGGAGATAATGATGGAGCAGAGGTATCAGATGTTAAGCTTTTAAATAAAGATAAATCAGAAGTGCAAAAGCAAACAGGAATATTAGAAGGAACAGCACTAGATAAATTAGTAGGACAAGAATTTTACATATCAATTCCAAAAACAGAAAACTTATCAAAAATAACACTTAAGATATTAGGAAAGTATACTACAACTAAAGCAACATATTGGTCAGTTGACAATCAAAGTGATACAGAACAACCAGTAGTTAAAGTAGAACTAGAAGAACATAACTTTGAAATTGAAAAAGATTTTACACCAGCACAAGGAAATTATGAAATAGAACTAGAAAAAGTAGATGATAGAAATACAAAATTACAAGGAGCCATATTTGAAGTAAAAGTAAATGGACAAGCACTAAATGGCGAAACATATACAACAACTGAAGCAGGAAAGATTAGTGTTACTGATATACCAATAACAGAAGTAGGAACTCAGATAGTTACAATAACTGAAACGAAAGCACCAGAAGGATATAGCAATCAAGGAATAACAATTACATTAACAGTAAATACAGATATAAAAAATGGAACATATGTAGTAAAAAGCATAACATCATCAGGCACAAAAAAAGAAGGTGGTGCAAGTAATAATACAACCTTTAATGCATTTACAACAGATTTACATGAAAATAAGATAGTAATTCAAATGACAAACTATCAACTTGATTTAGCACTAAGAAAATTCATAACAAGTATAGATGGAAATGATGTAAAAAATAAAGATGGTAAATTTGCAAGAGAGCCAAGCATTTCAGAAGAAGAAAAAATGAAATTAGCAAATAATACTGTAACAACAGCAAAAAAAGAACATACAAAAGATCCATTACAAGTATATATAGGAAGCAGAGTAGTATACACAATTAGAGTATATAATGAAGGAAAAATAGCAGCCTATGCTAAAAAAGTAACAGATTACTTACCAAAAGGATTAAAACTAGCTACATCAAGTACAATAAATGAAGAATATGGATGGAAAAGCAGCAGTGACGACGAAAAAATAATAGAAACAGATCATATAGCAAATAAATTAATAGAAGCATTTGATGGTAAGGAGTTACATTATGAAGATTTACAAGTAGAGTGTGAAGTAATAGATGAAGCAGGAGAAACTGAGAATGACAAAGAATTGAAAAATATTGCAGAAATAACAGAGCATAGTGATGAATATGGTGATACAAATGTAAAAGATAGAGATTCTAAGCCACATAATGTTACAACAGAAGATTATGGTAAAGAAAGCAAAGAAGACGATGACGATTTTGAAGTTTTAGTATTAAAGAAGATAAAGGGAAAATATGAAATAGAATTAGAAAAAGTAGATTCACAAGATGTAGAAACCAAATTGTCAGGAGCCTCATTCGAAATAGAAGTTAATGGAACAGCATTAAATGGAACAGAAATATATACAAGTAACAACAATGGAAAAATTAATATTAAAAACATACCAATTTCAGAAGAAACAGAGCAAATAATTACAATAAAAGAAACAAAAGCACCTTCAGGCTATAGTAAAAGCACAGATACAATTACGATAAAAGTAACCCCTGAGTTAGAAGGCAATGAGTATGTTGTAAAAACAATACAGATAGGTGAAAATAGTGTAAATAACACATTATCAGATGTAACAGTAGGAAAAACAGACTTAAAAGCAAATGTCATAGACGGCAAGATATTCGTTCAAATGAAAAACTATAAGCTAGATTTAGCATTAAGAAAATTCATAATAAGCATTGCAGGAAAAGAACTATTAGCAGAAACAGAAAAAGCACCTGAAGAAACACCAGACCCAACACAACCAATACCACAAAGTGAAGTATCACAAGAAACACAACTAAAAACAGTAAATCAACCAAAATATAGTAGAGAACCAATTATAACAGATGAAGAATTAGAAGAATTAGAAAAAGGTACTGCAAGCTTAGATGATGGAACAACAGCACAAAAAGTACATTCAAAAGAACCATTAGTAGTTCAAACAGGAGATAAAGTAATATACATCATAAGAGTATATAATGAAGGAAAAATAGCAGGCTATGCTAAGAAAGTAACAGACTATTTGCCAGAAGGCTTAAAATTCTTACCAGAAAGTGAAGTAAATAAAGCATACGGTTGGAAAAGTACATCAGAAGATGGAAGAACAATAGAAACCGAAAAGTTAGCAGAAGATTTAATAAAAGCATTTGACGGAGAAAAATTAGACTATAAAGACTTAGAAATAGAGTGCGAAGTAGTAGCAGAAGCTGGAAAAACTGATAAGACATTAAAAAATATAGCAGAAATCACAAAACATAGTGATGAAAATAACGACGACACAGTAGAAGACAGAGATTCTACACCAAACAACGTAGAGAAGGAAAAATATGAAGATAAGAGCCAAGAAGATGATGATGACTTTGAAAATTTACTTGTAGAAAAAATAAAAGATGGAAAATATAGTTTAGAAATAGAAAAAGTAAATGGTCAAAACTTAGAAGAAAAATTAGAGGGTGCAGAATTTGAAATAATATTACCAGATGGAACAAGGAAAACTTATACAAGTAATGAGCAAGGAAAAATTACTATTGATGAGTTGCTAATAAACGAAGTTGGAGAACAAATAATTACAATAAAAGAAACAAAAGCACCTTCAGGCTATAGTAAGAGCATAAACACAATAGTAGTGAAAGTAGTTACTGCCTTAGAAGACGCAAAATATACTGCAAAAGCATTTTCTATAAAAGAAGTTGAGCAAGATGATAGTGAAGCTACTAGTTTAGTAGAAGATTTAACAGAAATAAAAGCAGGAAAAACAGAGTTAAAAGCAAATGTCGTAGATGGCAAGATATACATACAAATGAATAACTACAAACTAGATTTAGCACTAAGAAAATTCATAACAAAAGTAAATGATACAGACATAACAAATAGAGTACCAGTATTTACTAAATTAAGTGAAACAGAATTTAAATACGAGCATCCAAAGGATCCAGTACAAGTTGCATATGGAAACATAGTAACATATACATTAAGAATATTTAACGAGGGAAATATAGCAGGGTATGCAAGCAAAATAAAAGATGATTTGCCAGAAGGATTAACATTCTTACCAGACCATGAAACAAACGTAGAGTATAGATGGAAGATGTACACAGAAGAAGGTAAAGAAACAGATAATGTAGAAGAAGCAAAATATATTGAAACAGATTATCTAGCAAAAGAAAATGAAAAAGAAGAAAATGCAAATTTATTAAAAGCATTTGACCAAGAAACAATGACAATGCCAGATTATAGAGATGTAAAAATAGCCTTCAAAGTATCAGAGCCAAATACATCAGACAGAATAATAATAAACACAGCAGAAATAACAGATGATAGAGATGAGAATAATGAGCCAGTAGATGATGTAGACTCTACACCAGACAATGATGAGCCAGAAGAAGACGATATAGACGAAGAAAAAATAAAAGTACAATACTTTGACTTAAGCTTAAAGAAATGGGTAAGTGAATCAATAGTAACATACGGTGGAAAAACGACAGTAACAAAGACAGGACATACAGGGGATGAAAACCCAGAACCACCAGCAAAAGTAGAAATAAGAGGAAGTAGAATAGATAAAACAACAGTCAAATTCAAATTCGTAATAAAAGTAACAAACGAAGGAGAAATAGCAGGCTATGCAAAAGAGTTAATAGACTACATTCCACAAGGATTAAGATTTGATCCAAAAGATAATCCACAATGGAGAGAAGAAGACGGAAAAGTATTAACAGACCAATTAAAAGATACGCTATTGCAACCAGGAGAGAGCGCCCAAGTAGAAATAATACTAACATGGATAAATAATAAGAACAACTTAGGAGAGAAAGTAAACTGGGCAGAGATATATAAAGATGACAACGAGCCACATTCACCAGATATAGACTCTGAGCCAGGAAATAACAAACCAGGAGAAGACGATATAGATGATGCACCAGTATTATTAGGTGTAGTAACAGGTAGTGCACCAACATATATAGGATTAACTTTAGTAGTAATTAGTATCTTAGCAAGTGGAGTAGTTCTAATCAAGAAGTTTGTAATTTAAGTTAATCTAAATATAAATCTTATTTTAAGAAAACTAAAAAATAAACAAAATATTATATAAAAATTTAATTTTTACATATATTTACAAAAAATGCCAAAACTTAAGCATTTAAAAGGTTGACAAATGACGAAAAACAGAGTAAAATTAATAGTATGAAAGAAAAGAGGATAAAAAAATGGAATTAAAAAAGAAATTCATACTATTAATTTTATTTTTTTTGCTAATAATTACAGTTATTAGCTCATTTAACGTTGTTTCAGCAAATGAAGGAAATATGCAATTAAAAATTGAAATGTTAAGAACTAAAACAGGATACGGATATAAATTTTCTTCTAATAGTGGGACATCTCACAGTGTATGGAAAATATATAAAACTGATAATCCTCGATACGAAACTATTTATTGTATAAAAGGTGGTCCTGGATTTGGTTCAGAAGATATGTTGTCTGGTACACAACCTAAACCAACTGATTATAAAAAATATTTTGACATGAGAAAAAAAGATGAAATACCCAATGATTATAAAAGCAAATTACCAGATGGAGATAATTATAATTCTTTAATGTGGATTTTAGACAATATATATGTACTAGAAAAAACTAATGCATCAGACGAAGAAAAGAAATTAGCAGAAGAAAATAAAAAAATGTTACTAGATGCAGCAAAAAAATATGCAAAAGAACAAGAAATAGATGATGTAAAAGATGAATATTTCGATTATTTAACAGATGATGATATAGATGTAGTACAACAGTTAGCAATATGGCATTATACTAACCCAGAAGATAATGATCCATATCATGTAAAAAGAACATTTTCTCTTTGGTTAAATGCAATACAAAACGATGTGACTAAGAATTATAAAGATTTAGGTAGTGATAATTGCTTTGAAAATGGACATGAAAGATATGAAGCATGTAAGGCATTATTTGAATACTTGATAAAAAAAGCAGAAGAAAATAAAAATTACAATTATGAAAATGTAAATAGCACTGAAAAAGTTGTAACATTTGCACAAACAGATGTTACAATGCAAGTACAAGGAGATAGATACGTTTTTGGACCATACAGATTAGAAAAAGCAGGAACAACTAATTGCAACTTAACAGGAAAAGTAACATATGGAGATAATAATACACAAATTGATGATGTTAAGTATATAAAAACTGTTAATGGAGATACGTCTGAAAACAATAATTTAAATGATTTAATAGGACAAGATTTTTATATTTCTATTCCAAAACAGGCAAATTGTTCTAAAATAAAATTTGAAATAGAAGGTACATACTATACTACAGAAATAAATTACTGGTCAGTTGAAAATCCTGGAACAACAGACCAACCAGTAGTTCTTGTAGAGAAAGAAAAGAAAACTTTTACAGATAGCAAAGAATTTACACCAGGAACATTTGACTTAGCTTTAAGAAAATTCATTGTAAAAATAGGGAGCCAAGAAATAAAAGAAGGAGCAAATTATAAAAGAGAGCCACAAATTTCAGAAACTGAAATTGGAAAGTTAGTAATAGGACAAGGAACATGGAATAATGGTACAACAGCTGAGAAAAAACACCCAAAAGATGCTTTAAAAGTAGAAACAGGAGATATAGTAAGATATAAAATAAGAGTATATAATGAAGGCTCGATAGCAGGTTATGCAACAGAAGTAACAGACCATTTGCCAGATGGATTAGAATTTATACAGCCAGGTACAGGAGAAGGCAAAAGCAAAGTGAACGAAGATTATGGTTGGCATTCTGATGATGGTAGAACTGTAAAAACAAATTACTTACAAAATATAAAAATAGATGCATTAAAGTTCGGAAATAAAGATATAGATTATGAAGATTTAGAAATAGAATGTAAAGTAGTAGCAAAACCAGGAGCAACATCAAAGGAACTAAAAAATATAGCAGACATAACGGCACATAAAGACGAATATGGAATTACTGATAAAGACAGAGATAGAGACTCTCATCCAAACAATGTAAGAATTGAGGACTATAAAGAAACAAGTCAAGAAGATGATGACGATTTTGAAAGATTATACTTAGAGCCAGCAAAAGGAACTTATGACATAGAATTAGAAAAAGTAGATTCTAGAAACACAAGTAAGAAATTACAAGGAGCTACTTTTGAAGTAAAAGTTGATAATCAGCAATTAAAAGATGGAACATATACAACAGATTCAGCAGGAAAAATTAGTATTACAGATATATCAATTACAAAAACTGGAACTCAAACAATTACATTAAAAGAAACAAAAGCACCAGATGGATATAGCAACCAAAAAGCAACAATAACTTTAACTGTAACAACAAAAATAGAAGATGGTGTATATGTAGTTGATAAAATAGAATCATCTGGAACAATAGAAGAAGGACCATCAAAAAATACAACCTTAAATGGATTCACAGCAGAACTAAAAGGCAATAAGATAGTAATTCAAATGAAGAACTATCAATTAGACTTAGCATTAAGAAAATTCATAATAAATATAGATGAAAATGATATAAAAACAGGAGAAGATTATACAAGAGAGCCAAAGATTTCAGATGAAGAAAAAGGAAATTTAGCAAAAGGACAAGCAAAATTAGATAGTGGAACAACCGCATTTAAGGATCATCCAAAAGATGCATTACCAGTACATACAGGAAGCAAAGTTATATACAAAATAAGAGTATACAATGAAGGCGAAATCGCAGGTTATGCAAAAAAAGTAACAGATCACCTACCAGAAGGCTTAAAACTTGTAGAAGGTAGCGATATAAACACACAATATGGCTGGAAAAGTACTAGTGCAGACGGAAGAACGATAGAAACAGAACATTTAGCAGACAAATTATTAGATGCATTTGATGGACAACATTTAGATTATGAAGATTTACAAATAGAATGTGAAGTTGTAGCAAAACCAGGAGCAACATCAAAAGAACTAAAAAATATTGCAGAAATAACAGAGCACAGTGATGAATATAAAGATACAACAGTAGACGATAGAGATTCTCAGCCAAACAATGTTCCAATAAATGATTATGGAGAAACAAGTAAGCAAGATGATGACGACTTTGAAAGATTAATTTTACCAAAAGCTGAAGGAAAATATGAATTAGAACTTGAAAAAGTTGATTCAAGAAATACAAACTTAAAATTACAAGGTGCTAAATTCGAAGTAAAAGTTGATGGCGAAGTATTAAATGAAACAGGAATCTATGAAACAGATTCACAAGGAAAAATTACAATTAGCAATGTACCAATTTCAG
The DNA here is from genome assembly GCA_947629045.1 of uncultured Clostridia bacterium. GTDB lineage: Bacteria > Bacillota > Clostridia > TANB77 > CAG-508 > CAG-273. The sequence continues at coordinate 50,700 of CANRCF010000002.1, read as the reverse complement.
AGGAAGGAACACAAACAGTTACAATAAAAGAAACAAAAGCTCCTGCTGGTTATAGCAATCAAGGTGGAACAATAACATTAACAGTAAAAACTGCATTAGAAGATGGTGAATATGTAGTAAAAAGCATTGAATCTTCAGGGGTTAAAAATGCAGGAGCATCAGGAACTACTGAACTAAAAGGATTTACAGCAAGTCAAGAAGGAAATAAGATAAAAGTTCAAATGGAGAACTATCAATTAGATTTAGCATTAAGAAAATTCATAACAAGCATAGCAGGAAAAAATGTAGAAAATGAAGATGGTACACTTGCAAGAGAGCCAAAAATTTCAGAAGAAGAAAAAACTAAATTAAAAAATGGAGAAGCTACATTAGATAAAGGAACAACAGCAGAAAAAGTGCATACAAAAGACCCATTAATAGTAAAAACAGGAGATAAAGTAGTATATACAATTAGAGTATATAACGAAGGAGAAATTGCAGGTTATGCTAAAAAGGTAACAGACCATTTACCAGAAGGACTAAAATTTGTACCACAATCAGAAAGTAGTATAAATCAAGAATTTGGCTGGACAAATCCTAATGAAGATGGAAAAACAATAGAAACAGAATACTTAAAAGATAAATTGCTAAACGCATTTGATGGAGAAAACCTACACTATAGGGATTTAAAAATAGAATGTGAAGTTGTAGCAAAACCAGGAGAAACAGAAACCTCATTAAAAAATATAGCAGAAATAACAGAACATAGTGATGAGCATGATGACAAAACTGTTAAAGATAGAGATTCAGAGCCGGGAAATGTAAATAAAGACACATACGGTGAGGAAAGCCAAGAAGATGATGACGATTTTGAAAGATTAATACTAGAAAAAGCAACAGGAAGCTATGAATTAGAACTAGAAAAAGCAGATGGACAAAACTTAAATAAAAAGCTTGCAAATGCAGAATTTGAAATAACTTTACCAAGTGGAGAAACAAAAACATATACAAGTAGTGACAAAGGTAAAATTTCTATTAAAGATTTAGCAATAGAAAAAGCAGGCGAACAAACAATTACAATAAAAGAAACAAAAGCCCCTGAAGGTTATAGTAAAAGTACAGATACAATTATAGTAAAAGTAAATACAGTACTAGAGGATGGTAAATATCTTGCAAAATCAATAGTAATAGATGAAAAAACAATAGATAGTACATTAACAGAAGTAACATCAGGCAAAACAGAATTAAAAGCAAATGTAGTAAATGGAAAAATATACATTCAAATGAAGAACTACAAACTAGATTTAGCTTTAAGAAAATTCATAATAAGCATTGCAGGAAAAGAACTATTAGCAGAAACAGAAAAAGCACCTGAAGAAACACCAGACCCAACACAACCAATACCACAAAGTGAAGTATTACAAGAAACACAACTAAAAACAGCAAATCAACCAAAATACAGTAGAGAGCCAGTAATAACAGATGAAGAATTAGAAAAATTAGCAAATGGTTCAGCAAGCTTAGATGATGGAACAACAGCACAAAAAGTACACTCAAAAGAGCCACTAGTAGTTCAAACAGGAGATAAAGTAATATACATCATAAGAGTATACAATGAAGGAAAAATAGCAGGCTATGCTAAGAAAGTAACAGACTATTTACCAAAAGGATTAAAATTCCTACCAGAAAGTGAAGTAAATAAAGAGTATGGTTGGACAAATCCAAATGGTGACGGAAGAACAATAGAAACAGAACATCTAGCAGAAGATTTAATTGAAGCATTTGATGGAGAAAACTTAGACTATAAAGATTTAAAAATAGAGTGCGAAGTAGTAGCAGAGGCTGGCGAAACCGATAAACTTCTAAAAAATATAGCTGAAATTACAAAACATAGTGATGAACATGGAGACGATACTGTAGAAGACAGAGATTCTACACCAGACAACGTAGAAAAGGACGAATATGGAGATGAGAGCCAAGAAGACGATGATGACTTTGAGGACTTAATTCTAGAAAAAGCAAAAGACGGAAGTTATAACTTAAAACTAGAAAAAATAAATGGACAAAATGAAAAAGAAAAATTAGAGGGTGCAGAATTTGAAATAACATTACCAGACGGAAGTAAGAGAACACTTACTACAAATAAAGATGGAATTTTAAATATAGATGATTTACCAATAACAAAACTAGAAACACAAACACTTAAAATAAAAGAAACAAAAGCTCCAGAAGGTTATAGCAGAAGTACAGATATAATTACAATTACAGTTACAACAGGAATAGAAAAAGGTAAATATGTAGCAAAAACAATTAAAATAGTAGATGAAAATTCAAATAGTTCATCAAGTTCGGAAGGTTCATCTAACAAAGGAAATTCAGTAACTTTAGGAAGCGAAGAAAAAGATGCAACAGTAGGAAAAACAAACTTAACTGCAAACGTAGATGATGATACAATATTTATAAAAATAGATAACTATATGCTTGATTTAGCATTAAGAAAATTCATAACAAAAGTAAATGATACAGATATAACAAATAGAGTACCAGTATTTACAAAGGTAAGTGAAACAGAATTTAAATATGAGCATCCAAAGGATCCAGTACAAGTTGCATATGGAAACATAGTAACATATACATTAAGAATATTTAATGAAGGAAAAATAGCAGGGTATGCAAGCAAAATAAAAGATGATTTACCAGAGGGCTTAACTTTCTTACCAGACCATGAAACAAACGTAGAGTATAGATGGAAGATGTATACAGAAGAAGGTAAAGAAACAAATAATGTAGAAGAAGCAAAATATATTGAAACAGATTATCTAGCAAAAGAAAATGAAAAAGAAGAAAATGCAAACTTATTAAAAGCATTTGACCAAGAAACAATGACAATGCCAGATTATAGAGATGTAAAAATAGCCTTCAAAGTATCAGAGCCAAATACATCAGACAGAATAATAATAAACACAGCAGAAATAACAGATGATAGAGATGAGAATAATGAGCCAGTAGATGATGTAGACTCTACACCAGACAATGATGAGCCAGAAGAAGACGATATAGACGAAGAAAAAATAAAAGTACAATACTTTGACTTAAGCTTAAAGAAATGGGTAAGTGAATCAATAGTAACATACGGTGGAAAAACGACAGTAACAAAGACAGGACATACAGGGGATGAAAACCCAGAACCACCAGCAAAAGTAGAAATAAGAGGAAGTAGAATAGATAAAACAACAGTCAAATTCAAATTCGTAATAAAAGTAACAAACGAAGGAGAAATAGCAGGCTATGCAAAAGAGTTAATAGACTACATTCCACAAGGATTAAGATTTGATCCAAAAGATAATCCGCAATGGAGAGAAGAAGACGGAAAGGTATTAACAGACCAATTAAAAGATACACTATTGCAACCAGGAGAGAGCGCCCAAGTAGAAATCATACTAACATGGATAAACAATAAGAACAACTTAGGAGAGAAAGTAAACTGGGCAGAAATATATAAAGATGACAACGAGCCACATTCACCAGATATAGATTCTGAGCCAGGAAATAATAAGCCAGGAGAAGACGATATAGATGATGCACCAGTATTATTAGGTGTAGCAACAGGTAGTGTACCAACATATATAGGATTAACTTTAGTAGTAATTAGCATCTTAGCGGGTGGAGTAGTTCTAATCAAGAAATTTGTAATTTAAGTGAGTGGAACTTTGAGAATGTTTCAAAGTAAATAGCAATTTATGTAAAAAATAAGCGATAGAATTAAATTCTATTGCTTATTTTTTGAAATTACTTGAAAAAAAGCTTATTTTAAGTTATTATATAGAAGTAAAAAACTTAAAAGATAAAAATTGAAGTAATATAAAAGGTAAGATTATTAAAAGTAAAATTAAATATAAAAGAGCACAAATAAAAAAATTGAGGTGAAAAATATTATGAAGGTAATTTTATTAGATAATATTAAAGGTGTAGGGAAAAAAGATGAAATAATAAATGCAAGTGATGGATATGCACGAAACTTCTTATTTCCTAAAAAACTAGCAGTAGAAGCAAATGCTGAAAATATGAGTAAATTAAAAGCAAAACAAGATTCAAATCAATATAAAAAGAATGTAGAAAAAGAAGAAGCTATGAAAATTGCTGAAAAATTTAAAGGTATTCTATTAAAAATTCCTGTAAAAACAGGTGAAAATGGTAAAATATTTGGCTCAATTACCTCAAAAGAAATTGCAGACAATCTAAGAGAGCAATATAAAATGGAAATAGATAAAAAGAAAATAGATTTAAAAGAACCAATAAAGATGACAGGAAGCTTTACAGTATCAGTTAGGTTATATGAAGGTGTAATAGGAAATTTAAAAGTACAAATTGTTACAGCAGAATGATTAAAGAATTAAATTAAAACCATATTAAATACAGTTTTATCAAATAAACAATATTTGATATAAAGTGAAAATTGGAGGAGCAAAAATGGAACTAGGAAAAATTCCACCACACGATATAGAAGCAGAGCAAGCAGTTATAGGAAGTATACTTACAGATAAAGATGCTATAATGTTAGCAGTAGAGGCACTAAAAGAAGATGATTTTTATCGTGATGATCATAAACAAATATATAGTGCAATTTTAAATTTATATAATAGATCTGAGCCAGTTGACATTATAACAGTAAAAACTGAACTTCAAGCTATGAAACAATTAGAAGCTGTTGGTGGACTAGAATATATTGCACAGCTTCCAGACAAAGTTCCAACAACTGCAAATGTTGAGCAATACATAAAAATAGTAGAAGAAAAATCAGCTTTAAGAGCCTTAATAAAAACAGCAAATGAATTAATTACGTTAGGATATGACCAAACGGAAGAAGTAGAAAACATTTTAGATGTTGCAGAAAGAAAGATATTTGATGTAATTCAAAATAGAAATCAAAAGGGTTATAGCTTAATTAAAGATATTTTAGTAGATTCATTTACACAATTAGAGCAACTATACAATCAAAAACAACATATTACAGGTATTCCAACAGGATTTACAGACTTAGACAATATTACAGCAGGACTTCAAAAATCAGACTTAGTAATTGTTGCTGCAAGACCTGCCATGGGTAAATCAGCATTTGCACTAAATATTGCAACAAATGCAGCAGTAAGAAATAATACACCAGTAGCTATATTTAGCTTAGAAATGTCAAAAGAGCAAATGACAAACCGTATATTATGTAGTGAAGCAATGGTAGATTCAAATAAAGTAAGAACAGGAAAAATAGATGATGAAGACTGGCAAAAGCTTGCAGAAGCATCTGGCGCACTTTCTCAGTCACAAATTATTATAGATGATACACCAGGGATTTCAATAATGGAAATTCGTGCAAAATGTAGAAAAATGAAGCTAGAAAGAGATATAGGCTTAGTTGTTATAGATTATATTCAATTAGTACAAGGAACAAACAGAAAAGGTGCATCTCGTGAACAAGAAATATCAGAAATAAGTCGTTCACTAAAAATATTAGCAAAGGAGCTTAATGTTCCAGTTATTGCACTTTCACAGCTTTCAAGGTCTGTTGAACAAAGACCTGACCATAGACCAATGCTATCAGATCTTCGTGAATCTGGTGCGATTGAGCAGGACGCTGATATTGTTATGTTTTTATATCGTGATGAATATTATAATCCAAATGATGAAGGAAATAAAAATTTAGCAGAGGTAATACTAGCAAAGCACAGAGCAGGCTCTATTGGAACTGTTGAACTATTATTCCTTGGAAATTATACAAAATTTGCAAACAAGTATAGAGAGTAAAGAAGCAAAAGTAATTATAATAAAAAGTAGTATTAAGCACTAATATAGTAAAATAAAAAGAAATTTATATTAATAAACAAACTGAATAGTATTAATGAAAATGTACTTAACATATAAAAGATAAATAATTTAAAAGTAATAAAACAAAAGCAGGAGTAAAAATGTTACAAGAAAAAGTTTTAAAAACAATTGAAGAAAACTCATTAATTGAAAAAAATGATAAAGTAATAGTAGGGGTATCTGGTGGACCTGATTCAATGTGTCTGCTAGATACTTTGTACGATTTAAAAGAAAAATTACAAATTAAAATTATAGTATGCCACATAAACCATGGAATACGAAAAGAAGCAGACGAAGAAACTTTATATGTACAAGAATATTGCAAAAATCATAATATTCCATGCTATGTAAAAAAAGAAAATGTTAAAAAATTAGCAGATGAGCAAAAGCTAGGGACAGAAGAAATGGGAAGAAGAATTCGCTATGAATTTTTTGAAGAAGTAGCAGTAAAAGAAAAGGCAAATAAAATTGCAACAGCACATACAATAAATGATAATGTAGAAACAGTTTTAATGAATTTATTACGAGGAAGTGCTGTTTCTGGACTAAAAGGAATAGAAATTAAAAGAGATGCTCTAATAGATACACAAAATGAAAATTTAAAACAAATAAAATATGTATCAAAAAATATAACTAAAAAAGAGAATAAACAAAAAGCTAAACTTGAAATAGCATATATTAGACCAATTAGAGAATGTACAAGGGCCCAAATAGAAGAATATTGCAAAGAAAAAAAATTAAATCCAAAAATAGATAAAAGTAACTTAGAAAATATATATACCAGAAATAAAATTAGAAATAAGCTTATTCCATATTTACAAGAAGAATTCAATCCAAATATAATAGAAACAATAAATAGACTATCAGATTTAGCAAAAGAAGATGAAGAGTATTTTACTCAAATAGTAAACAAAGAGTATGAAACTTTAAAAATAGGGGAAAATGAAAACGAGATTATTTTAGATTTAAAAAAGTTTAATATACTTCCAAAAGTAATAAAAACAAGACTTTTGCTATATTCTATAAATAAGGTAGTAGGAACAACAAATGGAATTGCAAAGATACATTTAGAGGACATAATAAAATTATGTAATAACAATATAGGAAATAAGTATTTATCTCCTCATAAAAATATAAAAATTTTTGTAAAAAAAGGAAAAATATTTTTAAGTAAACAAAGTAGAGCTTCCGTAAGAAAAGCCTTGAAATAGCTACATTTTAGGAGAAAAAACTTTAAAAAAATACTTGAAATTAAAAGTTTAGTATGGTATAGTCTACCATGGGTAAAAAATATAAACTAATAAAATAGTAGTTATAAAATAAATATTGTTTGAAAACAAAATGTTTTTTAAGAAAGCAAAATATTTTTAAAAACAAAATATTTTATAAGATAAAAATAATTAAATGAAATTACAAGGAGGAACTGATTTGAAAAATAGTATTAAAACATTAGCAATGTGGCTAATAATAGGTGTGATTTTAATAGTTCTAATAAGTTCTATATTAGAAAATTCAGATAGTAAGCTTGCATATTCTGATTTAGTAGCAAAAATAGAAGCAGGAGATGTTACAGAAATTAAGATATCATCAGAAGGCACTAAAGCAGAAGTAAAGTTAAAAGGAGAAAACTTCAAAAAAGAAGTTAATATTCCAAGTGTAGATCATTTAATGGAAACATTAAATAACAGTATGAAAACAGGAGAAATAACAGTAAAGCAAGATTCAGAAGCATTTTGGATGGTTCTACTTAGCCTACTTACACCATTTGGAATAGTAATTATATTCTTTGTATTCTGGTTCTTAGTAATGGGTGGAGCCGGAGGCGCTGGAAATGGTGCTGGTGGAAAAACGATGTCATTTGGAAAAAGCAGAGCAAGAATGATTAACCCAACAGACAAAAGCAGAGTTACATTTGATGATGTAGCTGGTGTAGATGAGGAAAAAGAAGAACTAGAAGAGATAGTAGAATTTTTAAAAAATCCTAGAAAATTCACAGAAATGGGAGCAAGAATTCCAAAGGGCGTTTTATTAGTAGGTCACCCTGGTACAGGTAAAACTCTTTTAGCAAAGGCTGTTGCAGGTGAAGCAGGTGTACCGTTCTTCTTTATTAGTGGTTCAGATTTCGTTGAAATGTTCGTTGGTGTTGGTGCATCTCGTGTAAGAGATTTATTTGAAGAAGCAAAGAAAAAAGCACCATGTATAGTATTTATAGACGAAATTGATGCAGTTGGTCGTCAAAGAGGTGCAGGCTTAGGTGGAGGACATGATGAAAGAGAGCAAACATTAAACCAATTATTAGTTGAAATGGATGGTTTCTCAGCAAATGAAGGCGTTATTGTACTTGCTGCAACAAATAGACCAGATATATTAGATAAAGCATTATTAAGACCAGGAAGATTTGATAGACAAATAGTAGTATCAAACCCAGATGTAAAAGCAAGAGAGCAAATTCTAGAAGTTCATAGTAGAAAGAAAAAATTAGGTGATGATGTAGACTTAAAAACAATCGCTAAAAATACATCAGGTTTTTCAGGAGCAGACTTAGAGAATATTTTAAATGAAGCAGCACTTTTAGCTGCAAGAAGAAATTTAAGTGTAATTGGAATGGCAGAAGTAGAAGATGCCATGGTAAAAGTTACAATGGGACCTGAAAAGAGAACAAGAGTTAGAAGCGAAAAAGAACAAAAATTAGTAGCTTTCCACGAAGCAGGTCACGCAGTAGTAAGTAGATTTTTACCTACACAAGACCCAGTTCACCAAATTTCAATTGTACCAAGAGGAATGGCAGGAGGCTACACAATGTATCGTCCTACCGAAGATAAATCATTTATGTCTAGAACAGAAATGGTAGAAAATATAGTTTCACTTTTAGGTGGTAGAGTAGCAGAAAAATTAGTATTAGATGATATATCAACAGGTGCAAGTAACGATATAGAAAGAGCAACTCAAATTGCAAGAAGCATGGTAACAAAATATGGTATGAGCGAAAGATTAGGAACAATCACATTAGGATCTAGCCAAGAAGAAGTATTCTTAGGTAGAGACTTTGCAACACAAAAAGAATACTCAGAAGAAACTGCATCTATAATTGATGAAGAAGTAAAAAGCATTATTGATTTTGCTTACCGTAAAGCTTCAGAGATATTACAAGCTAATATGGATAAACTTACAAAAGTTGCCAACGTATTATTAGAAAAAGAAAAAATTGATGGAGAAGAATTCGACCAAATTTTTAATGAGCAGTAATTGCTTATAAAACAATAATTGCTTATTATAGATTGATTAAATATACTGAACAATATAGTTTTTGTTTGCACCTTGCTGTCGCAACCACCTTATGTAATAAATTGTAGATTCTCTACAATTTATTACAATGGTATGTTGGTTGCTCCAAGCGCGCTTCACTTCGTTTCGCTTGAACGCTGCGCGGTGGCTTCACAAAAGCTATATTGTTGAAATAATAAATTTAAAATAAAGAAATATATGTAATAATGAAAGGAAAAAATGAGTACACACAAAAACAAAGAAAAAAAAGTGTATACAATTTCAAAAAAATTAAGAATAGCCATGATAGTTTTTATGCTTTTAATTTTAGCATTAATAATTCGTCTTGGCTTTATTCAATTTGTGCAAGGTGCGGAATTAAAAGAAAAAATGTATTACCAATCTACTAAAAACCAGATAATAAGCCCAAAGCGTGGAACAATATATGATTCAACAGGCAAGGCTTTGGCTACAAGTGCACAAGTAGATACAGTAAGTGTAGAGCCAAAAAATATAGTTGAATATACAGGTGACAAAAAGGATGAAGAAAAAACAGAGGCTTTAAAAGAAAAACTTGCAAAAACATTTTCTGAAATTTTTGAATTAGATTATGATGAAACTTTAGAAAAATTACATAGTAATTCCTCATATTCTGTTATAGCAAGAAAAGTAGAAAAAGACAAAGTGGACAAGCTAAGAGAATGGATGAATGAAGAAGAAATCTATTCAGGAATAAACATAGATGAAGATACAAAAAGATATTATCCTTATGAAAATTTAGCATCTTCATTAATAGGATTTTGTAATATAGATAATGTAGGTGCAGAAGGTTTAGAAGCTGCATGGAATGATGTTTTAACTGGAACCCCTGGAAAAATAGTAGAATCACAAGATGCACTTCAAGGCGCTATTCCAGATAGCAATCAAACATACATACCAGCACAAAATGGTAGTAATATTACATTAACAATAGATGCTAATATTCAAACAATTGTGGAAAAATATTTAAAGCAAGCTTGCCTTGAAAATAAATGTAGTAGAGGCGGAAATGCAATAATGATGAACCCAAAAACTGGTGATATTTTAGCAATGGCAACATATCCAGACTATAACTTAAATGAGCCATTAGAAATGCCAATAAATATAGAAAAAGAAAAATGGGATAAAATGAGCTCAGAAGAAAGAATGAATGCAATTTATTCTTTGTATAGAAATCGTGCAGTAACAGATAAATATGAACCAGGCTCAGTATTTAAAATAATTACAGCATCAATAGCATTAGAAGAAAATATAGAAGAACCAGACGTGGCAAATGAATTTAATTGTATAGGATATCAGGTAGTGTCAGGCATTAAAATGAGATGCTCAGAAGGAACTAAACATGGAAAACAAAGTCTAAGACAAGCATTATCAAACTCATGTAACCCAGCATTTATTCAACTAGGACAAAAGATAGGAGCATCTACGTGTTACAGATATTATAATGCTTTTGGCCTTTTTGAAAAAACTGGAATAGCAACCTCAGGAGAGTCAAATAGTTCTATTTTCTGGGATTTAGAAGATGTAGGAAAAATAGAGCTTGCAACAATGTCATTCGGCCAAAGATTTAAAATAACACCACTTCAAATGATTACAGCTGCCTCTGCTATTGCAAATGATGGAATTTTAATGCAACCACGTATAGTAAAAGAAATTAAAAACACAGATACAGGAGCAGTAACAACAGTAGACCCAGTACAAGTAAGACAAGTAGTGTCAAAAGAAACAGCAGATACAATGCTTGATATGTTAGAAACTGTTGTAGAAACTGGAAGTGGTAAAAAAGCAAAAGTAAAAGGATATTCAATAGCTGGAAAAACAGGTACTTCAGAACCAGATCCAGGAAATCCTGATGAAGGCTTCACAGCATCATTCTTAGCAATTTCACCAACAGAAAATCCAGAAGTAGTGTTACTTGTTACCCTTTATGACCCAGATGGTCCGAAAGGTCACTATGGAAGTAGTGTTGCAGCACCAGTTGCAAGTCAAATTTTAAAAGAAGTACTACCATATTTACAAGTCCCATCAGATAGTTCAGAGAATACTGATGCAAATAAAACAACAAATTTACCAAATGTAGTAAATAAAACAGTAGCAGAAGCTAAAAAAATAATAGAAAATGCTGGATTTATATGTAGTACATCAGCAGATTCTACTGAAATTGTAACAGAACAGTATCCTTTAAAAGGAACATCACTTATGAAAAATGCAGTTGTAAAATTATATACAAACTCAGAAGATACTAGAATATCAAAACAAGTTCCAAATTTAATAGGTAAAAGCTTATCACAAGTGAAAACCGAACTAAGAAATCTAAATTTAAATCTAAGTGTAAGTGGCTCAGGAACAGTAATTAGCCAAGATCCTATTGAAGGAACTGCAGTAGAAGAAGGAACAGTAGTAAAAATAACACTTAGTAAATAGAAAAATTTAATTAAAAATAAGTAAATAATATAAAAAATAATATAGCTTTTGTTTGTAGCTTGCTGTCGCAACTTTTTATGAAAAAAGATGTAGAATATCTACATCTTTTTTCAATATATGATGGTTGCTCCAAGCGCACTTCACTTCGTTCCGTTTGAACGCTGCGCGCCACTACACAAAAACTATATTTTTTTTAAAAATTATATATTTAAATTTCTAAACTCTTAATCTCTTAATAATCTTAATTTCGTCATATAATCTTTGAATTAAATTATTACGATTAACAAGAGCTTCCTTATATTCATTTAATATAGTGTCATAATTCTCAAAGGTTTCTCCCTCTTGTAATAATAATCTCATACCTTCATGATAATAATTTTTTGTTTTTTCCTTATTAGAATTATCAGCTTTTTTCTGATATCCTTTTATAACTTCTAGACGTTTAATTTGTTGTTCTAAGTAATTTACATAGTCTACAATTCCACTAATTTCATATAAAGTATCATCAATAACAACTTTAAATAATTTTCTTAAAATAAGGCCATTAACTTTACCCTCTTTACGTTTTTCAGCAAGTTGATCAAGAGCAAGAAATTTAGGATCAGGCTTAGCATTTTTAATTAAATCTTTTAGCGTTTCAGAAATATTAACGTGAGTAGTATAATGTCTTTTAGTAACAATTGCATCATATTCATCTGCAACACGTATAATTTGAGCTTCATAAGGAATGTCTTTTTTAGTAATACCATTTGGGTAACCAGTGCCATCTAAGGCTTCATGATGGTCTAATGCAGCTAATGCATAAGGTCTTAATTTAATATCTTTCATACACATTTGATAACCAAAAGTAGTATGCTTTTTCATAATTTCATATTCTTCATCAGTCAATCTAGTCGGCTTACTTAAAATTTCAACTGGAATGAACATTTTTCCAACATCATGCAAATATCCGCAAATTGTACAATGAATAGTAAATGCTTGTGTACAATGCAAATATTCACAAATTCTACAAGCTAAATTAGCAACATTTTCACTATGTCGTCTTGTAAACGGATCTAATCTTTCTAATACATCTAATTGATAACGCATTACTTGGTCTAAGTTATACGATTTTAAACTAACTGGGCTATAAAAATCTACTTTCTCTTTAAACATTTGTATCTCCTTTATTTCTTTTGCACTATTTTATTCAGCTTGGTATACTAAAACTTCGCCTAATTCTTCATCTTCTAATAATGAACCTTTTATACTACCTGTTGTAACAATATCAACTTCCTTTTCCAAAACTTCTTCTAATGCAAATTTTACCTCTACGATTTTAAATCCTTCTGCAACATCTTCTGTTCGTACTAAAATATCAATATCACTATCTTTTCTTTGTTTCTTTTTAGCATATGAACCAAATATCCATACATACATAAGATTATATTTTTGAGCAACAGGTTTTATCTTTTTACTTATTATTTCTAATTCTGACATTTGTAGTCCTCCTTATTTCAAAAGATTAATACAAAAGTTTTTTAGTTTTTCAATTTCTGTATCAGCAACATTCCAAAGTATAAGTTTGTCAATTGTTTCATAATTATGAACTACTATATCTCTCATTCCTGCGATATTTTTCCAAGGAATTTCACTATTTTCTTGTCTAAATTCATTTGATAATCGTTTTACCAATTCACCAATTTGAGTTACTGGTGTAAGTATTGCATTTTGATATATACTATTTTCTTCAAAATTGCTATAATTATCTCCAAAATATAATTTGGTTTCTTCTATTATATTGCAATGCTTTACAATTGCCATTAAAATTTTCTTTGTTCTTTCATCTATCATATAACCATTCCTCTCCACTTTTAATACTATTTTACCATACTAGTTTGAAATTTACTATAATTTTTATGTATTTTTAAAAATAAATTGTTATAACAAGCTTATTATAATAAAAAAATAAATGTAAAACAATTTACTTTTTTGCCGAAAAATGATATAAAATACATAGTCATTTAAATATAGCTAAAAATATTATGTTTTTTGCACCTTGCTGTCGCAACATAAAGTTGCTCCAAACGCGCTTCACTTCGTTTCGTTTAGGACGCTTAAGCGGTGCTTGCAAAACATAATATTTTTAGCAAAATTAAATAATATAAATAGCAAGTTAGGTGGAAAAAATGTATTTAAAAAGAATTGAACTACAAGGTTTTAAATCTTTTGCAGATAAAACTATATTAGAATGTAAAGAGGGAATTACATCAGTTATCGGCCCAAACGGCTCTGGGAAAAGCAATATTTCAGATGCAATCCGTTGGGTACTTGGTGAGCAAAGCTTAAAGTTACTTAGATGTTCTAAATCAGAGGACATTATTTTTGCTGGAACGCAAGCAAGAAAATCACTAGGCTTTGCAGAGGTTTCACTTGTTATAGATAACACAGATGGAAAACTTCCTATTGAATATTCAGAAGTAACAGTTACAAGAAAAGTATATAGAAGTGGAGAAACAGCGTATTTAATAAATAAAACTCCATGCCGTTTAAAAGATGTTGTAGAACTATTTATGGATACAGGAATTGGTAGAGATGGTTACAGCATTATTGGGCAGGGTAAAATTGATGAAATTTTAAGTAATAAATCAGAAGATAGAAGGCACATTTTTGAGGAGGCAGCAGGAATTGTAAAATATAGAACTAGAAAAATGGAATCAGAGAAAAAGCTTGAGCAAACAAAATTAAATTTACTTCGTATAAATGATATTTTGTCAGAAATAGAAAGTAGTATTGAACCTTTAAAATTACAGTCAGATAAGGCAAAAGAGTTTTTAAATTTAAGAGAAGAATTAAAAAATATTGAAGTAGGTCTTTTTGTATATAACATTGGGGTATATAAAGAAAAGCTAGCTGAGCTTTTAAAAGATGAAGAAATTATGAATTCTCAAAAAGCAGATGAAGATTCTAAAATGGAGAGTTTACAAGCTAGAAAAGAAGCTTTAAGGTTAGAAGTGGAAAATATAACTACTCAAGTTGAAGAAATGCAAAATATTGGATTTGGTAGCACAAATAAAATAGAAAAAATAAATTCTGAAATAGGAATTAGCAAGGAAAGAATACAAAATAACCAAACTAATAAAGAAAGATTAGAAAAAGAAATAGAAGAAGTAAATGTTAGAATTACTGAACTACAAGAAGAGCAAAAGCAAAAAGTAGAAAAGAAAACTTCTTTAAGTGCAAATAAAGAAAGATTTCAAAAAGATTTAGCAGAAAAAGAAGCAGAGCTTTTAGAGCTTACACAAAAATTATCTACTAAAGAGCTAGAAATAGAAGCTAAAAAGCAAAAAATAGAGCAAAATACAGACTTAAAGTATCAATTAGCGGGTGAAATAAATGCAATAGATGCAAATTCAGAAAACTTAGAAAAAAGAAAGAAACAAGTTAAAAATGAAATAGATTCTGTAATTTCTGAGTTAGATTTAAGTAGAGGCAATAAACAAGAACTTTCAAAAGGATTTTATGAGCTTGAGGGAAAAAGAAATGCATCAGCTTCAGCATTAGAAAAAGCAAGTAAAACAAAAGAAGAAAATATGGCTAAGTTAAAGCAATATGAAGAAGAAATAAATAAACTTACATATACACAAAGAATGAAGATGTCAAGACGCCAGTTTTTGATAGAAACAGAAAAGGAGAAAGAAGGCTATCATAAAACTGTAAAAGAATTACTTATTGCTTGCGAAAGAAATGGTGGCTTAAAGCAAGGAATGCACGGCGTTTTAGCAAATTTAATCTCAGTAGATAAAGAATATGAGCTTGCAATAGAAATGTGCTTAGGTCAAAGCCTTCAAAACATTGTAACACAAACAGAGCAAGATGCTAAAAAATTGATTGAATATTTAAGACAAAATAATTTAGGTAGAGCATCATTTTTGCCAATAGCATCAGTACAAGGCAAAAAGCTAGATAGATTAACTAAAATAGATGGTGTTATTGGAATCGCATCAGACTTAGTAACAGCTAATAAAAAATATGAGCAAATTATTTTAAGCTTATTAGGTAGAACTGTTGTAGTAAAAGATATGGACACAGCAATAACACTTGCTAAAAAAGATAAATATTCTTTTAGAATAGTTACTTTGCAGGGAGATATAATAAGCCCTAGTGGCTCTATTTCAGGTGGTAGTGTAGCGAATAAAACTGTAAATATTTTAGGAAGAAGCAGAGAAATAGAAGAACTAGAAAAAGAGCTTAAAAAGTTAGAAAAACAAATTTCTCAAAAAACAGAAGAAAAAGAAGAATATGCTTCATCTATTAGTAATATTATCGAAGAAACAGCAAAGCTAGAAAAAGAGTTACAAGAGATAGATATTGTTTACGCTACGGAAAATCAAAAAATGGTATCACTAGAAGAATCAATTAGCAAACTAGAAGAAAGATTAAAAAAGCTAAGAGAAGAGCAAGTATCAATAGATAAACAAAAAGAAGATGGCATAAAACAAAAAGAAGAAAAGAATAATCAAATAGAAAGCTTATCACAAGAAATAGAAGAGTTAAACAAAGTTGTTGAACAATTTGCATTAGAAAATAAGGATAAGCAAACATATATAGACAATTTAAATATGGACATCACAAACCTTAAAATTTCAGTTGGTTCATTTGATGAAAGCGAAAGCTCAATTGATGAGATGGTAGAAAGAATAAATACAGATATTCAAAATCAGCAAAATAGCATAGAAGTAAAGAAACAAACCATTGCATCAGTAGAAGAAGAAAATCAAAAATTACAAGAAGCAATTGTAAATTTTGAAAAACAAATAGAAGAAATAAAGCAAGAGGTTGCAAATAGTTCTAGTAAAATAGAAAGCTTAAAGCAAGAAAGAGTTTCTAAAAATGAAGAACTAGCAAAAGTAGAAGAGGGAATATCAAATGAATTTTCTACATTAGAAACATTAAAAGAGGGCTTAGTTAAATTAGATGTTAAGAAAGCAAAATTAGAACAAGATTTAAGTCTTGTCACAGAACAGCTTTGGAACGAATATGAATTAACACCAAACAACACAGAAGGCTATGAAAAACCAGCAAATGTAGCACAGGCACAAAAAGAAGTAAACAAATTACGAAACAAAATAAAAGACCTAGGAAGCATAAACATTGACTCAATAGAAGAATACAAAAAAACCAAAGAAAGATACGACTTTATGTCTGAGCAACGTTTAGATTTAGAAAATACAGCTACTAAGTTAAGAAAAGTAATTTCTGAGATGACAGAAACAATGAAAAAGCAATTTAAAGAAAAATTTGAGCAAATCAACAAAAACTTTAGTGAAGTATTTAAAGAGTTATTTGGTGGAGGAAAGGCAGAATTAATACTAGAAAATGAAGAAGAACTTTTAGAGTGTGGAATAGATATTCATGTACAACCACCAGGAAAGAAGCTTCAAAATATGATGCTATTATCAGGTGGAGAAAGGGCATTTACTGCAATAGCACTATTATTTGCAATTTTGCGTATTAATCCAGCACCATTCTGCATATTAGACGAAATAGAAGCGGCACTTGATGATGTCAATGTATATCGTTTTGCAGAATACTTAAAGAAATTCTGCAAAGACACACAATTCTTAATAATTACACATAGAAAAGGAACAATGGAAGTAGCACAGACAGTATATGGTGTAACTATGGAGGAAAACGGTATTAGTAAATTATTGTCGCTAAAACTTAAAGGGTAAATCAAAGGAATTTAGACACTAAAGCAATATTTAACATTAATAATATATACTTGTACATAAAATAAAAAAGGTTATAGTTATGTAAAAACTATAACCTTTTCAATTTTTGAGTAATACTTTTTATGAGCTAATACCTCTTATGAATAATAATTATTATAAATAATATTCTTGTGAATAATATTTTAATTACGAAATCTTCTTATTATACTCTTCTAAAGCTTCAGTAGCATACTCAGTATCTGTAAGGCAAGGAACATATTGCTTTCCAATCTTTTGTCTAGTTTCATTTCCCTTTCCAGTAATTAAAATTACACTATTAGGATTTTCTAAAATAGCTTCTTTAATAGCTTCTCCGCGGTCTTCTATAATTTTATAATCACCGGGTCCATTTTTTATATACTCAGCAATTTCCTTGCAAATATCAACGGCATCTTCAGGTCCGGGGTCTTCAGCAGTTAAATAGCTAATTGCAGAATGAATGCCTGCTAAAGTACCCAAATCCCTTCTACGAAGCTGTGCTTTGCCACCCGGACAGCCAAAAACAGTTACAATTTTTTTATCAGGATATTCTTGTTTAGTCGATTCATATAATTTTTGAAAACTTAGCTTATTATGAGCATAATCAACAATAACAATAATACTGCCATCTTTACTTACATGTGATTCCATTCTACCACTTGCCCTTGCAACCTTTAAGCCATTATAAATATTAGAATATGGAATATCTAATGCAATTGCTATTGAAATAGCAGCTAAAGCATTTTCAACATTAAATAATCCAGGCATAGTAAGCAAAATTTCATTTTCAAAGTTAGGAGTTTTCACACAAAATGAAATATTGTTATGACCCTGTTTTTGAACATTATAACCATAAACATCTGCATTTTCGTCTTTTTGACTAAATGTTATTACTTTCTTCGCTTTTTTACTATGCTCTAAGATGACGTCAATATAATCAGAATCTAAATTAACGCATGCAGTTTCTACTTGGTCAAAAAATCTTAATTTACATTCAAAATAATTTTCAAAAGTAGGGTGCTCTATGCTACTTATATGGTCTTCAGAAATATTTAAGAAGGCACCAACTTTATACATAATATCATGAACTCTATGAAGCATTAAAGCTTGGCTACTAACTTCCATAACCAAATTCTTAATGTTGCAATCAACACTATTTCTAATATAATACTGCATATCAATTGACTCAGGGCTAGTAATTAATGACTCTTTCAAAGTTTTACCATCATAAGTATCAATAGAAGAAATTATAGCAGTATCAGGAAGCCCATGCTCTTTCATGTAATCATCTAAAATACTTTTAATATAGTAAGCAGTTGTAGACTTACCCTTTGTACCAGTAATCCCAATCATATTAAGCTTTTCAGCAGGGTAATCATAATACATGCAAGAAATGCAAGCTAAGCTCTTACGAATATCATTTACAATTATATGTGGAAAGTCTGTTTTAGTTACATTCTCTTTTTCAGATATGTACAAAATAGCACCATTTTGAATAGCTTCTTCTAAATATGAAGGTTTATAATTTAAACCTTTACAAATGTATAAAGTGTTATTTGTAACTTCTTTAGAATTATGAGTTACTTTTTCTATCAATGTATTTTCTATATTTGATATATCAATATTAGATGGAACACATTCTATTAAATTTTCTTTCTCTAAGGCAGAAATATAATCTTTTAAAGTATATTGTTTCATTACTTCTCCTCCTAAATATTCAGTCATATAAGTTATTTTACACTAATTATAAATTGAATATACATAATAACATGTTATTTATTCTCATTTCCTATGTTGTATACTATACAACATCTGTTTGTAAAAATCAAGCGAACAAACCTACATTATTTTATATTTTTTACTTGGTTGACAAAAAATGTAAAAATATGTCGAAATGTTTTTCTTGCAATTTAGTAAAAAAGCTAATATAATGTTTTCACAATATATTTCTAGCCGAAAGGCATTAATAAAAAAGTTTTAATTCAAATACAATTTTATCTAAGGTATTTCTTAAATAATCCAGAAGATGCGGAGGTAAAAAGAATAATGGAAAACAATGAAGATATAAAAGAAGCGAAAGAAGAGCTAGATGAAATAAGCAGAAATGATATATTAAGAAGAATGGCATTAAAAGCGGAGCTAGAGAGAATGGACCAAGAACAAAGAATGTATGAAGCAAGAAGAGATGGGAAAAAAGAAGGTAAAAGAGAAGGTAAAAGAGAAGCAAATCTAGAAACAGCAAAGAAGTTGTTAGACGAAAAAATTGACATAGATATTATTATAAAAGCAACAGGACTAACTAAAGAAGAAATATTAAATATAAATAAAAATTAATACTATAAAATTATAGAAAAAAGACTACTTAAACTGTATATTTTAAGTAGTCTTTTTTTGTATGATTAAATTTAACTTAATAAATAAAGTAATAAAATAAAAAAACTAAACATAACTTGCAGACAAGCATCATATAATTGTAATAGCTTATTTCGAAAAAGCAATAAACATAAAGACTTTAAATTATACTTAAAGAAGAGAATTACTAAAAAAGCAAAGGAGGAAAATAAAAATGTGGCATACTTTAGATGTAAAAGCAGTAGAAAGGAAAATGAAAACTAATTTAAGTTATGGACTTAATTCAAAAGAGGTAGAAGCAAGAAAACAAAAATATGGCTTAAATCAGTTAGAAGAAAAAAAGAAAGAATCTATAATAATTAGATTTTTAAAGCAATTTCAAGACTTCATGATAATTATTCTAATCATAGCATCAATAGTATCAGCAGTAATTTCTAAAATTCAGGGAACTAATGACTACTTTGACTCAATCATAATTATTGCAATAGTAGTATTTAATGCAATTATGGGGCTTATACAAGAAGCAAAAGCAGAAAAATCAATAGAGGCACTTAAAAAAATGTCTGCACCTACTTGTAAAGTAAAAAGAGATGGAAAAATACTTGTAATAAAAGGTGAAGAAGTATTACCTGGCGATATTGTAATTTTAGAGGCTGGAAACTATGTGCCAGCAGATGGAAGGCTGATAGAAGCATCAAATTTGAAAGTAGAGGAATCAAGCTTAACTGGCGAAACAGTGCCAGTTTTAAAGGATGCTAATGTAATATTACAAGATAAAACTGTATTGGGAGATATGGTAAATATGGTATTTGCTACAACAATAGTAGCAAATGGACATGGAGAAATGCTTGTAACAGAAACAGGAATGAACACAAAAGTTGGTAAAATTGCAAAGATGATACTTACAAATGAAGATAAAGAAACACCAATTCAAAAGAAATTAGGACAAGTAGGGAAAACTTTGGGAATAGCTTGTTTAGTCATTTGCTTTTTAATTTTTATTATAGGTCTTATGAAAAAAATTGAGCCAATAGAAATGTTTATGACTTCAGTAGGACTAGCAGTTGCAGCAATTCCAGAAGGCTTACCTGCAATAGTTACTATAATGCTTTCTATTGGTGTTACAAAAATGGCTAAGAAAAATAGCATAATTCGTAAGCTTCCAGCAGTCGAAACATTAGGAAGCAGTAGCGTAATTTGTTCAGATAAAACAGGAACATTAACTCAAAACAAAATGCAAGTAACAAAAATAGTAGGAATTGGAGACAAAATAACCAATAGTGAAATTACAAATAACAAAAGTGTAAATTTCGGAAGAACAAATGAAGAAAATATAAATGAAAAAATAACAAATAATGATTTTAACAAATGGATTTTAGGCTTAGCTACAATGTGCACAGATGTAGATGTTTTTACTGAAAATGGCAAAATACAAGTAAATGGAGAGCCAACTGAAGTTGCTATTGTAAATAGAGCCTTAGAAGTAGGTCAAAACAAGCAAGAACTATATAACCAAATGAGACGAATAGCAGATATTCCATTTGATTCTAATAGAAAAATGATGACTACAATTCATAAAATTCCTAATGGATATAGAATTATAAGCAAAGGTGCACCAGATGTGCTTTTGAAAAAATGCAAATTCTTATATCAAGGTACAACAAATCCACATGTAACTGAGCTTACAAGTAAAACAATTGAGCAAATAGAAAACCAAAACTTACAAATGGCAGAAAAAGCCTTAAGGGTGCTTGCTATTGCATATGTGGATGTAAAAGAACTTCCAAACAAAATAGAAAGTAGCACTATCGAGAAAGACCTAGTATTTGTAGGGTTAATTGGAATGATAGACCCACCAAGAGAAGGCGTTAAAGAAGCAGTAGCTACATGTAAAAAAGCAGGAATAAAAACTGTAATGATTACAGGAGATCATGTTGCAACAGCAACAGCAATAGCAAAAGAACTAGGAATATTAAATGAAGGAGAATTAAGCATTACAGGAGAAGAACTAGATAATATTCCAGATGCAGTGTTAAAAAAGAATATTATGAAATATTCTGTATTTGCAAGAGTTACACCTGAGCATAAAGTAAGGATTGTAAATAGCTATCAAAGTACAGGTGCAGTAGTTGCAATGACAGGTGATGGTGTAAATGATGCACCAGCATTAAAACAAGCAAACATTGGCGTAGCAATGGGGCAAAACGGCACAGATGTTGCAAAAAATGCAGCAGATATGGTGCTTACAGACGATAATTTTGTAACTATTGTAGAAGCAGTAAAACAAGGAAGAAACATTTTTGATAACATAAGAAAAGCCGTACATTTCCTAATTGCAACTAATATTGGCGAAATAGTTACCATATTTTTAGGATTACTGCTTGGCTTAAAATCACCACTACTTGCAATTCAGCTTTTATGGGTAAATTTAGTAACAGACTCACTTCCAGCCATTGCTTTAGGTTTAGAAAAGCCAGATGCAAATATAATGAATAGGAAGCCACAAGATAGTAAAAAAGGAATTTTTGCAGATGGTTTATGGGGCAAAATTTTTGTAGAAGGCTCAATGATTGGAATTTTAACATTACTTGCATTTAGCATAGGAAATCATTTTTACAATATAGATGTCGCAAGAACTATGGCATTTTTATCATTAGGGCTTCTAGAATTAGTACATAGTTTTAATATTAAAAGTGACGAATCAATATTTAAAGTTGGAATTTTAGAAAATAAGTATCTAGTAGGAGCATTTGTATTAGGAGCTATTTTACAAACCATTGTAGTTTTAATTCCGCCAGTAGCAAGTTTATTTAAATTAGTACCACTAACTGGAATTCAATGGTTATACACAATCGGAATTTCAATTATTCCATTAATATTAATGGAAATGCAGAAGAAAATTAATGAAATTAGGTTTGGAAAAGTTGTATATAAACAAGATATTAGAACCGGATTTTCGTCTTAAATTTTTTGAAACTTAATTATTTTAAAACCAAAATCTAGGCTACAATGCTTTATTTATGAATAAACTCATTTGACATTACATAAAATATATGGTATAATAAAAGATGTCGTGCAACAAAAAAAGGAGAGTGAAGTTTATTTTAAATAAACAAATTGAGTTTTGCACAAAAGAAATATTTAAATGGATAAACATAATTGCAGTAGCTTTAATAGCTATAATTGCATTAGTTTTAATCAAATATAAACTTGTATATAATGTAATAATAGAAGACGAACAAATAGGATATATAGAAAATGTAGAGCAATTTGAAAAAGGCTTAGAAGAAAACATAAAACAAGAAGAAGGCGAAAGCTTAGAATTTATAGACATACAATGTGACGTACAATATAAATTAACATTTGTAGATAAACAAAAAGATATGGATGAAGAAAAGGTAGCATCCAAAATAAAAGAAAATACAAAGCTTACTTACAAATATTATGCAGTTACAGTAAACGAAGAGCAAAAATCTATAGTAAATTCATTAGATGAAGCAGAAAAATTAGTTGCCGAACTAAAAGAAAAGCATAAATCAAGTATGGATAATGCTAATGTTGAAATAAACAAAATATACACAAATGAAAAAGGTAAAGGTGTAGAAACTATAAAGGTTGCAAAAAAAGAAATAGAAAATGAGCTAGAAAAAATAGAAGATGCTTCAGTTAATGGTATTTATTTAAGTCAAAAGCCAATTAGTGGTTTTATTACATCAAGATTTGGTGAAAGAGAAGACATTCGTAGCCATGCACACACAGGATTAGATATAGCAGCACCTTATGGTACTGAAATTAAAGCAGCATCAAGTGGAACTGTTACATGGTCTGGAGATAGAGGAAGTTATGGTAATTTAATTATTGTAGATTGTGGAAATGGTGTACAAATTTATTACGGACATTGTAGCAAGCTTATAGCAAAAGTAGGAGATAAAGTAGAAGCGGGAGACGTTATAGCACAAGTTGGGTCAACAGGTAACTCAACAGGTAACCACTTACACTTTGAAATAAGAGTAAATGGTGTGCAAGTAAACCCACAAAGATATATTTATAATTAATATTCTTTAATTTGTTACACTCAAGACACAAAAAGGACAAAAACTATTGGTATATTATAAATGTAGTTAGTAATTAGTTACTCCATTATTAACTACAAATTAGTAAAACATCCCCTTTTATTTTTTTAAAGTAGCCAAGAGATAAATGGCTACTTTTTAATGTGAAACAACAAGGTTCTCGGGTACCCACTCACAATCTTTAATTGTGATGGTGGGTGAGGTTCTTATATAATTTAGAATAAATGTTTAAAAGAGACGGCTAAAAATACCGTCTCTTTCTTTTAAATTTAAAACCATATAAAAACTTTACTAAGGTTGTTCTTGAAGTGTAACTGTAATATCTTTTTCTTTTCCATCACGATAAACTTTTAAAGTCATTGTGTCTCCAATTTTCTTTTGGTTTTTGATTTCATTTATCTCATCCATAGTTGTAACTTTCTTTCCGTCAGCTTCAATAATTACATCTCCAATTTTCAAGCCAGCTTTTTCAGCAGCAGAGAAGTCTTCAATAGTTTGAATGTAAACACCAACAACTAAATTATTTCTTTTTGCTAAGTCTTCATCTAACTCTCTACCACCAATTCCAATGTAAGGTCTTTTAACTTTGTTATATTCAATTAATTGTTCATAAATTTCTTTAGTAGAATTAATAGGAATAGCAAATCCAACACCTTCTACACCATCGCCAGCAAGTTTAAGAGTATTAACACCAATTACTTGACCTTTACTATTAACTAATGCGCCACCACTATTACCAGCATTTATAGCTGCATCTGTTTGAATAGCAACATATTTATTACCATCAGAATCAGATACTTCTCTATTTACTGCACTAATAATACCAGCTGTTACACTATTATCTAATCCAAGAGGACTACCAATTGCCATTGCAAATTCTCCAACTTGAACAGAAGAAGAATCACCAAGTTCAGCAGCATTTAAGCCATCTTTATCAATTTTAATAACAGCTAAGTCAGTTTGACTATCAGTTCCAACAATAGTTCCTTCACACTCAGTTCCATCATATAATTTTACAGTTACTTTGCTTGCTTCACCAATTTCATAAAAGTAATTATTAGAAGAACTTGAAGAATTAACAACATGATTATTAGTTAAAATATAACCATCTTCACTAATAATAATTCCAGAGCCTTTAGCAGTACCAGTAGTAGGAACTCTGCTAAAAATAGAATTTACAGAATACTCTACTGTAATTGCAACAATAGAAGGTTGAACTTTTTTAGCAACAGCTGTTGCTGTATCGGAATAACCTTGAAGTGAAATAAGTTGAGTATTAAGATCTATGAAATTATTACTATTATTAGTTTCGCCAACAGATGAGCTAGTGTCTGGCACTGTAATAAGTTGTCTTACAATAGCTTGTTTAATTGGTGTAACAGTTAAGCACACACCTGCAATAATAACAGTACCAAGCATTCCGCAAAAGAAAGGTAGCACTACAGTTTTTCCAAAACCAGCTTTATTTGATTTTTGATTTTTATTTGTTTCAAATGATTTATAGGCATTTCTTTCCTCACTAGGTCTTTTAACATTTTGAAATGTATTTATTTCCCCGCTAGGTTTTGTAACATTTTGAAATGAATTTCCTCCTTCACTAAAGTTTGTAACATTTTTAGAATCATTTTCATTATTTTCCATGAATATTTACCTCCAAATTTCATTAATATGATAACCTAAAACAATTATATAATACAATAGGTTTGTGAAAAAAATGTGAAGTTTTTGTATCAAATTTGCAGTTTTTATATTAATGTGATATAGTATAAACATATTTTTTAGTAATAAATATACATATTTTTGAAAAATGAAATATAGAAATAAATAGAGAAAGGAGAGAGGCATCTTAAAATAAATTATAGAAGTAGCTAAAACTGTAAAAATAAAATCATGGTAATTATAAAAACACCAAAACTTCTTATTATAATTTAAGATGTACTCTAAATATAAAAATGAAAAACGAAAAAGGAATGACTTTAGTTACAACAGCAGTTTTTGTAGTTGTTATTGCTGCATTAGTTTTTGCAGTAGTATACTATTTTAGAATTGAATATGCAAAATCAAGCCTAGAAGATTTAAAAACAGATATACTATTAGTTCAAGCAAAAGTAAAAACAATATCAGGAGAATACACTTTACAAAAGAAAGATGAAGTACTTAAAGGAACCAAAATAGCAGAAATGAAAGATGACCCCGCAATTAGCAATTTGATAGAAAGCGAAGAAATAAATATAGAAGATAAAGAAAAGAAATATTATGTTTTAAATAAGGAAAATTTAAACGAACTAAAATTAGAAAATGTAATGTTAGAAGAAAATAATTATTATGTAGTAGAATATAACACGTATGAAGTCTACTATACTAAAGGATTTGTATATTCTGATGGAGAAACTTATTATAAATTAACAGAAATAGAAAACCTAGTTATTGATGAAAATGCTAAAGAGTAAAAGATAAAGAAAAAGTAGAATGGTAAATAAAGAAAATGTACAAAACTAAATCTGCTAGTGAAAGTTTAATACTAATAAGAGAAGTATTGCAATACGCAAAAAGCCTAAATAAAACCTAAGTCACAAAAAGGTGGTAAAAAAACAAAAAGGAAGCCAAAAAGTAGCTAAAAAAGAAACCAAAAAAGGAAGAAAAAATGAAAGAAAAAGAATTAGAAAGATTAACAAACTTAAAAAAAGAAGAAAATGAATTTTACAAAAAGGGAATAAAATTAATTGCAGGAATAGATGAAGCAGGAAGAGGACCACTAGCAGGACCAGTAGTTGTTGCATGTTGTATAATGCCAGAAAATTCTATGATAGAAGGGGTAAATGATTCAAAAAAAGTATCAGAAAAGAAAAGGGAAAAACTATACGAATTAATTACTGAAGAGGCTATTAGTTATGGTGTAGGAATAATAGGACAAAATGAAATAGATGAAATAAATATATTGCAAGCAACAAAAAAAGGATTAAATATAGCAATAAAAGAAACAGAGCAAATGCTAAATGAAAAAAGTTTACCAAAGCCAGAAGTAATTTTAGTAGATGCACTTACAAAAATAGATACAGACGGAATACCATATAAATCAATAATACATGGTGATGCAATTAGCTATTCAATTGCATGTGCATCAATAATTGCAAAAGTTACAAGGGATAGAATAATGAGACAATGGGACGAAGTTTACCCACAATATGGATTTATAAAACATAAAGGCTATGGAACAAGTAGTCATATACAAGCAATTAAAGAATATGGACCATGCCCACTACATAGAAAAAGCTTTATTAAGAACTTTATATAGGAAATTTATAAATGTAGAAACTCTATAATTAAGTAGTTATAACATTATCTATGCTAAATAAAATTATTAGAAAAATAAACAGACTGTACACATTTGGTACAGCCTATTTTTTTATATATGAAATAAACCTAGTCAAGCTTTGTTTGGTTAATTTGTTTTGCAAAATCAGCAAATTGTTCTTGAGCTAAGAAACGATTTAAATTTCTATAAGTAATTCCTGTAGAAGAAATAACATTATCCATATTATAAGTTCCAGCTACATTTTCTTCAATGTAATTTTTTAATTTATTAATCTCCATTTGGTCCTTTGCTTCACAATTTGGACATACTGAATTATCTGAAATAAAGAAACTACCACAACGACTACATTTATTAAAATTCATAACTAAAAACCTCCACAGAAAATTAACTAAACGAAGTATATCACAAACAAATAAAAAATGGTATAAAAAATAGAAAAAAATCTAAAAATGTTGAAAAATTTATAAAAATATTTTAATTAGAACATTTTCTACTTATTTTTTACTAAAAGTATTTTAATAAAAAATATTTATAATAGCCATTGAAAAATATGCAATTAAAGATATATAATATTGACGAAGTAAATAAACAAGGAGGAAAAATACAATGAAAGCTTATGTATGTAAAGTATGTGGATATATCCACTTTGGAGAAGAAGCTCCAGAAAAATGCCCACAATGTGGTGCTCCAAAAGATAAATTTGAATTAAAAGAAGAGTCTCAAGAAAAAACTTATGCAGATGAGCATGTAATAGGTGTTGCACAAGGTTTAGATGAAGAAGTAGTAAAAGGATTAAGAGAAAACTTTGCAGGGGAATGTTCAGAAGTAGGTATGTACCTAGCAATGAGCAGACAAGCAGATAGAGAAGGTTATCCAGAAATTGCAGAAGCCTTCAAAAGATATGCATTTGAAGAAGCAGAGCATGCTGCTAAATTTGCAGAATTATTAGGAGAAGTTGTATATGCAGACACAAAGAAAAATGTAACATTAAGAGCAATGGCAGAGCATGGTGCTTGTAAAGGTAAAAAAGAACTTGCAACAAGAGCAAAAGAGCTTGGATATGATGCAATACATGATACAGTTCATGAAATGTGCAAAGACGAAGCTCGTCATGGTAGAGGATTTGACGGATTATTAAAAAGATATTTTGAATAGTTTTATACAAGGTTAATAATTATAAAATAGAAAGGAAACAAAGTTATGAAAAAATATGTGTGCCAAATATGTGGTTATGTATATGATGAAGCTAAAGAAGGAGTAAAATGGGAAGACCTACCAGAAGATTGGACCTGCCCATTATGCGGAGTTGGAAAAGACCAATTTAAATTAGTTGAAGAATAGTCAACTATTAAAATTTTTTATTACTAAAAATATATTAATCATATATAAGATAGAAAATTTCTAAGTAAAAAATAAAAGTTTAAACAAAAAATTAAAAAAAGTGTTGCATTAGCAACACTTTTTGTGATATAATGTTGCTCGTTAAAAAATACACACATATTGTCAGCATAAAAATAGTGCTTGTTTTTATAGTACTACCGTGCTTTATCATAAGCAAGTTTTTTTATGCGCTTGTAGCAATATGGAGGAAAAACTAAAAGGAGGAAAAAATTATGGCAGTAGTTGCAATGAAACAATTACTAGAAGCAGGTGTTCACTTTGGACATCAAACAAGAAGATGGGAACCAAAAATGGCTGAATATATATTCCAAGCTAGAAATGGTATCCACATCATCGACCTACAAAAGACATCAAAAAAATTAGATGAAGCTTATGCATTTCTTAAAGAACAAGCAGAGCAAGGAAAAACAGTTCTATTTGTAGGAACAAAAAAACAAGCACAAGAATGTGTTAAAGAAGCTGCAGAAAAATGCGGTATGTACTATGTAGACCAAAGATGGTTAGGTGGTACATTAACAAACTTCCAAACTATTAAAAAGGTGCTAGCTAGATTAGCAGAATTAGAAGAAATGGAAGCAAATGGTACATTTGAAGTATTACCTAAAAAAGAAGTTATTCTTTTAAAGAAAGAAAAAGAAAAACTAGAAAAAAATCTTGGTGGAATCAAGAACATGACAGAAATACCAGGTGTTATGTTTATAGTAGACCCTAAGAAGGAAAGAATCGGAATTTTAGAAGCTAGAAAATTAGGAATTCCAGTAATCGGTTTAGTTGATACAAACTGTAACCCAGAAGATGTAGACTATGTAATTCCAGGAAATGATGATGCAATTCGTGCAGTAAAATTAATAGTAGATTGCATGGCAAATGCGGTTATTGAAGGAAGACAAGGCGAATCTATGGAAACAGCAGAAGAAACTATGACAGAAGAAATGGTAGAAGAAGTAGAACCTACTGATATGGAAGAAGTAGTTGAAACAGCTGATGAAGTTAAAGCTGAAGAAACTGAAAAAGTAGAAGAAGTTACAGAAAAACCAAAAAGAACAAGAAAAAAAGCTGAACCAAAAGAAGAAACAGCTGAATAATTAATGGAATAACTAAAATAATATTGGTTAAAAATAAAATAATAAAAATAAAGGGATGTATCTTATCATACAAATTTAAGAAAAGAATACATCCTTTTCAAAAATAAGGAGGAAATGAAAATGATTACTGCTGAACAAGTAAAAGCTTTAAGAGAAAAAACAGGTGCAGGCATGATGGACTGCAAAAAAGTATTAACAGAAACAAATGGAGACGAAGAAAAGGCAATTGAGCTATTACGTGAAAGAGGAATAGCAAAAGCAGCTAAAAAATCAGATAGAATTGCAGCAGAAGGATTAGTAACTACTTACGTAACAGAAAACGGAAAAGTAGGAGTTGTTGTAGAAGTAAATGCAGAAACAGACTTCGTAGCTAAAAATGAAGAATTCAGAAACTTTGTTGCAAATGTAGCAAAACAAGTAGCTGAAAAAAATCCAGCAACAGTAGAAGAATTATTAGCACAAAAATCTATCACTGATGAAAGCAAAACAGTACAAGAAGTATTAACAGAAAAAATAGCTACAATTGGTGAAAATATGTCAATCCGTAGATTTGAAAGATTTGAAACAAATGGATTAGTAGAAAGCTACATCCATGGTGACGGAAAAATCGGTGTATTAGTAGAAATGGAAGGCGGAAATAACAACCTAGCAAAAGATATATGCATGCAAATAGCAGCAGCAAGACCTGAATACTTAGATAGAAACGCAGTTCCACAAGATAGAGTAGACCATGAAATGGAAATACTAAAAGCACAAGCTATGAATGAAGGAAAGCCAGAAGCAGTAGCTGAAAAAATAGTACAAGGAAGAATTGGAAAATTCTACGGAGAAATTTGCTTAGTAGAGCAAGAATTTGTTAAAAATCCAGACCAAAAAATAAATCAATTACTAGAAGCAAATGGAGCAAAAGTTGTTAGATTTGCAAGATTTGAAAAAGGAGAAGGATTACAAAAAAGAGAAGAAAACTTTGCAGAAGAAGTTGCAAAACAAATGAATGGATAAAATAAATGAATAAAGCAAATGAATAGATAATATTTATAAAAATGAAGGAGACTAAAATTTAAATTAGTCTCCTTTATTTTTTAAAATTATTAGTTTAAATTATTAGAAGAAAGAACTAATATTAATTCTTTCTTTTTTTTTGTAGTACTTTCTTTTTTAAAATCCTCTTGTATAAATTCCCAAAAATAGATTATAATAGGAAAAGCAAATAGAAAAAACGGAAAGGAAAGGTAAACAAACTATGAACTATGAAAAACAAGAAATAAAGCAAGGTATTACACTTCATCAAATACAAACAGAAAATTACAAAACAAACCTATATGCTATATTTATAGCAACACCATTAAAAAGAGAAAATGTAACATTAGATGCATTAATATCAGCAGTATTAAGAAGAGGTACAAAAAACTTGCCATCGCAGGAACAAATAAGCAAAAAGCTAGAAATGATGTATGGTGCAAGCTTTAATTGTGGAATAGAAAAAACAGGAGATAATCACATTTTAAAATTCTATCTAGAAGCATTAAGTGAAGAATTTTTGCCAAAACCAGAAGAGCTAATAAAAGAAAGTTTAGGAATATTACTAGACTTAAGCTTTAATCCATACACAGAAAATGGGGTATTTAAATCAGAATATGTAGAAGGTGAAAAACAAAACTTAAAGCAAATAATAGAAGCAAAAATAGACCAGAAAGATAGATATGCATATGATAGATGTACAGAAGAAATGTTTAAAGGCAAGCCTTATGGACTATATAAATACGGATATGTAGAAGACTTAGAAAGTATAACACCAGAAACTTTATATAAATATTATCAAGAATTAATATCTGCAGCGAAAATAGATATATTCTGCTCAGGAAGACTAAAGAACAAAAATGTAAAAGAAATTATAGAGCAAAATGAAAACATACAAAACTTAAAAGAAAGAAAACCTAACTATATTATTAATAATGAAACAACAGAAGCAAAGGGAGTCACAGAAAGAGATGAGCAAGATAAAACTCAAAAAGACATGGATGCAAACGAGCAAAAAGAAAGCAGGGAAAATAATGAAAACAAAGATAAAAATGAAAATGTTGTAACTGAAAGTATGCAAATAGCACAAGGAAAATTAGTAATAGGCTTAGATGTAAATGAAACTAAAGAAAATTCAAGATTTATAGCATCAGTATATAATGCAATTCTAGGTGGTGGAGCAAACTCAAAGCTATTCCAAAATGTACGTGAAAAAAATAGCTTAGCATATACTGCAAACTCAGGATATATAAGAGTAAAAAATGCAATATTTATTCGCTGTGGAATTGAAATAGATAATTACCAAAAAGCATTAGACACAATAAAAGAACAATTAGAAGACATGAAAAATGGAAACTTCACAGACGAAGACATTAAAAACAGCAAAGAGTTAATTTTAGCATCAATAGAGGGAATAACAGAGGAGCAAGATACAGAAATAACATATTATTATGGTCAAGAATTAGCAGATAGATTTGTAAGTGTTGAAGAATATGCAGAAAAAATAAAAGATGTAACAAAAGAGCAAATAATTGATTTAGCAAAAACTGTTACAATAAATACAATTTATTTTTTAAGAGATTAATGATAATATGAAATGATATTTAATAAAAAACAAACTTGTAAAAAAGCTTATTTTAAACAGATACAAGGAGGAATTATGAAAGTTATAGAAAGTTTAAAAATTAAGGAAAAAGCCTATGTAGAAGAACTTGAAAATGGATTAAAAATAATAATTATACCAAAAAAGAATACAAAGAAAAAATATATAATATGGGGAACACACTTTGGTTCTATTGATAATCACTTCATAATGCCAAAAACTGGTGAAGAAGTATATATTCCAGATGGTGTAGCACATTTCTTGGAGCATAAAATGTTTGAACAACCAAATGGAACAAACAGCTTAGACACATTAATGGCACTTGGAATTGATGCAAACGCATATACTACAAACGACCATACTGCATACCTTTTTGAATGTACAAGTCACTTTGATGAAGGATTAAAAGAACTACTAGATTATGTGCAACACCCATATTTTACAGACGAAAATGTGGAAAAAGAAAAAGGCATAATAGGGCAAGAAATAAGAATGTATGATGACGATCCGGGCTGGCAATTATATATGAACGCATTAGACTGTATGTATAAAGAGAATCCAATAAAAATAGACATTGCAGGAACTGTAGAATCAATTAGCGAGATAAATCCTGATGTATTATATAAATGCTATAACACATTTTATCATCCATCAAATATGGTATTAGTAGCTTGTGGAGATTTTGAGCCACAAGAATTATTAGAAAAAATAAAAAGTCAGCTATTACCAAAAGAAAATCAAGGAGAAATTAAAAGAATATATCCACCAAAAGAAGAAAAAATAAACAAAGAATATAAAAGTGTGAAAATGGAAGTAAGTACACCAATATTTATGATGGGTTATAGAGATGCTCAAACCGAGAAAACACAAAGAGTGAAAAAACATATAGCAGTAGAAATTATATTGAACATGATAATTGGAAAAAGCTCAAAATTATATGAAAAATGCTATAAAGAAGGCTTATTACTTGCACAGCCAGACTTTGACTATGAATCAAATGAACAATATTCACATGTTTTAATATCAGCAAACTCTAAAGATCCTAAAAAAGTAGAAGAGGGAATTTTACAAGAAATAGAAAAAATGCAAAAAGATGGCTTAGATGCAGAAAGATTTGAGCAAATAAGAAGAAAAATATATGGGGACTATGTTATAGAATACAACAGTGTAGCAGATATTGCTAGAATGTTTTTAGCAGATACAATGAAAGGTGTGCAAAGCTTTGATTACATTGAACAATTTGAAACAGTAACAAAAGAATACACAGAAAATATATTAAAAGAACTTTTCAAAAAAGAAAATAAAGTAATGTCTGTTGTAGAACCAAACTAAATATGATTTAAAAATTGAACTAGAAATAATAAAAATCTTAAAATAGGTAAAAAACTTATTTTAAGTTTTTTGTTGTAAAAAGACAAACTTTCTTTTTAAAAGGTAAAAAAATTTTAATACTAAACCTAAGAAGTGGTAAAAATTTAAGCTTGCGAAAATTCGCTAAAAATAAACTAACTTGACGAACAAAAATAGGGATAGTCAATAAAAGTCGAAAAAAGTAAAAAAATAGCGAAAAAATAAACATAAAAAATCCTCAAAATCCTACAAATACTGAAAAAAACATTGACTAATTTGTAAAAATATGGTATTTTAAATATATACAAAAGATAAAAAATGTAAATAGGAGAGTGATTGTTATGTTAAATGATGAAATTTGTAAATTAAGGGAAAAACTACATGAAAGTATTATCAATAAAGATGATTATGCAATTACTTACCAACTTAGTGTTGAGCTAGATCAACTAATTGCTGAATATTACAGCACAGAAGTTAATCTAAAGCAGGCAAAAAGAAAAAGCAAAAAAGCTAATGAAAAGAAAAATAAAGATACAAAGTATAAACTAAATAAAGATGAAAAAAGTATAACTTATTCTAAATAAAATCTAAACTAAAAATGATTTTATTGAATGTATAAATTTTATAAATTTTATAGAGTGCATATAAAAGTTAGAATAATATCTAATATTTATATGCACTTTTTGTTACAAAATTATTACATTTTTATTACATTTATATAAAAACATAGCAAACAAAAATAAGATATGTTAATATAATACTTGAAAATATGCAAAAAATGTTGTATAATAAGTATTAATTATATATAATAGTGTTATTAAGAGAATTTATACAGTTATTATATAAATTTGGTGATTATATTACAAAGGAGGAAAAACTATGAAAAAAAGTAAAAAAATGTTTGCTTTTATTACATTACTTATTTTAGCAATAGTTGTTACTCCTAATTTTGTTAAAGCAACCCACCATTCAGGTTTTGACGATGTTACAATTACTGACGATAGTGGAGGTAGTTCAGATACAAGTACGAGCCCATTTAATAATCCGGGTGTATATAATCCGAACATAGGTGGTATAGATGGTTCAACAGATGAAGACGTTGATACAATTACTTCAAAAGTAAATAAAATTATTGGTGCAATTACAACAGTGGGTGTAGCTATATCAGTAATTACTACTATTATATTAGGAATTAAGTATATGGTGGGAAGTATAGAGGAAAAGGCAGAATATAAGAAAACTATGATACCATATATAATTGGAGTAATCTTTTTATTATCAACATCAATAATTGTTGGTTTAATTGCAAAACTAGTAGACGCAACAAGCCTTACCGCTTTTTAAAAAACATAAATATAAATTGATTAAAAAATGAATAGAACATATAGTGAAAAGAGAGGTGTTGAATTATGGTGAAAAAAATATGTATAATATTTCTAACAATTTTAGCAATCACTATAATTCTACATCCGATGAATATAGTAAAAGCTAGTGGAATATTTGGCGGAGCAGATAATTTTATATCTGATGGTCAAGCTGCTGGAGGCGACTCTCAAATTTCATATAGTTCAATGAAAAGAGTATCAACACAGATATATACTATATTGCTAGCTATAGGAACAGGTATAGCCGTTATTATAGGAGCAATTCTAGGAATACAGTTTATAACAGGAAGTGTAGAACAAAAAGTAAAAGTAAAAGAATCACTAATGCCATTTGTAGTGGGATGTATAGTAGTATTTGGAGCATTTGGTATTTGGAGATTAGTAATTTTATTATTAAAATAAATTTAGATTTTAAAATTGTTTCAAAATTATGAAACATTATAATTATAAAAATTCATAAAATGAAAGGAAGGATATTTATGAAAAAAACTATGAAAATCATGTCAATTATGCTAGTTGTAATGATGTTATTCTTTACAATGCCAACAATTGTTAACGCTAGCGGTGCAGGAACATATTGGGCTGGAGATACAGGATCAGATGTTGATGCAGGAGGATTAGCAGACAGATTACATGGAACAACTTCAGGAGCAACAGACCAAGTTGTAGATATAGGTAACCAAATTATTGGTATTATTACAACTGTTGGTGTTGTGGTATCAGTTGTTGTTTTACTTGTATTAGGTATTAAATACATGATGGGAAGTGCTTCAGAAAAAGCAGAATACAAAAAGACAATGATTCCATATTTAGTAGGTGCAGTTTTAATTTTTGGTGCATCAGCTATTACAAAAGTAGTTGTAGGTTTAGCTTCTTTATCATCTACAACAGGTGCATAATATTACAAAAATATTACGTACATATTACAAACAAATTAAAAAGTGCATTTTATGCACTTTTTTTTTGTTTTTTATTTACAATTTTCGCTATTATTTGATATAATTAATATAAGTATAATTAGGATTATGATACATCACTAAAACAAAGGAGGAAACAATAAATGGGTACATATGAACTACCTAGAAATGTGAAAGGCGAAGGTAGAATATTGTTCATATTTTCTACAAAAAGCTTTATTTATACTATTGCTTTAGGTGCTATAGGACTTCCATTTTATTTTCTTTTTTCTGCGTTAAATATAGCAATAGTAGGAATTGTAATTGTAGCAATATTCGCATTAATTGGTTTTATGATAGGAACTTTTAAAATGCCAGAGCTTGGAAAATTTGAATTTGCTAAAAAAACAGGAGGAGAAAATTTAGACGATATAATAAAGAGAGCTATAAAGTTTAAAACAAAAGGTAAAAAAATATATGTATACAAGGAGGAAGAAAACAATGGTTGAAACAATGACAATAATATTAGTTGGAATTTTATGCGCAATGTTAGTATTACTTGGAATTCTTTGTATATTATATTTTAAATCTAAAAAACAAACAGACGAAAACGGATTAAATAATAAAGAAAATGCAAAATCAAGAAAAACTACAAAAACATTTACAGTAGGTTCTGTATTAGACTTTATGGAGTTCGATAAGGTAGAAGATAACATGATTTCTGTAAAAAATGGTAGTAAATATGTAATGGTAATAGAATGTCAAGGTATTAACTACGACTTAATGTCATCAGTTGAGAAAAATGCGGTAGAAGAAGGATTTGTGCAATTTTTAAATACATTAAGACATCCAATTCAAATATATACACAAACAAGAACAATAAACTTAGAAAATAGTATTCAAAACTATCGTACAAAAGTAGCAGAAATACAAGAAAATCTTGAAAAAGAGAAAAAGAAATATGAACGAATGGTAGATTCAGGTAGCTATACACAAGAACAATTAAATGCAGAGTTTTATGAATTAACAAAAGCAACTAACCTTTATGAATATGGTAAAGATATTATAAATACAACGGAAAGAATGAGCTTAAACAAAAGTGTATTAAGCCAAAAATATTATATTGCAGTTCCATACTACCCAGAGGACTTAGGCGAAACTAATTTTGATAAACAAGAAATTAGAAATTTAGCTTTCTCAGAATTATACACAAGAGCTCAATCAGTAATTAGAACACTTGCTGTATGTGGTGTAAATGGCAAAGTGTTAAATTCTAATGAATTAGTAGAATTACTATATGTGGCATATAACCGTGATGATTCAGAAATTTACGGTGTAGATAGAGCATTAAATGCAGGCTATAACGAACTTTATTCAACTGCACCAGATGTAATAGATAAGAAGATGAAGGTTTTAGATGAGAAAATAGAAAAAGAAGCATTTAATATGGCAAATGAAAAAGTAATGGAAGCAAGATCTGAAAAAGAAATAGAATTACAAGCAAAAGAAGATAACATGGATGACTTAATAGCACAAATGGCAGAGCTAATAATTGAGCAAAATAAAGCGTATATAGGTTCAGACATAGCAGAAACAGCAACAGAAAAGGTACGAGATGAAGCAAAGAAAAGAAGAGGAAGGCCAAGAAAAAATTCGAATCAAATAGAAGGAGGTACAAAAGATAATGAGCAAGAAAAAGAAACAAAAAGAAGAGTTACAAAAACAGCTTAATGATTATACAAACCCAGATGAATATAAGATTTTAAAGAAAAAGACCATTAAAGAACTAATAGCACCATCTGGAATAGATGCAAGTAATATAGATCACTTAGAAATAATCTCAAATGTAACAAGATATGCAAGAAGTTTCTTTGTATCAGCACTTCCAAGAATGTGTACATTCCCTGAATTATTTAGAGATATGTATTTATTTGGAGATATTAACACTTCAATATACATTAACCCATTACAAGAATCAAGGTCACAGAATGAATTAAATAGGGTTATAAATGAGCTAGAAACAGAAAGAATTGTGGCAGCAGATAGAGGAAATATCAACAGAGAAAGCACATTAGGACAAAAAAGATATGAAGCAGAACAATTAAGAGATGAAATTGCAGCAGGCTATAATAAACTATATGAAGCTTCAATTGTAGCAACATTATTTGCATATAGCCTAGAAGACTTAGACAAATATACAAAACTACTATCAACAGAGATGTCAAAATCTCTAGTTAATATAAAAAGTGCATGGGCAATGCAAGAAGAAGCATTTCAATCAAACTTGCCTTTAATGGATGATAAGATTAGAAAAACACATACATTTGACCGTAGATCTATGGGAACAGTATTTCCATTTACTACATCAGAAGTAGGACACCCAACAGGAATTCCACTTGGAATTAATAAACAAACTGGTGTACCAATTTTATTTGATAACTTCCACAATTCTTTAACAAATTATAACATGGTTATATTTGCTAAATCTGGTGCTGGTAAATCAGTTACTATGAAAACTTTAATTTCACGTTCAGCAGTATTAATGGGAATACAGAGCTTAGCACTAGACGCTGAAGGTGAGTATAGCATAGTTGCAGAAAGCCTAGGTGGAATTAATGTAGTATTATCTCCAACATCAAAAACAGTTATAAATATTTTTGATATTGAAACAGAGGTAATTAAAGATGAAATAACAGGTAAAGATAGAGTAGTGCTAAATGTAGAAAATAAAGTAGAAGACGTAACACAAGCCTTACTTACAATGGCAAGAGGAAGTACAAGAAGTCAAGAAGTAAATGAGCTTACAAAGCAAATTATAGCTGAATCAGTTAGTGAAGAATATGCAGCACATGGAATTACATCTGATCCAAACAGTTTATATGAATCATCCAATAGTGGATTAGAAGGAAATATGTTAGGAAGAGAAAAGAAAAAAATGCCTACAATTGGCTCATGGTATAGAAGAATTGAGCAAAAGGCAGCAGACAATAAAAATCCAGATTACAATTTCCATTATAGCTACTTATTAAAAGTTATGAAACAATACATAAGAGAATATGATGGACAAATGGCATATTTTGATGGACAATCTACATTTGATTTATTAGATGGCACATTATTTATAAACTTGGATATTTCACAATTAGAGGAAAGATTTGCAAGACCACTTGCACAACAAATATTACTTGCATGGATTTGGGAAAAATATGTTAAGAAAAATAGTGAAGATAGAACGAAAGCTGCTAAAAAGAGAGTTTTGGTTGATGAG
This sequence comes from uncultured Clostridia bacterium, assembly GCA_947629045.1. GTDB lineage: Bacteria > Bacillota > Clostridia > TANB77 > CAG-508 > CAG-273. The sequence goes on along the minus strand of CANRCF010000002.1, from coordinate 11,654 downwards.
GCATGGATGCTTTTACCATACCCAGAAGCTGTAGACTTCTTAAATACAATGGCACGTCGTGCAAGAAAAAGAAACGTATCACTTGCTATTATTTCACAAAGATTCCAAGACTTTTATGAAAAACCAGAAGCACAAGCAGTTCTAACATCATCAGATACAAAGCTATTTTTAGCACAAGATAAATCAGAAATACAATATTTAAAAGAGGTATTTAAACTAAGTGAAGGTGAAGCAAACTTTTTAATAACCTGTTTTAAAGGTGAAGGATTATTAAAAGTAGGTGCAGATAGTGCAATACTTCAAATACAACCTACTGCAAAGGAATTTGAATTCGTAGAAACAAACTTAAATAAATTGGCGCAAATGAAAAATAGGAGTTTAAGACAAGCATAATAGGAGGAATTTATGAAAAAACTAATTAGTAGCAAAAAAATAATACAAAAGATACTAATAGTTATAATTATGGCAATACTGATTAACTTCGTGTTGCCTACTTATTCTAGTGCAAAATGGACTGCAGGTATAATATTTGGACCAATAGTTGATTTCTTTGCAACGGTGCTGGATGTAATACCGGCTGCTTTACAAACCTTTTTAGTAGATGGAAGTTTTAATAGAGCAGGCAATAGTTTAGTAGAGGAAGATTCAGAGGGAGACAAAGATACTGATATTTTCGATTTCTTCTTGGTTAATGTAGAAGAATTTGATAGTTCAAAATATCCAGAAGCAGCATATCAAACAGGTACTAATTATGCTAGCCCTCAAACAATAGATGGAAGTAATATTGAACAAGGATGGAGAGGAGTAAAAAAATATTCCATTCCTATAGTAAAATACTCGCCAGACCGAATTTTTGCTGGAAAAATACCTGCTTTTAATATAAATTTTATAAATCCAGAAAGTTCACATACAAGTACTACTGATAGTGAGCAACAACGAGATACTGCAATACAATTACATGATATGGTTGCTAGTTGGTATGTAGCATTAAGAAATCTAGCAATTGTTGGTCTCATGATTATTTTGGTTTATGTTGGTATTAGAATTCTATTAAGTAGTACTGCTAGCGACAAATCAAAATATAAGCAAATGTTAATGGATTGGTTAGTAGCAATGTGTTTATTATTCTTTATGCATTATATAATGGCATTTACTATTACAGTAACACAAAAAGTAACAGAAGCAATAACAAAAGGTGTATCATCAGATTCAAGTTATTCAAACCCAATCCCTGTAGAGGTAACAGCTGGTGTAACAGCTAATGGTAAAGAAGTACCAGCATCAAAATTCAATACAGATTTAATGGGGCTTATAAGATTTAAAGTACAATATGAAGCAATTGGACAAAAACTATTAAATTTAATATTTTATGGAGCATTGGTAATATATACAGTTATGTTTACATTTGCATATTTAAAAAGGACCATAATAATGGCATTTTTAACTTTTATATCTCCACTTATGGCACTTACTTATCCAATTGATAAGTTAAGAGATGGAAGGGCACAGGCTTTTAATAGTTGGCTAAAAGAATATGTTTTTAATGCATTATTGCAACCATTTCACTTAATTATTTATACTATTTTTATAACTTCTGCAATAGATTTATCCGCTAGTAATCCAATATATGCAATAGTAGCATTAGCATCTATTAAACCAGCAGAGAAAATATTAAGAAAATTCTTCGGATTTGACCAAGCTTCAACAGCAAGTCCTTTAAGTGCATTTGCAGGTGGAGCAATGGCAAATCAACTAATACAAAGTGCAGTTAAAAGACATTCAGGAGGAAAAGGTGGAAATGGAGGAAAAGATAGTAAAAATAATGGACAAAATAATATAAGAACTAAAGACAAAGGAGAGTTGGAAGATCCAAATGCACCAACTGGAATAGATGGATACGCAGATACAGCTCCGTCTGGAAATACTCAAGGTGGTAGTAGACAGAGTAATAATGTACAGGGCAGTGGAGAACAGCAAACAATACAACAACAGATGTTAGATGCATATGATGAAAAGTATGGAACTGAAGATTGGGATCCACAAGAAAGAGATGCTATGGCAAGAGAAGCAAATCAAGAACAAGGAGGAATGGATTATTCAAATTATTCAGATGATGAATTAAGAGAGATGGGCTTAGATGATGAAACAATTGCTGAAATGAGAGGTACTGATAACAGTCAAAATCCTCAAGGACCACAAACACAGGAAAATAATCAAACAAATTCAACTCCACAGCAAGATGAAAAACAAGATAAAGAAAAAACAAGATTTGGAAAGGGTTTGGAAAGTGCCGGAAGAGCTATTAGCAATAAAGCATCTATGACACTAGGAAATAAGCATTGGTGGAGAAAGAAAGGAACTAATGCAATTAAAGGAATAGGAAAAGGAGCTTTAAAAGCCGGTAAAGGTGCAGTTCACTTGGCTGGTAAAACTGTTGGTAGAGCTGCTGGTGCAGTAACAATAGGTTCTCTTGGACTTATGGCTGGAATTACAGGAGACGATTATGGTGACATCTTAAAGTACGGTGCTTCTGGAGTGGCTCTTGGAGGAACTGTATTAGGTAATAGATTAGGTAATTCAATAAATAGAGGAGTAGATGGTATAGCAAGAGGAGTCGGAGGAATTGGAAGAGGAATTGGAAGAGCAGCAAATATTCCAATACAAGGATTTAGAGAAGGTTTTTCAGGAAAAACATCTACTCAAAGACGAGTAAATGCGAGAATTGAAGAACTTACCACAGATCAAAACTTTATTGAAGAAATAAGACAAAATTATAGACCAGATGGAAGGGAGATATCTGGAAGAGAATTGCGAGAGGCAACTGAAAGAGCTGCTGAAGTGTATAGTTATGGTATTACTGATACATCAGAAATAGCTAAAACTTTAAAATTAGAAGATGGCATAACTAAAGAATTTGAAGAAGAATATAAGATGGAAAACCCTAATAGCATCAAAAAAGATAAAAATGGAAAAGAAGTAAAAGATAAAAATGGAAAACAAGTAATAGAAATACCTGATGAACGAAGAAAGCAAATGAATGAAATGGCAAAAGTAAGAGCAACTGTAGCTACAAAATGGGCAAAGAAAATAAAAGATCCTACTAAATTGGCAAACGAAGATTATACAAAAACTTTAACTGATACATGGACAAAACAAATAATGAGAAAAAATTCAGCTCTAAGTCAAAATGATGCGAATATAAATGCACAAGAAATCTTAAAAAATGTAAAGAAATATCATAAGATGTATTAAAATGATGATATTATAATGTTTTATAATTAGTAACTTGATAAAGGAGGCATATTCCAATGAGAAAAATAATTAGATACTTTCATGAAAATAAGCAGAAAATTTTAATCATAGTAGGTATGCTTGCCTTTATCATTTTTATTGTTCATTTTTTAAACAGTGTGATAAGGAAGAATAATATTTCAAACAATAGAGTTGAAAGTAATACATCAAAAATACAGGATGTTACAATTCCAAATAGACCAGCAGTTAGTGATGAAAAAATTCCAAATGAAAAAGTTAAAGAAGATGCTGAATTTATACGTGATTTTGTAAGCTATTGTAATGAAAAAAAATATGAAGAGGCATATAATTTATTAAGTGAAGATTGCAAAGAAGTATTATACCCAGATTTAAAAAAATTTACTGATGATTATGTTGATTATATTTTTAAAACAAAAAAAATATATAACTTAGAATTGTGGCAAAATGATACTTATAAAATTACCTATTATGAAGACAATCTTTTAGCAACAGGTGGACAAACAACGAATAATAACTACGTGGATTATATTACTATTACGGAACAAGAAAAAGAAGTAAAGATAAACATAAGTAGCTTCGTAGGAAAAAGGCAGATGAATAGAAAGAAAGTTAATAATAATATTACTGTTAAAATTAATAGCAAATTGATATATATAGATTATGAAATATACAATATTTCTGTAATAAACAATAATTCTACTACTATATGTTTAAGCAACAATAGAAATGAGAAAGATGTTATTTTAATAGATAAAGAAGATAATGAACACAATTCATCAGTTTTTGAAGTTGATAGTAGTAAATTAATAATAGAACCAAATGATGAAAGTAATTTTGATATTAAGTTTGGTATAGCTTATAAATATGATAATGGTGGAGAAACTATTCAGTTTAAAAATGTTTGCATGGATTATGAAGAATATCAGAAAACAACAGATAAAGATAATTTTAAAAAAGTAGAAATAGAAATAAATATGTAGGTGGTGAAAAGATGATTGAAAAGTTAGCCAAAAAAAAGTTAGAGGAGGAATTAAAAAACCCAGAAAAGCTAAAGAAAAAAGTAGTAAGAACTGTCGTTATTAAAGGCTTTTTATCAATTTTACCTCTTTTAATAATTTTTGCTTTGGTTGTAAGTATGTTTTCTATTTTACAAGAAATTGGTTCAAAAATTAAAGATACAATTGTAGGAGTATGGCAAAATATTGTAAACCTTTTTAAGAAAAATCAAGAAATACCGGATGAATTAGTATTACAATTTATCGAGGATATGGAAGAATATGCGAATGTTAACTTTAATGATCTGAAACTGTCAGGAGATATTGATTATGACGATGAGGAAAACCAAGAGACAATCTTAGAAGATAAAATAAAATATGTTAGGCAATTTCTTGAATCTCAACTTATATCACAAGAAGCAAACAGACCAGTATCTAAATTGTTACAAAAGGCAAAGGTACTTCCTAAATATGTAGCTAAAGGGGATGAACAATCTAATATACCAGAAGCACAAAGAATGGTATATGTTACTCCAGAGAAGTTTTATGCAGAGATGGAAAAGGAAACAAAGAAAGATTGTAGTAATTGGTTTACAATAAATGAGGAAACAGGAAATATAATATATTGTACATATACAGAAACGAAGGTTTCTACAAAAGCAGGAACAGACACAGAAGCAAAAGGAGGAGATCCTGTTAGAATTTATCATGCACAGGAAGAGTTTGATTATAAAAGCTTTATTTCAAAATATAGTACACCAGCTCAGTTCTTTATTTATTTAGGTGAAATTGTACAAAACCCTAACTTTTTATCAGCATTTGCAGATTTAATTACTGAGGCAGAAAAAGATAAAGCATCAGGAACATATACCACGCAGATAGACTTTACACTTTTTGAAACGATTACACACACTACAAAAACAGATGTAGAGACTTATTATGAAAATAAATATGTTGGAGATGAAGAAGTTCCAGTAGATGCCGATGGAGATGGGGAAACTGATTTAGATGAGAATGGTAATCCTATAGTTAATAAAGTTCCTAAATATGAGAAAACAGGACCTTATACTGAAACCACTATAACTGATAAATGGGAAACTAATTTAGTTCCAGCTGTCACATATGCAAATACATGGATGATGGAAGAAACATATCGTTATGAATATGAAGAAGGAGAACCATCAACTGAAGGTCCAACAACACCTGAAAAATTAGAAGATGAGACAGGAGATCCAAGTAGAGTTGATAGAACTATGACTACTACTACAACAAAAGTAATCTCGACATATAAAGGAAGAGGACTTGAAAATTCAGTTTATAAAGCAGGAGAAGAACCAGATGAACATCCAGAATATACTAGTTTTGTAGACCTACTAGATGAAGAATTTGAAATTCCACACTCATCAAGAAAAGAAGCACCAGGATATAAATTTAGAGATGGAGCAGATTGGTTTTTAATGTTAATTGCACAAGATCCACAAACAAGTGGAAAAGAAGTTTTTATGAAATATGTATTAAATAGATATACACATGGACAATTATATGGAGAAGTTACATGGAATGATGTGGTAGCAAATGGTATTTACTCAGATTATATGATTGATGTAGGTAGTAATGGTGGAAGCTCCGGTGGTGGAAACTCTGGAAGTGGTGGTTCCGGTGGAAGTTCTGGTGGTAGTGGTACTACAACTAGTGGAAATGATGTAGATGTCCATGACAGTAGCTTATTTGTTACAGATGTAAATAAAATAAAAGAAGCTATAGATAAATGCTTTAGAGGAGGACAACATGACAATTTATATAATAATATAAATGCATTTATGGACATGCAAAGTAGATATGGTGTTAATGCTATTTATGCAATGGCTAAATGTAAATGGGAAAATGGTTGTCGGTACTAATATAAAATGTGCAGGTACTCATAATTGGATGTCTATTAAAGCATCAGAAGGTCATGGACACCAATGTCCATGTGGAGATTGGTGGTTGGAATTTTCAAATTTTTATGATGCAACGTTGTCATATGGAGATTTAATAGCTAATCGTAATAGTGCTTATTATCAGTCAGGTAATTATACATTAAGACAAATTGGCATGATTTATAATAGATCTGGTGAACCAGAATATTCAAATAGAATTTACGCAACTATGAAAGAAATGTATGATAGTATAGGAATTTCTATTTAATATAGATGTTTTTGATTATATTTATTATCTACATATAACTAAAAATAAGGAGGAAATATTTTGTAATAATGAAAAAATTAATAATTACGGTTATAATAATTATTATTATGCTAATAATAGCTATTTTACTATTGCCAGTAATATTTGAAGAAGAACAGAATAATTCGTTAGTGCTAAATAATATTAGTAATAATTCTTCATCCGAAAGTGTGAATAACGAGTATAATAATGAAACTTCTCGGTTCTAATATTTCTTCTACTATAAGTTTAGAAACAGTAACAGACTATGTAGATGATTTTGTACAAACAGCAGAGACAGATGTAAATAAAGCCTATGAATTACTAGATGAAGAATATAAAGCAAAGAAATTTGGAACTTTAGATAATTTTAAAAGATATATTTCAAACAATATAGAAAAAATTTATAATTCATCTCCAAAAAGCTATGGGGGAAATAAAAAAGCAGATTATACAGAATATTATTATATGGATACAGATAATGACATGTTTATTATTAGAAAAGCTGAGAATAAAGAAGGCTATACTATTTTATTAGATGAATATACGGTAAAAGGTGATGACTACATTAATGGGTATGAAAAATATACTGAAGAACAAAAAATATATAACAATATTTTCATATTCTTTAGAATGATAAATGAAAAGGAATATAGTTCGGCATATAACTTGTTAGATGAAACCTTCAAAACGAATAATTTTGATACAGTAGATAAATTTGAAGAATATGCTAAGTCTAATTTTTGGAATGATAATATATTAACAATAACAAAAATACAAAAGCAAGGTGATATTTATACAGGTTTCTTTAAAATTACAAGTGGTGTAGGTATAGCAACTGAAGAAAAGACAAAAACATTTGCTATTCAATTAAAAGAAAATGCAGAATTTGTAATGTCATTTGGAATTTAATAAAATTATTTAAGCTATGATTAATAAAATTATTTGGTATAAAATGAAGCCTTAAATTATTAAAAATATTAAGAAAATTAGACTTAGATTTAATTTAAAAGTGTAGAAAACTTTGGAAAAACCCTAAAATATGTAAAGGAGCCGTAGCAATGAAGTTAGAAAAAGAAGAAGTAGAGCAAAAAATGTTAGCAATAGCTAAATTAATTAAAGAAACAAATGAAGAAAAAGATTTTGATGTAGAAAATATAAATTATTATGAGGACTTTAAGTTTGAAGGAAGCAATCTTGCAGAAACCAATATTTTTATTGCAGAAGTTGCAGATAAATCTGATGGAATTGTAAAATTTGAACTTTATTCTGGAAACACCAATAATCTTATTGCTACTGTAAGTCCAGATGGAAAACTTCATTTCTCACAAGAATATTTAGAAAATTTAAGAGAAGTGGATGAACATTTCTTTGAAAGTTTAGATATAGATGATTTAGATTTTAAATTGCCAGAAGAATTAGGAAAAGATGATAGAGTATTTACCAAAGAAGAAAGAGAATATATTGAAAGTAAAGAATTAGAAAAAGATATACATGGGAAAAATAAAGAATTAACTAATGCTGAAAAACTAACTGATACTGAAAAAGAAAAGGATGATGAAACAAAGGAAGAGGAAGAAAATAAAGCTTTGTCAGAAGATGAAAAACAGCAAGAACAAATAGCAAAGCAAAAAGGAATTCCTACACATAGTGTATTATTTGTAAGAGAAAATAGTAACTTTTATAAAGACCACCCAGAATTAGAGAAAAATTTATACTTTTATCGTGATAATGATGGCGTTGTTAAAGCAGAATATATAGACTCAAACGGAAAGTCACAACCATCTGAGTATTTTGAGCCTTCTCAAACAGCGCTAAGGCAAGAAACAATAAGTTTAGGAGATGACGGAAATCCTGTAACAAGAGAAGTACCTTATCAAGTAATGAAAACTAAAGGCTTAAATAATATAGATAAAGATATCAGAGACATTCGTATCAATGTTAAAATTGATACATATGGTTATTTAGATATTGAAGAAGCAAGACAAGGCAAAAATGGAGAATGGCTATCACATGATGTTGAAGTAAAAGGTAGAAATTATAATTCAAATGCAGTAAATCAAACTACATCTATTAGAAGTAGAAATGCTGATCCAGACAAACAGACTGAAGATTTTGAAAAAGCAGAAGAAAATGAAGAAGCTTTTAAGGATGGAATTCAATATGATGAAATGTATTTAATGAGAAACTCTGATGTGATTATGCAAGAATTAATTGATAAAGGTTATCAAAAAGAAGAGGCAATAAAAATATTTAATTACATGATAGGTGAAGAAAATTTAACGATGAGTGAGGCTGAAGAAAGAGTAAATGAAGAAATAAAAGAGCAAAATAGGGATGAAAACGAAAAAGAAAGCACTGAAAGAGAAGAAAGCGAGGAACAATCTGAAGGAAGAACACCTGGTGATGATGCATGGGAAAGATTGGAAGGGCATAGAAGATAAAAAAGGAGATAATATCATGACTAATAAAGATAAAATCTTAATAGTGAAAATGTTAAAATATATAGAAGAATTACATGAGTTTATTGAAGGATATACATATGAAACATTTATACAAGATAAAAAAACTATAAATGCTTGTGTATTTAATTTAGGACAAATTGGTGAATTGGCTGGAAAAATCAGTGATGAAGTTATAACTCAATATCCTCGGGATTGAGTGGCGTGGATTAAAATCATTAAGGAATAGAATTGTACATGATTATGATGGAGTAAATTTAACTATGATATGGGGATTTTTATATACAGAATTAACTGACTTAGAGGAACAAATAAAATCAATAATATAATATTTTAATTTATGGTTATTATAATATTAAAGGAGATATAAATATGACTACCAAAATATATACAATAAATGATATTAAAAGATTACTTGGTCAAGTACTAGAAAAAACTGATGTAGAGAAAGCTATTTTGTTTGGCTCATATGCTAAAAATACTCAAAATAAATTTAGTGATATAGATATTCTAATAGACAGCAATGGTAAAATTAAAGGAATGAAATTTTTTATCATTATTGATATGATTAGAGAAATATTTGATAAAGAAGTTGATGTGATAGAAAAATCTGAAATAGACAAAGGTTCTATTATAGATAAGGAAATAGCAAAAACAGGAATTGTTGTATATGAAAAATAATAAGAATAAAAATCACCTTTTAAAATATAATTAAAAAGGTGATTTTTTAATGGTAAAAAACGAAAGTCGTTTAACAAAATACATTATATACAAAGAACCTTCGAGCGATAACTTAAAACTATTGAAGCAATTTGTATCTGGCGTAATGATATTTTTACTTATTTTTCTTATAGTAAACGTTAATAATATTTCATATGCAGAGCTAAAATATGCAGATTTACAATATGCAGACTTAGAGTATGCAGACTTACAATACGCAGATTTAGAAGATAATGAACAAGTAGATTTAAATGAAATCCAAACAGAGCTACAAAATGAAACAAAAGAAAATTCACAAAATACAGCAATTGAAACTTCAAGTAATAGTATAGAAATTCCTAAGCAAAATGCACGAATAGGACTAATATTTGATAGAAATTCAAAAACAATATTATATGAAAAAAATGGATTAAAACAAGTACCTATGGCAAGTACCACTAAAATCATGACTGCAATAGTAGTATTAGAAAATGCAAATTTAAAAGATGTGGTTACAATTGAAAAAAAGGCAGCAGGTACTGGTGGTTCAAGATTAGGCTTAAAATTAAATGATAAAATTACTGTTCATGATTTATTATATGGCTTACTACTAGAATCTGGAAATGATGCAGCAGTAGCATTAGCGGTGCATATTGGAGGAAGCGTAGAAGGATTTAGTGATTTAATGAATGCAAAAGCAAAAGAATTAGGTTTACTAAATAGCCACTTTACTTCTCCACATGGTTTAGATCAAGATGGGCATTATACAACAGCATATGAGCTTGCTTGTATGGCAGATTATGCACTAAACATACCAAAATTTAAAGAAATTGTATCAACTAAATATTATACAGTTACTATAAATGGAAGTTCAAAGCAAATCTCTAATACAAATGAATTATTAGGAAATTTAGATGGTGTATATGGTGTAAAAACTGGTTTTACAAATGGAGCAGGCAGATGTTTAGTAACAGCTTGTAAAAGAGGAAATTTAGATATTATTACAGTGGTGCTTGGTTCAGATACTAAAAAAATTAGAACATCAGATAGCATAAAATTAATTGAATATGCATATAAAAATTATGAAGTAATAAATTTAGAAGAAAAAGTAAAAGAGCAGTTTGAGAAGTGGAAACAGTTAAATGAAAAGCGCATATATATAAACAAAGGAAAAAGTAATTATGTAAGTATTGATATGAGTGAACTAAAATGTAAACAAATAGCATTAAGAAAAGATGAAATAGATAATATTAGGATTGAAATAAACTCACTTTATTATTTAGAAGCACCTGTTAAAGAGGGGCAAGTAATAGGAACTGTTAAAGTAATGAATGGAGATGAAACAATAGAAGTATTAGATATTACAGTACAAAAAGATATAGCAAAAAAAGAAGTAATTGACTATTTTATAGATTTTTTAAGTTTAGTACCTTGACTTTTTAAAGAAAATTTGCTATTATAATTATGCTTTTATAAAAAAGCATATGCGGAAATAGCTCAGTTGATAGAGCGCTGCCTTGCCAAGGCAGAGGTCGCGGGTTTGAGCCCCGTTTTCCGCTCCATTTTTTATTTAATAAGAAAATTTTTTCTTGTAACAAATAATAAAATGGCGAGTTAGCCAAGCGGTAAGGCACTGGTCTGCAAAACCATGATTCATCGGTTCGATTCCGATACTCGCCTCCAAATTTTAAATCAATTTTCACAAATTTTTTGAAATTCTGTAAAATTTTTACTACTTTCAAAGCAATTTATATTAAGCATTTTAAATTTTTATGATTTTTTAATTTTTCTAAATTTTCAAAAACTACATTAACACTATATTAACTTTTCATAAAAACTACATTAACATTTCTTACAAATATTAACAAATAAGTACTTTCTAAATAATGGTTTTTATATATAAAAAATATTCCTCCAGTTCGAATACTTGGTTTTGAATTTATTATTTTTTATGGAATATATAATATAATTTATTCGTATAAATATATTGACATTTACAAACTTTTGTTCTATAATATTT
>CANRCF010000001.1 GCA_947629045.1 uncultured Clostridia bacterium | reverse complement strand
AGAAGGAGGAAAAAACAAATGAAAGAAGTAAAAATAGCTAGAAGTCTTGATACTGTACACACACACACACACACACACACACACACAAGACCTTTACAGAATTGGTGGACAGTCTGGAGAGAGCCGTAATTTAAATAAAAAAGAGACAAAGCTATTTGAAAAAATAGCTAATGTTTTAGTACAAGAAAAAAATAATAAAAAAGGAAATAATTTAAAAGATATAAATAATAAGAGGGATAGACTATTTTATATAAATAAAGTAGCCTGTCCTTTTTGTTGTTTGTAAATGAATAACTTGTTATTATTATTTTTTTTCAAAAAAATAAAGAAAAATTATGTTAGATTTTAATATTTTATTCTTTGAAAATATGACTTTAATTAGCGAAGATTAAAAGAATAAAAAATATATAAAAATTATAAATAAAGTAAATTTTATTAAAATTTACAAGACTAAGGAGGAAAAAAGTAAAATGAGAAAAAGAAGGGAGAATTTAAGAGAAAATTTTAAATTACTTGAAGAAAAGCTAGGGACTACTAACAAAGGTATAACGCTAATAGCCTTAGTAGTAACAATTGTAGTGCTTTTGATTTTGGCATCAGTAAGTATAACAGTGGTGTTTGGAGATAATGGAATATTAGAACTCGCAAAAGAAGCAGGAGAAAAGACAAATGAGGCAGTGCAAAATGATAAAGAAAATATAGGTAACGCAACAAATTATATTAAATCATTAAGTTGGGACACTACAAAAGTAACAGCAGTAACAACAAAAGATGGAGGAATAGTGCCAGTACCAAAAGGATTTGTAGCTTCTGAAATAGAGGGAGAAAATACAATAAAAGATGGATTTGTAATATATGAAATTCCAGAAGGAGAAAATTTAGACTGGAAAAAAGATAAAGGTGAAAATGGAGAAGAAAATGGAATACTAGATGTACAAGAAAATTTCAATCAGTTTGTATGGGTACCAGCAGATGGCGTGAGCTTGGAATATAAACAAGATAAAGAAACATGGAAAGACTGTACAGTTGGCTATAATGATTTTACAGATTGGACGGATGAAGAAAGTGAAGAAGAAAAAGCAATTGTAAAAAGAGCAGAAAGTGTAGCAAAATACGGAGGCTTTTATGTAGCAAGATATGAAGCAGGAGTACCAGAAAGTAAAGGTTATGACAATGATACTAATTATCAAGAAAAATCAAATGCAGAAAATAGAAATACATCAGATGTAGAAGAAAAAGATTTACCAGCATCAAAGAAAGGCTTGCAATCATGGAACTGTGTAACTCAAAAAGTTGCAAAAGAATTATCAAGTAAGATGTATGAAAATAAGGAATCAGTAAAAAATTCAGTAACAAGTAGATTAATAGATTCCTACGCATGGGATACGATATGTCATTGGTTTAGTAATAGTGGTATAGATGTAATAAATAGTGCTTCATGGGGAAACTATGTAAATTCAGATTCGGGAAAAAATGTAAGTGGATTGTATTTAAATCATGAATTACAAACTAGCCCATATGTGTTTAAAAATGCAGAAAAATATGAAAGGAGAGAAGTGTCTTTTGTCGCGAGACAGCTTTTAGGGAAGCTTTACGTGTATGAGTTGGCGACAGGAATATCGGAGAGAAACAAGGCAAAAAATATATATGATTTTGCAGGAAATATGTGGGAATGGACAACAGAAACAAGGGCTGATGGAGAAGATGTTTTTGCTGTTTCACGTGGAAGTGATTATGCTGACCTTGGAGACATTACTGAATGGGGAGGGGCGTCGTGTAGGCGTGGTAATCTTCGATCGTGGTGGAATGATCCGAGTGTGACTTACGGATTTCGTACGGTGCTTTACCTAAAATAGTGACTGAAAATTTGCAAAGATGTAAATGGTAAAATAATATGTAGGAAAAGGGCAAAGAAAAATGTCGTTTTTCGAGATTGAGTAAATGGTAAAATGAGATTATATAATATGGTGTGTTAAATGTAAAAAAGCTACTTAGAAGAAAAAAATTTTTTGAGTAGCTTTTTGTATTGTCAAAAAATGTAAAAAAACGTCGAACGATTTTTCTTGCAATTTATTAAATTTTATGTTTAAATAATATGGAAAATAAAATAATTAAATAATCTTTAAAATTTTAATTCAAATTATTAAAAATTTTAGGTCTAAATATAATATCCAAAAATGTTTTATTTTTACTAAATAACATCTAACTATCATTATTTCAAATAAAAAAATTCATAAAATTATTTACAAACTTAATGAAAAATGTTAAAATTTCATTAAGAAAGGAAATAAAAAACATGGATAATTATGAAAAAATTTTAAGTATTATGAGAAAAAATGGTGGTTGTATTACTACAAAAGAATTAAATTCAAATAATATTAACAGATATTTTTTAACTAAGATGATAGAGAAAAAACAAATAAATAGAATTTCAAGAGGATATTATGGACTTGTAAATTACAATGTTGATGAATACTATAAAATAATATCAATGAGCGAGAAAGCAGTATTTTCTATGAATACAGCATTATACTTACATAATTTATCAGATAGAACGCCACTAATATTTGATATTACAGTGCCATATTATTATGGAGGAAGTTTAAGAAAAAATAAAAATGTAAATTTATATTTTGTTAATACTTCTATTTTAGATTTAGGAAAAATTGAAATTATTTCTCCATTTGGGATGAAAATAAAAGTGTATGACAAGGAAAGAACAGTATGTGACATAGTAAAAAATAGAAATCATATGGATATAGAAATTTTTTCAAAAGCTATAAAAAAATATATAAATAGTGATGATAAAAATTTAAACAAGCTTATGAAATATGCCAAAAAATTAAAAATTGAAAACAAAATACGAGAATATATGGAGGTATTTTTGTAGTGAATAAAGACAAGTTAAGAAATATTATCTCAAAGAAAGCGAAAGGCAACAGCATATTATCAGGACAACTATATCAAATGTTCTTTTTTGAAAGGATATTAGAAAGGATATCTATAAGCCAATATAAGAATAATATCATTTTAAAGGGTGGATTTTTATTATCTTCAATTATAGGTGATGATGAAAGAACAACAAAAGATATGGATGCAATGATAAAAAGTGTACAGCTAGAAAGAGAAAAGATATATCTAATATTTAGAGAGATATTAAATATAAAATTGGAAGATAATGTTTCACTTGAAATTTTGGATATAAAAGAAATAAGAGAAAATGATGAGTATGGTGGATTTAAAGTAAATATAGTAGCGATAATGGATAATATTAAAATTTATTTATCTGTAGAAATAACAACTGGCGATAAGATAACGCCAAGAGAAATTGAATATAACTACAATAGTATTTTTGAAAATAAAAAAATACCTATATTAGCATATACAACTGAAACAATAATTGCGGAAAAATATCATACTATAATTACACGAGGACTATTAAATACTAGAATGAAGGACTTTTATGACATTTATATTTTGTTTTCTAAAAATAAAGAAAAGATAAGTATTGATAATTTAAAACTTGCAATAAAAAACACATTTGAGCATAGAAAAACAAAAATTAATATTTTTGAAATAGAAGAAATAATAATAGATATTAGTAAAGATAAAAAAATGAAGGATTTATGGAAAAACTATCAAAAAAATGCTACTTATGCTAGAAAAATAGCTTTTGAAGAGTTATTTAGCCCACTTGAATTTATAACTTCTATATTACAGGAAAATAAAGACGATGTATTAAAATTAAATAGATAGCAATTAAAAAACATAAACTAAAATCGTTTTGGATGAAAATTCTAAAGCGATTTTTTTATAAGAATTATCAAATTTTATGTCGAAATTTCTTGTAGAAAAACAAATGCTTTGATATAATAAATAAAGCAAAAATTAAATATAATGAATTAACTAAAATCATTATATGAACAACTAAGTCATATGTAAAAGATTATTTTAAACTTTATAAAAAAGTAGGAGGAAAGCATGGAAGAAAAAAACATACAAGAAGAAGGTTATTGCTGTAATTGCATGGACAAAAAATTAGAAAAAGAGTTAGATGAAATTTTAGAAAAATACACAAATTCAAAAGACAATTTAATTCAAATTTTAAATGAAGTACAAATTAAATATGGATACATTCCACAAATTGCACAAAGAAAAATATCAGAGTATTTAGGAATACCAATGGCAGAAATATATGGCGTTATTACATTTTATTCACGATTCACTTTAAAACCAAAGGGAAAATATGCAATATCTGTATGCCTAGGTACAGCTTGCTTTGTAAAAGGCTCTGAAAAAATTATGGAGAGATTAAAACAAAGATTAAACATTTCAGAAGGAGAAACTACACCAGATGGAAAATTTTCAATAGATGCAACTCGTTGTGTAGGTGCTTGTGGAATAGCCCCAGTATTTACTGTAAATGGTGAAGTATATGGAAAAGCTACAGTCAAAAAGTTAGACGAGGTTTTAGATTCTTTACAATAGAATTATACATAATTAGATGTTTCAAAAAGTAATAATTGTAAGAAAAGTAAGTTATAAATATTAAAAGCCTTATATAAAAATAGACTTTTCTATAAATAAAATTAGAAGGGAGCAAAAATGAATACTGTTTTAGAAAATATAAGAAAAATTAGAGAAGAAAAAAGACAAGAATTAGATATTAGAGTAAACAGCCAAGTAGGAACAAAAGAAAAGCATATATTAGTATGCCATGGAACTGGTTGTACATCTTCAAAGTCACCTAAGATTATAGAAAATTTTAGAAAAATTATAGAAGAAAAAAATATAGAAAATGTGCGTGTTATACAAACAGGTTGCTTTGGTTTATGCGCTAAAGGACCAATAGTAATTATTAGACCTGAAGATACCTTTTATGCAATGGTAAAACCAGAAGATTGTGAAGAAATTATTCAGTCACATATTATAGAGGGAAAACCAGTTGAGAGATTACTTTGCAAAGATATTGATGGAACTGTAGTACAAAAGTTAGATGATTTAACTTTCTATAAAAAGCAAAAAAGAATAGCACTTAAAAATTGTGGAAAAATTGACCCAGAACAAATAGATGAATACATAGCTTTTGACGGATATAAAGCATTAGAAAAAGTATTGCTAGAAATGACACCTGAAGAAGTTATTGAAGAAGTAGAAAAATCAGGCTTAAGAGGTAGAGGTGGAGCAGGTTTCCCAACAGGTAAAAAGTGGAGGCTTACTAGAGATGTAGAAGGAGACCAAAAATATGTAGTTTGTAATGCTGATGAAGGTGATCCAGGTGCATTTATGGATAGAAGTATTTTAGAGGGAGACCCACATTCAGTTGTAGAATCTATGATTATTGCAGGTTATGCTATTGGAGCAAATCAAGGATATATATATGTTAGAGCAGAGTATCCTATTGCAGTTCAAAGATTTGGAGTAGCAATTAAACAAGCAAGAGAATATGGCTTACTTGGAAAAAATATTTTTGGAACAGATTTTAGTTTCGATATAGAAATTCGTTTAGGTGCAGGAGCCTTCGTATGTGGAGAAGAAACAGCACTTCTAGAATCTATTGAAGGAAAACGTGGTCAACCAAGAGTAAAACCACCATACCCTGCAAATTCAGGATTATGGGGAAAACCAACATTAATAAATAACGTAGAAACTTATGCAAATATTACTAGAATTATTCTAAATGGTGCTGAATGGTATTCAAGCATTGGAACAGAAAATTCAAAAGGAACAAAAGTATTTGCATTAGGTGGAAATGTAGTAAATGTAGGTTTAGTAGAAGTACCTATGGGAACTACATTAAGAGAAATTGTTTATGATATAGGTGGAGGAATTCCAAATGGTAGAGGCTTTAAAGCAGCTCAAACGGGTGGACCTTCAGGTGGATGTATTCCAGCAGAACATTTAGATACACCAATTGACTATGAATCTTTAAAAGCAATTGGTTCTATGATGGGTTCAGGTGGACTTATCGTAATGGATGATACAAAATGTATGGTAAACTTAGCAAAATTCTATTTAAGCTTTACGGTAGATGAATCTTGTGGAAAGTGTACACCTTGTAGAATCGGAACCAAGAGAATGTTAGAACTGTTAGAAAAAATAACAAGTGGTAACGGAGATAAGGAAGACTTAGAAAAACTAGAAGAATTAGCAAACAGTATACCAAAGA
Source organism: uncultured Clostridia bacterium (assembly GCA_947629045.1). Classification (GTDB taxonomy): domain Bacteria; phylum Bacillota; class Clostridia; order TANB77; family CAG-508; genus CAG-273. The sequence continues at coordinate 137,128 of CANRCF010000001.1, read as the reverse complement.
CAGCAGTTTGCGGATTAGGTCAATCTGCACCAAACCCAGTACTTTCAACTCTTAAATATTTTAGACAAGAATATTTAGAACATGTAAATGAAAAAGTATGCAAAACAGGAGAATGCAAAGCACTTGCTAAAATTCAAATAGATGAAGAAAAGTGTAGAGGCTGTGGAATGTGTAAGAGAAATTGTCCAGTAGAAGCAATTTCTGGAGAGCCAGGAAAGAAGCATCACATAGATGAAGCAAAATGCATTAAATGTGCTACTTGTATTAGTGTTTGCCCATTCCATGCAATTGGTTAATTTCCAAAATAATAGTCATCTTAAGCAAAACTAAATATATAAAATGTTAATATTGAAAGAAAGGAGAGGTTTTGCCTTTATAGTAAGGAGACCTTTAAGTGAAAATAATGTCTGAAGAAAAGATGATAAATTTAAAAATTGATAATAAAGATGTAAGCGTACCAGAAGGAACTACAATTTTAGAAGCTGCAAGAAAAGTAAATATAGATATTCCAACACTTTGCTTCTTAAAAGAAATAAATGAAGTAGGAGATTGCAGAATGTGCATCACTGAAGTAGAAGGTAGACGTGGATTTGCTACATCTTGTATTCAAAAAGTAGAAGAAGGAATGGTAGTACATACAAATTCTCCAGCAGTAATAGAAGCTAGAAGAACAATACTAGACCTAATTTTATCAAATCACCATAGAGATTGTTTAACTTGTGTTAGAAATGGAAACTGCGAACTTCAAAGTTTAGCACAAAAATTAAACATGACAGATATTCGTTATGATGGTGTAAAAAATGAATATGAAATAGATGAACTTTCTCCATCAATAGTTAGAGATTTTAATAAATGTATATTATGTAGAAGATGCGTAGCAACTTGTAAAAAAGTTCAAAAAATAGGGGCAATAGATACTACACAAAGAGGATTTTCATCTTGTATTTCTACTGTAGGAAATAATAGCTTGAATGATGTTAACTGTACTTTCTGTGGTCAATGTATTGAAAACTGCCCAACAGGAGCATTACATGAAAAAGAATCAATAGAAGAAGTATGGAAAAAATTAAAAGATCCAGACACATATGTAGTAGTACAAACAGCACCAGCTGTTAGAGTAGCATTAGGTGAAGAATTTGGAATGCCAATAGGAACTAATGTAACCGGAAAAATGGTAAATGCATTAAAATGCTTAGGATTTGACAAAGTATTTGATACAAATACTGGGGCAGATTTTACAATTATGGAGGAAGGCACAGAATTTGTTAAGCGTTTCAAAGAAAATGACAATTTACCAATGATTACATCTTGTAGTCCAGGATGGGTAAAATATATAGAAATGAACTACCCAGAAAATTTAAAACATCTATCAAGTTGTAAATCTCCACACGAAATGTTTGGAGCACTTATAAAAACATACTATGCAGAAAAAGAAAATATAGATCCAGATAAAATATATGTTGTATCTGTAATGCCTTGTATTGCTAAAAAGTTTGAAAGACAAAGAGAAGAAATGAAGGAAAATGGCTTATATGATGTAGATGCAGTTTTAACAACAAGAGAGCTTGCTCGTATGATAAAATCAGCAAATATAGAATTTACAGAGTTAGAAGACGAAGCATTTGACGACCCAATGGGAGAAGCAACAGGTGCAGGTGCTATATTTGGTGTAACTGGCGGTGTGATGGAAGCAGCACTAAGAAGTGTATCAGAAATATTAACAGGAAAAGAATTAGAAAAAATAGATTTTGAAGAAGTAAGAGGTCAAACAGGAATAAAAAGAGCAACAATTAAAATAGGAGATAATGAAATTAAAGTTGTAGTTGCTCACGGCCTTGGAAATGCTCAAACTATTATGGAAGAAATAAAACAAGGAAAAGCAGACTATCAATTTGTAGAAATAATGGCATGCCCAGGTGGATGCATCATGGGTGGGGGACAGCCAATAAAGAGTAGCAAAACTCGTATGACAGTAGATGTTCGTAAAAAAAGAGCTGATGCTATGTATACAATAGATGAAAAAAGCAAAATAAGAAAATCACACGAAAATCCTGTACTACAAAAAATATACCAGGACTATTTAGGAGAACCAGGCGGACACAAAGCACACGAAATATTACATACTCATTATACTGAAAGAGAGAAATATAGAATATAAGTAAAATACGGTTGTGATTATAATAAAAAGAGCCATAATTAATTGTGAAAGGGAGATGTATGGAGAATTTTAAATCAGGTTTTGTAGCAATTGTAGGAAGAACAAATGTAGGAAAATCTAGTATTCTAAACAAAATAGTAGGTCAAAAGGTAGCAGTGGTTGTAGACAAACCACAAACTACAAGAACTATGATTAAAGCAATTGTAAATAGAGAAAACTCACAAATTATATTCTTAGATACGCCAGGAATTCATAAACCAAAATCAAAACTTAGCATAGCAATGAATGACACTGCATGGGGCAGTATTCCAGATGCAGATGTTATATTATTTGTTGTAGAAGCCACATCAGAAGGAATAGGCAAAGGCGACAAAATGATTTTAGATAAAATAAAAGAAGCAAAGACAAATACAATTTTAATCATAAACAAAATAGATTTAGTAAAAAAAGAGCATATTTTTAATTTAATTGAAGCCTTCAAAGATGAATATAATTTTAAAGCTATAATACCTATTTCAACGATAAAAAAGCCAGATGCTGAAATTATTTTAGAAGAAATAGAGAAGAACTTAAAAGAAGGACCAGCATATTATAGTAAAGAAGAATATACAGACCAAACATTAAGAGACATAGCATCAGAGACAATTCGCGAAAAAGCATTAAAACTATTGCAAGACGAAGTGCCACACGGAATTTTTGTAGAAGTAGATAAAATGAAAAAAGGCAAAACAAGAGAAAATAAGCCAATATTTAACATTGAAGCAACAATATATTGCATAAAAAATTCGCACAAAGGTATTATAATTGGAAAAGATGGAAGTATGCTAAAACGAATTGGAACTTATGCAAGACAAGATTTAGAAAAAACTTTAGAAGAACAAGTTAATCTAAAATTATGGGTAAAAGTAAGAGAAGACTGGATTAACCAAGAAGAATTTGTTAAAAAGTTTAAATCTACGGATTAATTAGTTTGATAAAAATAGTTCTTATTTTCCGTTCCATCCCTGCTTCGTAATAGCCTGTAAATAAAATTTTACTTTGTAAAATTTTATAACAGTCTATAACTCGTTGGTCCCCACAGCCTCACTACAAATAAGAACTATTTTTATCAAACAAATATAAATTGTATTAAACATTTTAAAAAATTGGTAATTTGTGCTAGTAAAAATTAAGTATAAAATAACAAAAAAAGCAAAAGATAAATAGTGAAAACTTAAAAAACAAGAGAGGATGAATTCGATATATGGAATTTAAGATACAAGATTTAGCATGGAATACCTTTAAACAAACTGGAGATATAAATACCTTCATGGAGTTAAAATTGATAGATAATATTTCAGAAAATAAGATAAAAAATTTAGATGGTAATAGCAAAATAGAAGGCATCGGAAAAGTCGACTAAACATTTTAAGCATAAAAAATTTTAAATATAAAAATAATATATGCAAAAAGTAAAACATAATAAATATAGACTATAAAAATTGTAGGATAAAGGAAAACAAAAAATGGGAATAATCAAAACCAAAGGCATCATTCTTTCGGAAAGTAATATGAATGATTTTGATAAAATGGTAACAATACTTACTCCTAATGGAAAAATTGGGTGCAGTGCAAAAGGGGCTAGAAGACCAAAAAGCCTCTTAATGGCAGGCACTCAATTTTTGTGCTTTGGTGATTATTTGATTTATGAAGGAGCAAGTAGCTACCACATAAACTCATGCGAAACAATAGAAGTATTCTATCCAATTCGCACAGATTTGGACAAGCTAAAATATGCTTCACACATAACAAAAATAATAAATGACGTAACTTACGAAAACCAAAATACATACAAAATTCTACAACTATTTTTAAACACAATTTATATGATTTCGGAAACAGATGAAAACTTAGAATTTATAACCTCTGTATTTAAAATAAGGCTTCTTAGTTTACTAGGTTTTACCCCTAGAATAAAAGACTGTATAAACTGCCATACAGAAGAAGATTTAAGTTATTTTAGTATAAAAGATAATGGCTTTAAATGTAAAAATTGTGGAAAACTAGATAAGGGTGCGATTCAAATTTCAGAAGCTACAAATTCTGCTATTAGATATATATTATTAGCAGATGCAAAAAAAATATTCTCTTTCAAAATTGCAGAAGAAAATTTGAATGAATTAAACTTAATTAGCAAGTTATATTTAAATGAGAAATTGGAGAAAGAATATAAATTAGAATAATAGCTAAAAAAGCTTGAAATTTAAGCTTTTTTTGAAGTTTGACACAAAAAATGGAATATGATATAATTTAATGGTTAAATATCATTATTTGATGATAGCATATGCAGAGGAGAGAGTTATGAGCAAGACAGTTCAATTTGGATTGGGTTTTGTAACCGGAAGACCTAATGTATGTAAAGTTATAAATAACACTTATGAACAATTAATAGATCAATTTAAAGATGAAGAATGTAAAGTAGAATTAACAATATTTATATTATTTGATTTAAGCTATCAATATACTACTAGAGTAGATTTTTATGGATTGATGCCAAAAGTTTATAAAGATATAAAAATAAAATATATTACACCAGAAGATATAGAAGAAATGAAAAAAAGACTTGTAGGTAGAGGAAAGCTTACAAAAGATGAAGCAGAGCTATTCTTTGGTCATGGACATGCTAAAGGTAGAAATACTCTAATGTATTATGCCTTTATTAGAAATATGGACTATTTATTATTTTGGGATGATGATGAATACCCAGTAGCATGTATAAAAAATGATGAAACAAAAGAAATTACATGGCAAAAGCAGGATAACATTCTAATGCATTATAAGTATATTCAAAAAGCAGATGTAACAATTGGATACCATTGTGGCTATATTTCACCAATCCCTTATGTAGAATTAAATGAAGATGTAGATGAACAATTATTTAAAGATTATGTTGAAGCAATTAGTAATGAAGTCGTTTCATGGGATTCTATTCGTACAAAATTTGTAAAAGATAATGGAATAACATATGCAGATAAATTGATTGCGTCAGGAAAAGACCCTTATGAAATTAAGAAACAAAATGGTGGAAAATGGGTTGCAGGTTCTACATTATGTTTAAATTTAAAGCATATTGACAAAATACCAGCATTTTATAATCCAGAAGGAGCAAGAGGTGAAGATACTTTTTTTGGTACAATGCTAGACAAAGCAAAAGTAATAAAAGTACCAGTTTATCACTTCCATGATGGATTCTTGAAATATACCAACATTTTAAGAGGAAAATATCCAAAAACTTTAAGAAAAATTAAAGTAGAAGATGAACAGATTGCAAAAAGATTTATACAAGCATCTAGAGGTTGGATAAAGTATAAGCCACTATTTCAATATGTTACAGACCAAGAAAATTACAAAGAAAAAATGTTGGAAATTCACAGAAAATTAGAAACAGGAATTCCTGAAATTAATAAGTTATTTGAAAGTGAAAAATGCAATATTTTGCTAGATGATTTAAATAAATATGATAAAAATGTAAAAAAGAATTATCAAGAATACATAAAGACTAACGAAATTTGGGATAGATTAAAAGTTAAGGAATAAAAAATAATTTGGAAATAATAAATTTTCATAATTATGTGTATTTTCGAACAAACTAAGAAAGGAATGAAATTTAAAATGAAAAGAATCCTTTTTTATTTTAGTGGTATATACAATGGGGGAACTGAAATTGAAACCTTAAACTTGATGAAAGCATTAAATAAAGAAGAATATGAATTTTTATATTATTATCAAGATAAAGATAATTCATATTCTAAAATGCTAGATAAATATAATGAAGTTGCTAAATATGAAAATATTTATTTACCAATTGAAATAGATACATTAATATATTGTACACAAGCTAGCACTGAAATTAAAACAATTATAAAAAATGTACGTTACAAAAATGCATATTTTTGGTTTCATTATTTTGGTGATGGTCAAGAAGAATTTTTAATAGATGGCATTGAAAATAAATATATTGATAAAGTAATAACAGTAAGTAAGTACGCAAAGGACAAGCTAATATCAATTTGCCCAAAAGCTAAAGACATGATAGAAATCATACATAATATATTACAAGTACAAGAAATTAAACAGAAATCTAAGGTTAATATATCAATAGAAAAAGGAAAAACTTTAACATTAACAACAGTAGCTAGATTTGCACCAATAAAAGGTTATACAAGAGTTAAATATTTAGCTGAGCTATTAATGAAAGAAAATATTGATTTTAAGTGGTATGTATTAGGAAAAGGAAGCAATAAGAAAGAGCATGACGAAGTTGTTAATTTGTTAAAAGATTATTCGAACAATATTATTATGATGGGACATAAAGACAACCCATATTGTTATATGAAAAATAGTGATTATACAGTATTGCTTAGTGAAAGAGAAACCTCTGGACTAGTAATTACAGAATCTAAAATAGTTGGCACTCCGTGTATAGTAACTGATTTTGAAGCGGCTTTTGAACAAATTACAGACTTAAAAGATGGTATTATTTTGCCTAAAAATGATATGGAAAATTGGAAAGATAGAATAAAAGAAATTGTAAAAGAGAAAGATAGCTTGAAAAACAATATTAAGGGCTTTAATTATAATGTTTATAATATAAAGAAAAAATGGGAAAAATTATTGTAAATTCAAAATCTTACTTCTTTGACAAAATCAATAATATTTGATATAATTGATAAGTAAAAATTAGTTCCAACAAGGAGAAATTTATGAACAATGTAAGTGTTATTATACCAGCTTATAACGAAGAAAAAACAATAGGACAAGTTATAGATAAAGTAAGAGAAAGTAAAATAGATACAGAAATTATAGTAGTAAATAATTGTTCAACAGATAGAACAGAAGAAATTGCAAAAGAGAAAAAGGTAAAAACAGTATATTGTCAAAATAGAGGAAAAGGTTATGCAATGGAAGAAGGCATTAAGTATGCAACAGGAAACATTATTACATTTATAGATGGCGACCTTGGTATTTATACACATGATATAATAAATTTAATGGTAAGTCCAATAATTGAAGGCAAGGCAGAATTTACAAAATCTGCCTTTATTAGAGAAGGTGGCAGAGTAACTGAACTAGTTGCAAAACCATTATTAGAGCTACTTTTTCCTAATATAAAAAATTTTGAACAACCATTAAGTGGAATTATAGCCGGAACAAAAGAGGCTTTTGATAAGATAGTATTTGAAAAAGACTATGGAGTAGATATAGGCATATTATTAGATATGATAAATAACAATATAAAAATAGAAGAAATACATATAGGAAGAATAGATAATAATTCACAATCGTGGCAGTCTTTACCTAAAATGGCTAAAGAGGTAGCTAGTGCAATTTTAAAAAGAGCAAATAAAATTTAAAAAAGAGATTGACCCTAAAAGGGTTAATCTTTTTAATGATAAAAAGGAAGTAGAAGATGAATATATATGTATTAAGACATGGACAAACAGATTATAATGTACAAGGCAAATTTCAAGGTCAGGTTGACATTCCAATAAATAGCAACGGAATTGAGCAAGCTAAAATGGTGACAGAAAAGTTAAAAGATATTAACTTTGAAATTGTTTTTTCATCACCTTTAAAAAGAGCCTTACAAACAGCTAAAATAGTTACAAATTCTGAAATTATAGTAGATAATAGATTAATAGAAAGAAGCTTTGGAAAATTAGAAGGAAAATATAGTATTGAAGATTATGAAAATAGAATAGAAGAATTTCAAATTGAAACATTAGAAAATTTGAAAAAAAGGGTATACAGTTTTTTAGATGATATAATATTAAAATATAAAAACTGTAACAATATATTAATAGTAACTCATGCCTGCATTACATCAATGATAGAACAATACTTTTTAAAAACTAAAAGTACAAATGAAATACTTAAGAATGGTCAATATAAAAAATATTGTATAAAGTAATTTTTATAAAATTTTAATAGAAGGGAGAGGTAATTCAACTATTTTAGTAATATTAAATAATTGGATTATACATAGTTAAATGGATATACATGATATTGAAAAAATAGAATTAGAAAGACAAGAAAAAACTACTGAACAAAAATTAGAAAAGCAATCATCACCAAAAGAAAAACTTGATATAGTATATTTAATGGTATGGACAAAAACATGTGGTGGTAGCAAAATTATTTTAGAATATGCCAATAGATTAGCGGAACTAGGACATAAAATTAAAATTGTTACATATGATCAAAAACCAAATTGGTTCCATCTAGATGAAAAAATAGAATTTATTAAATTAACTCCAGAACAAAAAATGGAAGATAACATTCCAAATTGTGATTTAGTAGTAGCAACAAGTTGGAAGAATATCTATAGTGCAATGAAAGCAAATGTCGCTCCAGTAGCTTATTTTGAACAGGGTGGCGGACATATTTTTGATATTGCTAATCAAGATGAAAGAAAAAAAGAAATTGTAGAAAATCGTATAAAAACTGTTCCATTTGTATATACAGTTTCAAGTTATGCAAGAGATGTAATAAAAAAAGAGTATCAAAAAGAAGCATTTGTGGTTCCCAATGCTGTTGATTCAAATATATTTTACCAAAGAGATGAAAAAGAAAAACGAAAAAATACAATAGATATTACAACAATAGGGCCAGAAGAATTCGCATTTAAACATGTAGATAATATAATACAAGCAGTTTCTATATTAAAAGAAAAGTATAAAAATATTGTTTTTCATTGGATAAGCCAAAGCGAACCCAAAAAACATTTAGAAAAAGCAATTATAAACCCACCACAAATAGAAATTGGAAATACACTTAGAAATACAGATATTTATATATGTGCATCTGATTATGAATCATTTGGATTACCAGTTTTGGAAGCTATGACATGTGGTGCAGCTGTTGTTACAACAGATAACGGAGGAATTTCAGATTTTGTACAAGATAAAGTAAATGGACTTATTGTAAAAAAGAATAGCGTAGATGATATTGTTGAAAAAGTAGAAGAATTAATTAAAAATAAGGAGTATAGAAAAATGCTTGCTAAAAATGCAAGTAAAACAGCTCAAAATTTTAATTGGAATAAAAGTGTAGAACTTTTAGAGCAATATTATAAACAAATATCACAATATAAAGTAGAAAATAATAAAGAAAGAGAAAGAGATTAATATGTATTTAATAGTAGGCTTAGGAAACCCAGAACCACAGTATAGCAAAACTAGGCACAACATGGGTTTCGATGTAATAAATAAAATAGCAAAAAAATATGAAATAGATATTACAAGAAATAAATTTAATGGCGAATATGGAAGCGGAATAATAGAAAATCAAAAAGTAATTTTGCTAAAACCACAAACTTTTATGAATTTAAGCGGCCAATGTATAAAGCCATTTGCAGACTTTTATAAAATTCCAGTAGAAAATATTTTAGTAATTTATGATGATATGGATGTAGAAGTAGGAACAATTAAAATCAGAAAAAAAGGTGGGCCAGGTACGCATAATGGTGCAAAATCAGTAGTTCACGAATTAGTAAATGAAGATTTCCCGAGAATACGTGTAGGAATTGGAAAGCCGGTAGATGAGTATGATGCAATAGACTATGTAATAGGACCATTAGATGAAGAAACTTATAAAAGCTTAGAAGTAGGAATAGAGAAGGCAGCAGAAGCAACAGATGAGTTTTTGAAAAATGGAATTGATTCTGCTATGAACAAGTATAATTAAAGACATGAATAAAACTAAATTTGAATGGCTATATTCATATTAAGTTATATTTATATTAAGCTATATTCATAGTTTATATATTAAAATTAAATTGCTATGTAAAGAAAAATATAAATATAGTAAATAGTAAAAGAAAGGGAGAACTATCTATCTAAAATAGAATAGTAAGATAGCAAAAAAGAAATATGCAAGAAATTATAATAAAACAAGATGAACAAAATAATAAAATTGTTACCTTAGTTGAAAATGGTAATTTAGTAGAAAAATATGAAGAAAGACAAGACCAGACAAGATTAGAAGGTAACATATATTTAGGAATAGTAGAAAATGTTTTAGTTGGTATGCAAGCAGCATTTGTAGATATTGGGTTAGGTAAAAATACCTTTATTCATATTAAAGATATTATACCTAAAATTAGCAATGAAACAGGAAATAAAAACGAGATATTGAGTAAATATGATATTAAAAATTATATACGTTCAGGCATGCCAATTTTAGTGCAAGTAAAAAGAGATAACACAAACAAAAAAGGCGCTAGAGTATCTACCCATATAAGTTTACCAGGAAGATTTGTTGTACTTATGCCTGATACTGAATTTATTACAATTTCACAAAAAATAGAAAAAGAATCAGAAAAGAAAAGATTAATTGAAATAGCAAGAAAAAATTTACCAAAAAACTATGGTGTGATTATACGAACATCAGCCGAAGGAAAGGCAGAAGAATTAATAAAACAAGATATAGAAAAAGTATTAGAAGAATATAAAGAAATTATAAATCAAGCAGAAAAGCTTAAAAAGAGCCCAAAAGTAAAACCAACATTATTATATAAAAACGAGGGGATTGTAAAAAAACTATTGACTGATGTTATAGACCAAAGCATAGAAAGAATAGTTACAAACCATAATGAAGTATATAACTATGTTGACGAGTTCTTAGCAGGCGTTGGACTAAAAGGAAAAGTAAAGCTTGAAAAAAGAGAAAATGTATTTGATATATACGGTTTAGAAAATCAGTTAGAAAAAGCAAATAATAGAAAAATATGGCTTAAATGTGGAGGCTTTATTACAATAGATAAAACAGAAGCCTTAACTGCAATAGATGTAAACTCAGGAAAATATACTGGAAACAAAGAGCTAGAAGAAACAGTATGCACAGTAAATAGAGAAGCAAGCATAGAAATCGCAAAACAGTTACGTATGCGTGACATAGGTGGCATTATAATAATAGATTACATAGATATGGAAAAAGAAGAAACTAAGCAAAAAGTTCTAAAAACATTAGAAGCAGAGCTTAAAAAGGATAGGTCTAAAACACAGATAATAGGATTTACACCATTAGACCTTTTAGAAATGACAAGAAAACATATTTGTAGTAATGACTAATGATAGAAAATAAAAAAGCTTAAAAACTTGAATTTTCCATAAAGAAATTAAATAATAATTCAAAGACAACTAGAAAGAATGGTAAAAATAAATGAGAATAAGGTATAAACCATGGGCAAGAAAAGAACTAGAAGAAAGTGCTTTTTATAGAGAGCATCCAGAAGAAATAAAAGGAAAATGGAGAAAAGAATTTGCAAGACCAGAAAATCCATTATTTGTAGAATTAGGATGTGGAAAAGGAGCATTTATATCACAAATGGCTCTAAAACATCCAGAAAACAATTATATAGCAATAGACTTAGTTGATCCTATGTTAGGCTTAGCAAAAAGAAAGGTAGAAGAAGTTTACAAAGAAGCAAAAAAAGAAATAGACAATGTAATTTTAACTAGATTTGATATAGAAAGAATTTTACTAATATTATCTGAACAAGATGCAGTAGATGGAATATATATTAACTTTTGTAACCCATGGCCAAGAGGGAAGCATCACAAAAAAAGACTTACATATACAAGGCAACTTGAACACTACAAAGAATTTTTAAAGCCAGAAGGAAAAATATATTTTAAAACAGATGACAGTAATTTATTTGAAGAAAGTATACACTATTTTGAAAATACTGGATTTAAAATAGAAAAGATAACAAGAGACTTAAAAAATGAAGAAAACTTTTGGGATAGTTTTGAAAACATTGAAACAGAGCATGAAAAAATGTTTAGCGAGCAAGGAATAAAAATTAAAGCACTTATTGGGACCAGGTCCAATTCCCCATTTTTGGGGTAAAAGGGACAGGTCAGTCAGATTTTATATTTTTAAATTAAAGATAAATTGAAATATGATAAAGTTCTATACATATATTAGAATATAGTAAAAATTAATAGAATAATAAACTTAAAATAGGCAAGAATATAAGTAAAAAATGAAAAGGAGAATACTTATGTTCTTGCCTAAATCAGTTTATTATGAAAAAGAAAGTGAAAATTATAAGCTTGGAAAAGAGCTACTTACAAGATATAGAGAGAAAGGAATTCCATGTATAGAAATTGCAAATCATAACAACATAGAAGAAATGAGGAAAAAATCAAACAGCGAATTTCCTAACATGAAGCAAAATTTGATAATCGGAATTCGTAAAACACATAACTTTGTACCAAATCAAGATAAGGGAAAAGGAAAGTGGAATAATGTTAAAAATGAGCATTCCACAGAACACAAAATTTCAGACTTCCTAGTGCCATACACTTCATCAGGTTGTATAGCAATGTGCTTATACTGCTACTTAGTATGTAATTATAACAAATGTGCATATTTAAGGTTATTTGTTAATCGTGAGCAAATGCTAGATAAAATTAAGAAAGTAGCAAACCAAAGTGAGAAAGATTTAGTATTAGAAATAGGAAGTAATAGCGACTTAATTTTAGAAAATACAATTACAGGAAACTTAAATTGGACAATAGAAAATTTTGTAGAAAATCAAAAAGGATTTCTAACATTCCCAACTAAATTTGATATGGTAGACCCAATACTTCCTTTAAACCATAAAGGAAAAATAATAGTACGAATGAGCGTAAATCCAAAAGAAATAGTAAGAACTGTTGAAATAGGGACATCTCCACTTGAAAAAAGAGTTCAAGCAATAAACAAGCTATGTGATGCAGATTATCCAATAGGAATTTTAATAGCACCAATTATTCTAGTAGAAGATTGGAGAGAAAAATATACTGAACTAGTACAATATTTAGCTGAAAATTTAAGTGAAAAAGTAAAAAAAGTGGCTTTCTTTGAGCTTATATTTATGACTTATAGTTACATTCATAGAAAAATAAACGAAGAAGCATTTCCAACTTTACTTAATTTATATAACCCAAACATTATGACTGGTAGAGGAAAAGGCAAATATACCTATAACAGAGAAGTAAGAGAAGAAGCGGAAATATTTTTAAGAGATTTAATGAGAAAATATTTTCCAAATAATGAAATTAAATATATTGTTTAACTTCCGTTCACAATATAGACATAAAGCCAATATATAATGTATAATAATATTGAAATTTACATTAAACAATATGCAATAATTAAAAGTAAAATTGCGAGGAGGAAGCAATATGAATAATAGTACCATATTAGTTGTAGATGATGAATCAAGAATGAGAAAATTAATTAAAGACTTTTTATTGCAAAAAGGTTATAATATACTAGAAGCAGAAGACGGAGAACAAGCATTAAAAGTATATGAAGAAAATTCAAGTAAGATAAATTTGATTTTATTAGATGTTATGATGCCAAAGTTAGATGGTTGGTCTGTACTTCGTCAAATTAGACAAACCTCGAAAGTTCCTATTGTAATGCTTACAGCAAGAGGCGAAGAACAAGATGAATTATTTGGATTTGAATTAGGCGTAGATGAATATATTTCTAAGCCATTTAGCCCAAAGATTTTAGTTGCAAGAGTAGAGGCTATATTAAAAAGAACTTCTGGAGATAAAAACGAAACAAAAGACTATGGGGGAATTGTAATAGACCCAGAAGGCAGAACTGTAAAAGTAGATGGCAAGCAAGTAGACATGAGCCTAAGAGAATATGAGCTATTAAAGTATTTAGTAGATAATGAAAATATTGCTTTATCAAGAGATAAAATATTAAACAATGTATGGAACTATGACTATTATGGAGATTCAAGAACTATTGATAGCCATATAAAGAAAATAAGACATAAACTAGGTAAAAAAGGAAAGTATATTGAAACTATGAGAGGAATTGGCTACAAGTTTGAAATTAAGTAATTATATTGAGTAAATCAATCACAAAACAAATTATAAAAAATAGCATAAAATTAGTACAATATAAAGGAAAATAGAGAGAGGAAAAATGAAAAAATTAAAAGAAAAACTAAAATCAGTAAGAGTAAGGTTATTTTTTACATTATGCGTTATCATAATGTTTTTAGTTTTGTGCCTTGTAATTATAAATAATTTAGTGCTAGAAAATTTCTATATGTATAGTAAAACAAAGGCAATCAAGGAAGCATATAAACGAATAAATGATTATTATGCAGAGCCATCATTAGAATATAACTTGGAGAATGAAATAAGAAAAATAGCATATAGAAATAACTTTGATATTTTAATAAAAACAGATACAAACTTAATACTATTTTCAACCGATAGAGATTTTTTAGACAACATAAACCAAATAACCAATTTAGCTGAATTAAAAGGAAAATTTAGTAGAACTAATACTATTTACAAAGATAAAGAAATTGAAATAACTACAATAATGGATAATAGCAATAATTCAAATTATATTTTATTAACAGCAACACTAGTTAATGACTACAATTTATACATAAGAATGCCAATTGCTCCAATAGAAGAAAGTGTTAGAATTTCAAATACTACTTTATTTTGTATAGGTATTTTAACAATTATATTATCATCATTTATTGCATCTTTTATTTCTCGTAAGTTTACAGACCCAATTTTGCAATTAAATGATATAACCAAAAAAGTTTCAAAATTAGATTTTAGCCAGAAATACCGAATTACAGACTCAGATGATGAAATAAATGAACTTGGTAAAAATATAAATACCATGTCAGATAAGCTAGAAACAACAATTAAACAATTACGAGAAAACAATTTTGAACTAGAAAAAGATATTGAAGAAAAATCAAAAATAGATGAAATGCGTAAGCAATTTATTTCAGATGTATCACATGAACTTAAAACTCCAATAGCTTTAATTCAAGGCTATGCAGAGGGATTACTTGAAAATGTAAATACAGATGAGGAATCTAGAAAATTTTATGCTGAAGTAATTTTAGATGAATCAAACAAAATGGATAAGCTAGTAAAACAACTTTTAGAACTTATGAAATTAGAATATGGAAAAAGAGAATTTAATGACAGTAAATTTAATTTAGTAGAACTAACCAAAGAAGTTATTAGAAAATGTGACGTTATGCTTAAAGAAAAACAAATAGAAGTTGTATTTGACGCAAAAGAGCAAGTTTATGCGTATGCAGACGATTTTTACATAGACCAAGTTGTAACAAATTATTTCACAAATGCAATTAAGCATGCCGAAGAAGTAGATGGCAAAAAGCAAATAAAAATTACTATCGAAGAAAAAGAAGAAAAAATAAAAATGTCAATTTATAACACAGGAAAACAAATATCTGAAGAAGATTTAGAGAGAATATGGGGCAGGTTCTATAAAATTGATGAGTCAAGAAATAGAGAGAATGGCGGAACAGGAATAGGTCTTGCGCTTGTAAAGGCAATTCAAACAAACTATGCAAATGCGTATGGTGCTTTAAATAAGGAAAATGGCGTAGAGTTCTATTTTGAAGTAAATAAGGCTAAATAAAATATAATTATATATTAAAAATAAAATGTGAAACAAAATTAATAAAAATATATTAAAATGTTTCACATTTTATTTTATATATGTCAAAATATGTAAATTCTTGTCGATAAAAACTTCTTTACAAAAGCTTAAAAATGTAGTAATATATAAGTAGTTTTAAAATTGCAATTTTTAAATCAAGAAATCATTTCAAAATCTTTTTTGAAAAATTAAAAATCTATTAGAAAAATTTATTCTAAAAATTTTTCCAAAAAATTAAAGCATTAAAATTCCATAAAGGTAGGTGAAGTTTAACGATTACATATACCAAAAGAAATGTAAACTTTATTTCTTTTGTAATTACTATTCTAATATTTTTAATTCTTTCTGCAATATACTTTATAAGTGTATTACAAATTCCAATTTTTAACAATCAAATATTTAAAAAACAAATTTCATTAAGTAATGTAATTGCATCACAAGGAGAAATAGAAGCTAGTAATGCAAGTAATAAAGAAAACGAAGGTGCAAATGAACTAATAAACTTAGAAGAGTTAGGTCAAGAAGAAAATACAAATGAAAAAACTCAAAGACAATGGATAAAAGAATATAAAAATGTAAAATGGCGTATTCAAATTCCAAAAATAAATCTAGATGTTCACATTCAAGAAGGTGCAAACTTAGATGTAATGCTACATTCAGTAGGCCATTTTGAAGAAACAAGTACTTGGAATGGAAATGTAGGTTTAGCAGCGCACAACAGAGGAAATCAATGTAATTTCTTTCAGTATATAAAAAATTTAAAAATAGGAGATGAAATTATTTATACTTCTGAGTACGGAAAGAGAGTATATAAAGTACAAACGAATAAAGTAATATTAGAAACAGATTGGAGCTATTTAGAACAAACAAGGGACAATCGTATTACATTAATTACCTGTGAAGAAAATAGAAAAGAATACCGAAGATGCGTGCAGGCAGTAGAGGTTGCAAGTTATGAACAAAATATAATGTAATAATAAAAAAGAAAGAAGGAATAAAAAGTAAATATGAAAACAATTAAAAAAGGTATTTATATGTTACTAGCGCTAATAATGCTTATAAATACTTTAAGTCCAATAGTAACAGCATACACAGTAAAATTAGGAGATAAAACAAGATTATATGCAGAAAGAGAACTTCCAGGCTTTGTTCAGTACAAGTCAGACAGTTCATTGAAATTAGTATATAGAGTATATTATCAAGATAAAAATGGAGAAAGATTAGAAGCATTTTGCTTAGAACCATTAGACCCAGGCGTTGGAACAGGTGGAGGAGATAACTATTTAACAGAAATAACAAAAGAGATAGATGATGCAAGGGTATGGAGAGCTTTGTATCATGGCTATTTTGGCAAAAAGTGGAATGAAACAACTACATCTGATACTGACAATAAAGAGATGAAATCAGGACCAGTTGTAGAAAGTGATGATGATTGGTATTTTGTAACTAAATTAGTTATTCATTGTTTAAATGAAAAACAAGCAGTATCACCAAAGACAAAATATGAAGTACCTACACATATCGCAAATTCTGATAAAAAATTAGGCCTTACATTAGAGGATGTTCAAAGAAGAGGAAAGAAAATTTTAGATGCAGCAGAAAAACTATATAATTATGCTACAACCAGTAAAGATAATTATGAAACAGCAACAATATCATTAGAAAAAAGCGGTTCAATATATAGTAATGGAAATAATTTAGTACAGGATTTTAAATTAAATTCAAATAAAGAAATTGGAAATTACGAAGTTTTAATTGAAGGCTTTAAAGCTGCTACTTACACAAAAAATGGCACAACAATATCAGTAAAAATCCCTAAAAGCAGTATAATGCAAGATGTAAGAATAAATGTTAAAATAAATAAAGCACAAATAAAAACTTATCCAGCCTTTTTTGCTAAGGCAGAAAATCCAGATTACCAAGATTATGTAGTAGTTGCAAATCCTTATGAAGAACTAAGCACATCTACTACATTTGAACTTAAAACCAATAATTCAAAAATGGAAATAATGAAGATAGATAAAGACACAAAAGAGCCAGTTTCAAATACTACTTTAGAAATTAGCAAAGACGGAAGTGTAGTTACAACAGTAAAAACAGATGAAAGTGGAAAAGCTACAATAGAAAATCTATACCCTGGAATATATGATGTAAAAGAAATAGAAGCAAATGAAAATTATATTTTATCAGATGAAGTAAAAAAAGTAGAATTAGAGTATAATGGTGTAGCAAGAGTAACTTTTGAAAATACTAGAAAAACCGGCAATTTAAAGCTTATTAAAGTTGACAAAGATAATAACCAAATAACACTTGGAAATGTAGAATTTGACTTATATTCAGAAGAAAAAGGTAAGGTAATAGGAACATATTACACAAACGCAGACGGAGAAATTTTAGTAGAAAACTTAAGAGTAGGCAATTATAGCTGGCTAGAAAAAAGCACAAATAAATGGTACAAATTAAATGACACAAAAACTTTAGTAACAGTAAAAGAAAACGAAACTGTAGAAACAAAAATAGAAAACGAGCTTAAAAAAGGACAAATTAAAGTAATAAAAGTTGATAAAGAAAATAAAGAAATAAAATTAAAAGATGTAGAATTTAATGTAATTGATGAAAAAGGAAACATTCTAGAAACAATAAAAACAGATAAAAATGGTGAAGCATTAACAAAAAAATATGCAGTAAGAGATTTTTCAAAATTAACCCTTCAAGAAACAAAAACGTTAGAAAACTATGTATTAGACGAAGCTCCTAAAACTGTTACTTTAAAAGAAAATCAAATAAGTAGTGTAGTTTTTGAAAACGAAGTTAAAAAAGGCCAAATTAAAGTAATAAAAATAGATGCAGACAATAACGAAGTAAAATTGCCAGATGTTGAATTTAAAATATATGATCAAAATGGAGAAGTAGTTGATACTTTAATAACTGATAAAAACGGAGAAGCTATAAGCAAAAAACTACCATTAGGACAAGAATACAAAGTAAAGGAAACTAAAACTGGAAAGTGGTATGTATTAGACCAAAATGCACAAACAGTAGTATTAAAGCAAGGCGAAATAACAAATTTAGTATTTAAAAATGAAAAGAAAAAAGGTCAAATAAAAGTAATAAAAGTTGATAAAGATAATAACGAAATAAAACTAGAAGGCGTTGAATTTGAAGTATATGACGAAGCAGGTAACCTTGTAGAATCATTAGTAACAGATCAAAATGGAGAAGCTGTAACAAAAAAATTACCAATTGACCAAAAATATACTATAAAAGAAACAAAAACCTTAGAAAATTATGTACTAAGTGATGAAGAAAAAACAGTAGTATTAGAAGAAAACCAAATTACAACCCTAAACTTTGCAAACGAAAAAATTAAAGGTTACATTGAAATTACAAAAGTAAGCGCTGATGATAATAGCATAACTAATGAAAAAAAGGGCACAGCACTTAAAGGCGCAATATTTGAAATATATAATGAAAAAGATGAACTAGTAGATACAATTACTACAAAAGAAGATGGCAAGGCTACAAGTAAATTATTAGAATATGGAAAATATTATATAAAAGAAAAAGACACTGGTTCTAAATATTATGTGTTAAATACAAATAAATATGAAATTGAAATAAATCAAAACTTAAAAACAGTAGGAATTACTATTGAAAATAAAAGTGTAGAAGTTAAAAAGAAACTTCCAAGAACAGGCTTCTAAATCAAATTATTTAACTATTCTATAATATAAATTTTTTTATAGTTATAATAAAAGTTGAAGTATTATGTTTTTTTGCACCTTGCTGTCGCAGTCTTATATTGTTTAATAAATTTAACAATTTATTAAACAGTATAAGTAGACTGCTCCAAGCGCACTTCACTTCGTTCCGTTTGGACGCTGCGCGGTGCATGCAAAACGTAATACTTCAACTTTAAATTATATAGATAAAAAAATAACTCTATTTATTGACATAGGAACCGATAGAATATATAATAAATACTAGAAAAATATGTCAAGAAAAATATAAGGAGAAAGTGAAAAAAACATGATTATACAGCTAATATTTTTAGCAATTTTAATTCTACTGAATGCCTATTTTGCTGCAACAGAAATTGCTTTTATTTCTTTAAATGATGCGAAAATAGAAAAGCAAGTAAAGGAAGGAAATAAGAAAGCAAAATTAATTCAAAAAATGTTAAGAAATCCAAGCAAATTTTTATCAACAATTCAAATAGGAATTACTCTAGCAGGATTTTTATCAAGTGCTTTTGCATCAGATGTTTTTGCAGATAAGTTAGCTCCAATTTTAGCTACATGGATGCCATTTTTAAGTGTTTCAGTTTGGCAGGATATTTCAATAGTAATAATTACTCTAATTCTATCCTTCTTCACATTAGTATTTGGAGAGTTAGTTCCAAAAAGACTAGCAATGAAATATTATGAAAAAATTTCATTTGGTACAGTAGGGGTTATAAGAGGAATATCTATTCTAACAGCACCATTTGTAAAGCTTCTAACTTTCTCAACGAATATTGTCTCAAAAATTTTTGGCGTTAGTGAGCAAGATGAAGAAGTTGTAACAGAAGAAGAAATAAAAATGATGGTGGACCAAGGTGAAGAAAATGGCTCAATTGAAGAAACTGAAAAAGAGCTTATAAATAATGTATTTGCCTTAAATGACATAGTAGCATCTGAAATTATGACTCACCGTACAGAAATGTATGCAATTGAAATAAATCAAGACTTATATGAATTATTAGAGGAGATAGATAACTACAAATATAGTAGAATACCAGTATATGAAGAAACAATAGATAATATTAAAGGTATTTTATTTGTAAAAGATATTTTAGTTGCAGTAAGTAGAAAAGAAAATATAAAAATAAAAGATATGATTAAAGAGGCATATTTTGTTCCAGAATCAAAGCCGATAGATGAAATATTTAAAGAGTTACAAAAAAATAAAATGCAAATGGCAATAGTTGTAGATGAATACGGCGGAACAGCAGGAATTCTAACAATGGAAGATATCTTAGAAGAATTAGTTGGAAACATTTTTGATGAATATGATGACGTAGAAGTTGAATATCAAAAATTAGATGATGACACCTATTTGTTAGAAGGAAGTATGAGTTTGTATGAACTTAAAAAAATATTAGATGTAGAACTTCCAGAAGGAGACTATGAAACTCTATCAGGTTATATAATTGAAAAGTTAGGAAGACTTCCAGAAGAAGCAGAATACCCAGTTATAGAGGATGAAAATTTAATTTACCAAATTGAAGAATATGAAGATAAAAGAATTAAGTGGGTTAAAGTGTGCAAAAAGAAGAAGGAAGAAATACAAGATGAAGAAGAATAAATAAGAAAGAGGTAAAGGTATGAAGGGAAAAATAAAATGGATTGTATTAGCTATTATATTAGTAGTAGCAGTAATTTTAACTATAATTATAATCAATGAATCTCAATTACAATATACAGTTGAACAAATAAAAGAATATAATTATTTTGTACTTATAGAAGGCGAAAAGTATGGCGTAATTGATAAAGATGCTAATGTAATAATAGAGCCAAACTATATAGCTGTACAAATTCCTAACCCATCGAAACCAGTATTTATTTGTGTAAATTCTTATAATCAAGATTCTAAAGATTATGAAACAGTAGTATATAATGAAAAAAAAGAGATAATTTTAGAAAACTATAAAAATGTACAAGCAATTCCAGTTCAAACAAATATTGAAACAAATCCTTACGAAAAGAGTGTACTTACATATAAAGAAGATGGAAAGTATGGAATTATTAGTTTAGATGGTAAAAAAATTACAAAACCAATATATGATGAAATTAGTAGTATAAACTATAAAGAAGGAAGTTTTTTAGTAAAGCAGGATGAAAAATATGGCGTTGTAAACATGAAGGGAAAAGTTATTATTAATAGTGAATATGAAACTATCACTTCTGATAATTATTATAATGAAACTACTTATAATAAAACAACAGGCTTTATTGTAAGTAAAAAAACAGAAGAAGGCTATAGATATGGCTATATAAATTATAGAGGAGATATAATACTTGATACAGAATACACAGAGCTTGAAAGAGTAACACAAATACCTAGTGAAAATGATATATACTTTATAGCTTTCAAAAATGGACAAGCAGGTCTTTTAAAAAATAATGAAGTTATTTTAAATTATGAATATGAGGATTTTGAATATAATGCACAACATGACATATTTATTGCTCAAAGAAATGGAAAAAAAGGAATTGTAACTAGGACAGGTGAGACTATAATAAGACCAGAATATGATAAAATTTTATTTGGTGGTATCTACTTAAATGCAATAAGAGACGATGAAACGTTTATATTTGATGCAAAAGGTGTTAGAATACAAACGGAAAATATAAGTATGACTGAGACAGATAATCCAAATTATTATATTGCGACTGACAAAAATGATATATATAAACTTGTAGATGCAAATGGAAGGACAATATTAGACGATAATTACACATATATGGAAGACTTGCCAGGAAATTATTTTATAGTTGCACGAGACGGAAAAAACGGAATTATAGATAGTTATGGAAATTTCGCAGTAGAACTTAAATATACAAGTATTTTTAAATTTAATGATACAAATTTAATTCAAGCAGAAATTTCAGAAACAAAGACTATTGATTTATATAACTTACAAATGCAAAAAGTAGCAAGTATGGATGGTGCAATGATTGCTCAGTATAAAGAGTCAAAAACAAATTCACAAGAATATATTATGCTATCATCAAATGATGAGTTAAAATATTATGATATTCAAGGAAATGAATTAGAAGCGAGAAACATTTTCCCATCTAATATGTTGTTAGCACAAAAAATAGGTGATAAATGGGGATTTGTAGATAGAGCTGGAAATGAAGTTATATCAGCTGAGTATGATATGGTAACTGATTTAAATGAATATGGATATGCAGGAATAAAAAAAGATGGCAAATGGGGAATAATAGACAAACTTGGAAATATTGTAGAAAATCCAATATATGAATTAGACTGGCTACAACCAAGCTTTTTAGGAAAATATTACCGCATAAACACTTGGGCTGGTGAAACAAGATATAGCGATAATTTGTCATTATAACTTGTTATATAAAATATAGTAGCTTTACTTACACCTTGCTGTCGCAGTCTTATTGTGTAATAAATTTAACGATTTATTACACAATATAAGTAGACTGCTCCAAGCGCACTTCACTTCGTTCCGTTTGAACGCTGCGCGGTGTTGCTTAAAACTACTATATTTTAATAATATGTAATAGAAGAGAGGAAAAAAACAATGTACAAGCAATTTGGAATAAGTGATGAAGTAATAAAAATGGCTGAAACAGCAGAAAAAGAAGTACAAGAAGAATTTAAAAAAATAGATGAAATATGTGAGTATAATAGTTTAAAAGTATTAAATGCTTTTCAAAAATATCATGTTTCAGATATTCATTTTAATACCACAACAGGCTATGGTTATAGTGACATAGGAAGAGATGTTATAGAAGAGGTATATTCAGAAATTTTGCATACAGAAGATAGCTTAGTAAGAAGTCAATTTATTTCTGGAACACATGCTTTAACAGTAGCACTATTTGCTTTTCTAAGACCAGGAGATACTTTACTTAGTATATGTGGAAAGCCATATGATACACTAGACGAAGTAATAGGAATTGTAGATAATCCAAGTTCATTAAAAGCTCATCAAGTAAAATATGAGCAAATTGATTTGATAGATGAAGATTTTGACTATGAAAAAATAAAAGAAAGAGTAGCAAAGAAAAACGTTAAGTTAATTGAGATACAACGTTCAAGAGGATATAGTTTAAGAGATAGCATTAGCTTAGAAAAGATGGAAAAAGTAATAAAAACAATTAGAGAAGTAAATGATGAAGTAATTATAATGGTAGATAATTGCTATGGCGAAATGGTAGATAGAATAGAGCCAACAAATATTGGTGCAGATGTAATAGTAGGTTCTCTAATTAAAAATTTAGGTGGAGGAATTGCACCAAATGGTGCATACATTGCAGGCAAAAAGGAATTAGTAAAGCTAGCAGCAGAAAGATTAACTTCACCAGGAATAGGAAAAGAAGAAGGACCTACACTAGGAATAAATAAACAATTTTTACAAGGACTATTTTTTGCACCAAGTGTTGTTGCAAGTAGCTTAAAAACAGCTGTATTTGCAAGTAAGTTATTAGAAAATTTAGGTTATGAAGCAAAACCAAAATATGATGCAAAAAGAAGCGACATAGTTCAAACTATTATATTCCATGATAGAGAAAAGCTAATTAAATTTTGCCAAGGAATTCAAATGGGTTCTCCAATTGATAGTAACTCAGTGCCAGAGCCATCAGATATGCCAGGCTATACAGACCAAGTAATAATGGCAGCAGGAACATTTACACAAGGTTCGTCTATTGAACTTTCATGTGATGCACCAGTAAGAGAGCCTTATGTTGCATTTTTACAAGGCGGTTTAACTTATGAATATGGAAAATTAGGTGTACTAAAAGCAGTAGAATTAATTGTTAAATAGCATTAAAAAATTTTCAATAATGATGAAACATAGCAAAGTTTAAAGTGCTTTACCATTTATTTTAAATTTAAATAAAAGAAAGACTATAAAATATAATTAAACTCGCTCTACCAGTTATTTTATAGTTTAATAAAAGAAATAAATTAAAAAAAGAAAGGAAAAGGTGTTAGCTAAATAGAACTAACACCTAATATTTTAAAAATGAAGGTAGTTGTAATAGGTGGTGGCCCTGCTGGAATGACGGCGGCACTACACGCAAGCAAGCTAGGAGATAAAGTAATATTATTAGAAAAAATGAACTCTCTTGGAAAAAAGTTATTAATCACAGGAAAAGGAAGATGTAATATAACAAGCTCAATTCCAATAGATGAGTTTATTCAAAATGTACCCGGAAATGGTATGTTTTTATATAGTAGCTTTTCTCAGTTTACAAATGAAGACATAATTAATTTATTAAAGAGTGAAGGCTTAGAGGTTAAAGAGGAAAGAGGTCACAGAATTTTCCCTGTAACAGATAATGCAAGAGATGTTTTAGAAGTATTTTTAAAACTCTTAAAAAAATCTAAAGTAGAAGTTTTAACTGATGCAAATGTAAAAAATATAGTAGTTGAAGAAGGAAAAGTTGTAGGAGTAGAGTGCGATTTCGGCAGTGAACAAAATTTATTATTAAGAGCAGATAAAGTAATTCTAGCAACAGGTGGTAAAAGCTATTCGGTAACAGGTTCAACAGGAGATGGTTATATACTTGCAAAAAAACTAGGTCATACAATTACTGAAATAAAGCCGTCATTAGTACCATTAGTTTCAGGCAAAAATTCACTTGAAATATGTAAAAGTCTTCAAGGTTTAAGTTTAAAAAATGTATCAATTAAACTACTTAATAAGCAAAAGAACAAAACTATATATGAAGACTTTGGGGAAATGCTATTCACACATTGGGGCGTATCAGGTCCTACAATATTAAGCAGTTCAGCACATTTACTTAGGTATAAAAATGTAGAAGAACTATTAAAAAATGGAAATGTACTTCTTACAATTGACTTAAAACCAGCATTATCAGAAGAAAAGCTAGAAGAAAGAATTTTAAGAGATTTTGAAAAAGAAAAAAATAAAGAATTTAAAAATAGCCTAGATGAATTATTGCCAAAAAAAATGATAGCACCAATAATAAAATTATCAGGAATATCGGAAAATAAAAAAGTAAATTCTATAACAAAGCAAGAAAGAGAAAAACTATTAAAACTACTTAAAAATTTTGAAATTACAATAGAAGGCTTTAGACCAATAGAAGAAGCAATAATAACCTCAGGTGGAATTTCTATAAAAGAAATTAACCCAAAAACAATGGAATCAAAGTTAGTAAAAGGTTTATATTTTGCAGGAGAAATTATAGATGTAGATGCATATACAGGTGGATTTAATCTTCAAATTGCATATTCCACTGGTTATGTAGCCGGAGGGCACTAACTGATAGTAAAGAACCAAGAAAATATTGGTCAGTATTAAAAAAGAAGGTAGTGAACTGACTAAAAAATGTAGTCAATTGAAAATGATGGCACCAGACGGAAAAATAAGAATTAGAGATATATTAAATAAAAAGGGGTATAAAATTTGAAAACAATAAAAGAAGATGTAACAGCACAAATTGTAGAAAAAAAGTCAAAGTTTATAGCAAACATATTCTATGTGAAAACCGTAGAAGAAGCAGAGCAAAAACTAGCACAAATAAGGAAAAAGTATCATGATGCTAGGCATAATTGCTATGCCTATCGAATTCAAAAAAGTAATGAAATATTAGAAAAGTCAAGTGATGACGGGGAGCCATCAGGTACGGCAGGTCAGCCAATGTTAAATTTATTAGCAAAGTCGGAAATGGTAAATGTTTTAGCAGTAGTAACTAGATATTTTGGCGGAATACTTTTAGGAACAGGAGGCTTAGTAAGAGCATATACGGAAGCTACTAAAGAAGCTTTAGAAAGTGCAATTATTATTTCAGAAGAACCGGGATTAGAAATAAAAATAATAATACCATATCAAGAGTTTCAAAAATTTAAATATTATTGTCAAACAAACAATATAAATATCATAGAAAGTAATTTTTCAGAGGATGTAAGCTGTATTATAGAAATTTCTTTATACGAAAAAACGAAAATAATAAATGAAATACAAGAAAATCAGTTTAATATAGAAAAAATAGAAATTGTAAAAGAAAAGAATATTAGAAAATAATTTTAAAAAATGGCTAAAAATAAATGAAATTATGAAAATATGGAAAAAAATTCCAAAAACTTATTGCCAAATCCACTAAACAGTAATATAATTTGAAATGTAAAAAATGTTAAATATTTACAAATTTTGAAAGGTGGGTAAAAAAGTGAACGAAAAAATTACAGTATTAATAGCAGATGACAACAATGACTTTACAACAACATTATCAAATTATTTACAAAAGGAGGAGCAAATCGAAGTAGTAGGAATTGCAAGGGATGGCAATGAAGCAGTAGAAATGGCATTAAATCTAGAACCAGATATTTTATTATTAGATATTATTATGCCTCATTTAGATGGTTTAGGCGTACTTGAAAAAATATATGAAACAGAAATGGGAAAAAGACCATTATGCATTATTTTATCAGCAGTTGGACAAGACAAAATAACACAAAAAGCAATTGCATTAGGAGCACAATATTACATAGTAAAACCATTCGATATAAATGTGCTAATTAAAAGAATGAAGGAGCTTAAAAATTATCAACCAGGTCAATTTAAAGGTGGACTTATTAGCAGAGAAATTAAAGCTCAGTATATTGATATCTCTCCAGAAAAAAAGAAAAATCAAGAAAACCTTGAAGCATTAGTAACAAACGTAATCCATGAAGTAGGTGTACCTGCACACATTAAAGGTTATCAATATTTACGTGAAGCAATTATGATGGTTATAAAAGATACAGATGTAATAAATCAAATTACAAAACAGCTTTACCCTAATATTGCTGGAAAATATAATACTACACCATCAAGAGTAGAAAGAGCAATTCGTCATGCAATAGAAGTTGCATGGGGAAGAGGCGAACAAGAAACAGTAGAAAACATATTTGGATACACTGTTTCAGCATCAAAAGGAAAGCCTACAAACTCAGAGTTTATTGCAATGATTGCTGATAAGTTGAGGCTTGAATTAAAGAGCGCATAGAAATTAAACCTTTATTCAAATAATTAAAATAATATGTATTATTTTTAAAAATAGTTTGTTTTAAATGTAGTTATGAAGTATAAAAATTGTAGTTTTTAATATTAAAGATTGACATAACACCGAAAAGGTTATATAATAATGCCATGAATTAGTTAGAAAAGTTCCTCTCCAAAAACTTCTTAGCTAATTCAAATATAAGATAGGAGAGACTCATAATGGATAGAGCAGCACTTATAGATCATGTACGTTCTGAAGTTGATCGGCTTGTAGATCTTGGAATTCTTGAGTTAAGAAAGAAAAGAAACTTAACCAAGCTTGAAGAGATTTCTAAAAGCATTGATTACAGTCCGTTTATCGACAACCCGGAGCCGAGATTTAGCGTAGATGAGTTACAGGTAAAGGGTGAAGCTGAGTGGGTAGCCCTAAGCTTTTACAGATGGGGAAACCCTTATGTTAAGCAGGGAATGTTCTACAGAAAGTGGAACGAAACTGTATATTATCTCGCAAATGAAGCAGGAAGAGCAGGCAGAGAAATCGCAGAGATCGAGAACTGTAAGAGCCTTAGTAAATTCTATGGCAATACAACACTCGAGGAATTCTGCGGAATGGTTCCTATGCATACAGAGTGAACCTTAAAGTAAATTTTGTAATTCAGATGAACAACAAAATATTATTGGAGAGGACACAAAGCCGATAGTGTAATTGCTATCGGTTTTGTTTATGCTCTATTAAATTATCAAAGTATGTTACTTTTATTTTGCAAAATACAAAAAGTTTGAAACATCAAGTGAAAAGTTAAATGCAATTCTGTAAAGTAAATGCCATTTGTACTATGTGATTTATAGTATAAATGTTGACTAATCAAATTCGTAACTATATAATAAAGAAAAAGCTAGCGAAAGGATGGTAAATATGATAATAGAAGTACCAGAAAAAGTAGCTAAAAAAACTGTAATTAAAAGAGACGGAAAAAAGGTTGAATTTGATGGAGCCAAAATAGCATTAGCAATACAAAAGGGTTTTGGCGATATTGTTGGAAATGAAGATTTAGCAAATGCAAAATACAACCAAACAGATGTAAATAAAGTATATAGCAAAGTTCTTTCGAGAATTGAGAAAATAGAAGGAGAAAGAATTAAAATAGAAGAAATACAAGATTTAATAGAAGAAGAATTAAAAAATAATGGATATCAAGATGTTTATGAGGCATTTTCTAGCTATCGTGAAAAAAGAGCACAATCAAGACAGTTATTTTTTGATGAAAAAAAGCAACATAAGTTTTTAAAAGCATTGGAAAATTTAGGCTTAAAATCAGCAGAAGGAGAAGAAAAAGTAAATAAAGAAGGCGAAACCACCATGAGCACAATGCTAGAGTATGGTGGCACAATTTCTAGGCAGTTTGCAATAACTTACTTAATGAAAAAGAAATTTTCAGAAGCACATGAAAATGGCGATATTTTTATTCATGATATGGATTTTATTCCAATGGGAACAACCTCTTGCACACAAATAAATCTTGAAAAATTATATGAAGATGGCTTTTCAGCAGGCTTTTGCTTTTTAAGAAGTCCAAATGATATAAGGTCATACACAGCCTTAGCTACAATAGCAATAGAATCTAATCAAAATGACCAACATGGAGAGCAGGGAATTCCTGCGTTTGACTATTACATGGCACCGGGTGTTTTAAAAACTTTTAAAAAGCAATTAAAACAAATTATTTTTGATTATCTAGAATTAACGGACTTTGACAAATTTATTGCCATAAATGGCATAGAAAGAGAAATAGAAAAAATAAACACTATTGAATTTGATAGTAGTATATTTGATAAATATTGTAGAGATTCAGAAGAATTAAAAAGAATGTTTAGAATTTCATACAAAAAAGCATTAGAAAAAACAAATAGAATTACATATCAAGCAATGGAATCATTTATACATACATTAAACACTATGCAAGCTAAGGTAGGAAGCCAAATTCCAGCATCCTCCATTAACTTTGGAACAGATACCTCAAAAGAAGGAAGAATGGTAATAAAAAACTTCTTAGAGGCAGCAGAAGCAGGGCTTGGAAACCATGAAACATCTACATTCCCAATTTCTATATTTAAAGTAAAAGAAGGGGTAAATTATAATGAGGGAGAACCTAACTATGACTTATTTAAGCTTGCA
This sequence comes from uncultured Clostridia bacterium, assembly GCA_947629045.1. Classification (GTDB taxonomy): domain Bacteria; phylum Bacillota; class Clostridia; order TANB77; family CAG-508; genus CAG-273. The sequence continues at coordinate 107,542 of CANRCF010000001.1, read as the reverse complement.
TGTAGGGTATCAATGAAAAGAGATTTTCCAACATTTTCATTTTTAGATGCTCCATTTAATAAAAAATTCTATAAACCAAACAAAATAGAAACAGAAGTAGCATACATGGGAACAAGTGCAAGAGTAATGGAAAATGAAGTAGATTCAAACAAAGAAACTTCAATTGGTAGAGGAAATTTATCACTTACTACAATAAACCTACCAAGGCTTGGAATAAAATATGGAGTAGTTTCTAATGAAAAGGCAAACTTAAATGGATTTTTTGAAGAATTAGAAGAAAAATTAGATTTAAGCAAAGACCAATTAATAGAAAGATATGAAATACAATGTAAGAAAAAAGCATATAATTTTCCATTTTTAATGGGAGAGCAAATATGGCTAGATAGCGAAAAAATAAAAGAAACAGATAATTTAAAGAAAGTGTTAAAACACGGAACTTTAAGCATAGGTTTTGTAGGCTTAGCAGAATGTTTAAAAGCGTTAACTGGAAAGCATCATGGAGAAAGCGAAGAAGCACAAAAGTTAGGCAAAAAAATTATTAAAACAATGAGAGCAAAATGTGATGAATATTCAAAAAAATATAACATGAATTTTAATTTGGTAGCAACACCAGATGGAGAAATTACAGGAAAGCTAATTAAATTAGACCAAGCGATTTATGGAAAATTAAAAGGAATTACAGATAAAGAAAGTTATACTAATTCATTTCACATACCTAGTCAATGTAAAGTTACCGCTAAGGAAAAAATCTTGCTAGAAGCACCATATCATCAATACACAAATGGTGGACATATTACGAAAATTTACTTAGAAAAAAATCAAGATGTAAATGATTTTATAAATATTATTCACGTGATGAAAGAGCAAGGTATTGGCTATGGGGCAATTAGGACAAATGACAAAAATGATTTAAAATAAAAAAGGAAAGAAAAATGGAAGAATTTGATATAAATAAAGCAGACGATAAAGAATATGTTATGCAAATGGTAAAACAAGATGGAAAATTATTAGATTTAGCAAGTTCAAAATTGCAAGATGACAAAGAAATAGTTATGGAAGCCATTAATCAAAACCCAATAGCACTTGAATTTGCAAGCCCAAAATTAAAAAATGATAAAGAAGTAGTTATGCCATCAGTTTCAAAAGTAGGGTGGACAGCCTGCTATGCAAGTGATAAACTAAGAGCAGATAAAGAGGTTATGCTATCAGGTGCAAAAATAGATGGGCAAATTTTGTATTATGCATCAAAAGAGCTTCGCGATGATAAAGACATGGTTTTAGCGGCAGTTCAAAATAAAGGATTAATTTTAAAATATGCAAGCAAACGAATGAGGAATGATAAAGATATAGTACTTGCCGCAATTTCACAAGATAAAAGAGCAAAAGAGTATATTGGCTCTGATGAATTAAAAAAAGATGCAGATGTTCAAAATATTTTAAATCCACCAGCAGAAGGGTAAAAATAAAATGCAAAACATAAGAGATAGATTATTAGAATTGCAAGATAAGAAGTACCAAAAATTTCATAGTGGTTTATGTCCAAATGTAGATAATATAATAGGTGTACGAATTCCTATTTTAAGAAGCTTAGCAAAAGAAATTGTAAAATACGATGCATATAAATATTTAGAAAACGCAGATATAAAATTTTACGAAGAAAAAATGTTATATGGATTTGTGATAGGCTACAAAGCTATGAAACTAGAAGAAAGAATAAAATACTTAGATAAATTCGTTCCTATGATTGATAATTGGGCGGTTTGCGACTCTACTATCTCAACCTTTAAATTTGTAGAAAAAAATTTGGAAGAAATATGGGATTATTTACAAAAATATATAAATTCAAATGAAGAATATGAGCTTCGTTTTGCAATTGTTATGCTAATGGATTACTACATAAAAGAAAAATATATAGATGAAGTATTAAAAATATATAATAATATACAGCATGATGGCTACTATGTAAAAATGGCTGTAGCTTGGGCAATATCAGAATGTTATATAAAATTTCCTGAAAAAACGATGAAATTTTTAAACAATAATAATTTAGATAAATTTACATATAATAAAGCTTTGCAAAAAATGATAGAATCATATAGAGTTGATGATAAAACAAAAGAAAAATTAAGAAGTATGAAAGTAAAGTAATTAAAGTTTGTAAAATGTAAATAATTAAAGTTTGCAAAATGTAAACAATTAAAATTTGCAACCAAATTAATTTTTTAATTTTATAAATATTTAAAAAATAATAATGAATAAAAAAGTAAAACACATCAAAAACTAAGTACTGGTGATGAAAATGAAAATATCTTGGGTTAAATATGAAAAAGACAAAAGAAGTTTTCGCTTACCAGAAGCTTTAGGATTTGATGTGTTTTCATTAAGTGATTTAGAAAAAACAGATGAAACAGTAAGAAACTTAGTTAAAAATGATTATGATACAATTGTACTTTCAAACGAAGTAGCAGGCTTTTCAGAAGATATAATAAAGAAATATAAAAACAACAAAAACGTTAAAATTGTCATTTCTTTTAGCAAAGATTAATAATTATAATATTGTAAACTAAAAAATAAAATATTAATTTTTAAATTAAAAGCGAAGTTTTTTATAAAACATAATTTAAAAAGTTTAAATAAAATGCAAAAGGGGAAATGGCATGGAGCAGTATGTATTTGTATGCATAGGCACTAATAAATTGATATCAGATTCTTTTGGACCGAGAGTTGGAGAAAAGTTAAAAGATAGTTTTAAAGATATATCTAATATTAAAGTGTTTGGAACTATGAAAGAACCAATTCACTTTAAAAACGCAAAGAAAATTTTAATGCAACTGGAAAATGATGAAAAACTTAAAATAGATGAATATAGCAAGACTATTTTAATAGATTCAGCAATTGATATAAATAAAAAAATAGGAACAACTTATGTAAGTCATGGTGGAACAGAAATAGGAAAAGCATATGGAAAAAGTTTTTATTTTCCTGCATATTTAAGCATAAAAACTGTAGTATCAAACAAGCAGAAAATGCTAAATATAAATCAAGTAGATTTACTAGCACAAAATGTTGCAAATAAAATAGCAAAAGTAGTATATGAATGGTAGGTTGCCGAAGGTAAATGGTATAAGGTAAGAATAGATTAAAAGTATTTAATATTTTGAATTCATAAAGAATAAAAGCTATAAATTTCCAATTACTTGTATAAAAAAATAAAAAATGGAAAAAATTTTATTAATAATAAAAAACTAAATTTGCTACTTGCAAAAATAGATTTGTATATAAAAAATGGAGGTACAAAATGGATACAAGTAATTTGAAAAATATAGTAGTGTTAAAGGACTTGCCCTCTAATTTAGTTGAGGAGGCCATTGTTGTATTAAAGCAAAACAAGAAAAATGAGAAGTTAGAGTTTGTTGATAGTGAGAAAAATAAAAATCAAACAGGAAATTTAGAAAAAAAGACAAATGTAAAAAGTGAAAATTCGAAAGATTATATAGTAAAAGAAGCTCAATTACTAATAGCAGAATATATTTTAAAAACAGAAAAGAAAAATCAAAAAGAAAGTCAATCTATTCAAAATTTAAAAAAGAAATATAAAAAAGCAAGAGCATTGAATTACTTTTTATCAGTAGGCATTGCTTTTGTCGCAATAATGAGTTTTTTTATTTAGTATAAAGTTATATTGGTAAGTTTAAAAATATAAATAAGATAAAAAATTATTAAATAAAAATAAATTAATCATAAAGCATCTCTTCTAGACATATAAATGTAAAAAGTCTACAAAGGAAGAGGTGTATTTTTGTGGAAAAAACCATGTCTCCGGAAGAAAGAATAAGAAGAGCGGAAGAAATTTATTATAGTAGAAGACAAAAGCTAGGCGGTAGTAGTGTACGAATGTCAAGCTCGCAAGTAACTGAAAATGCAGAAAAAAGGCAATATTCATTATACAAAAAAATGGTATTGCAAATATTAGTGTGCGTACTTATATATTTAGTTTTTTCACTAATAAAAGATGCCAATTATTTTTTCTCAGAAGGTTTAGTTAATAAAACAAAACAAATGCTAAGCACCGATATAAATTTCAAAGTGGTTTCAGAAAATGTAGGAAAATTTTTTGAAAATAATGAACAAAACTTTGAATTTATAAATAGTTGGCTAAAAAATTCTAAAGATGAAGACAATAATCAGGCAAGTAACGTTGAAGAAAATAATGCTGAAAATACTAGCAACGAAAATCAAAATGTAGAAAGCAATCAAAATAACGTAGAAAATAAGAACGAAACGGGTAATCAAAATAATACCGAAAATAAAAACGAAACAGATAATCAAAATAATAGCGAGAATAAGAACGAAGCAAGCAATCAAAGTAATAGTGAAAACAATAATGATGCAAGCAATAATGAAAATACAAAGGATGCAAGTGTCACAATGGGAATAGGTGGCGGCAGTGATGATGAAGAAACTGTACAAGTAGCAAATCAAAACACAAATACAACAACTGCCAAAACTCAAATGGAAAAAGATGCAGAATACATAAAAGCAAATTATAAAATGAAAATTCCAGTATCAGGTAAAATAACCTCTCCTTATGGAAAAAGAGAGCCAACAGAGATAGTATCTGAAAACCACCAAGGAATTGATATAGGTGTAAATGTTGGAACAACAGTAGTTGCAGCAATAGAAGGAAAAGTAAGCTTGGTTTCTAAGGAGGGAAGCTACGGCACACACGTAAAAATAGAAAAAGATGATATTACTACAATCTATGCACATTGTAGCAAAATTTTAGTTAAAGAAGGGCAACAAGTAAAGTTAGGGCAAAAAATTGCATTATCAGGTAATACTGGCAACACAACAGGACCACATTTACATTTTGAAATTAGAAGAAGCGGAAGAACAATTAATCCAGAGCTAATCTTGAAGTGGGGATAAGACAAAATGTTATAGAGTAAAAAACAGAAGAAAAAAGTAAATGAGAAAATTTGAGAAACCTAAGAAGAAAAGGAGAAGGCAAATGAGTATAAAAATAGATTTAAAAATTTTTCTATTTATAGTTTTATTTTATTTTACAAAACAAATTGAAATATATATGTTTTTAATGATATTTGCTCTAATACATGAGTTATCACATTTAATCTGTGGACTAGCACTAAAATTCAAACCCAATAGCATAAAAATAAATCCATGTGGATTTCAAATAAGCTTTTTAGTTCCAGCAGATAGTTATAATGAGAATAAAAAAATAAATTTATCATTAAAAAAAATTACAATTGCACTTGCAGGACCAATTACTAATTTAGTAATTGCTTTTATATGTCTAATTGTTCCAATATTTAATAATGAAACAATAATATATGCAAATATATTACTTGCAATTTTTAATTTACTTCCAATATATCCATTAGACGGAGGAAGAATTTTGCAAGAAGTAGTAAAAATGCGAAAAGGAAACCAAAAATCGTATGAAGTAACTAACTTAGTAGCTAAAATTACAGTGATTTTACTTACAATTATTTCAAGTATTGCAATTTTATACATACATAACTTTGCCATCATAATAATCTTGTTATATTTATGGTATTTAGTAATTCAAAATGAAAAGTATTATAGCATGAAAAAGAATATTTATAAGCAAGTAGAGAAATTAAGAAAAAAAGATAGCTATGATGATAACTATTATTCTAATAAAATTTAATATTGCCAAATATTGCAAAATATTGTAAATTACATATTGCACAATGAGAAAAAATGTGGTAAAATAAATAGCGTCAAAAAGGAAAAAAATTCCTTACTTGCAAAAATATTTGCAGGTTGTAATCCATAAGGAGGTGAAAAATAATGAACAAATACGAAAGTGTTGTCATTATTGATCCATCTGTAGAAGAAGAGAAAGTAAAAGAACTATCTCAAAGATTTACAGATTTAATCAATCATGACGGAAAAGTAGAAAAAGTTGAAGAACTTGGCAAAAAGAAACTAGCTTATGAAGTTAAGAAAAACAAAGAGGGTTATTATGTAGTAATAAACTTTGAAGCAAATCCAAGTTTAATTGCAGAATTAGAAAGAAATTACAGAATCATTGATGAAGTAATTAAATTCATTACTGTAAAAGCAGAGTAAAATTACCTGAAAATAAAAGACAAAATACGGGCTTTTAAATATAGAAAGGTAAGGTATAAAAAATGAACAAAGTAATTTTAATGGGTCGTTTAACTAGAGATCCTGAGGTTAGGTATACTCAAACAAATAATACCTTAGTTGCTTCTTTTAGTTTAGCAGTAAATCGTAGATTTGTTAGACAAGGAGAAGAAAGACAAGCAGACTTCATAAACGTAGTTGCATGGAGCAAGCTTGGAGAATTTTGCAGTAAATATTTTAAAAAAGGTCAACAAGTAAGTATAGTTGGAAGACTACAAACAAGAACTTGGGATGATGACCAAGGTCAAAAGCATTATATTACAGAGGTTGTAGCAGAAGAAGCTTATTTTGCAGATAGCAAAAGAGACGGAGAAGCAGGAGGAACAAATTTTGATGCAACATTTGGAACAATGCCTACTTCAAATAGTGGTTCAGACTTTGAAATATCATCAGGAGATGACCTACCATTTTAAAAAAGAATAGGGGGTAAATATAAAATGGCAGACAAGAAAAATACTAGAAGAAATAATAGTAATAGAAATAATGATGAAGATTATAATCCAAGATTTAGAAAAACAAGAAAAAAAGTATGCCCATTATGTGCAGATAAAAATTTAAAATTAGATTATAAGAATGCAGAGCAATTAAAGAAATATATAAATGAAAAAGGAAAAATACTTCCAAGAAGAGCAACAGGTGCTTGTGCAATTCATCAAAGAGATATTACACTAGCTGTTAAAAGAGCTAGACAAATCGCTGTGTTACCATACACACAAGAATAATATAGAAAAAATATTATAAAAGAGAAATGCTTAATCAATTTAAGTGTTTCTCTTTATTTTTATCATAAACATAGGGCATTTTACATATTGAAAAAAGCCAATTATTATGGTATTATTATTAAGTAAAATATATTGAAAATACAATTATTATCATAATATAAAAATTAGAAAAGGGGAAATATGAATAAAAAAATATATATTTTGCTAGGAATAATAGCAATTGCTTTTATAGTTTTTTTATTAATTCCAAAAGAAAATATAGAGCAAACTGGAAACGAAAAAGTAAAAATAGTAACATCATTTTATCCAATTTATGTTATGACTCAAAACATAACAGATGGGGCGCAGGGTATAGAACTTACTAATTTAACGCAAAATGATGTTGGATGTTTACATGACTATACTTTATTAACATCAGATATGAAAAAAGTAGAGAAAGCAGATATCTTTATTGAAAATGGTCTTGGCCTAGAAAACTTTATGGAAAAGATAATAGGCACATATCCAAACTTAAAAATTATTGACAGTAGCAAAAACATTGCAAATAAAATAGAAGATGGTGATGAAGGTACAAATCCACATATTTGGACAAGTATAGAAAACTATATTATACAAATAGATACAATAACTAACTATTTAAGTGAATATAATCCAGAAAATGCTAGTATCTATCAAGAAAATTGTAATAAGTATAAAGAAAAATTAAATGAATTAAAACTTAAGTATAATGAAGAATTAAGTGGGTTAAAAGGAAAAAAAGTAGTTTGTTTAGATGAAGCACTAACATATTTGATTAAAGAAATCGGCATGGAATGTATTCAAATAACTACAAATCATGAAGAAAGCACATTGTCAGCTGATACAATTAAAAATGTAATAAATGAAATTAAAAATGAAAATATAAAAGCAATTATAGTTGGAGAAGAAGCTATAGACAATGCAAAAACTTTAGAAAATGAAACTGATGCTAAAATATATAAATTAGATTCTTGTATGAGCAAAAATAACAATTCAGATAAAAATTCTGATATAAATGCAGATGACAACTCAAGTGAAAATATAAATTATGAAAGAGATAGCTATATTTCTAGTATGCAAAACAACTTAGAGGTGTTAAAACAAATATTAGAAAATAGCTAAGTTTCAAAGAATATAAATATTTAAAAAGTATATGAATATTTAAATAAAAATGAATAATAAAACGTATGAAAATAGTAATAAACAAACAATATTAAAAAGAAAAATATGCAGAATGTAAAAGTAAGCGAAAAATATTAAAAACTAAAAAGTAGGTGAAAATAAAATGAGTGAATCAGTAGCATGTGGCTTACATTGTACTAAAATAAATCATATAAATGTAAAGTTTGGAAAAGAAGTTGTGCTTAAAGATGTTAATCTTCATGTGCATTGTGGACAACTAACAGTAATAATAGGAAGAAACGGCGCAGGAAAATCTACACTTTTAAAAGCAATTTTAGGAGAAGTAGAGCATACAGGAAATATTGTATTTACAGATATGAAGGAAAACATAACCAAAAGAATAAAAATAGGTTATGTACCACAATCAATACACATAGAAAAACACATGCCAACCACTGTATACGATTTATTTGCTTCTTGCATTTGTCATGTGCCAGTATTCTTAAAAAAAGATAAAAAAATTTATCAAGAAATAAAAGAGCAATTAAAGCTATTTGGGGCAGAAAAATTAATAGATAAAAGCATAGGGGACTTGTCAGGAGGAGAATTACAAAGAGTACTATTAGCAATAGCAACAAAGCCAACACCAAATTTACTTATTTTAGATGAACCGGTTTCAGGAATTGATAAAAATGGAACAGAGGATTTTTATGAATTAGTAAATAATTTAAAACAAAAATATGATATGTCTATTTTATTAGTTTCACATGACTTAGATTTAGTAAAAAAATATGCAGATAAAGTAGTATTATTAGATAAAGAAGTAGTAAAAGAGGGAACTCCAGAAGAAGTATTTCATAGCTTAGAGTTTCAAAATAGGTTTGGAAATTTAAAATAAGTTTAGTAATAAGATAAGTTTAAAATGAAAATAAATTTGAATAATAGAATAAGTTTAAAAGAAAAAATGCAAATAAATAGAGCTTATGAAAATAAAAAGCAAAGTAAAATTAGTTTTGAAAATAAAAACAGAAAGGAAAAGGAGTAAATATGGACATTATTTATAATATATTAGAAGCAATATTACCATTTGAATTTATAGAATATACCTTCATGAAAAATGCACTACTTGCTATTTTGTTGGTAACACCAGTATTTGCAATATTAGGAACAATGATTGTAAATAATAAAATGGCATTTTTCTCGGATGCACTTGGGCACTCGGCATTAACAGGTATAGCAATAGGAATGGTACTAGGAATTAGTAACATGAACATCTCAATGATATTCTTTGCTGTAATATTTGCTCTTTTACTTAACTTTGTAAAAAATAAAACCACCTATGGAGCAGATACAATAATTAGCGTATTTTCTTCAATAGCAATAGCACTTGGCTTAGCTATGCTTGCACAAAGTGGAAACTTTAATAAATATTCTAGTTATTTAGTTGGAGATATTTTAAGTATAAGTAATATAGAAATTTTATACTTATTCTTAGCTTTTATAGCTGTATTTGCATTTTGGTATTTTACATTTAATAAATTAAATGTTCTTAGCATAAATAGTACATTAGCAAAAAGTAGAGGAGTAAACACAAAGTTAATTGATAATATTTTTGTTATTCTAATTGCAGTTATTGTCATGATTTCAATTCGTTGGATTGGAATTTTGCTAATAAATTCATTATTAATTTTACCAGCAGCTTCAAGTAGAAATGTTACTAAGAATATGAGAAGTTATCATCTATTATCGGTTATATTTTCTCTATTTTCTGGCACTGCAGGTTTAGTAATTTCGTATTATTGGAATATTCCAACAGGTTCTATGATAGTTCTAATTTCAGGAATAATTTATTTTATTACTTTTGGAATAAGAAAGTTAGTTAAAGAGTAAGACAATGGGACGGGGTTTTTGTCTTAAGCTTATATAAGTTAATAAAACAATTATATAAAGAACAATAAATTAGAAAATATTAAAAAATTCATTGTAAAATGTAAAAAAATAAAGTATAATAAGAACATCCTTTCCATAAAGGAAATCTTTGTGAAAGGAGGTGTTGTATAAATATGAGTAGCTACATGCTTATATGGATTTTGCTTCAGAAAATTGAAAAATTGGAAGAAGAGTTAAATACATATAAGAACAACACAATTAAAAACTGATTTCTTTCAGTTCAGAGCAGTTCATCACCTGCTCTGTTTTTTAGGCAAAAAAAAGATATGTGTCATCACTCACATATCAGGTGTTGCTTAATGAATAGCTACACTCTTAAGCTACTATTAGTATAACATTATTTCTTAGAGATGTCAATAATTTTAAAAATGTATTTTATAAAAAAATAGCAAAGCTAGGAACATTTATTAAATTTTTAATATTTTCTTAGCCCTATCCACATCATCAGGTGTTGCAGTAGGAACACCATCTAAAGGGTATTTACTACCAAGCTTTTCCCATTTAAATCTACCCATATCATGATATGGAAGAATTTCAACTTTTTTCACAGTTCTTAAAGTATCAATAAAATTTTTTAAGTCAATTAAATCTTTTTCATTATCTGTAATTCCGGGAACTAACACTTGTCTAATCCACATATCTTTATTATTATCACTTAAATATTTAGCAAAAGCAAGCTCATTTTTATTAGAAACCCCAGTCAAATCTTTACAAACTTCATCATTTATACTTTTTATATCTAATAGAAATAAATCAGCTAAATCAATTACCTTTTTTATATCTTCAGTAATAAGAAAATTTCCAGAAGTATCAATAGCAGTATGAATTCCATCAGCCTTTAACCTTTCGATAAGTGGAATTAAAAACTTAACTTGTAATAATGGCTCGCCACCACTGATTGTAACTCCACCTCCAGAAGGCATAAAATAATTTTTATATCTTTCTATTTTAGCAATTATTTCATTTATGGTATAAAGCATACCACCACAAGTATCCCATGTATCTCTATTATGGCAATATTTACATTTTAAATGACATCCTTGCATGAAAATTACGAACCTGATTCCAGGTCCGTCAACTGTACCAAATGATTCAAATGAGTGAATTCTTGCTTTTAGTTCGTCCATTTTTTCCTTTCAATTATTTAATTCTTAAAATACTGTAAAATGAGCAGGTCAGAATGCATAACTGTTCATCTGACCTGTTCAAAAACATTAAATACTCTCATGAATTGTTCTGTTTATAACATCTAATTGTTGTTCTCTTGTTAATTTAGTAAAGTTTACAGCATAGCCAGAAACACGAATTGTAAGTTGTGGATATTTCTCAGGGTGATCCATAGCATCTAAAAGTAAACTTCTATCAAATACATTTACATTTATATGGTGACCAGTTTGAATGAAGAAACCATCTAACATATTTACTAAATTTGATATCTTAGAAGCTTCGTCTTTTCCAAGTGTTCCAGGTGTGATAGAGAAGGTATAAGATATACCATCTTCTGCATATTCATAAGGTAGTTTTGAAATAGTATTCATAACTGCAAGTGCTCCGTTAGTATCTCTACCATGAAGTGGGTTAGCACCAGGACCAAAAGGCTCTCCATCTTTTCTTCCATCAGGTGTATTACCTGTATTTTTACCATAAACTACATTAGATGTAATTGTTAATATTGAAAGTGTTGGTCTTGAATGCTTGTAAGTATGGTGACTTTCTAATTTTTTCATAAATGTTTTTACAACTGAAACTGCGATATCATCAACTCTATCATCATCATTACCGTATTTTGGAAAATCTCCTTCAACTTGGTAATCAACTGCTAAGCCAGTTTCATCACGAATAACTTTTACTTTAGCATATTTTATAGCAGATAAAGAGTCTGCAACAACTGATAAACCTGCGATACCGCAAGCCATTGTTCTTAATAAATCTCTTTCTCTGTCATGTAAAGCCATTTCTAAAGCTTCGTAAGAATATTTATCATGCATATAATGAATCATATTAAGTGCTTTAATATAAATTTTTGCAACATAATCCATCATGCAATTAAATTTTTCCATTACTTCATCATAATTTAAATATTCAGATGTGATAGGCTCAAAACGAGGTGTAACTTGTTTTCCAGTTTTCTCATCTCTACCACCATTTATAGCATATAATAAAGTTTTAGCTAAGTTTGCTCTTGCACCAAAGAATTGCATTTGTTTACCTACCTTCATAGCCGATACACAGCAAGCAATAGCATAGTCATCACCTAAAGTAATTCTCATTAAATCATCATTTTCATATTGAATAGAAGATGTTTTAATTGAAATCATTGCACAGTATTTTTTGAAGCCTTCAGGTAAATTTTTAGACCATAATACTGTTAAATTTGGCTCTGGTGCAGGTCCTAAATTTATTAATGTATGAAGAACTCTAAAAGAGTTTTTGGTAACTAAAGTTCTACCATCAATGCTCATACCACCGATGCTTTCAGTAACCCAAACTGGGTCTCCACTAAATAAAGCGTTATATTCAGGTGCTCTTAAGAAACGAACCATTCTTAATTTCATAACAAAGTGATCCATTAATTCTTGAGCTTCATTTTCTGTTATAAGTCCGTTTTTTAAATCTCTTTCAATATAAATATCTAAGAAGGTAGAAGTTCTACCTAAACTCATTGCAGCACCATTTTGGTCTTTAATAGCTGCTAAATATCCAAAATATAGCCATTGTATAGCTTCTTTAGCATTTGAAGCAGGTTTAGAAATGTCAAAACCATAGCTTTGAGCCATTTGTTTTAATTCATTTAAAGCAACAATTTGGTCATGAATTTCCTCTCTTTGACGAATCATTTCTTCTGTCATTTCATCAGCATCTACAATAGAAAAAGCCTCTTGTTTTTCAGCAATTAGAGTATCCACACCATATAGAGCAACTCTTCTGTAATCACCAATAATTCTTCCACGACCATAACCATCAGGAAGACCTGTAATTAAGTGTGAGCTTCTAGCTGCTCTAATTTCAGGTGTATATACAGAGAAAACACCATCATTGTGAGTTCTTCTTAAATCATGATAAATATGAGAAATTTGCTCATCAACTTTATAGCCATAGCTTTCACAAGATTTCTCAACTATTCTAATACCACCATTTGGCATAATAGCTCTTTTTAAAGGTTTATCAGTTTGAAAACCAACAATTTCCTCTAAGTCTTTATCAATATATCCTGGAGCAAAACGATTAATTCCAGATGGGGTAGAAGAGTCCACATCTAAAACACCACCATTTTCTGTTTCCTTCTTATATAAATCTAAAACATTATTCCATAATTTTTTAGTCTTTTCAGTTGGACCTACTAAAAATGAATCATCTCCTTCATAAGGTGTGTAGTTTGCTTGAATAAAGCCTCTAACATCAATTTCCTTAGTCCATTCACCTTGTTTGTTAAAACCATTCCATTGTTCAAAATCCATTTAAAATACCTCCTATAAGTTGTTAATTTTATTAATTTATTAACTTTAAGTCGTCAATATATTTAAAAGTTTAAATTATCAATTTACTTAAAATTTAAGTATTAATAATTTAAAACGCGTATTGATAATATTAGCATAAATTTAAATATTTATCAATACTTTCACTAAAAAAACGACAATATTACCCCAAATTTTTAATCTGTAAAATTGCATTTAATTTTTACTTAAAAGATTGTAAAAAAATATTACAATATCGAAAAAAAACAAGAATTATGTATATAATTCTTGCTTTTAATATAACCATTTTAACAAAAACTATTCTTGTTCCTTAATTACTTTAGCAATATTATAAATAAGCTTTTGTTTTTCAGGAGAAACTGAACTTAAAATCTCATTAAATTCTGCATTAAGATAATTAGAAGATTTACTTGAAACACCATTTAAAATATAACCTTCAGAAACACCTAAAATGTTACAAATTTGAGTTAATCTTTTTAAATTAATATGAGAATTTCCACGTTCAATTCTGCTCAAAAATGCAATTGAAACATCTAATTTCTCGGCTAAATTTTCTTGTGTCATTTTTTTATCGATTCTAGCCTTCTTTAATCTTTGTCCAATAATTGTATAATCGAGTGCCATAAAATTTACCCTCCATATTCTATTTAAACTATATATAGCATTTATTTTTAATACTTCAAAGACACACCAAAGTAAATATTTCTAAATAAGTTCATAAACATATTTAATATTATTTTGCGCATAAAAATAAAAAATATTAGATTTTATAAGAAAAATGTTTTACATATATGGGAAATAGTACCAAATTTTAATATAAAATTTTTTATGAAAATAATTAACAACAGAAATGAAAATGACCAATAAGTAAAAAAGTTAAATACAATTTATACTAAAAATTTTTAACTTTTGCTTGCTTTATAGTTTTTCTTATGCTACAATATTCGTGGCTTTCAAAAGAAGCTTAAATGAATTTAATTATTTTTGAAACTATCCCTTCTTAAATTTGATATTAAAAAGGTCATTGTATCAAAATATTAAATGTCAAAAATAAAGAAGGAGGTATATATCATGGCAGATAAAACTTTAAAATGCAAAGACTGTGGAGCAGAATTTGTTTTTACAGAAGGTGAACAACAATTCTATGCTGAAAAAGGTTTTACAAATGAACCTCAAAGATGCCCAGAATGCAGAAAAGCAAGAAAAGCACAAAGAAGAAATAATAACAATGCTTAAATAACAAAAAAATCTACCTCTAAAAAGGTAGATTTTTTGTACTTTATATAGCCTCCTCATGATGGCTATACTTCATTTTTGTAGCAAGGCCTCCTCTTATGTGTCTTTCAGCTTTGTTTTCATCTAATATTTGCCTAACCTCATGAGCTAAAATGGGATTTATCTTAAGTAATCTTTCACTTACATCTTTGTGAACAGTACTTTTACTAACACCAAACTTCTTGGCAGCTCCTCTAACAGTATCTTTGCTATCTATAATATATTGTGCTAAATTAACAGCACGTTCTTCTATTGATACATTTCTTTTCAAATGAAAAACCCCCTTGAATTACGCTGTTTTGTTACATTGTATTCAAGGAGAGTTTGTATTATGATAAACTTTTATTTATTATCATTTAACAAAATTTTTTTCATTTCAATTATATTATAAAAAGGAACATTAATTCCTCTTTGTGCAAGCTCAACTACTCTAAGAGATGTAACGATAACATTATCTCTTTCAGTTGTTGGTATCTCAACATCTATATTTGAATTAGTATATTTCTTCTCTATGTATTTTTCAGTAGTAGGAAATATATTTTGTATTAAAAAGACTGAATTTTTCCCTAATACCTTACCAAATACAAAGTTATATACAGGTTTGTTCCCACTTTTTAACTTCTTATTTTCATATATTCTTTTATATTTTTCATATTTAGTAGATATCGGAACAAACTATGGGATCTAATTTTTTAGACCCCACATTTTACTATAATTAACATTTTTTCACCTGCGCATTTATATCTCGCAAGCAGGGTTGCGGTTCACATTTTCTCACCTATAAATTTATATTTCGCAAATAGGGTTGCGGTTCACATTTTAATTATAGTAGATATTAAATATCCACTACTATTATATTCATTATACTCTTTTTTATTTAAAAAAGTCAATAGTTTTCAAAAATTTTACCCTGTCACCAAACTACAAAATACGACATAAAATATGATAACTGCATATTTATAAAATGCAAAATTCTTTCTATAAAGGAATGTAGGGGAGTTACCCCAAAAAAAGCAAATCTAGAAAGGAATGAATTTTGATATGAAAAAACTTAAGAAAGGTGACATTGTAGCAAGATTATCATACGGAAAAGATATAATATTTGTAATACAAAGAATAATAAAAACAAAAGATGGAGACCAAATAGCAATTTTAAATGGCTTAACAGTTAGAGTTCAGGCAGATAGCCCACTAGAAGATTTAGAAGAAGTAAGCCCTAAAATTGTAGAAGAACACATAAGAAAAGTAGAAGAAAAAGCATTAAAAAGAATTCAAAAACAAGAAGAAATAAAAAATTTATCTAAGCCATTTCGTGAAACTCTAGTCTCTTATACAGGAAGAATTCTTCATATAGATGGTGATAGAAAGTATAGTGAAAAATCTCGTAGATACTATAAAAAGTTAGGTTTAACAGCATTTGTCAAAAATATACCTGAAAGGAATCAACCATATTATATAAAAGGGTTAATACAAAGATATGAGCCAGATATATTAATAATCACACGGACATGACGGAATGATTAGAAAAGGTGCAAGATTTAACGATTTATCAAATTATAGAAATTCAAAATATTTTGTTTCAGCAGTAATTGAAGCAAGAAAGCAAAAGTTAGATAAAGATTTAGTAATTTTTGCAGGAGCTTGCCAAAGTTATTATGAAAAGCTAATGCTAGCAGGAGCAAATTTTGCATCATCACCAGCAAGAATATTAATTGACTTTATGGACCCACTTATTGTAGCAGAAAAAATAGCTACAACAAATGAAGAAAAATTCGTAACAATTAGAGATATGGAAGAAGAACTTAGAGACGGACAAAGAGGGGTAAGTGGAATAGGTGGTCAGGGAAAGAAAAAGACACTTTTAGTCTAAATTAAATATAAAATATAAATTATTTTTAAGCAAGTTATAAGAATTTTTAGTAAATTATAAGAATTATTAAAATAAAAGCAAGCTTAAAAATTAAAAATAATTTACGGAAATAGACATTACAAAACCTTTGTTACACGCATGTAATAAAATTGTAATATAAATGTAATAAAGCTCCAAAACCATTGATATATCTAAATTACAGCTAATGACACAAACCGAACTTTTTTGACATTTTTAGATTTAAATGATATAATTTGCCCATATTAAAAAAGTAGGTGATGTTATGATTTGTCCAAATGATATTGCTAATTTAAAAACTGACATTAATGAAATGGTCGGACAAAAGATAATTGTCAAAGGATCTCTTGGAAGATGCAAAACCTTTGAAAAAGAAGCTACAATAGAAAAAGCTTATCCAAATATTTTTGTTATTAAATATGAGGAAGAGAAAAGAAATGTTACTTATAGCTATACTGATGTCTTAACAAGAACAGTAGAAGTGGATGTATTTGATGGAACCAGTTATAGTCCACTTATTCCACCACCAGTACTTGAAGCAAAGAGACAAAAGAATTTAGCATAAAGTTAAATAAATTAAAATAAAACAAAAAATTCCTAAGTTTTAGGAATTTTTTTTGTCCCTAAACATATATATAAATTAGAAAAAATGAATAGGAGGGATAAAAAATGGTACTCGAAACAGCAAAAGATACTCTTACCTTAAACCAAGTTATTAGCCAAAAGAAAGACACTTTCATGGTAGAAGATGACTGCATTGTTCCAGATGTAAAACCGGACATATTAAGTGTAATTAGCAGTAGTGGAACAACCTGTATTTATAAAAAAGAAATCTTAGATGGAAAAATTAGGTTAGATGGGTGTGTAAATACATACGTAATGTACTTGGCAGATTCAGAGGAAAATCAGGTAAGAAGCTTAAACACAAATTTAGAATTTACACAAATAATTGATGTACCAACGGCAAAAGTGGGAATGCAGTTAGATGTTAATATCATTTTAAAAGGACTAGACTGCAAAGTACTAAACGGCAGAAAAATTCATATTAAAGCTATTTTGGAGGTGGAAAGCAAAGTTTCTTCAAATGAAACAGTAGAATATGTTAAGGAGATTTCTAACTTGAAAGACATTCAATTTTTGAATAGTGATTTTGAAATCAATTCTTTAATAGGAAGTGGTACAACAAAAGTTTATGCAAAAGATACGGTTATGATTGATGAAGCTGACAACTTAGTAGAAGTCATGAAAACAGATTTTAAGATTGTAAACAAGGACATCAAAATTAGTTACAATAAGGTACTAATTAAAGCGGATATGCTAACCAAAATTATTTATTTAACAGATGATAATCGTATAAATATAAAAGAAGCAACTATACCTATTGTAGGCTTTGTTGACCTTCCAAACATTAGTGAGGAGCATCTTTGCGATGTGAAATACGAAATTAAAAACATTATAATTAAACCTAATAATGTAGAAGAACATTCTATTTATGTAGAAGCTGAAATTGAAGTATATTGTGAAGCTTATGAAAGCAAAAACTTAAAAATGATACAAGACTTATATAGTCCAACTGTAAACTTGCAATTTCATCAAAGAAAAGTAAGAATGATGCAAAAAAGAAGTACTAAAGAGCAAACATATAGTGTTAGAGAAAATCAAGTAATTCCAGAAATTAGTTCTCGAAAAATTTATGATGTTGAGGTATTACCAATAATTCAAAAGCAACAAGTAGGAGCAAATTCAATTAATTATGAAGGAGACCTTGAATTAAACTTTATTTATTCTTCAAATAGTAATGCTGGAATAGATGCTAAGAAAATAATGCTTCCAATCAACTTTACAATGGACTTTGATGGAATAACACCTGATGATAATATAAATACAGTAATAGAAATTTCACAGCAAGACTTTATTATAAAACAAGACGAAAGCATAGACATAAAAATAGACTTGAGCTTTACAGCAATAAGTGAGCAAGATAGAAATATTTCAATTATAGACGAAATTGAAACACAAGAAGAAAAAGCAAAAAATGCATACAGCATGATTATTTACTTTGCAAAACCGGGAGATACTTTATGGAAGATTGCTAAAAAATTTAACAGTACAGTAGAAAATATTGCTAGGGTAAATGGAATAGAAGATGCAAATAATTTGCAAGTAGGAAAACAATTATTTATTCCTAGATACCATGGATGATAAAATTTATACAAGAAATAAGTGGAGGTTTAATTATCGTCCACTTAAATTTCGTACGGCAAATAGGTTAAAAAGGCTAGGCAAATATGGTGGAAGTAATAAACAAAGGAGAAAATATGGAGCTTTTATAAGTCTAATTGTAATACTTATAATAGCTTTCACATTTGCATATTATGCTTTAAAATCAATAGAGCCAATAATGGAAAAACAATGTAAAGCAATGGCAAAATCTATTGCTACTAAAATTTGTAATGAAGAATCTAGCAAAGTAATGGTAAATTACAAATATGAAGATTTATTAAACATTACAAAAGACGAGAGTGGAAATATTAAAATGGTAACAACAAACATGATTACTGTTAATGAAATCATTTCAGAAATTCCAATAAGAATACAAAACCAAATCGAGCAAAGTGAAAACAACCATTTTTCGATTCCTTTAGGAAGCTTTCTAGGAATCAATTTGCTATCAGGTAGGGGACCAAAAGTAAACATTAAAATGGAAGTAGCAGGAAGTTTAGATACTTCACTTAAATCTGAATTTATAGCTAGTGGAATAAATCAAACCATGCACAAAATTTATTTAGAAATAGTGTGCAATGTTATTATACTAACACCTTCTCAAACAATGGAGGAAAAAATAGTAAATCAAGTATTGCTAGCAGAAGGGGTAATAATAGGAGATATACCAAGCACTTATTATAATTTAGAAGGAATGCAATCAGATAATTTGCTAGATATTGTGGAGTAAAATTGTTACAATTTAAAAAATAATATTTTAGCTTAATTCATTGTATTTGTATCAATTTATAAGTAAAAAAGCATGTGACATTTGCTATTTAAAAAATAATATGGTATAATTAAAGATACGAAAAGTTTTTTTAGCTTTAATTTTCCAACTTTTTAAAGCTAATTTAACTTTAGTAATTAAAGTTAAAATAAATTTAAAGTGAGGTTTTAAACAAATGACAAAAAGAGAGGCAAAATGTGCAATAGGAATTGCACGGACAGACGTAAACATGATGCTTTTTTATTTAAGAAAGCTTCGTTTCTTACTTAAAGCCAAGTATCCTGAAGAGGAACCTGTAAAATCAAGCATTGAAATCATGAAAAATGATTTTTATACTTGGGCAGAAAAGTTTGAAGCTGATAAAGCCGAAGCTTATGAGGCTATGACGCTAATCAGAAGCGGAAAATTCAGCCGAAAGGCTAAAAAATTCAGCAAAAAAGGCAATGCCTATTGCTAATTAACTAAAAAAGTTGGAGAAAAAAAGGAGTTATTAAAAAATAATAATTCCTTTTTTTATATAAATTTTTATATGAAAAAACCATACCAAAAACTTGATATGGTTTTTTATATATTGTGAATTGATAAATAAATCAACTCTAAAACTATCTTTATTTAAGTTACTATCTCTTGCTGAATTGTGGAGCTTTTCTAGCTTTCTTAAGACCGTATTTCTTTCTTTCCTTCATACGAGGATCTCTTGTTAAGAAACCTGCAGATTTAAGAGCAGGTCTATATTCACTATTAGCTTCATTTAATGCTCTTGCAATACCGTGACGAACGGCACCTGCTTGACCAGTAAATCCACCACCTGTTACTGTACAAATAACATCATATTTATCAAGAGTATTTGTAGCAACTAATGGTTGTTTAACTATAACTTTTAATACTTCTGTTCCAAAATATTCATCTAGAGCTTTTCCATTTATAGTAATATTTCCTTTACCTTCTACTAATCTAACTCTAGCAATTGATTTTTTTCTTCTACCTGTACCTAAAAATACAATATTATTAGCTTTCTTTGCCATATTATTTTACCTCCCAAACTTCAGGTTTTTGAGCTATATTTTCATGCTCGCTACCAGCATATACTCTTAATTTTTTAGCCATTTGTCTTCCAAGTTTTGTATGAGGAAGCATTCCTGTTATAGCACGAGTCATCATTTTTTCTGGACTTTTTGCTAATAAATCTCTTGCTGTAATTTCTTTCATTCCTCCAATATAACCTGAGAAGTTTGTATAAACTTTTTGATCTAATTTCTTTCCTGTTAAAAGTACTTTACTGCAATTAATAACAATTACATGATCACCAACATCCATATGTGTAGTATAAGTTGGTTTATGTTTTCCTCTTAATAATTTTGCAGCTTCAGCAGCTACTCTACCTAATGGTTTATCTGTAGCGTCAATTACATACCATTTGCTTTCAATTTCATTCTTTTTTACACTGTAAGTTGTATTATTCATGGTAAATCAAATCCTCCATTCATTTTTCAAAACATTATCTATATGAAACTACTTTTAAGCCACCGGGGAGAAGCTAAAAAATAATTACATTCTTATACATGCTTTAATATTTTATTACAAAAACAAGTAAAAGTCAAGAAAAACTTGAAAATTTTTCGTTTCAACTTAAAATAAAGAAAAAAATAGTTGCAAAAAGTGAAAAGTTATGATAAAGTAAAACAAGACAAAAGAGAAGGAGAAAAAAATGAGAAAAATAAAAATGGCTAGAAGCCTTGATACTGTACACACACACACACACACACACACACACACACACAATACCTTTACAGAATTGGTGGACAGGCTGGAGAGAACTATAATTTAAATAAAAAAGATATAAAGCTATTTGCAAGTAAAATAGCTAATATTATAGTAGCAAAAATAAGCAATATAAAAAATACAAACAACATATATAGTGAAAAAAACATAGATAATATAAAAAATATATATAATAAATTAGTAAAGGATAGACTATTTTATAAAAATAAAATAGCCTGTCCTTTTTGTTGCTTGTAAATGAATAACTATTTATTTTTTATTAGTTTTTTGAAAAAAATGTAGAAAAATTATATTAGATTTTAATATTTTATTCTTTTTTATTTAAATATAAATGAGAATAAAAAAATATATAAATTAAAAAAGTAAATCTGAGAAGAATTTACAAAATACGAAGAAAGTTAATAATTAAGGAGGAAAATGGAAAATGAAAAAGAGACAAAGGACCAACACAAGAAAAGGCTTAAATGTTGAAGGAATAACATTAATAGCTCTAGTAGTAACAATAGTAGTACTTTTGATTTTGGCATCGGTAAGCGTAACAGTGGTATTTGGAGATAATGGAATATTGCAGCTCGCCAAAGAAGCAGGAGAAAAAACAAATGAGGCAAAAGATAAAGATTTAAGGCAAATTACAATTGCAGAAGCATTAATGCATTTTGAAAATACGAAATATACGGATAAAAATGGAAAAACAATAACAGTCCCAGCAGGATTTGCAGTAAGTGGGGTTGAGGGAGAAAATGTTGTTGATGAAGGACTAGTAATTATTGATAGCAAAGGAAATGAATTTGTATGGGTGCCAGTAGATGGTGTAGAAGAAGGTGACAAAGTTATTTCTGTAAATAGTACAAATAGTGAAGAAGGTAATAATGAGATTCAAAAAGATGAAAAAAATGGAAAAATAATATATAGACAAGACACAAAAACATGGAAAGAAAAAGCAAATGCAAATTACAAAGATTATAAAGATTGGTGGGACGAAGAAAACATAACAGAAAGAAAAGAAAGCGTAAAAAAATATGGGGGATTTTATGTAGCAAGATATGAAGCAGGAGTGCCAGAGAGCATAAACTATGATGAAACTACTAAATATACAGAAAAATCAAATGAAGCAAACAGAAATAAATCAGCAAAAGAAGTAACAAAAGAAAATTTACCAGCATCAAGGAAAGGATTACAAGCATGGAATTATGTAAGTCAAACAGTTGCAAAAGGATTATCGGAAAGGATGTACGAAGATAGCACATCAGTAACAAGTAGATTAATAGATTCACAAGCATGGGACACAATATGCCACTGGCTAAGTAAAGATAATAAATATGATGTAACAGATAGTACCTCATGGGGTAACTATGTAAATGCAGATTCAGGAGAAGGAGTAAATGGATTATATTCAATACATAGTATAGACTATAATAATGGATGGACATGTACAGAAAACCAAGGAAATTATAAAAGAGGGTCAGTAAATTTTGAGGCAAGGTCTGCGGAAGGAGAACAAACATTATATGAATTAGCAACAGGAATATCAGAAAGGAATAAAGCAAAAAATATATATGATTTTGCAGGAAACATGTGGGAATGGACAACAGAAAAAGGAAGTCATAGTAGTACAACAACAGAAACAAAGACAGAACCAACAGGAAATACTATCTACGCTGTTCTTCGCGGGGGCGGCTTTTACAACAACGGCGGCGGTTACCCAGCAGCTAAACGCAGTGGTGACTACACGGTTGGCAGCTACGACATCGACGTCGGCTTTCGTCCTGTGCTTTACCTAAAATAGTGACTGAAAATTTGCAAAGATGTAAATGTTAAAATGAGATTGTATAATATGGTGTGTTAAAAATAAAAAAGCTACTTAGAAGAAAAAAATTTTTGAGTAGCTTTTTTGCATTGTCAAAAAATGTAAAAAACCGAAAAACTGAAAAATTTATAAAAAGTCTTGACAAATAACTAAAAAGTGCAGTATAATAATTAAGTCAAAAAAAGAAGCAATCCATGCTCACCTTAACCAAATAGGGAAAAGGTTAAAATATATAACTTATATACTTTTATGAATAGCATCACATAAAAGGTAAATACAAAATTGAAATGTATTATTGCAAATATAGTTATAATTTAGTGTGGATTGATTTTAAGAAAAATCAATCTTTTTTTGTACACATATTTATTAAAATATATTAAAACAGATTTTGCACAAAAATATAAAATTATAAAATATATTAAAGTGTAAAATAAAAATTTGTGGAGGTGTTTTATTATAAAACAAGATTTACCAATTAATGAAGAAATAAGAGCAAGTAAAGTGCAATTAATTGATGAAAACGGAGAAAAAAAAGGAGCTATGAATCTTCAAGATGCCTTAGATTTAGCCTATGATAAAAAATTAGATTTAGTTATGGTATCTCCAAATCCAGATATGCCAGTTTGCAAAATTATGAACTATGGCAAATACAAATTTGAACAAGCAAAAAAAGAAAAAGAAGCTCGTAAAAAACAAAAAACATTTGAATTAAAAGAAATTAGAATTACACCTAATATTGAACAACATGACTTTGAATTCAAAGCAAAAAATGCTAGAAAATTCTTAGAAGATGGCAACAAGGTAAGAATAACATTAAAATTTAGAGGAAGAGAAATGAACTACATAAAATTAGGAGAAGAAGTTCTTCAAAAATTTACTGATGAATTAGCAGATATTTCTGTTCCAGAAAAAAAGCCAATATTAGAAGGTAAAAATATGTTTATTATATTAGCAAAAAAAGCTGATAAATAAAATAGATTAGCATAAATTTAAAGGAGGAAAAGACTATGCCAAAATTAAAAACAAATAAAGCAGCAAAGAAAAGATATTCTTATACAGCTACAGGAAAAGTAAAAAGAACAAAATCTAATAAAAGACATCTTTTAGCTCGCAAAACAAGTAGAGCAAAATCTAGAGGAAAAGTACAAGATGCTTATGCAGATAAGACTTGCGAAGCAGGAATTAAGAGAATGTTACCATACGGTAATTAGAAAATTAAAAATAACTTGTTAGGGGAAGTTAGAATTAAGTTAATAATAAATTGCCCCGCATAATAATTAAGGAAGGTGAAATAAAATGGCAAGAGTTAAAACAGCAAGAATTAGTCGTAAAAAACATAAAAAAATATTAAAAAGAGCAGAAGGTTACTATGGAGCAAAACATTATAGATTTAGAATGGCAAAACAAGCAGTTATGAAATCTGGAAATTATGCTTATGTAGGTAGAAAAGACAAAAAGAGTAACTTTAGAAAATTATGGATAGCAAGAATTAATGCTGCTAGTCGTTTAAATGGTTTGACATACAGCAAACTAATTAACGGATTAAAGAAAGCAAATGTTGTTATCAATAGAAAAATGCTTGCAGAAATTGCAGCTACAGATCCAAAAGCATTTGCTGAAATTGCAGAAGTAGCTAAAAAAGCATAAGAATAAAATAAGAATTAATTTGAAATTAAAAATTAGAGATTAAACTAAAATATTAGGATAATCTCTTTTTTTGTGCAAAAAACAAAATTCTTATTTGCTTTTTAGAAGTTTTTATTAAAATTCCTATTTTTTGTATAAAACTTAATTTTTTGGAAAAGATAAAAACAGCAAATAAATGAATATCACGAGTTTATTAAAAATTAAATTTTGTGCATATATGGCACAGTGAAAGGAATGACAAAAATGGGAATTGAAAAACATTTAAAAATTACAGCTACTTCAACAGTATCTTGGAAGGATGCAGTAGTACAAGCAGTTAACGAGGCTTCAAAAACAATTGATTATTTATCAGGAGTAAAAATATTAGAGCAAAGAGCAAGAATAGAAGGAAAAAAATTAGTTGAATATTTTGTGGATTTAGATTTATGCTTTGTAATTGATAGAGATAGGGACTAATAACACAGAATAATTAGTAAGGCAAAGTAAGAATAGTAAAAAAAGAATATCACATGAAATTAAAAAAGGAAAGGAGAGTATAATTAGAATATTTAATTATACGAGGTAAAATAAAATGAAACCAATTGAAACTAAGCAAGAATATAGCAACTATGTAGACCAAAAATCACCTAATTCACCAATATTAAAAAATTGCTTTAATGCATTCTGGGTAGGTGGACTTATTTGTACAATAGGACAAATTATAATGGATTTTTGTAAATTTAAAGGCTTAGATGAAACAGCAGCATCTACGGTAGTATCTATTATACTTATTGCAATATCAGCAATTTTAACAGGTTTAAATGTATTTAATAAAATTGGAAAATTTGCAGGTGCAGGGTCTTTAATTCCAATTACGGGATTTGCAAACTCTATTGTTTCTCCTGCTATTGAGTATAAATCAGAAGGCTATGTAATGGGTGTAGGAGGAAAAATGTTTACAGTAGCGGGTCCAGTTTTAGTATTTGGTATTTCAGCTTCTGTAATTGTTGGTATAGTTGCACTTTTATTTATGTAGAAATAATTTATGGTTTATAGGTTTAGCCTTTAAATTAAAAAACCTAAATTTAATATAAAGGAGTAGTCCATATAAATTCGCAAGTATAAGTAAAATTTATATGGCAATAAAATAATGGAGCGTTTAGGAGCACAAACAATAAAATTACAAAATCCTCCAACCATCGTTGAAGTAGCAAGTATCGTAGGTCCAAAAGAAGGACAAGGACCACTTGCAAAATACTTTGACCAATGCTTAGAAGATGAATTTTGGGGAGAAAAAACATGGGAAAAAGCAGAAAGTAAAATTATTAAAGAAGCTGTAAATTCTGTAATTACAAAATCAGGAGTTCCAGCAGATCAAATAGATTACTGCTTTGCAGGGGATTTATTAAATCAATGTATATCATCAAGCTTTGGATTAAGAGAATTAAACATACCATTTTTTGGTGTATTTGGGGCATGTTCTACATTTGTAGAGAGCTTATGCTTAGGTAGCATATTTGTAGATGCAAAAGCTGCTAGAAATGTTTTATGTGCTACATCCAGCCATTTTTGTAGTGCAGAAAAACAATTCCGTTTTCCACTAGAACTTGGAAATCAAAGACCCCCAACTTCACAATGGACAGTAACAGGCTCAGGCGCAGCAGTTGTTGGAGAAAACGGAAGTGGACCATATATTACAATGGTAACACCAGGAAAAATCGTAGATATGGGAATTAAAGATGCAAATAATATGGGAGCCGCAATGGCACCAGCAGCAGTAGATACTTTAATAACACATTTTAGAGATACAGGAAGAAAACCAAGTTATTATGACATGATTATCACTGGCGACTTGGGTTATGTAGGAAAAGAGATAGTATGCGAGCTTACAGAAACTAAGGGCTATAACATAAAAAACAATTATGAGGATTGTGGAGTTTTAATTTTTGATAAAGAAAAACAAGATACACACTCTGGAGGAAGCGGATGTGCTTGTATTGGTGTAACATTTTCAGGGTATTTCTTTAAACAATTAAAAGACAAAAAGCTAAATAGAATATTATTAGTTGCAACTGGTGCTTTAACTAATGCTACTACATCTCAACAAGGAGAAAGTATTCCTGGAATTGCACATGCAGTTGCAATTGAAACTTCTATAAATTAAAAATAATTAAAAACTAAAAAATAAACTAAAAAGAATTTTGCATGAAAAAATAAATTAACAATAAAAATTCAGAAAGGAACTTAAAAAGATGGATTTTATACAAAGTATAGATTGGATGGGAATCTTAAAATGTTTTGTAGTAGGTGGAATAATATGTATAATAGGACAAATTCTAATTGACAAAACGAAACTTACACCTGCAAGAATTTTAGTTATATTTGTAACAACTGGTGCTATTTTAGGAGGACTTGGAATTTATAAATATTTAATTGATTTTGCAGGAGCAGGAGCCACTGTACCATTACTTGGCTTTGGTGCTAACCTTGCAAAAGGTGCTATGCAGGAAGTAAAAACAGCAGGTCTTCTTGGAGCATTTACAGGCGGGGTTAAAGCCTCAGCTGGTGGAATTGCAGCAGCAGTATTTTTTGGCTATCTAGCATCACTTCTAGCAAAACCTAAAATTAAGAAGCAGTAAAGGGACCAGGTCCACTTTCCCATTTTTGGGGTACTTGGGACAAGTCAGAATTACTTTTATGGAAATTTTGTCTAGAGTGTAATACAAAATGAATGATAATAAGATAATTTTGAATTTCATATAAAACAATCCATTGATTTAAAACAAGATATCTAAAATTTGTATCTTTTAATTCAGGATAGGCAAAAGGAAAATTTTCTAATATTTTAATTGTTTCATCATATTTACGGTAGAAATTTTTTGCTGCAATAGGATTGCATAACTTATATTTTATATAATTATAAATAGATAAAGATGACTGTATGCCGAGAAACAGAATATTTAATTTGATAACAATTCACTAGTATAATCATCTCCAAATATAAGAAAAAAGGCTTCTTCTTTAGAATAAAGTTTATTGTTATCTAATTTTTGCATTTGCTTAATTAAATTTATTTGGTTATAAAGTCTCTTTTCTATTTCTTTAGATATAGTAGAAGATTTATTAATATAATTATATTCTTCTGTATTATCATTTACATTAATTCCGTTGTAGTTAGATAAAGACAATTTGGATTGTTTTAGCTTGTTGTCAAAATCATTTGTTAATTCTGTAACATAATTTTGAGCATTGCCATTATAAAAAGTATCAACAATTTCTGTTAAATCTTTATTATAAAAATCTTTCATTGAACTAAACACTCCTTTACTTTTTTATAATTATATACTAGTGTGTTAAGAAAATCAATTAAAAAATTGTGACATAATTCGACAAAAATGAATAAATTATTAAAAAATAAAAAATAGTATTCACGAAAAACAAAAATTGTGATATAGTTTAGAAAAGAAACTTGAAGGAGAAAAATAAAAATGTCGAAACGTGCCAAAAATGAAAGAAAAGAAAGAAAAATAATAAAAGTAATATATAAATTATTTGTGGTAGCAATTTTTTTAGTTGGAATAACAACCGTGCTTTCGATAGCAGGAAAGAATTATGTAAGAAATGATATTAAAGATAAAACAAACTTAATAATTAACAATAGTAATGTTACATCAAGTTTAAAGAAAGATTTATATGTTGAAAACGGCATAGTATATGTAGCCATGCAAGATATAAAAAACTTTTTAGATAATACAATTACTTATGATGAAAAATACAATCAAATAATAACTTGTTCAGAAAACAAAGTCGCTAGCCTTCCAGTTGAAAGTAGAGAAATTTCTATAAATAGCTCTAATACAACAATTAAAGGAATGGTAGAAAAAAAAGACGACACTTATTATCTTCCTATATCAGAACTTGGTTTAGTATATAATATCAGCACAAATTACATTGAAGAAACTAACATAGTTACAATAGATTCTTTAGATAGAGCATATATAGTAGCAACTGCAAGCAAAAATAATTCAGTGAAATATAAACCAACAAATATTTCAAGAACTGTAGCAAAAGTAAAAACTGGTGAAACTCTAGTAATTGCAAATAGAAGCGAATATCCTGTACCAGAAGGATGGGTAAGAGTAAGAACTGAAGATGGAATACTTGGATATGTAAAAGAAAATTCAATGGGAAGGCAAAATGAAATTCGTTCAGATATGCAGAAAAAACAATTAATAGAAGGAAAAGTAAGTTTAGTTTGGGATTATTTTTCAGAATATGTATCTGCACCAGATAGAACAGGAAGCACAATTAATGGAATAAATGTAGTAGCACCAACATTTTTCAGACTAAAAGAATTAGGAAAAGGAGAAATACTTACAAATATTGGAGAGCAAGGAAGAAGATATATAGAATGGGCACATAGCAGAGGCTATCAAGTATGGGCTTCTATTTCAAATGAATCTAAAATAAAAACAACATCAGAAATCTTAAATGATTACAAATTAAGAGAAGATACAATAAACGAAATTGTGAATTTAGTAATTAAATATGATCTTGATGGTATAAATATAGACTTTGAAAATATGTATGAAACAGATAAAGATAAATTTTCTCGTTTCTTAATAGAATTAGAGCCTAAATTAAATGAAATAGGAAAAATATTATCTGTTGATGTTACAGCACCAGACGGCTCACCAGAATGGTCTTTATGCTATGATAGATACACAATTGGAAAAGTAGCAGATTATATAATTTTCATGGGATATGACCAATATGGCGAATCTTCAAATAAAGCAGGCACAACAGCAGGCTGTGGCTGGGTAGAAGAAAATGTTAGAAAATTCTTAGGTCAAGAAGGTGTGGCTCCTGAAAAATTAATACTAGGAATGCCTTTCTATACAAGACTTTGGAGAGAAAATAATGGAAAAGTAACTTCAAGTGCTAAAGGAATGAATCAAATAGAAAGTACTTTACCAAGCGGAATAGAAAAAACATGGGATGATAATTTAAAACAATACTATGTAGAATATGGACAAAATGGCTATACCTATAAAATGTGGATAGAAGATGAAAAATCTTTTTCAGCAAAACTAGATTTAGTTTCAGAATATAATTTAGCAGGTGCAGGATATTGGAGAAAAGGATTTGAAACAAATGACATTTGGAATTTAATTGCTGAAAAATTAGAAATTAAATAAAAAATAAGAATAATTATCATAAATAAAATAAAGCCTCAATATAATGTAGAACAAGCTATATTATATCGGGGCTTTTTTTATGAAAAAAATGCTAATGAAATTAGCAGACCAAAAAATTATAATAAATATATCTAAAAGTAGAGGTGTTTCTATGCTGGGTTATATAAAGGAAAAAACTTCAAATGAAGAATTATATGAAACTGACTATTTAACAAATATAAAAAATAAAAAAACAAAATTTGCTAAACTTCAATATCTACTGTGCTTTACATTTTATGAACTAATTGTAAAAATAAAATACTTATTTAATTTAATAACTGTAAAGAAAATTTATGATGCATATATATTTATTCTTCCATTTGGTCAATTTACTCGGCAAAAAATATCATGTAAAACTAAAAAAATGTATGAAAAAAGTAAGAAAACTAATTGAAAAATATAAAATAGATAATTTAGTATTTTCAAATGAATTGGAAAAAAATTTGAGCATTTTTGAAGAAGAAGTTACAAGAAAGATACATATTATTGACGGAAGCGGACTAATGCCATATTTAATAAAAGAAACCTTAGAATATATTTTAAAACAGCAAGGAGAGCAAACTGAGCTTGAAGATTTATACTTTTGCATGAAGGAACCAAGGCAAATTTATATTGACAACATTAGTTATTTAGGAGAATATTTTAGAAATATACATATAATTACGCCGAATATAAGCAAATTTCAAAAAATAATTGAAAAAATAGAAGAAAAAGAGAATATTGTTGTAACAATTAGTAATAATAAAAAGAAGAGCCTGAAAAAAGCTAAATGGATTATAAATTTTGATTTTGAAGATGAAGAAATAAAAAAATATTCTATATACAGAATGGCTGTAATAATAACTATGGATAAAAACTATAACTATGATAATTTAGGCTTTGAAGGAATTCAAATTAAAAAAATAGATATAGATACATCAGATGAAGCAAAGAAAATTTTTTCACAATATAATTTATTAGACAATATACCAATTACTACATTATATGAAAGCTTATTGAATCAAAGGCAGTTCTATAAAATAAGAAATAAAATAATAGGAGATAAAGTTAGAATTATAAAGTTATATGGAAAAAATGGAATTATTACAAATGAAGAATGTAAAAGAGTGAGAGAAAAAGAATTAAATTCAGCTTAAAAAAATTGTAAAGTGAACATTTTGTGAAAAATCTTGTAAAAAACTTGACAAATTTTAAAAAATTTATTATATTAGAACGCAATGAGCAACAACCTATATTTTTATATAGTTTGTTGCAATTACATTTTAAAAGCAAAAGGAGGCATAGACAAATGGACGATAAGGAAGTATTACTAACAAAAGAAGGCTATGATAAATTAGAGGAAGAGTTAAATTATTTAAAAACAACAAAAAGAGGCGAAATTGCCGAAAGAATAAAAATTGCTTTAGGATTTGGCGACTTATCTGAAAATTCTGAATATGATGAAGCAAAAAATGCACAAGCTGAAAACGAAACAAAAATCGCTGAATTAGAAAATAAAATTCGTTATGCAAAAATAATTGACGAATCTGAAATAGATACTAAGACAGTTCAAGTTGGAAACACTGTAAAATTGTTAGATATAGAGTTCAATGAAGAAGTAAGCTACACTTTAGTTGGTTCTACAGAAGTTGATTTAGCACAAAACAAAATATCAAACGAGTCTCCAATAGGAAGTGCTATTTTAGGTGCAAAAAAGAATCAAATAGTTGAAGTTCAAGCACCAGCAGGAACTATACAATACAAAATTTTATCTATTACAAAATAAAAATAAACAAGCACTATAATTCTTAATTTTAAGTATTATAGTGCTTAATTTTTATTGAATTTGTCGAAAAATGTAAGAAAAAATTTGTTGACTAATCTAACAGAAATTTAGTATAATACTATTGAAAGGAGTGATAAAATTGCAAGTTAAGAAGAAGACTATCAAATTAGGAACTACAAATAAAATTATGGAGAACATATATTATGCTTATATTGATAAAAAAATAGAGAAAAGTATTGAAGCAATTAACAATGGAGAAATATGTTCACTAGACGAATTAAGAAAAGAGGTTGAGACGTGGTAATAATTTTTACAAAAACAAGCCTCCAAGACTTAAAAGAAATTATGAATAAAATTTCATACTACAATATGAAAAAAACATACATTCTTAACCTCTTAAATTATATTAAAATTTTAGAAGAAATGCCGTATATAGGCAAAGTAATTAGTAAATCTAAATTTCATAACATAAGACAACTTATATTTAGAAAACATAAAATCATATACCAAATTGAAAATGATAAAATTTATATTCATGCAATAGTAAATAATTCAAAAAATTTTTTCTTTAAAAAATTATATTTATTTCTATAAATATTCCAAAAGACTCTTTACAAATTATGATAAATAGTAGTATCATATAAATATGATAGATTTAAAAAAAACACCCCAAAAGGTATTTTATTTTAAATCTATTTTTTTTATTTATAAGCTCAAAATAAAATAAATCATAAAAAGTAAGTGAATAGGAGGTAAAGCAAATGAACAAAAAGTACATTTTTGTAACAGGTGGAGTAGTATCAGGCTTAGGTAAAGGTATTACTGCAGCATCACTTGGAAGGTTACTAAAGAATAGAGGTTATAAAGTAGCAAATCAAAAATTCGACCCATACATAAATGTAGACCCGGGAACAATGAGTCCGTATGAGCATGGCGAGGTTTTTGTAACAGATGATGGAGCAGAAACAGACTTGGATTTAGGACACTACGAAAGATTTACAGATGAAAGTTTAACTAAATATTCCTCTGTAACTACTGGAAGGATATATTCAGAAGTAATTGAACGAGAAAGAAGAGGAGATTATTTAGGAAAAACAGTACAAGTAATTCCACATATTACCAATGCAATAAAAGAAAAAGTATATAAATTTGACAACACAGATGTAGACATAGTTATTACTGAAATTGGAGGAACAGTTGGAGATATTGAAAGCCTACCATTTTTAGAGGCAATCCGCCAAATAGGTATAGAAAAAGAAAATGACCAAGTAGTATATATACATGTTACTTTACTTCCATACATTTATGGCTCTAATGAGCTAAAATCTAAACCAACACAGCATTCTGTAAAAGAGCTTCAATCAATAGGAATTAAGCCAGACATTTTAGTATGTAGAGCAGAGCAAGAAGTAGATGATAATATAAAAGAAAAAATAGCATTATTCTGTAATGTAAAAAAAGAAGATGTTATTGAAAATAAAACTGTTCAAAATTTGTACGAAGTTCCATTAATGCTAGAAAAACAAGGACTAGCTAATAGAGTATGTAAAAAGTTAGGGCTAAACAATAAAGCAGATAATTCTAAATGGGAAAAAATGATTGAAAATATAAAAAAGGAAAAAGAAAAGACAGTAAAAGTTGCAATAGTTGGAAAATATGTAAAATTAGAAGATTCATATTTATCAGTTATAGAAAGCCTAAAACATGGTGGATTTGTTAATAATTGTAATGTTGAAATAGATTTAGTAAATTCAGAAAAGGTAACAAAAGAAAATGTAAAGGAAACATTAGAAAAATATCAAGCAATTGTTGTGCCAGGAGGATTTGGTGGCAGAGGAATTGAAGGCAAAATTGAAACTATAAAATATGCAAGAGAAAATAAAATTCCTTTTTTAGGAATATGTTTAGGAATGCAAATGGCAGTGATTGAATTCGCAAGAAATGTATTAGGATATGAAGATGCAAACTCAGAAGAATTTGATGAAGAGACAACCCACCCTGTAATACATATAATGAAAGAGCAAATAGGAATAAACAAAAAAGGTGGAACTATGAGGCTTGGAAGTTATCCTTGCAAAATAGAAAAAAATAGTTTAGCATATAAAGTATATAATAAAGCTGAAATAGCTGAAAGACATAGGCACCGCTTTGAATATAATAATACATATAAAGAAGAAATGGAAAAAGCAGGGCTTATGTGTTCAGGAATTTCACCAAATGGAAAATTGGTAGAAATAGTAGAACTAAAAGATCATCCATATTTTATAGCTTCACAATTCCATCCAGAATTTCAATCTAGACCAGATAGACCAGCACCATTATTTGTAAATTTAATTAAATCTGCTAAGGAAAACTAAAATTTTTTAAGCAAAATTATTCTAATGGAAAATAAATTTAGCTAATAAAAAATACAAACTCAAGTAAAATTAAATAAAGAAAAATAAATAGGAACAGTATGTCTGTTCTTATTTTTATGCCTTCACACAAATTTCACACAACTTTTTAGCAATATATATTGACAATTGCTAAAAATGGTTATAATATATATAAAGTTTAGCAGTCAAAGAACAAGAGTGCTAAAAATAAAAATGCTAAACTTTAAAAATAATATTTTAAATACAATATAAGAAATATAAAAGTTATTGAATATACTAAATAAACCTACTAAAAGAAATAGAGGTGAAAAGAAGTGCTAGATGACAGAAAGAAAAAGATATTGCAAGCAATTATAGATGAATATATAAATACTGCAGAGCCAGTAAGTTCGGGTGTAATTGCAGAAAAATATAATTTGGATTGTAGTAGTGCCACAATTCGTAATGAAATGGTAGAACTAGAAAAAAGTGGTTACTTAGATAAGCCACATACATCAAGCGGAAGAGTGCCATCAGCACAAGGTTATCGTTTCTATGTAAATGAGTTAATAAAAGAAGATAATATCAGCTTAGAAGAAATTAAATATATTCAGTCAAAATTAGAAACAAAAGTAAATGAAATTGAGGAATTAACAAAAATTGCAACAAATACTTTATCAGAAGTAACACACTATACGTCTGTTGCAGTAGGACCAAAAGCAAACTTGCAGAACATAGAAGAAGTAAAATTTGTATTGCTTGGCAGCAGAATGCTAATGGCAGTAATACTTACAGATACAGGCATTGTAAAAGAAACAATTATTAAATTTGACGAAGATATTACAGAAGAACAAGTAAATATCTTAAATAATCTTTTTAATAGTAAGCTAAAAGGAAAGCCATTAGAGGCAATAGATAAACCATTAGAAGAATATATATTTTCAGAAATGCATCAAAGCTTAAATGTTATAAAACCAGTAATGCTTCAATTAGAAAGAGCTATACGAGAAGAAGACCATCTTTATTTAGAAGGAGCAAACAAATCCTTTGAACTACCAGAATTTAAAAGTTTGGAAGTAGCAAAAAACTTTATAAATCTATTAGATACAAAAGAAGTTATGCTAGACCTTTTAAATACTGGATTTGCACAAGATATAAATGTGTATATAGGTGATGAAAGCGAAAATGAAAAGTTAAAAGATTTTAGTATAATTACTTTTAAGCATCGCTATCAAGATAAAGACTTAGGAACAATTGGAATAATAGGTCCTAAAAGAATGGATTATTCAAAAGTAATTTCAGTAATGAAATATATTAGCAAAAAATTAAATGGAAAGTGAGGTTAAAAAAGTGAATAAGGAAAATGTATGGCAAAATATAAATGATGAAACAAATGAAAACCCCACAAATGAACAACATGAGAAATCAAG
This sequence comes from uncultured Clostridia bacterium, assembly GCA_947629045.1. GTDB lineage: Bacteria > Bacillota > Clostridia > TANB77 > CAG-508 > CAG-273. The sequence goes on along the minus strand of CANRCF010000001.1, from coordinate 71,903 downwards.
TCCTAAAAATGAAAAAATAAACCAAAAGGAAGGTAACGAAGAAATGAAAGAAACCAAAGACCAAGCAAATGAAAACTTAAATAATGAAAATGTAAATAATAGTGAAGAAAAAAATGAAAAAAGTTCAAAAGGGCAAGACATAATTGAAATAAAAAAAGAAAAAGAAACTTTAAAAATACAGTTAGAAGAAACAGAAGATAGACTAAAAAGAGTTGCTGCAGAATTTGATAATTACAAAAAAAGAAGCAACAAAGAAAAGCAAGATTTATATGGCTCAATTATGGGAGATGTAGTATCTGCATTCTTACCAGTAATTGATAACTTAGAAAAAGCAGTAGAAAGTAAAACAGAAGACGAAAGCTATAAACAAGGTGTAGAACTAGTATTAAAGCAATTTAAAGATGTTTTAGCATCAAATGGCGTAAAAGAAATTGAAACAGTTGGAAAAACTTTTGACCCAGAACTACATGAAGCAGTTAGCTTAGTTGTAGATGAAAATTTAGGTGAAAAGGAAATCAAAGAAGAATATAGAAAAGGCTACATGATAGGAAATAAAGTGATTCGTCACTCTATGGTTGTAGTTGCAAATTAGATTTTAATTTTTTATTTTTTATATATATAAAATATTATTATTTTTTGTGTCTTGCTGTCGTTGCTTAGGCGAGTGAATTACATCACCCTTTCTTTAAAAAAATATTTATTTCTAAGAAAGAAAAGACGAATGCTTCCTCCAAACTGTGCGACACTGCAAAATAATAATATTTTATAAAAATTAAATTAAAAAAATAAGGGTAAACCTTAAAAGAAAGGAAGTTTTAAAAATGGGAAAAATTATAGGAATTGACTTAGGAACAACAAACTCATGCGTAGCAGTAATGGAAGGAGGAGAGCCAGTTGTTATTCCTAATGCAGAAGGAAATAGAACAACACCATCTGTTGTTGCATTTTCAAAAAATGGAGAAAGATTAGTAGGACAAATAGCAAAACGTCAAGCAGTTACTAATCCGGATAACACAGTTATCTCAATAAAAAGAGATATGGGTTCAAATAGAAAAGTAAAAATTGAGGGAGATGAATTTTCTCCACAAGAAATTTCAGCTATGATATTACAAAAATTAAAAACAGATGCAGAAAACTATTTAGGACAAAGCGTTACTCAAGCTGTTATCACAGTTCCAGCTTACTTTAGTGATAGCCAAAGACAAGCAACAAAAGATGCAGGAAAAATAGCAGGACTTGAAGTATTAAGAATTATAAACGAGCCAACAGCAGCAGCTTTAGCATTTGGTATGGATAAAGAAGATCAAGACCAAAAAATAATGGTATATGACTTAGGTGGAGGAACATTCGATGTATCTATACTAGATATTGGTGATGGCGTATTTGAAGTATTAGCAACAAATGGTAACACAAGACTTGGTGGAGATGACTTCGACCAAAGAATTATTGATTACTTAGTATCAGAATTCAAAAAATCAAATGGAATAGATTTAAGCACAGATAAAATGGCAATGCAACGTTTAAAAGAAGCAGCAGAAAAAGCTAAAATAGAGCTTTCTGGTGTACAACAAACACAAATCAACTTACCATTTATCACAGCAGACGCAACAGGACCAAAACATATGGATGTAACTCTAACAAGAGCAAAATTTGAAGAATTAATTAGAGATTTAATTGAAGCTACAAAAGAACCAGTAGAAAAAGCTATGAAAGATGCAGGTGTTACTGCAAATGATTTACACAAAGTATTATTAGTAGGTGGTTCTACAAGAGTTCCAGCTGTTCAAGAAGCAGTAAAGAAAATTACAGGAAAAGAACCAGATAAAGGAATAAACCCAGATGAATGTGTTGCAATTGGTGCAGCTATTCAAGGTGGTGTATTATCAGGAGATGTAAAAGACCTAGTATTACTAGATGTTACACCATTATCATTAGGTATTGAAACATTAGGTGGAGTATTTACAAAATTAATTGAAAGAAATACAACAATACCAACTAAAAAATCACAAGTATTCTCAACAGCAGCAGATGGTCAAACAAGTGTTGAAATTCACGTATTACAAGGTGAACGTGAAATGGCTTCAGACAACAAAACATTAGGAAGATTCCAATTAACAGGAATTCCAGCAGCTCCACGTGGTGTACCACAAATTGAAGTAACATTTGATATTGATGCAAACGGTATTGTTCACGTATCTGCAAAAGATATGGCAACAGGAAATAGCCAACAAGTTGCAATTACTGCAAGCACAAATCTTTCTGACGAAGACATTGAAAAAGCTGTAAAAGAAGCAGAAGCACATGCAGCAGAAGACAAAAAGAAGAAGGAAGGAATTGAAGCTAGAAATAATGCTGAAAGCTTAGTATATAACTGCCAAAAAACATTAGATGAATTAGGAGACAAAATTAGCGGAGAAGAAAAAGCAAAAGCAGAAGCTGAAATTGACAATGTAAAGAAAGCATTAGAAGGAACAGATACTGAAGCAATTAAATCTGCAACAGAAAAATTAACAACAGTATTCTATTCAATTACAGAACAATTATATAAACAAACACAAGCTGCAAATGGTGCAAATGCTGGTGCTACTGGTGATGCAAGTGCAAATGCAGGAGAAACAGGAAGCACTTCAAGCGAGCCTCATGCTGATAGCAACGGAAATGTATATGATGCAGATTATAAAGTTGAAGATGATGATAAGAAATAGAATTTGCAATTTTTGTTTGAAAATAAAAAAAGTTAATTAATAAATTATAAAAAGGAAAGAAGTAAAAATGGCAAAAAGAGATTATTACGAAGTATTAGGTGTTCAAAAAAATGCGACTGATGAAGAAATAAAAAAAGCTTATAGAAAGCTTGCTAAACAATATCATCCTGATGCAAATCCAGACAACAAAGCAGAAGCTGAAGCAAAATTTAAAGAAGTAAATGAAGCCTATGAAACTTTATCTGATAGCCAAAAAAGACAAATGTATGACCAATTTGGACCAGATGGCCCACAAGGCTTTGGAGGAGGAAATCCTTATGGAAATGGTACTTACACTTATTCAACAGGCTTTGATGGATTTAGTGATTTTGGCGATTTAGGAGATATCTTTTCATCCTTCTTTGGAGGTGGCTTTGGAGGAAACCAAAGAGCAAGTCGCCAAAATGGACCAAGAAAAGGCACAGACTTACGTTATGACTTAGAGATTAGCTTTGAAGAATCTTTTTTAGGAACTGAAAGATATGTAACAATAAATAGACAAGAAGTATGTAATACATGTCATGGAGAAGGAACAAAGCCAGGAACACATAAAGAAACTTGTAGTGTATGCCATGGAACAGGGCAAATAAGACAAGTGCAAACTACAATTTTAGGTCAAATGCAAACAACAAGAACCTGTAATAATTGCCACGGAACAGGTAAAGTAATAAAAGAACCTTGCGAAAATTGCAAAGGAAAGGGAACTATTAAGAAACAAGTAAAGCTATCTGTAAAAATCCCAGCAGGTGTGGACGACAACCAAACCATAGTGCTAAGAGGAGAAGGCGAGCCTGGAGAAAATGGTGGAGCAAAAGGAGATTTATATATAGTAGTCCATGTAAAAAGACATAGCATATATACTAGAAAAGGTAACAATGTACTTTGTGACATTCCAATTACATTTACGCAAGCTACATTAGGTGCGAATTTACGTATTCCAATGGTAGACGGAACAGAAGAAATATATACAATTCCAGATGCAACTCAGCCAGGAAGCAAGTTCGTTATTAAAAACAAAGGCTTTAAAAGCTTAAATAGCACTGGTCAAGGAGATTTTATATTTACTGTTCAAGTACAAGTTCCAAAAAGGTTAACACAAGAACAAAGAGAACTTTTAACAAAGTTAGCTACAACAATGAATGAACAACCACCAGTTAAGAAAAAAGGAATATTTGGTTAAAAGAAAAAGCGAAGATTTTATAATTTATATAAAAGCTTCGCTTTTTGTAATCTTTTAAGTTACTAAAATATAGTAAAAAACTTAAAAATTTATTAAAACACTTTTCAATTTCGATAATATATTATATAATATCATTGTTAAATTATAGCCAAGGAGGAATCCTAATGGAAAAAGGAAAAAGCAATGTAGATAGTAAAACAAAGCAATATGAAATAAATGGAAAAAGAAAAAATAAACGTTACAGAGAAGAAAGTAAAAAAGAGAATCAAAATAAGAAGAAAAAAAGGAAGAAACATTCAAAATTAAAAAAATTTATATTAATTGTATTCATAATAATTTTGTTAGCAATATTAGCAGCAGTTGGCGTATTTGCAGGAATATTCTTTGGTGATACATGGGCTATTACTGAGCAAGATTTAATTGCTAATGGAAATACAGAAATTTTTGCTTCTGATGGCAGTATGATAGACATTTTAAACCCTGAAGAAGGTGGAGCAAATAGAAAAATAATTACCTTAGATCAAATGGGAAGATTTACGGCCAATGCATATATAGCAATAGAAGATAAGAGATTTTATGAGCATTCAGGTGTAGATATCTTAAGAACTGCAAAAGCAACTATAAGTTATTTGCTAAATAGAGGTTCAGATTCTGATGTTGGCGGTGGAAGTACAATAACTCAACAATTAGTAAAAAACATGAAAAAAGATAGTGATAATAGTGGATTAGCAGGTATTAAAAGAAAAATACGTGAGATGTCAAGAGCTTATAAAATTGAACAAATGCTTACAAAAGATCAAATTCTAGAAAAATATTTAAACATAATTTATATGGGTGCAACCATAGGTGATAATGATATACAAGGAATAGAATATGGTGCTATATATTATTTTGCAAAATCTGCAAAAGACTTAGACTTAGCAGAATCTGCATTCTTTGCAGGTATTAACCATGCACCAAGTATGTATAACCCTTACATTGGAAATAGTGATGGACAAAAGGATGAAATGATAAAAAATAGAACGAAATTAGTTCTAAATTTCATGAAGGAGCAAAACAGAATAAGTGATGATCCAGAAGAAGCACAAAAGCTATATGATGAAGCAATTGCAAAGGTAGATAAAGGATTACCATTTAAAAGAGGAAAAATTGATATAGGAAGTCTTTCATATTTTGTAAATGAAGCTGTAAGTGATGCGGCAAGAGACTTAGCAGAAGCAAAAGATGTTGATTTTGATGAAGCATACAATATGATTCTTTCAGGTGGATATAAGTTATATACAACGCAAGTACCTTCTATTCAAAGTGCAGTAATAAAGGAAATGGCAAAGAGTACTTACGTTGAAAAGAGAAGTGCAAAAGAAAAGGATGAAAATGGAAAGACAAAAACTGTAACATATAGAACAAATGCAGGAATGACAATTATAGAGCCTTCAACTGGTAAAGTAGTTGCAATGGGAGGAGATTTACAACAAGATAATGCTAAATTATCATGGAACTATGCAACATCAACAAGACAAACAGGTTCTTCTATAAAACCTCTTGCAAATATTGCACCTGGTTTAGAAGAAAAAGTAATTACAGCATCAACAGTATACTATGATGAAAAAACTAATTTTAAAGAACTTACTACAGAGATGAAAAATGTTGGTAGTTATTATGGATTATGTACAGTTAGAAAAGCAGTAGAAAGATCATCAAATATAGTAAATATAAAGATAATGTCAGATATAGGTGTAAACAAGTGTATAGATTATTTACATGAATTTGGATTAACTACTTATGTTAAAGGTGAAGATGGACTTACACTTGCAATTGGAGGAGCAACACATGGGTCTAGTACTTTGCAAATGGCAGCAGCCTATGCATGCCTTGCAAATGGTGGAGAATATATAGAGCCAACCTTCTATACTAAATTAGTAGATTCTAATGGAAATACTGTCTTAGAGCCAAAACAAGAAAAAAGAAGAGTTATATCAGAACAAAATGCATATATTATCTCCAATATTTTATTAGATGTTGTAAGATATACAGTTGCAAGTCCATGTGCAATTTCAGGTATGGATGTAGCAGCAAAAACTGGTACAACTGATAGCTCTGTTGACAAATGGCTTTGTGGATATACACCATATTATGCCGGTGCAGTTTGGTATGGATTTGGCGCAAGCAATAAATGGGGTGTAAGTAAAACGAGCAGTGCAATAAACATTTGGGCAAATGTAATGGAAACTATACATAAAGGCTTAAAAGGAAAACGCTTTGAAAGACCAGATGATATTGTAACTGCAACAATATGTAGAACTTCTGGAAAATTAGCTACTTCTAAATGTGCAAGTACATATACAGAATATTTTGTTAAAGGTACAGTTCCAAAAGAATGTGATGGTCATGTAACAGTAAATATATGCAAAGAAACTGGAAAAGTTGCAACAGAATATTGCCCAGAAATTGAAGAAAAGCAATATACAGATATACCAGAAAAAGAAAAAACAACAAAGTGGTCTCCAAAAAGTGGAAGTAGAGCGAATGTACCAACTGAAACTTGTGATATACATACATTAGAAACAAGTATGATAACAGTACAAAATGTAGTAGGTTTAACTCAGGAAGTAGCAATGAGTACTCTAGCTGGTCTTAACATTCAAGTTATTAGTGAGCAACATTCAGATCAAGCTGATGGAATAGTCATAAGGCAAAGCATAGCACCAGAAACAAGGGTTGAAAAGGGCGTTACAATTATTATTACAGTAAATTCAAATAAAACTGTAACTAATCCAGAAGTACCAACACCTACAACAGCACCAACATCAGCTTCAACACCAACGCCAACACCTACTCAGGCGCCAACTACAGTACCAACTTCTACTCCAACACCAATACCTACAATTGCTAATCAGGAACCTGTAACACCACCGGAATCAGCAACTTAAAGTTATAAATAAAATAAGTATATCAATTTAAAATATTATTCTTTCAAACAGAAAATGTTAAAAGCATTTTCTGTTTGAAAAAAGGAGAAAAGGCTTATGAAAATAGAACTATATAACACATTGAAAAGAGAAAAACAAGAATTTAAACCATTAACAGAAGAAAGCGTTCGCATATATTCTTGTGGACCAACTGTATATAGTTATGCACACATAGGAAATTTTAGAGCGTATCTATTCATGGACACATTAAGACGAGTTTTAAAATATAATGGATATAAATTAAAACACGTAATGAACATTACAGATGTAGGACACTTAGAATCAGATGCAGATGAAGGCGAAGACAAAATGGAAAAAGCAGCAAAAAAAGAAAATAAGGATCCTTATGAAATTGCAAAATATTATTCTGACATATTTTTTAGAGATATGGAAAGACTAAAAATAGAAAAACCAGAAATTATCGCAAAAGCTACAGACCATATAGAAGAAATGATTGAATTCGTTAAAGGTCTAGTAGAAAAGGGATATGCTTATGAAACAAGTAGAGGAATATATTTTGACATTTCAAAATTAGATAGATATCCTGTATTATCAAACAGAAAATTAGATGAACAAATAGCAGGTGCAAGAGTAGATGTAGACGAAGAAAAAAGAAATCCGTACGATTTTGCATTATGGATTAAAGCACCAGAAAATCACATTATGAAATGGGAAAGCCCATGGGGCTTGTCTTATCCAGGTTGGCATATAGAATGCTCAGCAATGGGAAGAAAATATTTGGGTGATGAATTTGATATTCATACAGGAGGAATTGACCATATTCCAACACACCATGAAAATGAAATTGCACAAAGCAAAGGCTTAACAGGAAAAGTACCTGCAAAATTCTGGATGCATGTTGAATTTTTACAAGTAGATGGCGGAAAAATGTCAAAATCTTTAGGAAATACCTATACATTAGATGAGCTACAAGAAAAAGGAATAGAGCCATTAGCCTTTAAATTATTTTGCTTTACAGCACACTATAGAACAAAATTAAATTTTACATTTGAAACAGCATTATCATCACAAAAAGCTTTAATGCGTTTAAGAGAAGGATTTGTAAAACAACAACAAGGAACAGATAAAATAGAAGAAAGCAAAATAAAAGAATATGAAGACAAATTTTTGGCAACAATAAATGATGACTTGAATATGCCATCAGCAATGGGAATTGTATGGGAGATTATTAGAAATGAAAAACAATCAAAACAATTTGCTAATTTGTTGTTAAAATTTGACGAGGTACTAGGCTTAGACCTAGCAAATAGCAAAGAATATTTAAATAAAGCAAAAGAGATAGAATTACCAGAAGAAATAAGTAGTTTAATAGAAAAAAGAAAACAAGCAAGGCTAGAAAAAAACTGGGCTTTATCAGATGAAATAAGAGACGAATTAAAAGAAAAAGGCTATATTGTAAAAGATACAAAAGAAGGAATGACAGTAGAAAGAGTTTAGCTAACAAAATCAATATTAAAATTGTATAAATAAATATAAAAAATATAGAACGAACAAATTAAAGTTAAAGCACTAAATCATAAAATAATAAGGTTAAGAAAGCTAAAAAATATATAATAAAAAAAGAGAGGTGGAACAAGCTAAAAATGGAAGAAGAAAATAACATGTCATTTTTTAAAAAACTAAAAACAAGCATTTTCGGATTAGAAGAATATCAAAAATTAGCTGTACAAAAAATAGGAAAAACTATAATTTATTTATTAATCATTATGCTTGTCTTCTCTTTTTTAGTATCAGCCACAACTACATATATATTTCATAATGTAGCAAAAGATTTTGTGAAATATATAGACGAAAATGTAGAAACCTTAAGCTTTGAAAATGGAAATCTTCAAATTAAAGGGAAAAACGGAAATATAGTAGTAGAAGACCAAAATTCATATTATCAAAAAATAATTGTTGATACAGATGAATTATCACAGGAGAAAATTGACGAATACAAAAAAGACATAGAAAGCTATGGAAGCGCAATTTTAATTTTAAAAGATAAAATATTCATGAAAACAAACATAGTAGCAGATTCAGTAGAATTACCATTAAAAGATTTTACCTCACAAATAAATCTAGTAAAATTAGAAAAGCAAGATATAATAAACTTTTTCTCATCAACAGAGATTTATTTATTATATGCAGTTTTTTTAATTTCAATGTGGATAGTAATGTTTATAAATTACTTTGCAAGCCTACTACTAGATATCATTTTATATTCATTAATGGCATATTTAGTAGGAGCATTTATAGGACTAAGATTTAAATATATTGCAGCATATAACATTTCTGCATATAGCTTAACACTACCTACAATATTAAACTTAATATACACAATATTTAATCTTTTAACAGGCTATACAATAAAATACTTCAACATTATGTATGTTGCAATTACTTGCATTTATATAGTTGCAGCAATACTTATAATTAGGTCAAACATTATAAAACAACAAATTGAGCTTTCAAAAATAATAGAAGAGCAAGAAAAAGTAAAACAAGAGCTTGAAAGAAAAAAACAAGAAGAAGAGGAAGAAGCAGAAAGAGAAAGAGTGCGTAAAAAAGACGAAAAGAAAAGACAAGAAGAAAAGCAAAAGGAAAAAAATAAAAAAGAAAAAGGACAAGGAGAAGGTGGCCCAGAACCACAAGCAAATATTAAAATGAGTTAATGACATTTGTTATAACAAACTATTAATATAATGTGTTTTAACAAAAACAATAAAATAATATAATGTTTTATAAAAATAATAAAAAGGCAAGGAGAGAGAGTTTAAAAGTTATGGAAGAAAACAGAAGAACAGACAAAAATGAAAAAAAAGACCAAGAGAATAATAACAAAATCTTGTATGCTGTAATTGCAATAGCAGTCTTATTAGCCGTAATTATAGGACTAGTAGTTGTGCTAATGAACATGAATAACAAAGAAAAAGAAAACACACTTGCATATACAGAGCTTATAAAGAAAATTGACGAGGGAACAGTAGATGAAGTAGAAATGACAGTTGGAAGCACATCTGTCAAAGTAAAATTAAAAGATGAAGAAGAAAAGAAAACCTGTATTGTGCCAAGCACACAAGCATTTGTAGAGTTAATTCAAGATAAATCATTACAGGGCAATAATATAAAACTAACTCAAAAGAAACAAAATGCAATTCTTTCAGGAATGCAATATGTATATTCTTTACTTCCTACTATATTGCTAGTTGTACTATTTGTATTAGTATTTAAAATGCAAGGTTTGGGAGATAAAGGAAAAGTTTATGATGCAGAAACAACAAAATCTAAAATAAACTTTGGAGATGTTGCAGGATTAGATGAAGAAAAAACGGAAATGCTTGAAATAGTAAACTTCTTAAAAGAACCAAAAAAATTCTATGAAATGGGTGCAAAAATTCCAAGAGGTGTTTTATTATGTGGTCAGCCAGGTACAGGAAAAACCTTAATTGCAAAAGCAATAGCAGGAGAAGCAAATGTACCATTTATATCAATGAGTGGTTCTGAATTTATTGAAATGTTTGCAGGACTTGGAGCATCTAGAGTAAGAAAATTATTTGAAAAAGCAAAGAAAATTTCTCCTTGTATAGTATTTATAGATGAAATTGATGCAATAGGCTCAAGAAGGTCTAGCGGAAGCGGTGCAGAAACAGAAAACAATCAAACACTAAATCAATTATTAGTAGAAATGGATGGATTTGATACAGAAGAAACAATTATAGTGCTTGCAGCAACAAACAGACCAGAAATGCTAGATAAAGCATTATTAAGACCTGGAAGATTTGACAGACAAATCACAATTGCACTTCCAGATATGCATGGTAGAGAAGAAATATTAAAAATCCATGCAAAAGATAAAAAGCTAGAAAAAGATGTAGATTTAAAAGACATTGCAGGAGATACAGCAGGCTTCACAGGAGCAGAACTTGCAAACATTTTAAATGAAGCTGCAATTATAGCTACAATAGAAAAACATGATGCAATTACACATGAAGACATAGAAAATGCAATCAAAAAAGTAACTGTCGGACTAGAAAGACAAAGTAGAGTAGTACCTGAAAAAGATAAAAGACTAACAGCCTTCCACGAAGCAGGACATGCAATAGTAAGTAGCCAGTTAGAATCACAAAAAGATATAAAAGAAGTATCAATAATTCCTCGTGGAATAGCAGGTGGCTACACAATGTATAAAACTAATGAAGATAAATACTACATTTCAAAAACAGAAATGGAAGAAAAATTAATAGCTTTATTAGGAGGACGAGCAGCAGAAAAAGTTGCTTTAAACGATATTTCAACAGGTGCAAGCAACGACATAGAAGTTGCAACACAAATAGCAAAAGACATGATCACAAAATACGGAATGAGCGATAACTTAGGACCAATTTCAATCAACACAGAAAAAGATCCATACGAACTACAACTATTAGGAGAAAAATTCGGTGATGCAATTGGTGCCGAAGTAAAAATTATGATAGATACAGCTTATGTAAAAGCACAAACTATTTTAGCAAACAACATGGACAAGCTAAACAAAGTAGCTATGGCTTTAATGGAAAAAGAGGTTATCTCAGCAGAAGAATTTGAAGAACTAATAAAATAAGACAATGGGACGGGGTTTTTGTCTTAGGCTTTTCGAGCCTTACATTTTGTTTTAAGTTTTTTAATTTTGAAATTTTAAGATATAAAATTTTTGATTTTAAATTTTTAAAGCATATTAAATTTTTAGGCTCATAAATTTTTAAGTTTTTAATTTTTAAGCTTAAATTTCCTTAAGACAAAAACCCCGTCCCATTGTCTTTAATTAATTTTCCATTTAAATACTCTAAATGCCCAGCATCAGTAGAAAATTTAAATTGTAGAGAAAAGCTACAAAGCTCTTGCACTTTTTTACCAAACTTTTTATTTATTTCATTATCACCATATTTTCCATCACCAATAATAGGAAAACCGATATGAGCAAGGTGAGCACGAATTTGATGAGTTTTGCCAGTTAGAAGATTTACTTCTAATAAACTAGTATTATCTTTTTTATTCACTTCAATTACTTTATAATAAGTTTGTATCTTAGCATATCCTTTTTTAGGAGCATCAGAAATATATACAATCGATTTTTTCTTATCTTTAAAAAGATAGGCATTTAGCAATTTTTCCTTTTCCTTTGGAATACCATAAACTCTAGCCCTATAAATCTTTTCAATTTCTCTATTTTTAAATTTATCAAGTAATATATTTAAGCTTTCTTCATTTTTAGCAAATAAAACTAGGCCACAAGTATTTCTATCTAAACGATGACAAGGAAAAACCTTTTGATTTAAGTATTTTTGCAATAAATCAGTATAAGAATTTTCTCCTGTAACTTCTATTCCAGTAGGTTTATTTGCAACAACAATGTTATCATCCTCGTAAACAATTTCCACATTATTAGTCTTTCCAAATAATTGCTCATCAGAAATAAACACTTTAACATGGTCGTTTGCATTTAAGGTTACATTCTCTGAAACCTTTACATCATTTACACGAATATCTTTCTTACGAAGTGCCTTATAAAAAGCATTTAAAGAAAGACCAGAAAAAGTATCTAATAAAAAATTATTTAGTTTCTTTCCATCATATTTTGAACTTACAATTATTTCTTTCATGAGCTAAGTATACAATATATGAGCAAAAGTGTCAAATGGGACCAGGTCCGTTTCCCCATTTTTGAGGTAAAAGGGACAGGTCATATAATAGTCATAACTTGAATAACAGCTCTAATAAAAAAAGTACCAACATAAAAAGTAACCAAAAAATATAATAAGCATAAAATATTATAGTAAAAAATAGCATAAAACTCTAATTTAAAAATTACTTTATAGCTTATGCTATTAAGAAAGGAAATGAAAGCAAATGTTAGAATATATATTAAATGGCGTTTTATGGGTGTTAGCCTTATATGGTTTATTTGAAATTATAAAAACAATAATTTATACATATACATACACAAATTTGAAAGCTGACGGAATTTATGTGATTGTAGCAGCAAAAAATCAAGAAAAAAGAATAGAGGGATTTTTGCGCTCTCTACTATTTAGAATTATTTATGGTAAAGAAGAAAGTGTTAAAGATATAATAGTTGTAGATTTAAATTCAACAGATGAAACGAAAAAAATAATGGAAAAATTGTCAGGAGACTATGATGTAATTAAGATGTCAAATTGGAGAGATTGTAAAGAGCTTATTGACAATATTGATGAGGTGAAATGAAAGAAGAATATAGCTCCTTTTAAAAATACTATTAAGCTCTTGAAATTAACATAAACACATAATATAATAATGCCACATTAGCAAGTTCGCTATATTACAACAATCCTAATTAGCTTTGAAGGTCAGGCAAAGCTAAAAATCTTTAATTAAAGAAAGGAAGATAGGCATGACAGTAGAAGAACTTTTAAAAGAGGCAAAAGGCTTAGATAAAAAAGAATTAAACAAAAGAATGATTGACTCTGTAAAAAAAGGGTATAAAAATTTGGTAATTTTTTATATCAAAGCAGGAGCAAATGTAAATGCAACTGTTGGCTATGCAATTCGGTGGGCCTCAGAAAATGGACACAAAGAAATTGTAGAGTTACTCATTAAATCAGGGGCAGATGTAACAGCCTATGATAACTACGCAATTCGGTATGCTTCAGAAAATGGACATACAGAAGTAGTAAAGTTACTCATCGAAGCAGGAGCAGATGTAACTGCAGTTAATTATAAAGCGTTAAAGTCTATCATAGACTTAGGCGATAAAGAATTGATTGCACTTGCTCTGGAATCAATTGAGAACAAAGCTAAAAACAAATCGTAATCAAAATCTGACATAAAAATAGGCTATGGAAACATAGCTTATTTTTATGCAAATATTTCTTGCATAGACACTTTTAGTTACAAATAATAGTAAAATATTTTAATAAAATACTTTTATTATTACAAAATATATAGTATAATAAATGTAAAAATTTAACAATTATTTGCAACAAAGTACTACTATAATAATCTACGAAAAGCTAGACAAAAATGAATAAAAATGTAGTAATTTTATTATATCTATGATATACTACTAGTAAATTTAAAGGAAAGGAATAAAAAACATGGCAGATGTAAAACAACGAATGATAGATATTGTTAATTCTGTACCTAATGATTATTTTGATGGTCTAAAACCAACTGAGATGGTATTTAAACTTATGCTGGAATATATAAAAAGATATGGAGAAGATGAAACTACCATTATTCCTGGCACTAATAAACATTTAAATTATGAAACTCTAAAGCAAATGATTGAAAATAAAAATTTAAAATAAGGAGATTATATAAAATGGACTTTATGAAAAAAACTTTAAATCAAGTAAATGTACAAAAAAATACCCTATATGATTTTATATATGATTTATTTTTCTTTGCCGAACTTCAAGAAAGTGAAGATGACATAAAAAATGGTAGAGTGTGTACTTTAGAAGACCTAAAAGCTGAAATGGAGGCAAAATATGAAAGTTATAGTAACTCGAAGAGCTAAAAATAACTTAGTAGATTTATTTAACTATAATGCAAACATATCATTAAATTATGCAATTAAAATTGATAAAAAAATTCGTTCATATATTGAAGATTTACAATATTATCCTTATATTGGTAAGTATGTTCCTGAACTTTCGGACAAGCAATATCGAGAGCGAACTTGTGAAAATTATAGAATAATCTATTATGTTTTAGAAAAAAATAATACAATTTATATTCGATACATTTTTAGTACAAGACAAGATAAAAGAACATTTTTTGAATTCCATAAAAAAGAACTATTTAATTTTTTAAATCAATTAATTTAAATTATAATCTGTATATAATCCATAAAATCTGAATTTATAAGTGGTAAATCATAGTAAAATATTTTAATAAAATACTTTTATTATTATGATATATATAGTATAGAGCTCCTTTTAAAAATATTATTAAATCCTTGAAATTAACATAAACATATGATATAATAATGCCACATTAGCAAGTTCGCTATATTACAACAATCCTAATTAGCTTTGAAGGTCAGGCAAAGCTAAAAATCTTTAATTAAAGAAAGGAAGATAGGCATGACAGTAGAAGAACTTTTAAAAGAGGCAAAAGAATTAAGGCAGCAAGAGTTAAACAACCTTATGAAAGAAGCAGTAGAAAAGGGGTGCAAAAGTCTTGTAGAATTTTGTATCAAAGCAGGGGCAGATGTAACAGCTATTAATAACGGTGCAATTCGAGATGCGTCAGGAAATGGACATACAGAAGTTGTAAAAGTACTCATTAAGTATGGAGCAGATGTAACAGCAGATAATAACTATGCAATTCGGTTCGCTTCAAGAAATGGACACGAAGAAATTGTAAAGTTACTCATTGAAGCAGGAGCAGATGTAACAGCAGAGAATAACTATGCAATTGCGTGGGCTTCAAAAAATGGACACAAAGAAATTGTAAAGTTACTCATTGAATATGGAGCAGATGTAACAACGAACAATTGCGACGTGTTAGATGATATACTGAACTTAGACGATTATGAACTGATTGAACTTGCTCTGGAATCAATTAAGGCAAAATTCAAAAACAAACCGTAATCAAAATCTGACATAAAAATAGGCTATGGAAACATAGCTTATTTTTATGCAAAAACATTAATTTTAAGTTGAAAAAAAATAAAATGGCTGATATAATTTAGTCGTTAAATAAAATAGAGGTAAAAAAAATTGGAGCTAAAAGGCGAGATTACAGATGTAATATATAGAAACGAAATAAATAGCTATATGATAGCAGTCTTCGAAACAGAAGAGGAAGAAACTACAATAGTAGGCTATCTTCCTTTTATAGAAAAAGGGGACTGTTTAAAAGTGGTGGGAAATTTCATAGAACACCCTGAATATGGTAGACAGTTTAAAATTGAAACCTTTGAAAAGCAAATGCCAGAATCATTAGAATCAATAGAAAGGTATTTATCAAGTGGAAAGCTTAAAGGAGTAGGACCTGCAACAGCAAGTAAAATGGTTCAAACCTTTGGAAAAGAAATTATACCAATTTTAAAATATGAGCCGGAAAAATTAGTATGTATAAAAGGAATAAACATAGAAAAAGCACAAGAAATTTCACAAGCTTTTAATGATAATTGGGATATTTGGCAAATTGTAGGATACTTAGAAAAGTTTGGAATAGGTCCACAAAGTGCAGAATCAATTTATAAAAAATTAGGACCTAATACAATAGAACAAATAGAAGAAAATCCATACATTTTAGTAGAACTAAGTACAAAAGTAAATTTTACACAGGTAGACCAAATGGCATTAAAAATGGGAATGGATTTAAGCAATGACAAGCGTATTAGAAGTGGAATAAAATATTCATTAAAACTTGCTACAAACAATGGTCATTCTACAGTTTTATACGAAAATTTAATGCAATTTGTAAAAGAGCTTTTAAGTATTACAGAGGAAATGTTTGAAAACAATATAATTTACTTGCAAACGCAAAAAGAAATAATAATAGAAGATAGAGAAAACAAGGAATGGGTTTATTTAAGCAATTATTATCAAGCAGAGAAAAATATAGCAGAGCATTTAATCAGTTTAGATAATTATGCAAATGTCAAGGAAATAAAAAGTTTTTCAAAAAAACTAAAAATGATAGAAAAGGAAACTGATATAGAATTATCAGAAAAGCAAAAAGAAGCAGTAGAAGCAATACAAAACCACAATGTATGTGTTATTACAGGTGGACCGGGTACAGGAAAAACTACTATCATAAAAACAATTATAGAGTTATATAAAACAGAGCAAAAAAAGGTGGTTCTATGTGCACCAACAGGCAGGGCAGCAAAAAGAATGACAGAAACTACTGGAGAAGAAGCAAAAACTTTACATCGTTTGCTAGAAATAGGAAAAACTTCTAGTGATGACTTATCAAGCACAGATCCTAACATAGAAGTAGCACCAATAGATGCAGATGTAATTATTGTAGATGAAATGTCTATGGTAGACTTATTTTTAATGAATTACTTAATGCAAGCAATTTATAAAGGAACAAAGTTAGTATTAGTAGGAGATATAAATCAGCTCCCATCTGTTGGACCGGGAAATGTATTAAAAGACATTATTAACTCAGGCAGAATTACAACAATAACTTTAAATAAAATTTTTAGACAAGCAGCAAAAAGTAAGATTATAACTAATAGCCACAAAGTAAATGAAGGAATTAGCTTTTTAAATAATGACGAAACAGAAGAAGGATTATTAGACGATTTCTTTTTCATTAAAGAAAATAACAAACTAAAAATATTAGAAAATGTTATTTCTCTAAGTAATGGTAGATTAGAAAACTATGGAAATTATGATTTTATTAAAAACATACAAGTAATTAGTCCAACAAAAAAAGGAGAACTAGGAACAAAAGAATTAAATAAAAGTCTGCAACAAGTTATAAATCCGCCATCAGAAGAAAAGAAGGAAAGAAAATATTTAGATTCTACCTTCCGTGAGGGAGATAGAATAATGCAAATAAAAAATAATTATGATATTTACTGGGAAAAAAGAGAACCTACTTTAGAAATGGGAAAAGGTGTATTTAATGGGGAATATGGCACCATTCTTAATATTGATGAAGTAGAAAAGAAAGTAAAAATAAAATTTGATGATGATAAATTAGTATGGTACAATTATGAAGAATTAGAGCAAATAGAACACGCATATTGCATAACAGTTCATAAAGCACAGCGGAAGCGAATTTGATGTAGTAATTATGCCATTAGTGCAGGCAGCGCCAGTACTTTTAACCAGAACTTTACTATACACAGCAATGACAAGAGCAAAGAAACTACTAATCTTAGTAGGAAATCCAAACATAGTAGAATTTATGATTCAAAATGCAGACAGTAAAAAAAGAAACACAGGGCTAGAGTTTAAGTTAAGGGAAGTTTAAAGATTAATCAATAATAAAAAAATATTAGATTTAGTAAACCTTAATTTATAGCAAAGTGAAGAAATAAAAATATACTAAATATTAGTTTATAGAACTTGTTTAAAACTATATAAATAAAAACTTAATGTTAAAAGATAAAAGAAGGGGCAAATAAAAGGAGATAAATTATGAAGCTATTTGAAAATGTCCTTTCTTTAATATATCCACCAGCTTGTAGCATATGTGGCAAAGAGGGAAAAACATATCTTTGTGAAAATTGCAAAAATAAGTTAGAACAAGAAAAAATTTATGTGCCAGAAATAGAAATAGTAAATGGAATAGAACATTGTTATTTATTTGAATACAAAGGAATTATAAGAGAAAAAATTTTACAGTATAAATTTGGAAATAAAGCATATCTTGCCAATTTCTTTTTTGAATTTTTTGTGAAAAATGAAAAAGTATGTGGATTTTTGAAAAAATATGATATAATAATTCCAGTTCCAATGAGCAAAAAGAAAATTGCAAAAAGAGGGTACAATCAAAGTGAGCTAATTGCAAAGAAAATTGCTAAGAGCACTACTAATAATTTAAATTTTAATATTCTAAAAGGTAATGCTGTAAATAATAACACTTTAAAACTAGAAAAAAACATTCTAATAAAAGTAAAAGAAAACAAAACACAAAGTACATTAAATAAAATTGAAAGAATGGAAAATGTAAAAAATGTATATAAAATACAAAATGAACAAAAAATAAAACAAAAGAAGGTTTTACTTTTTGATGACATTTACACAACCGGTGCAACTACAACTGAATGCATAAAAGTTTTAAAAAATGCCGGAGCAAAAGAAGTTGGAATTTTAACCATAGCGAAAGACATTAATTAATAGAATATAAAAAAATAAATTTAAAAATGTTGTGGTTGAATAACTTGCAAACAATACATTTAAGCTTGTAATAAAAACATAAGATTAAAAAAACAAAAGAACCAAATACATACCAAAATACAAACGAAAGGAAAATTATATGGAAGATTTAGTAGAAAGCATATTAGATTATATTAGAGCAGAGTATACAGACTATGCCATTATGATAAATGGTGAATGGGGAAGCGGAAAAACATATTTCTGGAACCATAAAATAAAACCAAAAATAGAATCAATGCAGTCAGCAAATGGAAAGAAGCTAACTGCAGTTTATATGTCATTATATGGAATATCAAACCTAGAAGAAATTAGTAAAAAAATATTCATTGAAACCACTCAGCTTATGGATAAAAACCTTAAAAAATTTATGGGTGCAAGTGGTGTAAACAATATACCAGAATATGCAAAAACAGGGCTTGACATGGCTAACTTTTTTGGTGTTACACAAAATGGAGATAGGCTAGACTATGGTCAATTCTTCTCAACAGATGACAAAGTTCTTTGCTTTGACGACCTAGAAAGAGCTAATGTAGACGTTATAGATATTTTAGGTTATATAAACAATTTCGTAGAACACGACCACATAAAAACAATAATAATTTGCAATGAAAAAGAACTATCTACAAAACTAAAAAATAGTAACCTAGAAATGAAAACTTTTATTGCAACATACCTTTTAGATAAAGAAAATAAACTAACTATGAAAACAGATAAACCAATGGTAGAAAGAATTAGAGACACCATTGAGTATGTTTTCGATAAAGCAAATGATTATGAAAGAATAAAAGAAAAACTTATAGGTGAAACTTTTGAATACGCACCAGAATTCAATTACATTATTAATGGATTACTTATGAGGTTTGAAAATGATGCAGATTTAATTAGATTTTTAAGAGAAAATACAAATTTAATCACATCAACTTTTAATAAAAGTGGTACAAGAAACTTGCGTATTTTAAAACACGCCTTAAATGATTTCAAGAAAGTATTTGATATGGTAAATAAAGCATATCCAAACACAAATAACCGTATTTTACAAACAATGCTAATATTTACAATAGCAATTTCATTTGAAATTAAAGCCGGAAAAATTACGAAAGATAAATTCGTAAACATTAATAGCAATGAAGAATATAAGTCAATCTTAGTATCCTCAAGGGTATTTATGGACAACAGACAATTCTACATCAAAGAATTTGATAACAACTATTACTATAATTTTAAAGCAGAATATCGTTTCTTTAAATTCATTGAAAAATATGTGCGTACGCGTATTTTTGACATGAAAGTATTTAAAGAAAACATGGAGGTAATTCGTAACACTATTGATACAAGCCAACTTCCTGGATATAAGAGATTACTTACAGAAGAATATTGGAAAATACCAGACGACCAATTTGAAAAAGTAATAGATGATACCTTAGAAGATGTAAAAAACGGAAATATTGAGCTTATTCAAATTGTAAAATTGTTTGCATATTTTACGTATTTTATAAAAAAAGACTTAATACGCTATGACATGAGAACTATAAAAAGTGTATTCTTTAATGGAATGAATATTTCATCACTTACATCAACCTATTGTGATAATGTAGAAGAAGAATTATCGCAAGTTGCTATCGAAGACGAAATAGCATCTGAAATGGAAGAAGTATTAGAGCATTTCAATGAAATAAATTTACAATTAAAAGATAAGATGTATCGTGAAAAAGCAGAAGAAATATTTAAGTGCATTCCAATGAAAATGGAATTATTTTATGATAAATTTGATAAAGAATGTATGACAGTTCCTATTTTCAAATATTATGACTCATATCAAATGTTCCAAAGAATATCTTGTGCTAGCAACGAAGACATGGTAACAATTAAAGAAAAATTGGTAGATAGGGCAAAGAGAGCAAATGAAGAATTAACACTAGAAATACCAAGCATGAAAAAATTAAAACAAATTATGGATGATTATTTAGATGGAAAATCGCCAAGTATTAAAATAGTCTTGTTACAAGACTTTTCTAATGAATTAAGTAATATTTTAAAAATGTATGAAAAATTAGAAGAAAAAGCAAAAAGTAAAAATGAAGCACAAGAAGCCGAAAGAGTAAGAGAAGAAATGCGAGAAACAGAAAATATAATAGAAGATGATAAAGTGCAAGAAGAGATAAAATAATAAAAAGCCACAAAGCACATAAATATACGATTACAAATGTAATCTAATGCAGAAAAATCCCAGTTTAAAAATTACTGGGGTTTTTCTATGTCAGTTTAAAAAAATTTTATAAAACGATAAAAATTTAAAAATACAAACTAAAATAAAAAAATGTATAAAAATTTCCTTTTAAAGCAATAATAAGAATATCAAAATTGAATTTATTGCAAATAGGGTAAAGCAAAAATTTGAGTTAAAACTAAAATTAAAAACCCAATAAGCTAAAACCCTAAATTTAAAAGGAGGTAATATTTTGAAAGCAACAGGTGTAGTAAGAAGAATAGATGATTTAGGAAGAGTTGTTATTCCAAAAGAAATTAGAAAAACATTACGTATAAAAGAAGGAGACCCACTTGAAATATTCACAGATAAAGAAGGAGAAGTAATATTAAAAAAATATTCTCCAATTGGAGAACTTACAGAATTTGCAACTGGTTATGCAGAAACATTAGCAAAAACAACTGGTCATATTGCTTGCATAACAGACAAAGACACAGTAATAGCAATTTCGGGAGGTTCTAAAAAAGAATTTTTAGAACAAGATATAAGTGAAGAACTAGAAAGACTAATGGATGACAAAGAAACTTATACAAGCAAAGAAAATAATGACTTAGCAATTCCTATTACAAAAAATGAAAATAAAGAAAGAAGATATAATTCACAAGTTGTTTATCCAATAATTTCAGATGGGGATGTAATAGGAAGCGTAATATTATTATCTAAGGATGCTAATACTAAAATGACAGAAATAGAGCAAAAAGTAGCTCAGTCTGCAGCAAGTTTCTTGGGAAGTCAAATGGAAATTTAAAAAAATATAAAAAAATGTAAAAAAACACTTGCATATTTTTTAAAGTTATAGTATAAATATCTTGATAAGTAGTTTAGTCGTATACGAAGGAGGAAAAAATGGAAAATTTAGAAAATGTAACACCAGAAGTAAAAGCTGCACAAAGTCTACCATCACAAATAAGCGTATGGACAAAAGTTAGAAACTTTTTATTTCAAGAAATAAATATAGAGATGACACCAAAACAACAAAAAGTATTACAAGAAGTTCATGATTTCTGGCATCAAGATATAACAGCTAAAAAAATACACGATTTCTGGTTTCAAGAAATTGAAATAATTGATAATATTACACTATAATTAAATGTCCAAAACTTAAATCAATGTCAAAATTACGAAATTTAGATTTTCTTGCGATTTTTCTTTGTCGCATAGAAAATCTTAATTCCGTTTTTTTTTAATTGTAAACTTTTTAAGTAATAAAGTTAAAGTATGTATATATAACTAAACTATAAACATATATAATTAAAAAAATGTATAAATAATTAGAAATATAGATTTATGCTAAATTATAAAAATAGTAGTAAAAGGAGTAAAACTAAAATGGAAGAAAAAACAGTAGCATTTTGCACTTTACGGTTGCAAAGTAAATCAATATGAAACAAATGCAATGATGCAAAAGATGATAGAAGCAGGTTATAGAATAGTAGAGTTTAATGAAAAAGCTGATATATATGTTATCAACACTTGCACTGTAACTAATATGGCAGACAAGAAATCAAGGCAAATGCTACATAGAGTAAAAGAAAAAAATCCGAATTCCATTTTAGTAGTTACTGGTTGCTATGCACAAGTAACAAAAGATGAACTAGAAAAAGTAAATGAGATAGATTTAATTTTAGGCGTAAACGAGAAAAATGATATTGCTAGATATGTAGAGAAATTGTTAAAAAGTAGAGAATATAGTGAAAATATAAATAATGACATATATAAGAGAGTAAATAAGAGCATAGATAAAAATATAAATGAAAATGTAACTCAAAATTTAGATGATAAAAATATTGTAAATGCAAAACTTAATAAACCAAATAACAAAAGAGAAGTAGTTCAAGTTTCAAAAATAGAGGAGCAAAAAGAATTTTTAGATTTTGGAACAGTTACATATACAGAAAAAACAAGAGCAGTAATAAAAGTACAAGATGGATGTAACCAATTTTGTTCGTACTGTATTATTCCATATGCAAGAGGAAGAGTAAGGAGCAGAAAGCCTGAAAGTATCTTAAAAGAAATAGAAGAAATTACAAAACAAGGAATAAAAGAAGTAGTAATTACAGGAATACATGTGGCATCATATGGAAAAGACTTCACTGAAGAAGATGTTAAAGAAAATGAGTATAGACTAATAGATTTATTAGAAGATATACAAAAAATAGAAGGAGTAAAGAGAATACGATTAGGTTCTTTAGAGCCAACATTAATTACAGAAGAATTTGTAGAAAGATTAAGCAAGCTTTCGAAAATATGTGACCAATTTCATTTATCATTGCAAAGTGGATGCAATGAAACTTTAAAGAGAATGAATAGAAAATATACAACTGAAGAATTTGAAAAAGGTGTCGAGTTGCTTAGAAATGCTTTCAAACAGGTACATTTAACAACTGATATTATAGTAGGTTTTCCAGGAGAAACTGAAGAAGAATTTAATAAAACTTACGAATTCTTAAAGAAAATAAAATTTTATAAAATGCATGTATTCAAATATTCACCAAGAAAAGGCACAGTAGCTGCGAAAATGCCAAACCAAATAGATGGAAATAAAAAAGAAGAAAGAAGCAATAAATTGATAGAACTTTCTGACAAAAATGAAGCGGATTATCAAAAACAATATATAGGAAAAGAAGTAGAAGTTTTATTTGAAGAAAAGGAAGAAGAATATTTAAAAGGTCATACTACAAACTACATGGTAGTAAGACTAGAGGAAAATTTAGAAGATAACATGTTAAATAAAGATATAAAAAATAAAAATAGCAAAAAAGGTACTAAAAAAGAAGATTTAAAAAATATACCAAATAGTATTCAAACTGTAAAAATATTAAAACAAGAAAATATGGAATTAGTAGGAGAATTAAAACTATAATTTATACATTAAAAATGTAAAAACATAATATTTGTTGGATAAAATTAAATAAAAACTATGAAATGCCTCAAAATTTATACAAGCTCTATTTAAATTCTTGATTTTTAAGGTTACATAGTATATAATTTAAACGTTAAAAAAATATAGATTTTTATTGAATCTCAAAACAATAAATATTATATAATTAAAAATTTTTTTAAGGTTTATAGGCAAAACCAAAATTTAAAAACCTAAATATATTATACATAAGGCAGGAAAAAGCAAATATGAAAGCAATAGAAATTAGAAATAAATACTTAAACTTTTTTAAAGAGCATGGACATAAAGTAGTACCAAGTGCACCACTTATCCCAGAAAATGATCCATCTGTATTATTTACTACAGCTGGAATGCAACCATTAGTACCATACCTTTTAGGAGAAAAACACCCAGAAGGTACAAGAATAACAGATTATCAAAAATGCTTAAGAACTAACGATATAGATGAAGTAGGCGATAACCGCCACTTAACATTTTTTGAAATGCTAGGAAACTGGTCTTTAGGAGACTATTTCAAAGATGAAGCAATTCAAATGAGTTATGAATTCTTAACAAAAGAATTAGGAATAGACCCAAGCAAGCTATCTGTAACTTGTTTTGCAGGAGATAAAGACGTTCCAAGAGATACTGTTTCAGCAGAAGCATGGAAAAGAGTAGGAATTCCAGAAGAAAGAATTTATTTCTATGGAAAAGACAACAACTGGTGGATAGCAGGTGAAGAAGGACCATGCGGACCAGATACAGAAATGTTTTTAGATACTGGAAAGCCAGCTTGTAGCGACCATTGCGACCCATCTTGTAATTGTGGTAAATACGTAGAAATTTGGAATAATGTATTCATGGAATTCTACAAAGCAAAAGATGGAACTATTACAAAACTAAAACAACAAAATGTAGATACAGGTTTAGGACTAGAAAGAATGACAATGTTACTACAAGGAAAAGAAACACCATTTGACACAGAGCTATTCTTACCTGTAATGGAAAAATTAAAAGAGCTAGCAAAAGTAGATAACATAGAAAGCAGAAGAATTGTAGCAGAACATTTACGTTCAAGCATGATGGTTATTTCAGATGGTGGAAGACCAAGCAACATTGACCGTGGCTATGTACTAAGAAGATTAATTAGAAGAATGACAAGACATTTAAATAAACTACAAATTGACTTAGAAGAATTAGGAAATTTAATTGATTTATATATAGAAACCTTAAAAGAAATGTATCCAGAATTAGTACAAAATAGAGAAATAATCAAAACAACAATAATCGAAGAAAAAAATAAATTCATGAAAACTCTAACACATGGAGAAAGAGAGTTTGAAAAAGTAGTAAATAGATTAAAACAAGAAAATAAAAATGTAATTGATGGCTATACTGTATTTAAACTATATGAAACTTATGGTTTCCCATCAGAAATTACAGTAGACCTTGCAAAAGAACAAGGTTTTGAAGTCGATTTATCAGAATTTGATAAATTATTCAAAGAACATCAAGAAAAATCAAGACAAGGTAGTGAGCAAAAATTTAAAGGTGGACTAGCAGAGCAAAATGAGCAAACAACGAAATACCATACTGCAACACACTTACTACATAAAGCTTTACAAATAGTTCTAGGAGAACACGCAAAACAAAACGGCTCTAACATTACAGTAGAAAGATTAAGATTTGACTTCACACATCCAGAAAAAATGACACCAGAGCAAATAAAACAGGTAGAAGATATAGTTAACGAACAAATAAAAAGAGATTTAAAAGTTATTTGCGAAGAAATGACACTAGAAGAGGCAAGAAAATCAGGAGCAACAGGTTTATTCGAAAATAAATATGGAGAAAGAGTAAAAGTATATACAATAGGAGATTTTAGCAAAGAAATTTGTGGTGGACCTCACGTAACACACACAGGAGAACTTGGACACTTCAAAATTATAAAAGAAGAATCTAGCTCAGCAGGTGTAAGAAGAATTAAAGCAATACTAGAGTAGTTTCTAGTTAAATTAAATTAATAATATTAAGCAGAAATTGAACTTGTATTAGAAAAATTTTTACACTTAACTGAAATTTATATTAAAATATATTTTAAACATAATTATAATATTTTTAATAATTTCTAAAAGAAAGGAAAAAATTATGGAAGAAGATTGTATTTTTTGTAAAATTATTAAAGGAGAAATACCATCAGAAAAAGTATGGGAAGATGATGATATTTTAGCATTTAAAGATATTAACCCAGCAGCTCCAATTCATATTTTAGTAATACCTAAAAAGCACATTCCAACACTTATGGACATTAAGCCAGAAGATAATGAGTTAATCTCAAAAATAATGCAAACCATAAAACAAATTGCAAAAGAGCAAGGATTTGCCGAAAACGGATTTAGACTTATAGCAAACTGCGGACCAGATTCAGGACAAGAAGTAATGCATATTCACTTTCATGTATTAGCAGGCAAGAAAATGGGACCAAAAATCATAGGATAAAATATATAATTATTTTAATCAATAGATTAATTAACCAAGCAAAAAGTTAAAAATTATATTAAAATCACGAAAAATATAGAAAACATTATAAAAATGTGTTATAATGTTATTATATATGATAAGATAAAATAAATAGGGAGTGATACAAATGGGAAATAGTAAATATAGTAATGTATTGACTGTAATTTTAGTAATCGCTATTCTTGCAATAATTGGACTTTTAGTATATGTTGGAATAGATTGGTACATAGCATATACAACAGAAGTAGATGCAAAAAATGCAGTAGGCCAATTTGATAGTTCAATAGAAAATGGAACTACTAACAATAATCAGGGTGCTATTAATATTCCAACGGAGAATATTGAAGGACCAAATATAACAATTGAAAATACAGTTACTGACATACCACAAAATACTACAGGAGGAGAAAATACTAATACTCAAGGTAGTGGTAGCAGTAGTAGTAGAAAAAAATTAGGAAAATATGATATAATAGGAAAAATAGAAATTCCTAAAACAAAAGTTGAATATGTAATATTAGATGCATCTACACCAGAAGCTCTTAATTTGTCTATTTGCAAACAATATGGACCAGGACTTAATGAAATAGGAAATACAGTTTTAATAGGACATAACTTTAACGATGGAAGATTTTTCTCTAATAATAAGAAATTAGCAGAAGGCGATAAAATATATATAACAGATGAAACAGGAAATAGAGTAGAGTATAAAATAGTACATATTTATACAACTAGTACATCTGATTATGAATATGCTCAAAGAGATACAAACGGAAAAAGAGGAATATCATTATCTACTTGTACAAATAATACAACAGCAAGATTAATTATATGGGCAGATGAAGTTTAAAAAAGTTAAATAATTATGATTAATATAAAGTAGAGTGTATTGTAACTATTAAAAAATTTCAATTTAAGAAAAAATTGAAATATAGGTTGACAAACACTCTACTTTGTTGTAAAATTACATATAGCGTTCAAACATGGAAAGATGGTGGATGTAGCGTAGTTGGTTAACGCGCCAGTTTGTGGCACTGGAGACCGTGGGTTCGAGTCCCATCTTCCACCCCATAAATAATATATTGGGCTGTAGCCAAGCGGTAAGGCACTAGACTTTGACTCTAGCATGCGGTAGTTCGAATCTACCCAGCCCAACCATTATACCAATATAAAAATAAATAATTAATATATTATTATTCTAAAATTAATAACAAAGGAGAAAAACTATGATAGTAGATAAAAAAGGAAACATGTTTCAAGATAGAAGAAAAAAAGAAAATGAAGGCAAAGAAGTAAAAAAAGATAGAAGAAAAGCACCACCACAGGTAAAAGAACGCGGCAAAAGAAAATAAATCAAAGCAAAAAATCTTAAAAACTAAATATTAAAAATTAATTGATGCTGAAGCAATTAAACAAAATCATAATAAAAAGCAGAATAAGGAATAAAACCTTAGTCTGCTTTTTTAAAAGTTTAGCTATTTTAAAGGTTTAGTTATTAGCAACATCCACCTCTACCACCATTTCCGCAACAGCAGAAAAGTAGAATAAGAATTAAAATAATCCATATACAGTTGTCATCACCGAAACCGCATCCACATCCTCTAGAATTTTCTGGCATATCAAAATTCCCCCCTTTCAAAATAAGTATTTTTTAGTTGCAACCACAACCGTTGTTATTACCACAACCACAGCCACAACCATTATTTCCACCACAGTAGAAAAGTAGTAAGAAGATAATTATGAACCATAAAAGTTCGCTGTTTCCGTTATTACAGCAATTACCAAACATTTTTTATACCTCCTATAAAAGTTTTTTTGGTTCTTTCGTATGGTATATATTATTCTAATTAGAAAAGAAGTGTTACAAGTAACTAAGTTTTTTTTGCCTATTATGGATTAAAAGATATAGTTCATAAAAACATTCAATCCAAAATAACGATAAACAATTCAAAAAATGATTAAAAAAATATGTAAAAAGGTATACAAAAAAGAAAAAAACAATGATATAATTTACAAAGATAAAAAATAACAATTACATAAACAAGTATTAATAAAGATTAGAGAATACAAAATTAAGATGATAAATAAAAATAAAATTTAAACGGAGGAAAAATATGGGAAACATTGTATTATTAGATGATTCTACAATAAACAAAATAGCAGCAGGAGAAGTAATAGAAAGGCCAGCATCTGTGGTAAAAGAGTTAATGGAGAACTCAATTGACGCAGGAGCAACAACAATAAAAGTAGAAATAAAAAATGGAGGCATATCATATATACGAATTACAGATAATGGAAAAGGAATAGCAAAAGATGATATGGAAATTGCTTTTGAAAGGCATGCAACTTCTAAAATAAGAAAAGCAGAAGATTTAGAAGTTGTTACTTCTATGGGATTTAGAGGTGAGGCATTAGCAAGTATTGCAGCAATTAGTAAAATCGAAATGGTATCAAAAACAGAAAATAGTGATATAGGTAATAGAATACAAATAGAAGGCGGAAAAGTAATAAGTGAAGAAGAAACAGGATGCCCAAAGGGTACTACTATTACAATTCAAGACTTATTCTATAACACACCAGTAAGATATAAATTCTTGAAAAAGGATTTTACAGAAGCGGGCTATATTGAAGATGCAGTTACAAGAATAGCTTTAATTCACCCAGAAATTGCAATACAGCTAATAAACAGCGGAAAAACAATAATCCAAACACCAGGAAACAATGAAGCAAAAGCCGTAATATACAGTATTTATGGTAAAGATATAGCAGAAAATATTTTAGATGTAGATTATGAATATGAAGATATAAAAGTAACAGGTGTTATTGGCAAACCATCAATTGCACGTTCTAACCGTTCAAACCAATTATTTTTCGTAAATAAAAGATATATAAAAGATAAAACTTTAACAACTGCAGCGGAGCAAGGTTATAAAGGAATGATAACAATTGGAAAGTATGGATTTTTAGTATTAAACATAACTCTAAATCCACAAAAAGTAGATGTGAATGTTCATCCTGCAAAATTAGAAGTAAGATTTGAAGAAGAAAATAAAGTATTTAAGGCAGTATTTCATGCTATAAAAGATACTTTATTAAAAGGCGATTTAGTTGCAGACGATAAATTAGGAATTCAAAGTGAAAATTTACAAAATAC
Organism: uncultured Clostridia bacterium; assembly: GCA_947629045.1. Classification (GTDB taxonomy): domain Bacteria; phylum Bacillota; class Clostridia; order TANB77; family CAG-508; genus CAG-273. Next base: position 42,316 of record CANRCF010000001.1, on the reverse strand, counting down.
ATTCGGAATACAAGATAAAAATCTTGACAAAACAATTAAACTTACAGATTTAAACGAAGAACTAGAACAAACTATGATGGCTAACGCAAAGCCAGTACAAAAAGAAGGAACTTTAGCAAGTTTGTTTCACAAACTAAAAAAAGATACTGATCAAAATCCAAAAGAAGAAAAAATAGAAGACGAAGAAAATTTACATCAAGAAAACTTAATAGCACAAATATATGCTAATAAATTTTCTGAAAATGAAGTTAATGAAAATGTAATTCCTGAGAATGAAGTTTCTGAGAATGAAGAAAACTCTGGTTATGAGCTTCCAATCCAAGGTGGCGTACAAGAAAAACTTAATAACCAAGAAGATACAGAAATGAAAAACGCGTTAGAAACTGCAAATATAACTCAACAAAATGCAGAAAGCTCAAAGGAAAATGAAAAATCTTTTGAAGAAATGTATATGTCTACATTTGGAGGCGTACCATCAGAAATAAGAAGGCGAGAAGAAGAACAAAAAAAGAAAGAAGAAGAATTTACAGTAAAACAAGATGAAATGAAACCAGTAGAAAATGTTTCTATATTCATGAAAGAACAAAATAAAATACCACAATATAAGTTTATAGGAATTGCTTTTTCTACATATATTATTTTAGAGTTAGATAAAGAGTTATATATATTAGATCAACATGCAGCTCATGAAAGAATATTGTATGAGAAAGTTAAGAAGAATTATTATAGCGATACTGAAAAAGATTCGCAATTAATGCTATTACCAGATATAATAAATTTATCTCATAAAGAAATGGATATTGCAAGAGAAAATATGGATATGTTTAGAAAAGCAGGCTTTACTTTAGAAGAATTTGGTGAAAACACAATAAAATTAAGTGGAGTTCCAAATATTTGCCTAGAACTAGACACAAAAGAATTATTTTTAGAAACATTAGATGAAATTAACACAGTAGCAAGAACAGCAAAACAAGAAAAAGAAGAAAAATTTATTGCAACAGTAGCTTGCAAAGCGGCAGTAAAAGCTAATATGGCGCTTACAGTAGAAGAGGTGGATAATCTAATGAAGCAGTTATTAGTATTGCCAAATCCATTTACTTGCCCACATGGAAGACCAACAGCAATTAGAATGACTAAAAATGATATAGAAAAGAAGTTTTCAAGAAGATAGAGCTTTAAATAAGATAACCTCAATATATTAACAATTAATAAAAATAATTATAATAAAAGGAGAATAAAAAATGTTACTATTTATATATATCTGTATATTTATATTAAATGCAGTGGCTATACTTCTTACATATCGCTTTTTAGGTAACGATTTAGAGAAAAAAGAAAAGGGAATATTTATAGTAGTAGGAGTCGCTTTAATGTATTTACTAGTTACCTTGGTTTATTATTTAAGTACAAAGAATATGAATTTAGGCTATGTTACAAACGAAGGGCAAAATTTGATTACTTTCTCATTTGTACCTGTAAATGCAATATTAATTCTGCCATTTTTAGCAAGTTCATATAAGTATTTAAGAATGGGTAAAATAGAAAAAAACATTTTTAAAAGAAGAATAGTTTTGCTTTTAGTCTTATTGTTAGTAATATTAGTGATAGAATTCTTTTATTTTAAAAATATTCAAGCAGGAATTTTAAGTATAGTAAGTAGTGGAACTAATTAATTTTAAATTTGGAAAAAGAGAAATGGAGACAAGCAATGCAGGAAAAACCAAAAGTAATTATAATATGTGGGCCAACGGCTTCAGGAAAAACAGGGCTATCTATAGAACTTGCAAAAAAAATAGGTGGAGAAATAGTATCATGTGACTCAATGCAAATATATAAAGATATGACAATAGGAACTGCAAAACCAACAATACAAGAAATGCAAGGTATACCACATTATTTAATTGATTTTGTTGCACCAAATGAAAGGTATAGTGTAGCGGACTTCAAAAAAGAAGCTTTAAAAGCAATTTCTACAATTTTAGAACATGGTAAAATTCCAATTGTCGTAGGAGGAACTGGATTATACGTTAATTCATTAACACAAAACATTGAATATCCAGAAATAGGAGTAGACGTAAATTATCGTAATGAATTAGAAAAAAAGATTGAAAAAGAAGGATTAGAAAAACTTTGGGAAGAGGCTAATAAAATTGACGAAAAATCAATGACTATCATTAGCAAAAATGATAAGAAAAGAATAATGAGAGTATTAGAAATATACCATCAAACTGGTAAAACTAAAACTAAAATAGAAGAAGAATCAAAATTAATACCACCACAATATGAGTATATAGTATTTGGCATTACAATGGATAGAGAAAAACTATATAGCAGAATAAATCAAAGAGTAGACATGATGATAGAACAAGGTTTAATTGAGGAAGTAGAACATTTACTTAAAAAATATAAAGAGTTTCCTACTGCTATGCAAGGCCTAGGGTATAAAGAAGTAGTTTCATACTTAAAGGGCGATTTAACCAAAGAAGAAATGATAGAAAAATTAAAAATGGAAACTAGAAGATATGCAAAAAGGCAATTAACATGGTTTAGAAAAGATAAAAATATAATATGGCTTGATGGAACAGCAAAAGTAGAAGAAAATATACAATGTATTTTGGAGGAATACAGTGGAAAATAAGCAAGTAAAAAAGAAAAACAAAAAGAAAAAAAATAAAGTTACTACCAATAAGTATTTATGGATAATTAGTATATTATTAGTTGCTATGATTGCATTTATAATTTACAAAATAATAATATTTATTCAAAATCCGACTGATACTTTTACGGTGGAGCAAGGCAAAATTTATCAAGAAGAAAGAGCAATAAGCTATATAATACGTGAAGAAAGTATTGTTAAAGGCTCTAATTATAAAAATGGAATGGAACAGAAAAAATCGGAAGGAGAAAAAGTTGCAAAAGGTGATGCAATTTTTCGATACTATTCAAATGGAGAAGAAGCTTTAACTAAAAAAATACAAGAACTAGATGTAAAAATAGATGAAGCAATGGAAAAAGAAGATGGAGGAAATCTTCCAGGAGATATAAAAACAATAGAAAAACAAATACAAGACAAATTATCTTCTATACAGAGAGTAAATGATATGCAAATAATTAGAGAAGCCAAAAAAGAAATAGCAAATAATATTACTAAAAAAGCAAGAATAGCGGGAGAATTAAGCTCAGCAGGCTCGTATTTAAAGAAATTAATAGATGAAAGGCAAAAATACGAAAACGAATTAAATGAGGGAGCAGAAGAGCTAGTAGCACCAATAAGCGGAATAGTATCATATAAAGTAGATGGATATGAAGATGTACTTACACCAAAAGATTTTAGTAAGCTAAACTCAGAGTTTTTAGAAAGCTTAGAAATAAAAACTGGACAAGTAATTGCTGATAATAAGGAAAGCGCAAAAATTATAAATAATTTTGAATGCTATATTGCGTGTATATTAACATCTGATCAAGCAAAAAATGCAAAAGAAAAAGATGAAGTTAAATTAAGATTACCAAATGGACAAGAAATTTCAGCAGAAGTTGAATATATTTCAAAAGAAGAAGAAAAAGTAGTATTAGTTTTTAAAATAGATAAACAAGTATCAGAACTAACAAGTTATAGAAAAATGTCAATAGACATTATTTGGTGGAGTGATAGTGGAAGAAAAATTCCAAATGATGCAATTGCTTATGAACAAAAGGGAGATAATAACATAGCATATTTAGTTAGAATAAGAGGAGAATATACAGATAAAATACTGATAAAAATAAAAAGACAAAATGATAAATATTCTATTGTAGAAAACTATACTTCAAAGGAATTACAGGAATTAGGCTATACTAGTGAAGAATTAAAGAATAGAAGTACATTAACATTATATGACGAAATATTAAGAAATCCGACAGAATAATATTACAAAACTGTTACAGGCGTATTAAATTATTATTACAAACGCAAAAAACTATTGACAATAATATAAAAAAGTTAGATACTAGTAACAGAAAAAACGAAAGACAAATATTAATTAGGAGGTTTTTAAAAGATGGCAGGAGCTATTATGGAAAAAGTTGAAAAAGTATGGAATTGGTTTGGAATGGATCAAGCAGAGGAAAAAGATGAAGAATTAGATAATGAGGAAGAAGTAGAAGATATAGAGGAAGAGGAAGAAGAGGATTCTGGCGAAGAAAGAAGATTATGGGGAAGAAGAAATAGCAAAGTAGTAGCTATGCCACAAGCACAACAAGTAAAAATGGTAATTTCTCAACCAACTAATTTTGAGCAAGCTGCAACTATTTGTGATTTATTAAAACAAAAAAAATCAGTAATTGTAAATTTAGAATATGTAAATAAAGATGTTGCTAGAAGAATTATAGATGTAGTGTCAGGTGCTGTTCATGCATTAGATGGACATATGCAAAAAGTTTCTAATTCTATAGTTTTAATTGCACCATTTAATTACGACATAGAAAATGATACTGCAAGAGATGAAATTAAAAACAAATTATCAGTTTCTTGGTTAAGAAATTCAGCTAACTAAAATAGGAGGAAAAAATATGCTAACACCACTAGATATTGAAAACAAAAAATTTTCAAAGCAAATGATGAATGGATATAGTGTAGAAGAAGTAGACGATTTTTTGGATGACTTAACAAAAGATTACGAAAAAATGTATAAAGATGTAGCAGAATATAAAGAAAAATTAGAAGATTTAGAAGATAGCATAGGAAAATATAAAAATATAGAAGGTACATTACAAAATACATTAGTAATGGCACAAACAGCAGCAGATGATGTAAGAAATCTAGCTAAGCAACAAGCTGAACAAATTGTAAATGAGGCACAAACAACAGCAAAACAAAAAGTATTAGAATTAGAACAAGAAATTACATTAAAGAAAAAAGATTTAGAGGATTTACAAAAAGAATTTGATGTATATAAAGCAAAAATGGAATCACTTTTAATATCTCAATTAGAACTATTAAAAGATGTAAACAAAGAATAAAGTTAAGAAACTATAAATAAAAAACAAGAAGGATTTTTATCCTTCTTGTTTTTGCTTTGAAAAAATATAGTAAAAACATTGCTTTACAAATGTAAACGTGATAAAATGTATACATAATTTTTATTATCTTGCCAAGAGCAAGTTCTTATATAAACCTTAAAAATAATTTTTAAAGGAGATGTGAACATCTATGTCAGAAATCAGAATTCAAACAATAGTACCAAACGAAATTTTCGAAGGTACTGTTCTAAGAAGCAATCTTAATAAATTGCTCGCAAAAGAAGAAGAAAAAATCAAGAACAGAATTTCAAAGATACTGGGTCATATCGAACTTCAGCAGACTGAGGAATTTGCATACGAAAAAATCATTCCTATATTTAAGGAGCGGTTTTGCACACAGATTGCAAATGAGGCAGTAAAAAGGGCTTTCAATCCCAACAGAGGGCACGACGTTTATGAAGAACTCCTATTTTTGACATCCGAAGAAAGAATGGAAAAAGCTATAAATGGCGATATTCTTTTAGATATCATTCAAGATATCTTAAAAGAGCATTTGTCCGAAGCACAGAAAAAGGAAGCTCTTAGAAATTCTGAGATGCTTAGAAAAATTGGGCAAATAAAAATCGACTAAATAATGACGATTTAAGTTTTTAAACAAAGTTTCTAAGTATAGGCTAAAAAGAGAACTATAATAAGGACAATATGTTCTTATTTAGTTCTCTTTTCTTTATCTATAATTATGAAATATGAAAAATAAAAATGCGTTAAATGCAATTTTGCAAAATTAAAAAAATGCACAAAATTTTTGAAAAAATTTCTTTACATTTTAAATGGCATAGTATATAATACAAATGAATTATTACAGATAGGCAACATTATTACAAAAACATTAAGAAAATATTACATTTGCATTAAATCTATTGACATATAAACAGAAAAATATAAAATAATTGTATATCATATAGGGGTACTATGAGAGTAATTAGTGGAATAGCACGAGGGACAAAATTAAATTCAATAGAAAGTATGTCAACAAGGCCTACATTAGACAGAGTAAAAGAACCATTATTTAGCATTATACAAACAAGAATACAAAATGCAACTATATTAGATTTGTTTTCTGGAAGTGGGGCTATTGCTATTGAATTTTTAAGCCGAGGTGCAAAACATGCATATTTATGTGAAAAAAATCATCTTGCAGTAAAAATGATATACAATAATTTAGAAAAAACAAAACTTAAAGAAAATGCAACAGTAATAGAAAAAGACTATAAAAAAGCACTAGAATTATTTGAAAAGGAAAATTTGCAATTTGATATTGTCTACATTGACCCACCTTATCAATATGACATTGCAGTCGCTTCTGTTAAAGAAATATTATCATTAAATTTACTAAAAGATGAAGGAATTATAATCATAGAAACTGATGATGAAAAAAGAGAGTTACAAGAGTTAGAAAATTTAAATGTAAACATTTATGATATTAGAAAGTATGGTAGAGTTAAACTTATATTCTTAAACTCTACAGCGAAGTAGCACTGTGTTAAGTTGAAAGGGGTAAAACAATGGAAATATTCACCTTATTAGAAACTTTAGAAGATTTATTAGAAAAGAGCAGAAATGTACCTTTTTCTGGTAAATGTGTAGTGGACAAGGAAGAATTACTAGACATTATTAAGGAAATTAGGTTAAAACTACCTGAAGAATTAAAGCAAGCAAAATGGGTAAAAGAAGAAAGACAAAGAATTTTAGTAGAAGCTCAAAATGAAGCTGATGAAATAATTAAAGAAGCTGAAAATAGAATAATATCTATGATAGATGAACACGAAATAACTAGAAAAGCCTATGAGAAGAAAGTAGAAATTATTGAAACAGCAAATGAGATGTCACGTGAAATATCAAAAGGAACAAAAGACTATGCTGATGGTGTTTTATCTGGCATTGAAGTTGCACTTCAAGATGCTTTAAAAATAATTCAAGATAATAGAAAAGAATTAAAGTAAAAATAATTTTCGGAAAAACAGTGGACGGAAATTGGATTTCCGAAACCACTATTTTTTTGCTCACAACAGAAACTTAAACAATATACTTAAATAAAAACTCAAAAATTATTAATTCTTAGATAAAAACATAAGAAACATTTTAAATTTTAAACAAAAGCAAATTGGGAGGTAATAACTTTGGCAAGAAGAAAAAAGAAAAATCAAGTAGATAAAAATGTAGCAGTAGTAGTTTTAGTACTAGTAAGTATTCTACTAATGCTTTTAATATATACAAAATCTGGCAATATGGGGCAGTTTCTAAGCCCATTACTTGGAGGAATTATGGGCTTTATTAAATACATAATTCCAATAGGAACCCTGCTTATTGCAGTATATATGGCCCACAATGATAGAGAATATATGATGGGAAAATTAGTGCAATACACTATTTTCTTAGTATGCATTTCTGCTATGCTTAGTGTATTTCAAGTAAGTAATGGAAATCTTCAAATAGAAAATAAAGAATTTTCAGATATTTTAGAAGATGCTTATACACTAGGAGAAAAAAATATAGGTGGAGGTGTAGTAGGTACAGTTATTGCCCTTCCTATTATAAGTGCATTAGGTGAAACTGGTGCAGCAATTTTAGCAGTAGGCATTTCTATAATATTATTAGTATTCATTTTTGGAATAAGGCCAGCAGAGCTACTTAGTAACTTCTTAGATGCTATGGCGGAAAGACGAGAAGAACGAAAAGAAGATATTAGAAGTAGGTATGAAGAAAGAAAAGCACAAATGGTAGAAGCAAGAGGAGAAGGAAAAGCAGAAGATAGAAAAGAAACAAAGAGAGAAAGACGCTTAAGAGAAAGAGAAGAAGCAGAAAAATTGGCCACACCACTTGCAAACCAATTAAGTATAGATTTAGACGAAGATGATAACAAGCCTAAATATGACCACGAGGATGATGAACTTGATATTCCGTTCTTCGGAAATTTTGGAAAGAAAAAAGCTAAAGCAGAAGTAGTGCAAGAAACAGATAAAATGCAAGAGCAAAGCTCACCAGATGTTATAGATGCAAATTTATTTAAACAAGTAGAAGAATCAAAAGAAGATAAAGTAAAAGAAGTATTACAATTAGAGCATACAATAACAGAAGAGGATGAAAACTATGAATTTCCACCAGTACAATTACTAAGTGAAGCTGATAAAAAAGTAAACAAAGGTGGAAAGAAAAATGTAGCAGATACAGCAACAAAACTTCAAAAAACATTATATAGTTTTGGTGTTTCTGCAAAAGTAGAAAATGTATCTGTTGGACCTGCAATTACAAGGTATGAGCTAAAGCCAGCAGAAGGTGTAAGAGTTAGCAAAATTGCAAATTTAGCAGATGATATAGCACTAAACTTAGCAGCAGAAAGCATACGTATTGAAGCACCAATTCCAGGTAAACAAGCAGTAGGAATTGAAATTCCAAACAAAGAAAATGAAATGGTACATTTTAGAGAAATAATAGAATCAGATAGCTTTATAGACCATAAATCTAAACTTGCATTTGGACTTGGAAAAGACGTAGCAGGTGAGCCAGTAGTAACAGATATTGCAAAAATGCCACACGTTTTAATTGCTGGTGCAACAGGTTCTGGAAAAAGTGTATGTATTAACACTTTAATTTCAAGTATTTTATATAAAGCAAAACCAAATGAAGTAAAGTTACTTATGGTTGACCCAAAAGTAGTAGAGCTTTCAGTGTATAACGGAATACCACATTTACTTATTCCAGTAGTTACAGACCCTAAAAAAGCAGCAGGTGCTTTAGCATGGGCAGTACAAGAAATGGAAAATCGTTATCAATTATTTGCAACTAAAGGCGTTAGAGATATTAAAGGCTACAATGAAATAGCACAAAAAGAAGATATGGGAATTCTTCCACAAATAGTAATCATCATAGACGAGCTTGCAGATTTAATGATGGTTGCATCTAAAGATGTAGAAGATTCAATCTGCCGTTTAGCACAAAAAGCAAGAGCTGCAGGAATGCACTTAGTAATTGCAACACAAAGACCATCTGTTGATGTAATCACAGGTATTATCAAAGCAAACATTCCATCAAGAATTTCATTTGCAGTTTCTTCACAAGTAGACTCAAGAACAATTCTAGATATGGTAGGAGCTGAAAAATTACTTGGAAAAGGAGATATGCTATTTTACCCAGCAGGTTCTCCAAAGCCTACTAGAATTCAAGGAGCTTTTGTATCAGATAAAGAAGTAGAAAAAATAGTAGACTTTATTAAATCAAAAGGTGAAGTTACATATAATGAAGATATTATGGAGCAAATAGAAAATGCAAATAAAACTGAAAAAGACTTAGAATCAGAGCAAGCTGATGATGACGGAACAGACCCATTATTAATGGAAGCAATAGATACGGTAGTAGAAACAAAACAAGCCTCAACATCATTCATACAAAGAAGATTTAAAGTAGGCTATGCAAGAGCAGGAAGAATTATAGACCAAATGGAAGAAAGAGGTGTTATTTCAGGCTATCAAGGAAGCAAACCAAGAGAAGTTTTAATGACTAAGGAAAGATGGCAAGAACTTAAAATGGCACAAAGTGCAAGCGAGCAAGAATAAATGAATAAACTATAATAACTTTATGCGCGCTTTGCTGTCGCAACCTCTTATGTAATAAATTGTAGATGCTCTACAATTTATTACACAAAAGGTCGGTTGCTTCAAGCGCACTTCACTTCGTTCCGTTTGAACGCTGCGCAGCGCTACAAAAAGTCATTATAGTTTATAAATTAATAAATAGAAACTAATGAAAAGAAAAGGAAAGTATGGAAAGAAAAGAAAAGGGAATACGTAAAATTTATTTAAAAGATTATACAAATGCTTTAGAGAGGGTTTTAGAAAAGAAGAAATTCTCAGAGGAGACCAAAAACCTTCTTTTAAGCATGTTTTACAAAATTGAAAATGCTTATCAAGATTATTTAAATGTAAAAGTAGAAGTATATGATAAAGGTATTCTTTTAGAAAATCTAACAAACATAATAGATAATAGATGCAATTCAATAGAATTAATGGATTTTAAGCTTGAAGAAAATGAAGACTATTTAGCAAAAGAAACAGCACAGGCTTTAGAAGAAAATGCAGAAATTATAAGTCGTATGTATGAACAAAGATATACAAATGAGCAAAGATATATAAATGAACAAAAATATACAAATCAAAAAAATATTAGACCATGGGATGAAAATGATAAAGAAACAATTGATATATACCAAGATAAATTAACAATAAAATTACAAGAAACAATGCAAAATATGGAAATAAACAAGAAGAAAGGTTACATTTTAAAAAGAAAAGAAGGAAAAATAATATCATTAGCAAATGAATTTAATTTGTTAAATGCAATAATAGAACTTGGGCAAGATATAGTATTTTTACCAGATGAAGAGAGTTTATTGGAAAAGCCAATTACATACTTTTTAAATTTGGGAATGAGAATGCATCAATCAGAAATAATACGAGACTTTAATGGATGGTCATGGGAAATAATTTCAAAAGATATTGAAAATATAAAAGTAAATACAATTTTCCAAACATTTTTGTATTTATTAGGATATGAATTTATGAAGGAATGGCAACAAAACGAAAGTAATTTAGCAGACTATGTTATACTTTTATATGAAAATTTAAAGCAGAATTTTGGAGAGAAAAAAGCAAAATTTTTATCAGAACTATTTTTTAAAACTGCAATTGAAGTGACATCAAATGTTGATATGGCACAGGAAAGATTTTGGATGCAAAGAAAAGAAAAAATTAAACTTGAACTTGAAAAAATGAATGATAATAAAGCTTATCTAGAAGAAGTAACAAAAGAGAAAAAAGAATTAACTAAAAAAATAGAAGACATTGATAAAATTATAAATAACAAGGAAGAACTTGAAGAAGAATATAGAAAACGAAATGAAAAGCTCCCTAATAAAGAAAAAATATTTAGTATTAGACATTTGGTAACTAGATTAGAAACAGAAAGAGAAGAATTTGTAAAGCAAATAAAAAAGTATAATGAACTCATAGAGCCTAAAGGATTTGTAGCGCGCAAGGAAGAACTAACGATTAAAAATGATTTTTTAGAAACATTAAATTTAGAAGGTACAGGGAAAAATAATAAAATAGCAAATCAAGAAGAACAAGATTTAATAAATGAATTAATTACTGTATTTTTAGAATGTTTTGAAATTAAAATTGCAAAAGCACAAACGAAACAAGAAATTGCTTCATACTTTTATATATTAAGATACTATGGATTTTTAATAATATATGAAAATGCAAATAAGCAAAATTCAAATGAAAATGATTTTAAACAAAGTGATGAAAACTTAAATTTAAAAGAAGAAAATTTAAAACAAAATGAACAAAATTTAAAGTCACATGAAGAACTAAAGCCAAAATTTGAAAAAACAATAAATTTATTAATAGAAAAAGCAATTAAATTAAATGCAGTAGAAGAAATAACAGATGATACAGAAACAAATAATAGAATAATTAAGAAATTATTTAATAGTAAAATGATAGATTTAAATCATATCATAATAGAAACAAAAGTAGTAGATGGGAAATTAATTGTAGAATATTATGATACAAATATTCTTGAAAATACTTATGAGATTGAATGTAATAGAACCATTAAATTGAAGAAGAAAACAAAACTATTTAACTAAAAATTAGATAAAATTTATAGTACCAAAATAAAAAGCTGTAAATAGTAATAAAGTTTATCTAAATGTAGAAAGGAAAAACAAAAGTATGAAAATTACATTTTTAGGTGCAACAAAAACTGTAACAGGCTCTAACTTTTTAGTAGAAGGAGCAGGCAAAAAGTTTTTAGTAGATTGTGGAATGTACCAAGGAAGTAGCAAAGAAGAAGATAGAAACAATAAACCATTTGATTTTGATGTAAATGAAATAGACTTCATGTTACTTACACACGCACATATAGACCATTCAGGAAGAATACCAAAACTATATGTAGAAGGTTACAGAAACCCAATAATTGCAACAAAAGCAACGGTTGACTTATGCTCAATAATGCTTCCAGATAGTGGACATATACAAGAACAAGAAATTGAGTGGAGAAATAGAAAAAGAATGAGGGAAGGAAAGCCGGCACTTCCACCACTTTATACAGCACAAGATGCAATAAACTCTATGGAAATTTTTAAACCTGTAAATTATGACGAAATAATTGAAATAGACCCTAATATACACGTTCGTTTTAATGACGCAGGCCACATGTTAGGCTCTGCAATCATTGAAATTTGGGTAGTAGAAGATGGAAAACAAACAAAAGCAGTATTTACGGGAGACTTAGGCAATAATGATATTCCATTACTTTCATCACCTACAATGATAGATAATGCAGATTATTTAGTAATGGAATCTACTTATGGATCAAGGCTTCATTTAAGAAATGATGACAAGGCAACCATGTTTTTAAACATTGTTGCAGAAACATTAGATAAAGGCGGAACAGTCGTAATTCCATCATTTGCAGTAGGAAGAACACAAGAAATTTTATATGAATTAAATGGACTAAAAGGCAAAAAAGATGACGAGGAATTTAATAAAAAATATAGAACTTTAATGAATGCGCCAGTTTATGTAGATAGCCCACTTGCAATTTCAGCGACAGAAATATTTAGAAAAAATGCAAACCTATTTGATGAAGAAACTCAGGCACTTATTCAGTCAGGAGATAATCCACTAGAATTTCCGGGTCTTCAATTTACAAAAACAGCAGAAGAATCAAAAGCATTAAATGAGAAAAATGAATCTGCAATTATAATTTCTGCAAGCGGTATGTGTGAAGTTGGTAGAATAAAGCACCATTTAAAGCACCATTTGTGGGATCCTAATAGCACCATTTTATTTGTTGGCTACCAAGCAGCAGGAACTTTAGGAAGAAGATTAGTAGAAGGCGAAAAAATGGTAAAAATCTTTGGAGAAGAAATTGCAGTAAATGCTAGAATAGAGTACATTGAAGGTTACTCAGGACATGCAGACCAAGAATGGCTTTTAAACTTTATATATTCATTTATAACAAAACCAAAGCACATATTTTTAGTACATGGCGAGCCAGAAGGCCAAGAAGTATTAAAAAGAAAAATTTTAGAAACAATAAATATACCAGTTAGCGTACCAGAATATGGTCAAACATACACATTAGACGACACACTTAAAGTAGAACAAACAGTAAAAGTTAAAGACGAAGATGAGATTATAGAAAAACGAGACATTTTAGAGAAAATGAAGACCTTAAAGGCAGAATTACAAGACATGGAAAACATAGTAAAAGAAGAATACTTAACAGACGAAGCAACTGATAGTAGCATTAATTTATTAAAATTAAGATTAAACGAAATAGAAGAACAAATTGTAAGAATTGTAGAGAAAAACTAAAAAAAGGGAGAAACAAATGAAAACAAAGTATGATAATTATGCCATAATAGGTGGAAAAAATATAACGGCAAGCTATACAAAAACAGGAGAATTATTAAGAGTAATGTATCCATCACCTGATTTTAAAAGCTGGGTAGATGAATATAAAACAGGTGTAAAGATAAACGATTCAGGATTAATCTATTTACATGAAGATATAAACAATCAATATAAACAGTATTATACAGAAAATACTAATATATTAAATACTGAAATAATAAATAATTATTTCATGTTACATATAAAACAAACAGATTTCTGCTTGCTAAAAGAAAATGTACTTGTAAAAAAATATCAATTTGAAAATAAAAATTCAATTGATTTAAATGTAAATTTCTTAATTCATGCAACCTTATTATCAGACTATAATAATATGGTGGGTTCAGAAATAAAGCAAAATACATTAGTGCAATATTGCCATGATTATACAATGTACACATTTTCAAAAAGCCCACTTCTTAGCTATCAATTAAATGACACAAAAGAAAACATTTCAAGTGGAGAAGTGCAAGATAAAGATTATATTGGAATGTCATCAGACTCTAGTGTAAGCTATGATATTGGTATTCTAAAACCTGGAGATAAAAAAGAATTAGTAGTTTATTTGTATTTTAGAGAAAATAGCATAAAGCTAACAGAAGAAGAATTAGAAAAGAAAATTGCACAATTTAAAAAGATGGATATAGTAAAAGAAGAAGAAACTGTAGAAAAGTATTGGAAAAAATATGTTAAAGAGCATCTATCTTTTCAATTACTTCCAGAAACAACCTCTTACAACAAAAAGGTAAATAAAATATATCAAAGAAGTATTTTACTATTCCCACTATTAATAAATGCAGAAACAGGTGGAATTTCTGCAGCAGTAGAAGTAGACGAGCAAAGAAGTATGTGCGGTAGATATTCATACTGCTGGCCTAGAGATGCTGTATTTGTAACAAAAGCATTAGACACAATAAAAATGACAAAAGAAGCAGAAAAATTTTATAAAGTATTTTGCAAAGAAACACAAAGCAAAAATGGTATGTGGGAGCAAAGATTCTATACTGACGGAAGACTAGCACCTTGCTGGGGCTATCAAATAGACGAAACTGCAAGTGTTATATATGGTGTATATGAACATTATAAATCAGTAAAAGAAATAAAGTTTTTAAAAGATGCATATAAAATGTGTGAAAATGCTACTAAATTCTTGGAAATATATTTAGACAATATACTGGGCACAAAAGATGAATCAGATGTAGTAAAAAATGAAATTGAAAAAAGCTATCATACAGAAGAAAGAAACAAGTTGCCAGTAAGTTACGACTTATGGGAAATGCATGAGGGTGTACATTTATATTCATTATCTGCAATATATGCAGCTTTTGGTGCAATGATAGAAATGCAAGCTATCTTAAAACCAGAATATGAGCAAAAAAATCGTCTAAAAGTAGAAGCAATGAATAAATTAGAAGCTAGAATAATTAAATATCAAGAAGAAATTAAAAAATACATATTACAAAACTTATATGATGAAAATACAAAAACATTTTTAAGAAACTTAAATGACCACCAAACAGATATAAGTGAATTAGGAATTGTTGTGCCATTTAATCTATTTTCACCAAAGGAGAAAAAAGTACAAAACACAGTAGAAAAAATAAATTTAACACTTAGAACATATACAGGTGGATATTTAAGATTTGAAGGAGACCACTACTTAGAAGGAAAAAATCCATGGACAGTAGCTACTCTTTGGATGTCTATGTATTACAATGCATCTGGTGAAAGAAGAAAAGCCAAAGAGTGTATTGAATATGTTGTAAATACTGCAAATGAGCATGGCTTTATTTCAGAGCAAGTTGATAACCAAACTATGGGACCTGCTTGGGTAAATGGCTTAGCATGGGCACATGCAATGTTCATACTAGAAGCAGGAAAATAAATTGTTAAAATAATCTCCAATAAAAATAAAGTGAACTAATGAAAAAAATTACTTAAAGGAAAAAAGGAGAAAAAATAAATGGCAAAAGCTAAAACAATATTTGTATGTAGCAGTTGCGGGTATGAGTCTACAAAATGGTTAGGCAAATGCCCGGGCTGTAATGAATGGAATAGTTTTTATGAAGAAAAGGTATCAAATGGGCCAAGCAGTAAACTTTCTGAAAAAAAGGTGGTTACACCAAAGCCTTTAAATGAAGTAATAGGAAAAGATGCTGTGCGTACACATACTGGAATAGGAGAGCTAGATAGAGTTCTAGGTGGAGGCTTGGTAAAAGGTTCTTTAGTTTTAGTAGGTGGTGAGCCAGGAATTGGAAAGTCTACTCTTATTTTACAACTATGTGATAAAATGGGTGGAGAAGGCAAGGTTTTATATGTTTCAGGTGAGGAATCAGCAGAGCAAATAAAGCTAAGAGCAGATAGGCTTGGAATTCATAATGAAAATATTCTATTTTTAGGAGAAACAGATATTGAAATAATAGAAAATAACATTTTAGAATTAAAGCCTAAATTAGTAATTATAGATTCAATTCAAACCATGTATTCTGATGAAATTTCATCAGCAGCAGGCACAGTAAGCCAAGTTCGTGAAATTACAGCTCGTATAATGAGAGTGTGCAAAGGCAACGAAATAACTACTATTATAATAGGTCATGTTACCAAAGATGGTAATATTGCAGGACCTAGAGTATTAGAACACATGGTAGATACAGTACTTTACATAGAAGGAGAAAGATATTTTTCTTATCGTATTTTAAGAGGCGTAAAAAATCGTTTTGGGTCTACTAATGAAATTGGTATGTTTGAAATGCAAAGTGAAGGAATGGTGGAAATTACAAATCCATCCTCAGTATTAATTTCAGAAAGAGAAGATAACCCCGCAGGCTCTATAATTGTAGCAAGTATGGAGGGAACAAGGCCACTTTTAATTGAGCTTCAAGCATTAACTACTCCAAGCGTATTTGGTCTTCCACGAAGAACTGCAAATGGAATTGATTATAATAGGCTTACACTTTTAGTAGCAGTTTTAGAAAAAAAGGTAGGTTTAGCACTAGGCGCACAAGACATTTACTTAAATGTTGTAAGTGGAATACATATAAACGAACCAGCGGTAGACTTAGGAATGGTACTTGCAGTAGCATCAAGCTTTAAAAATATACCTATTTCCAAAACTACTGTTGCAATGGGCGAAGTAGGCTTAACAGGAGAAATAAGAGCAGTTAATTTAATAGATAAAAGATTAAAAGAAGCGGAAAAATTAGGCTTTAAAACTTGCATTATACCTGAAAGTAATAAAAAACTATTGAAAGATAGTTATAAATTAGATATAATAGGCGTCAGAAACATAAATGATGCGATGAAAGCAGCAGGACTTAAATAATAGTAAAATATAGTATAAGAAAAACTGACCTGTCCCAAGTACCTCAAAAATGGGAAAGCGGACCTGGTCCCAATAATAATAAGGGAGGCTCAAAATGTCAGCAAAAAAAGAAGATGCAGTTATTACAGAAGTATTAAAAATAATTGCACCAGGTACACCAATCCGTGATGGATTAGAAAATATATTAAAGGCTAAAACCGGTGCACTTATTGTTATAGGAGATACAAAAGAAATTTTAGATTTAGTAGATGGTGGATTTGAATTAGACGTAGACTATACATCTTCTAGGCTTTATGAGCTTGCCAAAATGGATGGTGCTATTGTAATAAGTGAGGACTTAAAAAAGATTCTTTATGCAAATGCACAAATAATACCATCTTCTAGCATTCCTACAACAGAAACAGGTACAAGGCACCGTACTGCTGAACGTACAGCAAAACAAACAGGAGCCTTAGTAATTAGTATTTCTCAAAGAAGAAGTGTAATTACTATATTTAAAGGAAATGCTCGATATGTATTAGAAAATACAAACGACGTAATTTCAAAAGCAAATCAAGCCTTGCAAACTGTCGAGAAATATAAAAAAGTTTTTGATAACAAACTAAATTTATTAAATGAATATGAATTTAATGATATTGTTACACTAGAAAATGTAATAAATGCAATTCAACGTGCTGAAATGGTAATGAAGGTAGTGGATGAAGTTCAAAAGGCTATTTTCGAGCTTGGTGAAGAAGGAAGATTAGTTCAAATGCAACTTGAAGAATTAATAGGAGACTTAGAAATAGAAGAAACTTTTATAATCAAAGATTACATGGCACCAGGCAAGAAAAAAACTGCAGAGAAGATATTATCAGAAATTAGAAACTTAGAATATGAAGATATAATGACATTAGAAAAAATTGCCAATTTATTAGGCTATGCAGACTTTGATAATTATGATGAAGTTGCAGTATACACAAGAGGATACAGAATTCTAAATAAAGTGCCAAGAATGCCTGCAAATATTATGGATAATTTAGTAAAATCATTCAAATCTTTCCAACATATTTTAGCAGCAGATTTGCCACAATTAGATGAAGTAGAAGGAATTGGCGAAATAAGAGCTAGAACTATTAAACAGTCATTAAAACGTATGCAAGAGCAATTTGTATTTGACAATTTAATTTTGTAATTATATAATAATCTAAAAATTCGATGAAAAAATTAGGAGGAAACATGAAAGTATTTAAAAAAATAATATTAGTTTTAGCAATTATTTTAGCATTAGCAGCAATAGCTTATGTATGTTATGGATTTTATTTAAAAGCAACTGTAAATTATCCAAACCCAGTGGCAACAATGGAGATAGAAGGCTTTGGAACAGTGAAAATTGAGTTATATCCAGATAAAGCTCCAAACACTGTAGCTAATTTTATTCGCTTAGCAAATCGCGGATTTTATGATGGACTTACATTTCATAGAACAGTTCCAGAATTTATGATACAAGGTGGAGATAAGAATGGCAATGGTACAGGTTCTCCATCATTAAGTGATATTAGAGATGATATACAAAAAGCAAATGATAATACAGTTGATGAAAATAAATCAAATGAAGATAAAAATTATAATATATCAGGTGAATTTATTGCAAACGGATTTACAAAAAATAATATAAAACATGAAAGAGGAGTTATATCAATGGCAAGGTCTGATTATGGCTCATATAGTTCAGAACTTACGACTTATGGTTATAATTCAGCAGGTTCACAATTTTTTATCATGACTAAAGATAATAATTCATTAGATGGTCTTTATGCAGCATTTGGTAAAGTAATAGAAGGAATGGACATTATAGATAAAGTTGCAAATGTAGAGGTTTATTATAGAGATGGAGAATATACAGATGCGGAAGAAGATGACTTACCAAAGGACTCAAATGGTAATACAATATACAATGCTAATACACCAAAAAAAGCACCAGCAATAAAAAGTATAACAGTAGAAACTTATGGGGTAGATTATGGAATTCCTAAAACTCTAAATCCATTTGATTATACAAGTTGGCTTATGCAACAATATAACTTTCAATAATAAAAATTTAAAAGAAAAATCAATTTGAGTAATTAAAAACTTAAAACAAAAAATTTGAATAATTGAAAAAGTTAAGCTAAAAATGAAAGGAATGAAAATAAAATGGCAAAAAATAAAAGAGATATAAAAAAATTAGGTGGTAGAATACTTGCAGCAATCTTAATAGGAATGATGCTACTTTCAGTAGTAGCAACTCTAATTTATTGTTTGATTTAAAATAAATTCAAATCTAAAATTTAAATAAGTGTATGTTATGATATTAAAATTATTAACATGCACTTAAAATTTAAAACAAAAGAAGGAATAATTATGTTTGAAAATTCTACATTTAATAATGGTACAATTTTAGAGCCTTTTATAAGTTATATGAATGAGCTAACACATAATCCATTTAGGTTAGTTACACTAATATTAGACTTGATAATTGTTACTTATCTAATTTATAAATTTATTGTATATGCAAAGAAAACGAGAGCTTGGCAATTACTAAAAGGAATTATTTTAGTTTTAATAGTAATGGCAATTAGCCAAGTACTTGAGCTTAAAATATTAAACTTTATATTAAATTTCTTTATGCCTTATGGTGTAATAGCACTTATTGTTATTTTTCAACCAGAATTAAGAAGAATGTTAGAGCAATTAGGAACTAATAAAATAACGAAATACTTTGGACTAGATAAAGACCTATTAAAAAAATCCAAAGAAGATATTTATAAAATTGTAATAGCTGCAACAGAACTTGCAAAAACTAAAACAGGTGGACTAATTGTTATAGAAAGAGATATTCAGATAACAGATATAGCAGAAACAGGTGTTGCAGTAAATGCAGAAGTATCTCCACAATTATTAGTAAATTTATTTACACCAAATACACCATTACATGATGGAGCAGTAATTATAGCAAAAAATAAAATCATAGCAGCTGCTTGCATTTTACCACTTGCAGATGACAAGGAAATTGCAAAAGAAATAGGAACAAGGCATAGGGCAGGTTTAGGAATTTCAAAAGAAACTGATGCCATAGCAATTATTGTGTCAGAAGAAACAGGAAAAATTTCAGTTGCAAAAGATGGAACATTACTTGTAGATTTAAAAGAAGATGCATTAAGAAATATATTAATGAAAAATGTTGTAAATAGACGTTTTGATGGTAATGCAACAAAAAGAAAAATTTCAATAAAAAAGAAATTATTAAAGAAACAAACAAAAAAGTGATGATTGGGACCTGGTCCCAATCCCCATTTTTGGGTTAAAAGGGACAGGTCATGGTAAAAAAATGAGAAATATAAAATTAACAATTGAATACGACGGAAAAGATTTCAATCGGGTGGCAAAAACAGCCAAATAAATTAAATATTCAAGGAGAAATAGAACAAGCCATAAAATCAGTTACTGGAAAAGAAGTAGAGCTTATTGGCTCAGGCAGAACTGACAGTGGAGTTCATGCTTTTGCACAAATTGCTAATTTTAAAATAGATACAGATTTTCCATTAGAAAAGATGGCTATTGCAATTAACTCTAAATTAAAAAAATCAATTAGAATAAAAAAGGTAGAAGAGGTAGACGAAGAATTTCATAGTCGCTATCATTGCCATAAAAAAACATATATGTATATAATAGATAATTCAGAACAAGGAACAGCAATTTATCGTAATTTAACATATCACGTGCCACAAAAATTAGATGTTGAAGCAATGCAAAAAGCAGCTAATTATCTTTTAGGGGAACATGATTTTAGCAGTTTTAAATCTAGTGGTACAAGTAGTAAAAGCAGTGTTAGAACTATTTATGAAGCAAAAGTGATAAAAGAACAAGACAGAGTTATAATTGAGCTTACGGGCAATGGATTTTTATATAATATGGTCCGCATAATTTCTGGTACCTTAGTAGAAATAGGAAAAGGAGAAAAAACACCTGATGATATGAAAGAAATTTTAAATGCTAAAGATAGAAAGAAAGCAGGAAAAACATTACCTCCATCTGGATTATTCCTAGCAAATGTAAGTTATGACGATTAAAATTATTTGAAAAAATTTATTAAAAAATTTATTTAAAAAATTTATTTAAAAATTTATTAAAAAAATATTTTAAAAAATAGATTTAATAAAATTTCACAATTTGGGTAAAAGCAACATAAAATATAATAAACGATAAAAAGAAAGAATATGTTTATAACATATTATGCGAGGAAAATATGATGAATGTTTTATTAATATTTTTTGCTTTACCTGTTGCAACAGTTATATTAGCGATTGTATTACAAAAAATACTAAAAAATCCTCTATTAGTTGCGGCTACTTTTTTTGCGATATACTTAATAGTAACATTTGCAGCGTTTGACATTAGCTTCTTAGTTTATGCAATTTTATATACTATTCTTGCTTATGTAACAGCAGTATTAACAAAATTAGTATGTAATATTATACATACAGTTAGAAATATAAATACAAATAATAATGGAATTGAACTAACAGAAAATACAAATACAACAAATAATAATGTAATACGAAGAAATGGTTGCTACTGTAACAGAAGAAACTAAAATAATGAGCTACCCTATATTAATTTTATAGGGTATTTTTTTGCTCAAAAAAGAAATTTTACAAAAATATTACACGAATATTAAGTTTATGTTACAACTAAGAAAATATGTTGTTTTTAGTAGAAAAATGTTGTACAATGAACTAAATAATGATATTTAATCAAATTATAAGGAGGAACAAACAATGGCAAAAAATCCAATGCAAAGAAAGGCACAAAATTCATTCCTTTTAGGAATGCTTTTAACAGTATTAATTACGGGAATAATTATTGCACTTTTGTTCGTACAATTAAATAAAGTAAATAATGAATTGAAAATATTACAAGCAAATAAAACATCAGTATGTGTTTTAAAATCAGAAGTAAGATCTGGACAAACTATAACTCAGGATCTAGTAACAACAAAAGTTGTAGATAGTACTACAATTCCAGCAAATGCAGTAGGAGAAGTTAGTTCTTTACAAACCTATGCATTAGAAACTGCAAATGGACTTGAAGTTACAACAAATGAAAAGGGTGAGATGGTAGTACCAGATATAAATTCACAAACTGGTGAACAACAAGTAGACCAATTAACAGGTGAACTAAAATATAGAGTTATAATATCAAATGGTGATTCATACTATTACCAAGATACAGGTGAAAAAGTAGAAGTAATGACAATACCAATGATTGCAAAAGTTGATATGCAACCAAACACAGTATTAACAGATACATTAGTTGCAAAAAGTAGTGAAAGAATTACTGATGATGTAAGACAAGTTGAATATAATATGTTTACACTTTCTTCACAACTTCAAAATGAGCAATATGTAGATGTTCGTTTAAGACTACCAGATGGATCAGATTATATAGTTGCAACACATAAAAGAGTAACTATTCCTGTAATAGAAGATGTAGATTCTGTAAGCACAGTAATATTAAATGTTAGAGAAGACGAAATATTACAATTAAATTGTGCAATTGTTGAAGCATATCAAATACCAGGTTCAAACATATATGTTACTTTATATGCAGAGCCAGGATTACAAGATGCAGCTGTACCAACATATGTACCTAGTACAACAATATTAGGACTAATTCAAAGAGATCCAAACTGTGTGCAAACTGCAAAACAAGAATTATTCAACAGATTATATGAAAATGGTGCAATGAAAAATGATGCAACACAACAAAGACAACCAATAAACAATGCATTAAATGGATTAGATCCAGAAGAAGCACAAGAAAGCATTATAGATAAAGTAGAAGAAGAAATAACAAAAACACGTGAAGAAAGACAAAGATACTTAGAATCATTAGGCTATTAATATAAATTTGGGAGGTAAGTATGAAGACAGTAGGATTTATTGGAGCTTATGACAAAACTGATTTAATTATATACATTGCAAAGCTTCTAACAGTGGCAAATAAAAGCGTATTAATAATAGATGCATCCACATTGCAAAAAACGAAGTATATAGTACCTAATATATCTCCTGCTAAATCTTATGTTACAAATTTTGAAAATATTGATATTGCAGTTGGATTTTACGATTATGATTCAATAAAAGAGTATTTAGGAATGCCATTGCACGCAGCGTTCCAATATGATTATATATTTGTAGATGTTGATTCACCAGAAGAACTTGAGGATTTTAACTTAAAGGAAGCAGACAAAAACTTTTTTGTAACTGGCTTTGATATATATTCTATAAGGAGAGGAATGGAAATTTTAGCAGGTGCAGTAGAACCTATACCACTTACAAAAGTATTTTTCTCTAAGAATATATATAAAGAAGAAGAACAATACTTTGATTTTATGTCATTAGGCTATAAGGCAACATGGAGTGATGATACTGTTTATTTCCCATTTGAACAAGGAGATCAAACAATAATTATGGAAAATCAAAGATTGTCAAAAATAAAATTTAAGAAACTATCACAACTATATAAAGAAAGCCTATTATATATATCTGAACAGATAGTAGACAATTCAAAAGAAGATGCTAATTTAAAAAGAGCATTTAAACTATTAGAAAAAGGAGTTTAAAAATAAATGGCAGTTATTAGTTTTTATAGTAATGAAAAGAAAGAAACAGGACAAACAATGTCATTAGCAGCAATTACAACTCAAATGGCAATTGACCACAACTATAAAATCTTAATTATTTCTACTGAGTTCAATGACCTTGTTTTAGAAAATTGCTTTTGGGAATATGAAAAAATAAGAGCAAAAAATGTCATTGACAAAAGTGAAAATGCAAGTGCAGGATTAGACTCTGATATAGAAGGATTAATAAAAGTTTTAAATAGTAATAGAAGTAGCACTGAAATTATAAAAAATTATGCAAGAACAATATTAAAAGAAAGGCTAGATATATTAGTGTCACCTGCTACGACAGATTATAACGAATATAAAGAAATAGCAGGTTATTATTCTAATATTATTTCGTTAGCAAATAGATATTATGATTTTGTTTTTGTAGATATATCAAAAAAATTACCAAAAGAAGAAAAAGAATCTATATTACAAATATCAGATCTTGTTGTTATAAATTTAACACAAAGATTAAAAACATTAAATGATTTCATAGAATTACAAAGTCAAAATGAATTTTACAGAAGAAAAAATGTAATGTTACTTATTGGAAAATATGATAGAGATTCAAAATATAATAAGAAAAATCTTACAAGATATTTAAAAGAAAAGAAGGAAGTATCTGTTGTTCCATATAGTATGTTACTTTTAGAAAATTGTGATGAAGGTAAAGCAATTGATTATATATGGGGATTAAAGGGCATAAAAGACGAGCTAGACACTAATAAAATTTTCTTAAAGGAAGTATCAGAAACTACTGGTAAAATCATTTCAAAGCTACAGGAATTACAGATGAGAATATAACAAGACAAATAATAAAACAATTCAAATTTACAAAGGAAAATTTGATCTGAAAGGAAGGAAAAAGAAAAATGCTTAATATACTTTTAATTGTAATAGTACTTTTGATGGCCGTTTTTCTAATCTTAAGATTTATTAAGAAAAGACAAAGCAGTACTACGCAAGATGAACAAGTAGAAACAGACGACAAAACTTATACTATAGAGCTTATGACTGCATTTATAAAGAGAAGATTAGATGAAATTACAAAAATTAACCTTTATGATATTGGACTTTCTGAGGAAGAGTTAAAAAGAAGAAAACGTAAAAAGTATGAACTAAAAAAAGCATTAAAAGGATGTACATATGGAGATGTTAACGATAAAAAATATGTAAAAGAGTTAATTTATGACTTATTATATCGTGAATATGGCGTAGATGAAACAAACATATCAAAATCAATTCCTTTTGATATTCCATCTCTTTTAACTGCACAAGATAAATTTGATATTATTATATATATGTATAAAAATGAATTTGGATATGAAGCTTTACCAGAAATTATTAAAAAATATAAATTAGATGAACTTAAATATGTAGCAGGAGAGGCAAAGCCTTGTTATGTAATAACAGAAGAAGAAATTAGCGATATTTATGAAAAAGAAAATTTCGTATTAACATTTGAAGATAAATTAAATGTAGTAGTACAAAGAATTTACCAACATTATAAAGGCTATAGCAGTATAGATGAAATAAGAGATATGAACATAGATGGTATTTCTGGTGGTGTATCAGGACTTCCAGAATCATTCCTAAGCCAAGTAGCACAAACAGATGGAGATTATTTAGACCAAATTGTAGAACATAAAGTACCACGTGCTTGTGACAGTATTTGGATAATGTTCCATGGTAAATCAATCAGATTAGCATTTTTATCATTTGGAACAGAAGCAGAACTTAAAAGAGTATGTCAAAATATTTATAAATATAATAACCCAGGACAATTATCAGACACAAATGGTTATAAAATCAATGAAATGAAGGATGGCTCTCGTGTCGTTGTTGTAAGACCAAGTATGTCAGAAACATGGGCATTCTTCGTAAGAAAGTTCGACGTAAAACGTGCAACATTAGAGCAAATTATTCGTTTCCCTGGTAAAGATGAAGCAATTGACCTTTTAAAATACTTAGTAAAAGGTGCAAGAATTATATCACTAACTGGTGAGCAAGGATGCCGGAAAAACAACAATGCTTATGGCGATGATTGAAAACATATACGAAACTATGAACCTTCGTATCACAGAAACTGCATTCGAGTTACACTTAAGAAAAATATATCCAACAAGAAACATCTTATCAATGAGAGAAACAGAAACAGTTTCTGGACAGGACTGCTTGGACGTTCAGAAAAAAACTGATGGTTCTGTTAACATCATCGGTGAGGTTGCAACAGACCCCGTAGCATCTTGGATGATTCAATCAGCACAGGTTGCATCTAAATTTACATTATTTACTCACCACGCTAAAACATTCCCAGACTTAGTAACAGCACTTCGTAACTCAATGTTAAGAGCAGGAGTATTCAAAGATGAAAGAACAGCAGAAGAGCAGGTTGTATCTGTACTTAACTTTGATATTCACTTAGTAAAAGACTTTAGAGGAAGAAGATACATAGAAAGAGTAACAGAATGTATACCAGTAGAAGACAAAAATGAATATACATTTGACCATAGAAAAGAAAAAACAATGGAAGGAAAAATGGACAAGTTCATTGATAATGCAACTATTTTCTTCACAAAAACTACAAATAGAGAATTATTTAAATATAGAAATATATTAGAATATCATGACGGAACTTATGTATTAACAAATCCAATTTCAGATAAAAACATTAGAGAAATGAGAAATAACATGGATGACAGTGATATAGATGGATTTAATGATTTCTTAGAGAGAAATTGGGGAATAAAACCACCAAAGTCAATTGATTATGAAGAAGATTCAGTTCAAACTTTAGGTTCAACAGTAAGCAATGAAAACGCACCAAAGAAAAGAGGAAGAAAACCAAAAAATGCTACACAAGTTTAAGAAGAAAGAGGTGAATTTTAAGATATGACAGATAATATGCTATTATATATGATGGGTGGCGTAGGTTTACTTTTTGCCATTATTGTAATAGCCTTCTTAATAGTAAACAAGAAAAGTGGCAGTGCAGAAGCAAGACAAATTAGAAAATTAAGAGAAGGAACAAAAGAAAAATCTTTTTCTTTAGAAGTATTATATCAAAAGCTATATGTTATATACCTTAAAATTCCTTTCTTAAAAAGATATGTATTAAAATTAAGAAGAAGATTAGCAATTATACATATGGATGATGAATATTTAACAAGAAAGCAAGCAGCAAAGATATTAACAAGAACATTGCTAATAGTAATACCACTAGCAGCTGTTATAATATTCATTACACATGAAAATACACTACTTATGGGAATGCTACTTGTATTTGAATTATTCATGGTAGACACATTTATAGATGGAATGGTAGACAAATTAGACAATAAATTATTAAGAGAACAGATAGACTTTTTTGCAGAAATAAGGCACGCATATCATGAATTTAACATGGTAGAAGAAGCAATATACCAAGTAGCACAAGATGATGATAAACCAGAAATGTCAAGACAAGCAGAAAAGATATATGAAGTATTAATTTCAGATGATCCAGAATCAGAACTTGAAAAATATTATGATATAGCCCCAAATAGTTATTTAAAAGAATTTGCAGGTGTTTCATATTTAACAAAAGAATTTGGAGATCGTAAAATAGATGGAGCATCACTATATTTAAAAAACTTAAATAATATCACACAAGAAATGCAACTTGAAATTTTAAAAAGAGATAAATTAGATTATACATTCCAAAGCTTATCAATTATTTCAATATTACCAATGCTTGCAATAGAGCCAATAAAAAATTGGGCAGTATCACAATTCTCTTTTACAGCAGGATTTTATAATGGAAAAAACGGAATGCTTATGCAAATATTGCTTTTAGTAGTTACATTTATATGCTATGTTTTAACAAGAAAATTAAAAGACAATGGATCTACTGCAATGAATACAAAGAATACTGATAATCCATGGCAACAAAAATTATATAACATTAAAATTATCAAAAAAATTGTAGACTTATTTATGCCAAAGGATGGAACAAAAGAATATATGCATCTTCAAAGAACTATGAAAGATGCAGCAACTAAGGACAAAATGGAATGGATATATGTAAATAGACTTACAATATGTATTGTAACATTTATAGTATCACTTTTCTTAATAATGCAATTACATCAAATTACAATAAACAATGTTTATACTGATCCTACGACTGATTTTAATATAGTAGGACAAATGATGGATGATGACTTAAAAGATGCTATGAAGCTAACAGAATCCGATAATGATTACCTTAAATATTTCAAAGGAAAAACAGATACAACTCAAGACGATATTGAAAGAGAAATGAGAAAAGGTAAAATAAATAAAGATTACTTAGAAAGTAAAGATTCAGAAATTGCCGTAGCAGCAGAAAGAGTATTAGGTAAATTACAAATTATAAATTCAGAAAATTTACAATGGTTCGAAATTTTAATAGCAATGGTATTAGCTATTATAGCATATCAAGCACCAATCTGGTTATTAAAATTCCAAGCAAAAATGAGACAGCTAGAAATGGAAGATGAAGTAATGCAATTTAACACAATTATCCTTATGTTAATGAAAATTGAAAGGGTTAGTGTAGAAATTATTTTGGAATGGCTAGAACGTTATGCCAATATTTTCAAAGAACCAATTACAAAATGTGTAAATAACTATGAAAGTGGTGCATGGGAAGCATTAGAACAACTAAAAGAAGATGTTACTTTCCAACAATTTATTAGAATAGTAGAAAGTTTGCAAGCAGCAGTTGAAAAAATTCCAATAGCAGATGCATTTGATGAATTAGATACAGAAAGGGATTATTATCAAGCAAAACGTAAAGAATCAAATGAAAGATTAATAGCAAGAAAAGGTAGAATAGGTAAAACAATAGGTTTTGCACCAATGGTTATACTATTTGTTGGCTACTTAATAGTACCACTTGTATTTATAGGATTAACAAGTATGACAGATTCATTTAAGAGTATGTCGGCGGCAGGATTAAAATAATTAGAGGAGGAGATATATGGAGAATGCATCAAAAGCACTTCTTATGGCAGGTTCTGTATTATTAGCACTTCTGATAATCAGTGCTTTAGTATTTCTTGCTAATTCAATATCTAATGTAAAACAATTAGAAATTTCAACTGAAGATGCAGAAAAATTAGCAGAATTTAATAATATGATAAGAACTTACGATAAACAGTGGCTATATGGAACTGAACTAATATCTCTTTCAAATTTAATAGAAGACTATAATAAAAGACAAGCAGAATATAAAGGTTATGATCCAATTACATTTAAAGTAACAATTAACAGTAGTGATTATGCAGATAATATTTATATAAAGCAAGGCACATATTCACTAAATGGGCGAGATATGAATTTAGGTGTACAATTTAAAAAGCTAGAACAAGAAATAGAAGCTTGGAAAACAAGAAGTGACAATTCTCATAAAATAAAATTTAATGGTAGAACACTTAACGAATCAGCACAAGATATTTCTGGAATGAGAGAGATTGAATTAAAAGAATTGGCAAAAGAATACGGAATAAGTGATTATACAGCTTTTTATAATTACCTTTATGAAGAAGATTCATCTGGCAACCCAAAAGGACCAGTTAGAATATACAATAATTTAACAGTAGAGATGGAAAACTTTAAAAGACAACGACTATTTGAAAGAGTTATATTTAGGGAAGATGTAGCTATTGGAAGAATAGTAGAAGTTGAATTTCGTAAAAATTAAAATCAATATAAAATATATGCCATAATAGATTAATCCGCAAAAAACATAATAACATTTAGAAAGGAGCTGATAGTCTTAAAATGGAGAATGCATCAAAGGCACTTTTAATGGCAGGCGCTGTTTTAATAGGTGTAATAATACTTTCATTAGCAGTATATATGTTTTCAACATTTGGTGGCTATAGCTCTAGCATATACAGTAAAATAGAAGAAGCACAAATAAATCAATTTAATTCAAAATTTTTGCAATATACTGGAACAAGAGGAAAAGATGATGGAACTACAGAGCCTATTTTATGTACTATACATGATATTATGACAATAGCGAATTTAGCACAGAAAAATAATATTGAACATGAATTAAATGGACAAACTAGCATTGGAGATAATCCAAATTATGAATATATACAAATTGACTTAGTAAAGTATAATTTACCAAATAGATATATAAGAAAAAATATGGAAACAATGAATGATGATGCTCAAATTCAGTTCATTAAAGACAATAGTTTATACGAATATGAAGAAACTCAACCAGATGGAACAACGAAAAAAAAGCAAAAAACAAAATATTATATGTGTAGAAGTGAAAATGTAAAAATAAGTGAAATAACAAAAAAAGTATATTATATGAAGTTTGAAGAAGCAGAGCGTTATAATTAAAGTAAAAAATAGATAAAAGCATATAAATTATAACAAAAATAAAATATAGATAAAAATGAAAATTATAAGCAAAAATAAGACAAAATTGTAATAAAATTAAACTATAAATTTGATTGCAAATTATTTCAAATAATGTTATAATAAAGGAAATAATGTCAAATGAAAAAAACTTTAATAATAATTTTAATAATTTTTTTAATAATACTTGCAATTGCTAGCTATTATGTGTACAATACTAGACGTATGGTAAGTTTAGCAGAAGAAACAAATAAAACATACGAAAAATATCAAAATACAGAAATAGAAGCAACTACCTTAATTAGTATAATAAATAAAGCTATAGATGATAATGAGAAAAATAAGGTAGAAAAAGTAGAAAATAGTAATTTATATGAAGATAATGGAAAAAATTCTATTATAATAACTGTTAAATTTCTATTAAATGATAATATAATTCGTATGGAAGATATAGCAAAAAGAACATCAGAGGATTTTGTTTCTGCTTACTTAGGAGCAAGTTTTAAATGTACTAATATAGAATATCATGAAGAAACAAAACAAATTAAAAGTATGCACTTTGAAGAAATAGCAATTTAAGCAGTATAAAAAATGATTTTAATATTAGAGCAATCTCTAATTAAATATAAAAAAATTAAAAGAAAAACAAAGGAGGAATTTTATTATGGAGAATGCGTCAAAAGCATTAATTATAGCAGGAGCTATATTATTATCAATTTTAATTATAGGATTAGGTATGTTTATTTACCAACAAGCAGCTAATGCAATGGGAAAAATAAACTTAAATGAACAACAAGTACAAACAATTAATAGTAAATTTACAAACTATGGTAGTGAAGGAAGCAAAATTAATGGAACAACTGCAAGAGCTTTATGTGAAACTGTAAAATCATATAATAGAACAACTGCTGAGGATGAAAGCCAATATGTAAAAGTAACAACAGGAGCAAGTGCAAACTCAACTATTAACACTGAACAATTAGATGCGGTTAATAGTGCTATTGATAGTGTTGAAAGTGGCTTAAAGGCTGGAAAAACATATACATTGCATTTTGGATATGACAATGACTCTGCTTTAATTATAGGTATTTCTCTTGAAGGATAATAAATATATTTTTACTTTAAGAGAAAACAAAAGTAGAAAAAAATTATATGGGGTGGTAGAATTATGGAAAATGCAACAGATGCTTTGAAAATGGCTTTTGCGGTATTAGTTCTTGTAATGGCATTAACAATTGCTATTACTATGTTTTCACAACTAAACAGAGTATCAAAAATACTTATTAGTTCTACTGATATTACAAATTATTACCAATATAATTTAGCAGATTCAAGTTTAAAATTTAGGGAGGTAGGGTTAGAAACTATAATCCCTACCTTATATAAATATTATAAAGAAAATTATACTGTAGTTTTTTTACAAGAAAACAGTTCAACTAAAAAAACAGAACCATTTTATTTATATGAAAGTCAAGTTCCTACTGAGATATGGGGCAAAGGTGCAGGAGACAGTATAGGAAAGTATACAATTGTAGATGATGATGATGAATACACACTTGATGATGGTATATTTACCTTTGATGTTGATGAAGAAGTTTTAAGGCACGAGCCATGGACAAGTTCACCAGAAGAATATAAGAAAAATATAGATTGCTTTTTAAATGGAACACCTTATAGATATTTTTCTTCAAGTGCAGATCGGGACGGTTGATGCAGATGGTAATAATGCGTCTTATACATATTTTCAGAGAGATGGAGGATTTATATCTGTAATTGAAAGTTATATTAATAATGGCTATAAGATTAAAGAAATGCTAGGAGAATATAACTATAAAACAAAAGTTACAAGTGGTTATGAAGCAGGAAGAGAAGTTAATCAAAAGAAAAGAGTTATTGTATATAAATTAGTAAAATAACTTAAAGAAAGGAGTATTATTATGGGAGATTCATTAATTACAGTTATCGCAATATTTTTAGCCGCAATACTAATGTTTGTTTTTCCTCTTATGTCATTAGCAGAAAGAACAGACGATATTTCAGAATTGGCTGTTAAAACTGCAACTGACGAGTTTGTAAATGATGTTAGAACAACTGGGAAGCTTACATTAACAGATTATGAGCAATATATACAAACAATTAATGCTACTGGAAATTCTTTTGATGTAGATATAAGAATATTTCAATTAGATGAAAACCCAGGTGTAAAATTAACACAAGCTGAACAAACTAAAATTGGGGAGAACTTGTATTATCAGAAATACACAACTCAAATCGAAGATGAATTAAATAAAAGTGGTAGAATGAGACTAAAAGAAGGAGATTTAATTGCAGTTACTGTAAAAAATACAAATCAAACTATAGCACAATTGTTAAGAAACTTTTTCTATCAATTAACAGGTAGCCAATCATATCAAATTATGGCAGAAGAATCTGCTATAGTGGCAGTTAATGGAAGCAATTAAACACTTATTTTAAAACATTAAATAAACATATAATAAAAGGGCTGTCCTAAATTGTACTTTTTATAAATGAAAATTTATAAAAGATTTTTTAGAATGGCTTTTTTTATAGATTTATTACATGAAGAAGAAAGGGAAACTTATGAAAATACAATACATTGCAGTAATTTTCATTATTATAATAGTACCAATTGTAATCGCTACAACATCATACATAAATTCACAGATAACTACAATAGATTTACAAAATGAATATAATTCTAAATTAACAAATGCTACGTATGATGCTATAAAAGCGTTTAAAATAAACACTGTAAATAATAGATATTCAAGTATAAGTGATTCAAAAATTAGAGATATACAAGCTTCTGTAAATACATTTTATAATACGCTAACAAGTAGTGGAAAATTATCGCAAGAAGCTTTAGATATGTATGTTCCAGCACTTGTTTTTACAATGTATGATGGCTATTATATTTATAGTAAATATGATAATGTAATTCCAAAAAGTGATGTTACTGATGTAGTAGACGATGTTAGTAGTTTAAATATGAAGCTTTTTACAGATGAACAAACATTAAGTACAAGTGATGATTATGTTACAAGCGGATTAAAGCCATATATCTATTATTCATGTAGATACAAAGGAAATAATTCTAGTGATAAAAGAGATTTTGTAGTAAATTATACATTAGATAATGCAATTACTATTTATGGAAATTTACCAAATTTAACTGGTACTGGCTATTCATACCAAACCTTATCAGGATATTTAATAAATCCAGCTTATGTTCAAAATGTTAGAGGTGGTAGTGATCCAAGAAATTGGAGCTTAGAATATAACGGTGTAACAATAAAACCAGAAGTTTTAACTGAACATTTACTTTTTTCTACGGATGAAAATAATGATACATTTTATGATAGTGGAGATTATACTTATCTTGTATATAATGGTCAAAAAATATATTATGATAATTCTAATGGAAGATATTTTTATTATCAAAATTATGCTAAAGCATATCTTAATGAAACTTCAAGTAGTGCTGCAGATATTGCTAAATTTAGTTATTTAAGATTAAGAACATATGATGGGGTATTACATAGTACAAGTGCATACGAATATTATAGGGATGCAAAAACATTTAGTGAAAAAGTAGCAATATTAACAGACGGAATTTCACAACTAAATGCTGTTAACTCAGATGGAGAACAAATTACCTTTGATGAAAATACTGGTAATGCTGAAATTTTTGTTACAGATGCTAACAACGATCCATTACTTACTAAATCAACTTTTGATGAAAATCGTATGCAAGTTATTCGTGAATCTATAAAAACAAATTTGGCTTCAGCAATAGCAAATTATAGTAAATATTCTACAAATTATTATGAATATGCATTTCCAGAATTAAGTGAAATAGACTGGGAAAAAATTACTAATAATGTTTCTGTAATTTCATTTTTACAAGGACTTCCAATAGGCTTTAAAATTTATAATAATTATTGTGTAATAACAAATAATGATAATGAAGAAGTAGTAAAAAAAGATAATATTTATATTGTTACACAAAATGTTGCAACAAAAGAGCGCGAATATCATTTACCTGGTTGTAATCATTTAATGGACTATGATGTGTCATCAATTAGTAAAAATTATATAATAGAAGGAGCATATTCTAATTTAAGTTTTTTAAGGCAAACTGTTAGAATTTCAGAAGGAAATTATCTTTACTTTTATCCACAAACAAGAGTAGATAGTACAGCAATTAGCGATAAAAGCACACGTACTAAAGGTTTAACTTCATGTTATTATTGTATAGTTAATGCATCAAATATATATTCTACAGATGATATAATAAAAGGTAAAATCATAGGAAAAGATGCAGATTGGGAAGATAGCACTATAATAGATGTTTCTGGTTCTAGAAATACAGATTTAACTCTAAGAGCAGTTAGACAATATTATTTAACAGCGTTAGCAAGAGAAAGGCATGACTTATATCAAGCAAACATGGGTGGATTTAATAATTAATAGTATATATAAATTATAAAAGCATATGTAAAGTATTTAGATAAATATAAACTATAAAAATATAAATTATTAGCAAAAAAATTAGTAAAAGTTTAAAATAAAAAAATATGGTTATCCTAATATAAAAAGTTATAAAAGGAGACTATATTTATGAAAAAATTAGCAAAAATATTACTTCTTCTTTTTCTAATAATTTTATATTCATATGTATGTAATATTACATTATTGCCAGATAGTTATATTATTATGCAGGGAGAGACCTTAAATATCTATACATTAATTGGTCTTTCCATTCAGGGGAAAAAAGACACACTGCAAGCAGTAAGTACAATAAATCAAAGTTATGAGCCTGGAAAAGTAGATTTAAGTTTAAAATTATTTGATTTATTTTCAGTAAAAAATATTAGCGTAAATGTTATACCGAAAACAAAAGTAATTCCAATAGGAGCAGCAATAGGAATGAAGTTATATACTGATGGTGTGCTGGTAGTAGGAATGTCAGAAATAGAAGGAAAAAAACCTTATGAAAATTCAGGTATTCAAGAGGGCGATAGAATTATCAAAATAGATAAAAATGAAATAGATACAACAGAAGATTTAATGAATATAGTAAATAAAAGCAATGGAAAGGCAGTTTCTATTCAATATATACATGATGAAGAAACAATAACAACAAGTATTACACCAGTAAAAAATCAAGATAATGAATATAAATTAGGGCTTTGGGTAAGGGATGCAGCAGCAGGTGTAGGAACTCTTACGTTTTACGAACCGGAATCTAAAATGTTTGCTAGCCTAGGACATGGAATTTTAGATGTAGATACTTCTACTTTAATAAAAATTGAAAAAGGAGAATTAGTAACTACAAATATATTATCAATATCAAAAGGTAAAAAAGGCGAACCTGGAGAAATTAGAGGAACAATAGAATCGGGCTATGACATTGGAGATATTTCAAAAAATACCAATTTTGGTGTATTTGGAACATTAAATCAGTCATCATACTTAATTTCAAAGCAAAATATTATGGATGTAGCACTAAGAAATGAAATAAAAACAGATAAAGCACAAATTATTTGCGAATTGGAAAATGGAAAAAGAGAATATTATGATATTGAAATTCAAAAAGTATTTACAAATAATAATCAAGATAATAAAAGTATGCTAATAAAAGTAATAGACGAAGATTTATTACAAAAAACTGGAGGAATTATACAAGGAATGAGTGGGGCACCAATTATTCAGAATGGAAAATTTGTAGGTGCAGTAACCCATGTATTAGTAAATGATCCTAGTTTAGGTTATGGCGTATTTGCAGATATGATGTTAAAGCAAATGAAAGAAATAAAGTGAGGAGAAAGCAATGGAAAAATCAAAAAAAATTATTATTATTGTCATAATTGTATCAGCTGTTATACTAGCAGCAATATTAACAGAAATCTTTTTACTAAGAGCTCGTGAAAGTAAAGAAGTTTCAAATAATGATTTACAAAATACTGGAAGTAATGTAGAAAATACAGAAGATCCAAATTCACAAAATCAAAATACGTATGTTCCTAACTTTAATGATGTAGGCGGTAATAGTGATCTTCCTACTAACTTTGAAATAGCATCTACATCATATTATTATAACCAATTAAATAATGTAGGAAAAACTATCTATGATAAATTTAAGAATGATAAGGACAAGTTTAAAACAGGAACTTATGTATTTGACTTTGGAAGTGAGTTTAATACACTTTTGCATACTGACAATGGAACAGAGGAGCTAAATAAAGCTTTTCAAGATGCTTGGGATGCATTTAATTACGATCATGCAGATTTATTTTATGTAGATACATCTAAAGTAACATTAATAACACAATATACTTCTATAGGTGGAATAAACACATATAATGTTACTGTTGAACCAAGAGGAGAGGGAAATTATTTAAAAGCTGAATTCCCAACTCAAGCTGATGTAGAAAAAGCCCAAAGACAAGTAAAATATATGATGAATCAAGTAATAGAACAAACACAAGGAGATAGCGTATATCAAAAAGTAGTTAAAGTGCATGAATGGCTAGTTAGACATATACAATATGATAAAGAAAGTAAAAATGGCTCTAATATTTATGGACCATTATTAGAGCAAAAAGCAAATTGTGAAGGTTATTCTAAATTATTTAAATATGTATTAGAACAAATAAATGTATCTTGTGTTTTAGTATCAGGTACAGCAACTAATTCAGAAGGAAAACAGGAAAATCATGCATGGAATTATTTGCAACTAAATAGCCAATGGTATGCCGTAGATGTTACATGGGATGATCCAATATTGTTAAATGGAGCAGAACTTACAGAGGAAAGAAGAAATAAATACTTCTTAAAAGGTTCAACAACTTTATCACAGGATCATAAAGAGGGAGGAGTATTTTCTGAAAAGGGCTCTACGTTTAAATTTCCAACTATAAGTACTCAAGATTATTAAAGATAAAATTGTAATATTTAATAATAATTTTAGATAGAAACATTGTTACTTCGTAATAAAAAAACAATATAATTAATTATATTGTTTTTTTTTATAACTTTTTTAACTATCGCAAAGCATAGAACCTATATTTGTAATGGTGCCAGCACCTAATGTAAGAACTATATCACCTTTAATAGTGTGCTCTTTTAGATATTTTACAATTTCACTAAAATCAGAAATATAAATAGCTTGCTTATGATACACATCATTTAAAACATTTACTAAATCCATAGAAGAGATATTATAAGTATTATCTTCTCTCGCAGCATAAATATCTGTAACAATAACATGATCAAAATCAAGTAATGCCTTAGCAAAGTCATGTAGCAAAAACTTAGTTCTACTATAAGTATGAGGTTGAAATACAACCCAAGACTGTCTACATTGTTTTTTACTTAAAGCTTGGCTAGTAGCTAAAATTTCTGTAGGATGATGGCCATAATCATCGAAAACACTAACGCCTTGATTAAAAGAACCTATATATTCAAATCTTCTATGAGAACCTGTAAAATTTGATAAAGCTTTTTTTATTTCTTCTTTTTCTAATCCATATTCATGGCATGTAGCAATGCAAGCTAATGCATTTAATACATTGTGCATTCCTGGAACAGAAAGAGCGATTGTCTTATAAAAATAATTATTATAGTAAACATCAAAATGAGCAAATCCATTTTTATCAAAATTAATATTTCTAGCAACGAAATTAGCATTTGCATTTTCAATGCTATAAGAAACTGTTTTACAAATAGCCTCTTTGGCAATTTTTCTACAATTTTTA
Organism: uncultured Clostridia bacterium; assembly: GCA_947629045.1. GTDB lineage: Bacteria > Bacillota > Clostridia > TANB77 > CAG-508 > CAG-273. Next base: position 4,591 of record CANRCF010000001.1, on the reverse strand, counting down.
TCATCAAAGTTAAAAACTAATAATCCATTTTCAGGTAATAATTTAACATATTTTTGGAAAGATGCCACTATATTATCAAAAGTACCAAAATAATCTAAATGATCATTATCTATATTTAAAATAATTTCAGTATTAGGAAATAGCTTCAAGTAGCTGTCTGTATACTCACAAGCTTCAATAATAAAATATTCACTTGCTCCAACACGATAATTACCATTAATAGGTTTTAAATAAGCACCAACCTGAATTGAAGGATCTTTTCCAGCTTCTAAGAAGCACATAGAAATCATAGAAGTAGTAGTAGTTTTTCCATGTGTACCAGAAATACAAATACTCTTATGAAAGGCCTTTGTAATTTTACCTAAAAAAGTTCCTCTGTCTATGGTTGGTATATTAAGTTCTCTAGCTTTAACTAATTCTAAATCATCTGGTTTGATAGCAGCACTATAAACTACTATATCAGCTCTAATCAAATTAACTAAATCATGACCAATAGTAACAGGAATACCGCTTTTTATAAGCTTTTCTGTTACTTCAGATGCAGTAGAATCAGAGCCTGTAACATGGAATCCCCAAAACTTTAAAATTTCAGCAATTCCACTCATACTAATTCCACCAATACCTATCATATGTATGTTCTTGTATTGTTTTAATTCTTCTATACTTGCCAAAGAAAACACTCTCCTAATCTTCAAAATTATTAATATCTTAGAATATATGAGTAACATCAATAGGTTTATATATTCTTAAATAATATACACTTTAATACAAGCTTTGAATATTATACACTCTTTTATAGTAAATTTCAACATTTTTAATAGTTTTTTACATAATATAATAAACAATTTGTATATTATATGCTAAATGCAAAAAAAGAGTGAATCCTATTAAATACATAAAATAAGAAAATAAAAAATTTTTGTAAAATAAAGAAGGAAAAAACAAAAACATGGCGAATAATATAAATGTACATAAAAAAGATGTACAAAATTTTACGCGGAAGGTGGTACACAAAATGCAAATTACAGATGTACGTTTAAGAAAAGTAAATTCAGAAAACAGAATGAAAGCTGTTGCTTCTGTGACATTTGATAACGAATTTGTTGTTCATGACATCAAAGTTATCGAAAGTCAAAATGGATTATTTATTGCTATGCCAAGCAGAAAAACTCCAAACGGAGAATTCAAGGATATAGCACATCCAATCAATGCTGAAACTAGAGAGAAGATTCAAAAAGCAATTTTAGATGCTTATGAAGCTCCTGAAACTGAGGAAACTACAGATACAGAATCAGCAGAATAATAAATAATTAAAAAACAAGAGAGGTACTTTAAATAGTATCTCTTTTTTGTATTATAAGAAAAATAATTATTATATAGAAAAAATTTTAAAAAAATAAGAACCTTACCCACCATCACAATCAAAGATTGTGGTGGTACCGAGAAACTTGTTGTTTCATAATAAAAACACACTCAAAACCATAATTTATAGTTTTGAGTGTGTAAGAGGCATCAAAGATGCTTAGGTTCAACAACCTCAAGTCTCTTCTGATATTTATCCAAAAGTTCAATTGCCATTGTATCAGTAACAACAAACTGTATTACTAATAAAGTGGAATTTTCACTTTCATCATTTTTGAAATAATGATGGATAAAACATTTTTGAAGAGAAGCCGCCAAATTGTAAAATGAAGAAGATTTGAAGATGTCTTTTGCATCATCAGATACAGTAAATTCAAATTTCATCTTTTTTGGACGAGAAATGTTGAGAGTTATTTTACCTGCGTGTCCAGTGTCCCGCAATATGTGAGCACCAAGAGTGCTTTCAGGGATGATGGTAAAATCCTCTAATTGCGTCTTCAAATTGTTTTTTACAATATGAAGATTGTACGTGTAGATTTTTTCTTCCATTGATTTTATCAACCTCTTTTTTATTATTTGGCTATATGCCATCTTTTTTATTATACCACAAAAGTTTTCATTTTTCAAGGCGATATGGAGGTAATGGCTTTCAAGACAGTGGGAGGAGGTTGTTTTAAGTGGAAACAAACTTTTAAAAATTAAGTAAAAAATTAATCATAAATTGAAATATTAAAAGCAATTATGAAAAAGTAAATGCAAAAGTAAAAAATAATTCAAAAACTAGTTGACATTATGCTATAAGTACGATATAATATTTAAGCATGTGTTTGGCGATGAAGTAAGATGTGGCTACAAATATGCTTTAAATGCGTATTTGGAGGGAACTCTTATGGAGTATGTCTTGGCTATGACCGAGGCGGTAAGTTAAAAAATTAAGCACTTATCCCAAGAATTTATCATGCAAACTTGGGTTTTTATATTGGTAAAAAAAGAAACACCAGGGTGCGTTATAACTTCCGACCAAATAAATTACTGCTAAATAAGTCTAGCAGTACAAAAAGAAATCTTTTTAAAAGAAAAAATAAGTTTTTAACTTAGAGAAAACTTTAAAAAAGATTCTTAAAAAGAGCCAAAAGCTCTAAAAAATTTAGAAGGAGGGAAATTCAAAATGGCAACAAAGAAAGAAAATGCAGTAACAAGCGAAAAAATTAGAATAAGACTTAAAGCTTATGATCATGTTGTTTTAGAACAGTCTGCTGAAAAAATAGTAGATACTGCTAAAAAAACAGGAGCTAAAGTATCAGGTCCTATTCCATTACCAACAGAAAAGGAGATTATTACTATATTACGTTCTCCACACAAAGACAAAGATTCAAGAGAACAATTTGAAATGAGAACACATAAAAGAGTAATCGACATTCTTTATCCAACACAAAAAACAGTAGACAGTCTTATGAAAATAGACTTACCAGCTGGTGTTGATATTGAAATTAAGTTATAGTAACAAATGAAATTATTTTGAAATGTTACATATTATAAGTAGCATATCAAAACATAAAAGATTAAAATTCTTTAAAAAACCAAGCTGATACAGCATATTATTATGAAATTTAAAATATCAGCCAATAGTTAGGAGGAAATAAAATGAATAAAGGATTAATCGGAAAAAAAGTTGGAATGACACAAATCTTTGATGAACAAGGAAAAGTTATTCCAGTTACAGTTATTGAAGCTGGTCCATGTACAGTAGTACAAGTAAAAACAGCTGAAAAAGATGGTTACCAAGCTATCCAATTAGGATATGGTGACGTAAAAGAACATAAAGTAATTAAACCAATAAAAGGTCATTACACAAAAGTTAATTTAACACCAAAAAAACATTTAAGAGAATTTAGAGTAGATTCTATAGAAAATATAAATGTAGGTGATGAATTAAAAGTTGATACTTTCTCAGTAGGAGATAAATTAGATATTCAAGGAACATCAAAAGGTAAAGGTTTCCAAGGTGTTATTAAACGTCATGGACAATCAAGAGGACCAATGGGACATGGTTCTATGTATCATAGAAGACCAGGTTCAATGGGACCAACTTCTACACCAGGTAGAGTATTTAAAGGTAAAAAACTACCAGGACATATGGGAAGAGTAACAGTTACAATTCAAAACTTAGAAGTAGTAAAAGTAGATTTAGATAAAAATGCTATTTTAGTAAAAGGTAGTGTACCAGGAGCTAAAGGTACAATATTAAAACTAAAATCAAGTGTGAAAAGTAAATAATAAGGAGGGAAATTAAGATGCCTAAGGTAGACGTATATGATATAGAAGGTAAAAAAGTAAAAACTATGGACCTTAAAGAAGAAGTTTTCGGTATAAAACCAAATGAAGCAATTGTACATAGTGTTTTAGTAAATTACCTAGCTAATCAAAGACAAGGTACACAAAGTACAAAAACTAGAAGCGAAGTATCTGGTGGTGGTAAAAAGCCATGGAAACAAAAAGGTACAGGTAGAGCAAGACAAGGTAGCATTCGTGCACCACATTGGGTTGGTGGAGGTGTAGCATTAGGACCAAAACCACGTTCTTACAATTATACTGTAAACAAAAAAGAAAAGAGACTAGCAATCAAATCAATGCTTAGCTCAAAAGTATTAGAAAACGAATTAGTAGTAGTTGACAGTTTAAATTTAAAAGAAATCAAAACAAAGGAAATGGCTAGAATTTTAAACAACTTAAAAGTTGAAGGTAAAGCAGTAATTCTTTTACCAGAAAAAGATGAAGTTGTTCAAAAATCAGCAAGAAATATAGAAGGTGTTAAAGCACTTCAAGTAGGTACTATAAATGTATATGACCTATTAAAACATAAAAATCTTGTAGTTACAGTTGATACTGTTAAAAAATTAGAGGAGGTGTACGCTTAAATGAAAGCAGAAGATGTTATTTTAGCTCCAGTAGTTACTGAAAAAAGTAATGATGGATTACAAGTTGGAAAGTATACCTTTAGAGTTAATAAAAAAGCTACTAAAGTAGATATTCGTAATGCAGTTGAAAAACTTTTTGAAGTTAAAGTTTTAAATGTTAATACAATATTAGTAAAAGGAAAAGAAAAGAGAATGGGTAAAACATCAGGAAAAACTTCTGATTGGAAAAAAGCAATTGTTACAATTGAAACTAACCCACAAGAATTAAGTTACCTAGCAAAAGGTGGAAAAGAAACTAAAGTATCTAAAAA